>JBBCHP010000019.1:0-194599 GCA_037201525.1 Rhizomicrobium sp. | reverse complement strand
CGCAAGCCTTGTATCGACGGGCACGCCGCGTCCGGCCTGGTATAGCGTGCAAGAAGATTTTCAGCGACGGGGTCGCCGGCCTGAGCCGCGCTCTGAAACCAGCGCGACGCTTCCTTGTCGTTTTCCGCTGCGCCGTCACCCTTGAGATATTTGAGACCGATGACGAGTTCGGCGCGCGCATCGCCTTTGTTTGCGAGGGCAGTCAGACGGTCGAGAGGTGCGCGCGAGGCTTGCATTTTCGGTTGCGCGGCCGACGCCACTGACTTTGAGCGGGCGACACTCACGCCGTGGGGCGAAGGCTTCATTTCGAACAAGACCCCTACAACAACCAGACAACTCGCAGCCACGCCAACAGCCGTCATCAGCCGGCGGCGCCGCGCGCGAGTTTCTTCTTCCTCAACGATCTGGCGTTCTGCGGCTTGCCGTGCGCCTTCCTTGGCAAGATGTCTCGCGGTGGAAAGATACGTCGCCTTTGAGTTTTCCTCGCCATTGTCCGTGGGCGTTTCCTCGTCGTCTTCGGCAGGTTTTTTTTCGACAGGCTGAGACTGTGTCTTGGATATTGGTTGCCAAGCGGCCACTTCCGGGCCGGTGGTGTCATGCACAGTTTCCAATGCGCCTTGCTTTGCCGACAATTCGTGGATGTTTAACCGAAGCTCGGCAAGCGCCTGACGGTGGCGATCTTCCAGAGCGTCCGCGCGCGTCTGAAGCTGTGCGACAAGATCTGAAACAGGTTTGAGCTTTTTTGCCGTTTCGTCCGGCAAGACATTCTGCCGCGTTTCCAGACCTGCGATCGATTTCTCGAGCACGCGCAAGCGGGTCTCCAGTCTGGAAATAACGGCGTTCGTCCCCTCTTTCAGCGCGCTTTCAGGGAGGATCAGCCTTTTTGCAATTTCCTCAAGATGCGCGGCATGCACGCGCCGTCCCTCTTCGAAGGGGGTCAGCGCCTCTGGCTCGTCTTCACGGACTGCAACATCTGTGTTTGCCCCCGTTTCGATCAATTCCGGGATTTCATGATGACCGGATTCGGCCTGATCGGAAGGGCCTGAGACAGCTTCGGATTCTTGTGGGGCCGGTTCGCCGGATAGGACCGGCCCGGCATTCCCGATCGCACTCTGTGCGGTTTCTTCGGAAAACTCACCAACGCCGTCTTCGGGCACCGATGAAGCTTCTATGGGCCCTTCTTCCAGCGCAACGGGCTCCAACGGATGTTCCGTAGCCTCGTCCACAGGCTTTGGTTCGGTTTCCCGCGGCGGGATGCCGCGCACTTCCGGTCCGGATTTGGAGTCAGACGCCGGTTGTTCGTCCTCCGCACGACCGGGTCTTGCGCCCTCGGCTTCCAGCGCCGCGATCAGATCGCGTTTTCCGGAAAAGAACCCATAAATCGTAGCGCGCGCGAGTCCCGCCTCGTCTGCAAGAGAACCCAGGCTGAAAGCCGCTTCGCCTTCCCGCGCGACGAGGGCCCGCGCGGTTTCGAGCAGCATTGCCTTGGTATTCGCGCGCTCGCGCGCGCTTACCCAATAAGGACGCGGCGAAGGCTTGGTATTGTTAAGAGAAATCGGCAAAGCGTACTGACCCAAGCCCCGGGTCTCTCTTGAGATGCGGGCAACAGTGTCGCCGGAGCCGATGAAGATTTGGTTTGGGCGTGCGCTTTATGATTGGTTACCGAATTATTCCGAATTGCGGGAATGGGCTGCAGAACCCAAGACGTATCATTGGCTTATAGACAGCCTGCGAATCCTGTTATGGATACTGAAATCTAAAGAGTCTGTAGATGTACAATTGTGCAAAGTGCCCCGGCTATTGCTGTTCCTATCCTCTGATTCAACTCACAAAGCGGGACGTAGAGCGGCTTGCAAAATATTTCGGCCTGACGTTCGAACAAGCCCGCAAGAAATTCACCAAGGTCGAAGTCGGTGCAAAATATGCCATGCGCCGCGAATCTGCCGTTTTTTTGACACCGAAGCACGACGCTGCACGATCTACACGGCGCGCCCAACGATCTGCCGGGAGTATCCCGGCGGGAATCGCTGCGGATACTATGATTTTCTATCCTCGGAGCGAAACTCACAGAACGATCCGGATCACATCGCCACGACCTGGAACAAGTAGCGCGGCTCTGTCGCCAGATAGAAAACGGCGGTCAACGACGCCCATATCGAGAAAATACAGGTAGCGATAATCGCAGGCTATAGAGATAACGAAAAAACTGGCCGTGAATAACAACGCAGAGATCAGCATTGCAGCCATCGCCAGATCGCCCTGGGCTCGGCGCCGAAGCAGGACGACCAACGCGCCCAACGCAAATAGCAGATAAGTGATGTGTGAGAATACAGGCGTCCCCAGGACAGTCCTTGCGGCGGCCTGCAGAGCCAAATCCCGTGAATCTTTTCGCGGCGTCAGCCCGAGTTGACTCATTTCGTCGGGCCGGTCCGTCCACCCCAACGAAGATCGGCCGGCAAGCAGAAATGTCCGGCGTCAGCAAAACCCATTCAAAAGCCGATGCGCGCACTCTGAAATAAAGCCAGGGGTAACTGAAAACGAGATCCTTCCATTGCGCGGACAACAAGCTCGGCGGTGTAGCGGCGAGCGCGTTCTGCAACGCCTGTGAGCGACAAGCGTATCGTTGCGTTCTGGCGTATAAAGACGCGCGCCGTCACCGCGTATCAGTCGCGCGAGTTTGGGCGCGTTTGCATCGAGCTTCTCAAGCGGGAGGGAAGGCTCCCTCGCCACAGCGCCGGTCAGATCGTAAAGATGCAACAGCCTGAGCTGCAGCCTCGGGCCTTCACCGTCATCGCTGCGCAGCGCAAGTGCGGCGGATACTGCAAGCACCACACACGTAGATGCCGCGAGCGCGATGGCGCAATACGCAATGGCTGCGCGCAAACCTGCGCGTCGAAACGCCATAAGGCCCAGGCACGCTGCACCCGATATGAGAACAATGATGCCGTTCTGGCGCGTCAGTGTCGCCAAGACCAAAGCAGCAAAGCTAGCGGTCAGCAGAATCCTTGGTGCGCCCGCGCCATTCCACCGTGTCTCCGTCCAAATCAAGCCGGTAAACCCGGCAACCGAAGCGTTCGCGAACAGGACGTCTTTCCAGACGATCGTCTGGTAAAGCCAGACCTGCGGCAAAAGCAAAAGCAGAATACCAAAGGCAAAAGCAGCCCAGGAGGTTTGCGGCTTTATCCAAAGCAAAGAAATAAGAGCGCCAAAAAAAATGACGACGTCCAAGACAACGAACAACGCTCCCCCCGGAAGCAAAGTATTGAGCAACCCCAGCAGCCAGGCCATCACCGGCGGATGCCAGGAGTGATAAAATCCCGTTTGGCCGTCATGAATCTGGATGATGGAGTCGTATGAGAGATGGCCCGGCCAGGAAACGATCAGCGCCAACGTTGCGCCGGCACTTAGAGCGATTGTCGTCGCCAGCCTGGGCCAATTCGCGGGGCGCATTACTTTCTCCTGACGAAGCAGTATGGATTGATTTCCAAAATTGTTCATCATGCGAGCATGAACTACCGCCACGTCTTCCATGCGGGGAATTACGCCGATGTGGTCAAACACATCGCTCTCGTCACCGTTCTTGCGCATCTGCGGAAGAAAGACGCGCCGTTCGCGGTCATCGATACGCATGCCGGGCGCGGGCTTTATGATCTCAATAGCGAAGCAGCAAAACGGTCGGGCGAGGCCGAATGGGGAATAGCGCGGCTTGGCGCTCTGGATGGCGGGCCACAAGCGCTGCAGTCCTATCTACAAATCGCGCGCAGTTTTGGCGCCAAACAATTACCCCGGATCGCCGCTGATCGCAGCAAAGCTCTTGCGCGCGCAGGACAGGCTTGTCGCGATCGAAAAACGCGATGAGGATGCAACCGTGCTCGCTCTTGCGCTGAAGCCCTTCGCCCGTGCCAAAGTATTTGAAGCCGATGGTTATTCGCGGTTGCCGGCTCTGCTGCCGCCACCCGAGAGACGCGGGCTCATCTTGATAGATCCGCCATACGAAATGGCGGATGAATTCGCGCAGGCCGCACGAGCAGTCTCTGACATTCAGCGCCGGTTCTCAACGGCCATTGTGATTGTCTGGTTTCCAATAAAATCGGCGGCCGTCCGCTGATGCGTTCTGCGGCGAAGTCTTACAAACCGGCATTCACAAGATGGTTCGACTCGACATTGAGCCTGGAGCGGTGGGAGAACGAATGGCGGCAGCAGGCTTGCTTGTCGTCAATCCGCCATTCGGGTTTGAGGAACGAAATGCGCGTAGCGCTCAACGTAATTGCACCACTGCTTGGACGTACCGGTACAGCGAAGTTCTCGATCAGTTGGTTCGCTGGCAGCGAATGAGGAAACGCTTCAAAGACCATTCGCCACCAAGGCGAAAGGGTTGTTTCGCAAATCACGGCCTTCCGTCCACCGCCATACCCGAAAACGACATGGGTAGGCACCGCCGCAAGCGATCAGCACTGGTCCTCTTATGAAAGAAGCCGAGTCATCCGTTGACGCTCTTGATCTGCGAATTCGTCGAGGTCTTCGAGACCCTGATGACCCGTGAGGAAATCATTCCGCTCGTTCTTGTTCTCACCCATCACAAGCCAGATCGGGCGCTTGGCCAGCGGCGCAGGCGCAGCGAGACCGGAACCCACGGCCATGCTGCTGCGGTCGTAGTAATCTTCCGACGAGATATAGTGAAATGTGAGACCGGCGCGACGGCGGTTCGACGTGTTCGCTTCGGCGCCATGCACGACGTAGTAATCGTGAATCGAAAATTGGCCGGGGTTTCGGATCGCCGGTACGGCTTTGTTGAGATCGGAGCAAATCCGGATTTGCCTCGAAGTTCAGCAGCGCATCGGCCTTGGGGTTTTTCTGGTGCATGAGCGGGCCGTTCTTGCCAGAGCCCGCGATGAATTGCAGACAGCCATTCCCTTTGTCCACTTTGTCGACGGCGATCCAGACCATCAACGTTGTGGCGCGGTCTGCACCGTTGCCCGACCTGATCACCGGGTTGTAGCAGTCCTGATGCCACGGCGTGCCCTTGCCGACGCCGGGCGGCTTCGCGAACATCTCACTGCCCCACATGATGAGGTTGGGCCCGAGGATGCTCTCCGCCGCACTCAGCAGTACCGGATGAAACATCAGCCTGAACACATCTTCGCCACCGACGACGCCTTCCAGAAGGCCAGGGCGTTTGGGGACATGCACCATACGGAGCAAATTCTGCCAATCGGCGTTGTCGCGCACGACGCGCTCAACGATTCCCTGCATCGCGGCCACGGCATCGGACGGCAGGCCCTGTTCCGGCAGGACGAATCCTTCCTTGCGGAAATAATCGACTTCACCTTTCGATAACCCTGGCGTGGCTTGATCGATATTCACTTCCAGCGACATTTCCGACTCCCTGACCGCGTTGGGTCTATTTTACTTTCTTCAGACGCTTGGCGAGATAGGCTTCCATCATGCGCCGCGGCTCACCCGTCGTATGCGCGCGGCCGACGGCGCGAATACCTTGTTGCACGGCATCGGCAATCGACATCCGCTCCCAGTCGCGATTGAGCTCTTTCTGGATACGGATCGCAATCGGGCCAGCGACCAGAATGCTCGATACCCAGCGTTCCGTCGCCTCGTCGAGCTTGTCCGGCGTGACAAGACGCTCAACAAATCCCCACTGATGCGCTTCCTGCGCACTGATCATTTCACCCGTAAACACCAGCTCCTGCGCTTTTCCCCAGCCGATAAGACGGGGCAGCAAGCATGCTTCCATGCCTGATGGCAGGCCATACTTCACCTCGGGCATGCCGAACATCGCATTGTCAGAGGCGACGCGCATGTCGCAAGACGCAGCGATCTCCATGCCCGCGCCGAGACAATAGCCGTTGATGCGCGCGATCACGGGTACTGGAACGCGGCGGATGGCATCGCCGGCGAGATGTGTGGTGCGGCTTCCTTGTTCTGCCGTTACCGGATCGGGGAACACCGACATCTCGTTGATGTTCGCGCCGCCGATGAAGGACTTGTCGCCCCGCGCCGCTCAGCACCACCACGCGCAGCTCGGGATCGTTTCCGATTGCCTTCATCGTGTTGGCGAGCGCCAGCCTGCCTTCCACAGGAAGTGCATTGCGGCGCGCCTCGTTCGTTACCGTCACATAGGCGACGTTTCCGGCCTCGCGCCGCTCGATGCGTATTGCGAGCAAATCCGTCTGCGGCAAACTCAGTCCGCCGCCGCCGTATGCTGATTCATGGTCCCCGCCGAAGTTTTCATGCCGTCATTTTTTCCGTGTTGCGCGTGAATCTCTTGATTGCTACCGCGACCGAATTCGCCAATTCTTCGATCCGCGTACACACCGTGACACCGGCGGCTTCCAGAGCCTTCGCCTTCGCCTCGATCGATCCGCCATTGCCGCCGATGAGCGCACCGGCATGCCCCATCGTCACGCCTTCGCGCGCGTTGCGACCTGCCAGCAGCGCGAACACCGGTTTGGAGAAACCTGTATCGACGATCCGCCGCGCCAATTCTTCTCTTCATTGCCGCCGATCTCGCCGACGACGACAATGGCGTCCGTGCCGGGATCGTCCGCAAACACCGGCAGGAGATCGGCGAAGCGCGTTCCCTTGACTGGGTCGCCCGCCGACGCCGACCCAGAGGCTTTGTCCAAGCCCGCGCGACACCAAGCGATGACAAACTTCGTAGGAAAGGGTTCCGCTCTTCGACATCACACCAAGCGTACCAGGCGCGAGCGAGATGTCGGAAGAAAGCCGAGCTTGATCTTTCCCGGTATCGCGAGTCCCGGCGTCGATGCGCCGATCCAACGCGCACCAGCATCACGAACGAGCGCGCGCGCCTTGAGCGCGTCATGGATCGGCATGCCTTCGGTGATCGCCACGATCAATTTTATTCCAGACTCGGCTGCCTCGCGGATTGACGCCAGCACGGCGAGCGGCGGCACGATGATGACAGTGGCTTTCGCGCCTGTGGCGGCAACCGCCTCGGCGCAGCTGCGAAAGCAAAGGACGGTTGCGGCATCGTCGTCGCGCGGCGAAACACCGGCGACGATGTTTGGTGCCGTATTTCAGCATGCGCACGGTCTGATCGCGACCCCGCGCGGCCGGTCAGTCCTTGCACGATGACCGGCATGCCAGGCGTGACGAGATCGCGGATCATGACACCGCCCCTCGCCCGTGCGGCCGCGCGTGCAATCGCGGCTCTCGAGATCAGTTTCGATCGCGATCGGATTGCCGGCCGCCGCGAAAAACGGCGCGGGCTTCGGCGAGCCCGTTGCCGATCATGCGCGCCGTCACAGGAATCCGCTTCATCTCCGGCACACTGTCCATGGCGACCAGCAGAAGCTTCGCGAGTTCTCCCAGATCGGTCATGCCGGCGAAGAAGTTCATTAGAATGGAGCAGACGTTCTGTCCTTCCACGATCGCAGCGGAAGACCTGGATCAGCCTGCTCGGATCGCCTTTGAAGCCGCCGGTGCGGATGTCACAGAAATTGAACGGGCGATGCCCCGCGCGCCACCAGCTCGTCGATCAGCTGCATGCCTGAGACCGGCGCCGGTCGTGACGAGCCCGATGTCTCCGCCCGGATCGAGGACGACGAAATCGAACCCCTGCGCCATCTTAAGCGCGGCTTCAGGATAGAGTGTTGCGTCTTCTTCGATGAGTGTGCGCAAGGCAGTCTGGCGCAGCAATGCATTTTCGTCGATCACGAGCTTGGCATCGCCGGCGATCCAACTACCGTCCTTGCGCACGAACAGCGGATTGATTTCGACAAGCAGTGCTTCGAGCGCAAAGAACTGACGCGCAATGGCGTGACCGGCTTCGGCCAGTGCCGGACGCAAATGAGACGGCAAGCGCGTCGCCAACGCGGCGATCGCGGCATCGACATGACGAGATCCGCAGCAACCACCCGCGTCAGGACATTCTCGCGCAGCGCCTGATTTTCGATGTCTATGCCGCCATCGGCAGACATCATTACGCGTATGCCGCCCGCATCGGCATCGACCGACAGGCTGAGATAGCACTCCGCAGCGAAATCTACCGGTGTTTCGATGCGACAGGCACGCACTTTGTGCCCCTTGATGGTCATACCCATCACGCGCGCGAGTGCGGCGTCGAGCCCTGCCTCGGTTTCGACGGAAACGATACCGCCCGCCTTGCCGCGACCCGCCCACAGGAACCTGTGCTTTAACGACAGCGGGGAAGCGCAAAGGTGCCGACGCCAGAGCGCGCCGACATTACCAAGATGCCCTCGGGCACCGGGAACCCGCTTCGTCCCCAGTAGCTCCTTGGCATGATGCTCCAATAGCATCATCTCGACCTTCCGAAAGCCAAAAGCCCGCCCTGGTGAGCTTCCCCAACTCTTGTTTGTCTGTCCACCACATGGGGACGAAGGCCATACTGTTGGAGCGCCCGCACCCCGCAAACCCATTTTTGGTGATGCGCAAATGACCTCAGGTCATGTCGTTTTTGCTTGCAAAAACAATGCGGAAAAAGCCTTTTCACAGTCATGGGAACGACTTCGAAACGCCTGATTGGCCGAACTGCGCTTGTGACCGGCGGGGGACAGGGCATCGGACGCGGCTGTGCGCTGCGCCTTGCCGAAGAAGGCGCAATCGTCGCCGTCATCGATCTAGACGGGGATGCGGCAAAGGCCGTGGGCAGCGAAATCGAGAAGCACGGAACCAAAGCGTTCGCCAAAGGCGGCGATTGTTGCAACGCGGATGTCGCAGCGAGTTTCGTCGCCGGACGCAGAGCGTGCAATCGGGCCGATCGACATCCTCATCAATAATGTCGGTCAGAGTGCGCGCGAGCGGCAGGGTCCGTTTCTGAAGTCGGAAGAATCGACCTGGCGGTTCGTGCTGGAAGTAAATCTCTTCACGACGATGCGCTTTTCGCGGCTCATCGCGCCCGGCATGAGCGAGCGGAAATACGGCGCATCATCAACATGTCGTCGGAATCCGCCCTTCGTCGGCGGCGCCGGCAGCCACGATTATGCTGCCGCCAAAATGGCGATTATCGGATTTACACGCTCGCTGGCGCGACAGCTCGCGGAATACAACATCACCGTCAATGCGATCTGTCCTGGAGTCACGCGGACGCGTGCCATCGAGAAAGCCGTCGCAGAAGGTCATCGCGACGTCGTCGATCGCGCCAAGGCAGAAGTCCTGCTCGACCGCATTGGCGAGCCGGAAGACGTTGCAGCAATGGCAGCACTGCTCGCGAGCGAGGAAGGCCGTTTCATCACCGGTCAATCCATCCTCGTGAACGGTGGACGATGGATGGTGTGAGTCAGCCGAGCGCAGACTTTAGAAACTCCGCGGCATGATCGACCGCTTTTCGCGCGATGGCAGCATCGCGCGTCATCTGCAAAAAACCGTGTCCAGTTCCCGGCCACGCGACCAGATCGTGTTGCACGCCGGCAGATGAAAGCCTCTTCGCCAGCGCGCGGGTGTCGTCCGAGATCGGGTCAAGCTCCGCAAGGCTGAGATAGGTTCTGGGTAGTCCAGTCAGTTCAGCCCTTAGCGGCGCCGCAAGCGCCGGCGCAGCAGTCAGGTCACCGACATAGTTCTGCCAATACCAGCGCATTCGCGCGGTGGTGAGACCAAAGCGCCCATCGCCGAGAATGCGATGGCTTTCCGTATCGAAATCCGGCGCATAACAACCATAGAACAGCGCAAGCGCCGAAGGCAGAGTTCCGCCCTTATCACGCAAAGAAAGCGCCGTTGTGAGCGCGATATTCGCGCCTGCGCTGTCCCCTGCGATTGCAAGCTTGTCTGGCTCGATATCCAGAGACGCCGCATTCGCACAGAGCCAGTTCCATGCAGCCCGCGCATCGTCCAAAGCGGCAGGAAAAGGATGCTCGGGCGCGAGCCGATAGTCGATGCCCCAGAACGGCAACGCCGCTTCGAAGCGCGAGCAGGCGCATCAACCGATCATGCGTATCCACATTGCAGTGGAAACCAGCCGCCGCCATGCGCGTACAGGATCGCACCCGTTGGCTCCACGGCCGGACGATAGAGTCGCGCGCGCATGCGTCCGTCCGCGCCGGGAATCGAAAGATTGCGAATCTCGGCCAGATCCGGTTGACCGTCGTTGAAGAACAGCGCCGCGGCATCGCGACAGCACGGCCCTCGCCCGGCGGAAGTGCGGTGAAATCGATGGCGCGTGCGCTCGCGGCCTGCTTCAGACGCGCCGCGACGATTTCCGGATCGAGTTCGCCGATGAACATGCCACAGCCTTAGCACCGGCTTCCGAACTTCGCGACGGTCTGCGGATCATCTCTTTTCATGCGTGCATCAGAAAAAATCCACGGGCCGTACGCGGAAACGCCCGACAATGCGCAAAACAGCCGGGAGGATATCGTGTTCGATTTCACGGGGCGCAAAGCCATCGTCACCGGCGGCAGCCGCGGCATCGGCCGCGCCATCGCGGAAAAGTTTATACATTCCGGAGCGCGCGTGTCCGTCTGCGGACGCAGCGAAGCGCGCTCGCTAGATTTCAAAGCGGAATGTTCCAGCCCCGAAAATTTGCACACCTCGATATGCGACCTCTCCGACACTGCATCGATCCAAGGCTATGTCGCGGCTGCCGCTGACGCGCTCGATGGCATCGACATTCTTGTGAACAACGTCTCGGCGTTCGCGCGATCCGACACCGAGGAGGACTGGATCGCTGCATTCACAACCGACGTTCTGGGCACGTGGCGCACCTGCAAGAGGCCATGCCGTGGTTGGAGCAGGCGAAGGACGCCGCGATCGTTCATATCGGATCGATAGCCGGTTTGCGGCCGTCGATTGTTGCGCCGCCCTACGGTGCAATGAAGGCTGCGTTGATGCACTATACGACCAGTCAGGCCGCCATGCTCGCCGAGCGCGGCATCCGCGTGAATGCCATCGCGCCCGGTTCCATCACCGCGCCGGGACATTTTTGGAAGTGCGCAAGGCACGCAACGATCCCGCCTATCTGAAGAACATCGCGACCATTCCCGCTGGCCGTCTTGGCGAGGCCGATGAAGTCGCAGATGTCGTGCTGTTCTTCGCTTCGCCAGCATCGCGCTGGATCATCGGCCAGACGCTTGTTGTCGATGGCGGTCAGACCCTGTTCGGTGGCTAGCGCGCCAGCGCCGCGTATGTGCCATTGACGTATAGCAACGGTTCGATGGCATCGGCGACGCGAACCGACCGCAACCTTTCCGACGATCACGTCATGTGTGCCATAGGACATACGCCCGTCCTGCACGCAAGTGATATTGGCCTGCGCGTCGAGCACATACGGCACATCCTCATCGTCCATGCCGAAAGCGCCGCTGCCGAACCGTGCCTCGCCCTTGGTCGGGCCACTGCATAAACCGCGCCAGATCCTCATGCCGTTCCGACAGCAGATTGATGCAGAAGGCAGCGCCTTTGCTGAGGATGGCGTGCGCCGATGCCGTCCGGTTGATGCAAAAGAGCATCGATGGCGGATCCATACTGACGGGACAAACCGCGGTCGCGGCCATGGCGTGCCGCTCCCCGCCCTGAGCCGTGGTGATCAAGACCACCGATTGTGCGAGGCCGCGCATCGCACGCTTCAACTGCTGTTCTATGTCATGGCTCATCGGAACGTCCGTTTGTACGACCGAATTTTGCATCGGAGCAAGGATAGCGCCACCGTATGAGTATCTTTCATCCCGGCAATAAAAAAAATGGCTCGCGGGCGGGAAGAACAGCCCCTACGCGCTGGCAGACCGTCAGAACATGCTAGGCTAGGCGGCAGGGACGAAAAGCAGCGCCGTGAGCACCTATCCGAAGATAGAATTGCTGATCAATGGCGTGTGGCGCGGCAGCGCCCACACAAGTCCGATCCTCAATCCGTCCGACGAACGGGCATTGGGTGAACTGCCGCATGCCAGCATCGCCGATCTCGACGAAGCGCTCGCGGCGGCGGAACGCGGCTTCGCGGAATGGCGTCGCGTGCCGCCGATTCGGCGCGAGAATATCATGCTCGACGCGGCACGACTTTTGCGAGCCCGCGCGGAAGAGATCGCACATTCCATTGCGCTGGATCAGGGCAAGCCGATTGCGCAAGGACGCGCCGAAGTCATTGTCGCGGCAGAGCGCATCGAATGGGATGCGAGCGAGGGCCGCAGACTTTACGGCCGGATCGTCCCCGCCGAACCGGGCTTGCGCCATAGCGTACTGCGCGAACCGCTTGGCGTCGTTGCCGCATTCACACCGTGGAATTATCCGATTGCGTCACCGACGCGAAAAGTAGCCGGCGCGCTGGCGGCCGGATGCTCCATCGTTCTCAAAGGTGCGGAAGAAACGCCTTCCGGTGCAATGCATCTGGTGCGCGCGTTCCATGATGCCGGTGTTCCGAAAGGCGCGGTCAATCTCGTGTTCGGCAATCCGGCGGAGATTTCCGCGCATCTGATTCCAAAGCCCGGCGTGCGCCTGATCACGTTCACCGGCTCTGTTCCCCGTCGGAAAGCATCTAGCCTCGCTCGCGGGCCAACACATGAAGCCTGCGATTATGGAGCTCGGCGGAAGCTCGCCGGTAATCATCTGCGACGATGCCGATCCGCAAGCCATCGCGGCGCAGTCCCGTCATCGGCAAATCTCGCAATTCTGGGCAGGTGTGCGTGTCGCCCACACGGTTCTTCGTGCAGGAAAAACTCTTCGAGCCCTTCGTGAATGCCGTTCGCAAAAGGCGCGCAACAGATTGTGCTGGGCAATGTGCTTGACCCGAAAACGGAAATGGGACCGCTCGCAAATCCGCGAAGGCTCGACGCGATTGCGTCGCTGGTCGAAGACGGCGTGAAGCGCGGCGCGGTACTGATGTCCCGGCGGGAAGCGCCACGGCAACCGCGGCTATTTCTATCCCATGACGATCATGGCCGATGTGCCCGACGATGCGCGGCTTATGCACGAGGAGCCGTTCGGTCCTGTGGCCATCGTCAACCGCGTAAAGACACTCGACGAAGCCATCGCAAAGGCGAACGACACGCCGTTCGCGCTTTCGGCCTATGCGTTCACCGACTCCGCGCGCAATGTTTCCGCGCTTATGGACGGCATGGAATGCGGCACGCTTTCGATCAACCATTACCGGGCGTCCTTCGCCGAGGCGCCGTTCGGCGGCGCGAAGGACAGCGGCTACGGCCGCGAAGGTGGTGTCGAGGGACTCGAATGCTACACCTATACGCGTCACATTTCGCACAAGACCTGACCATGCTCGCCTTCCGCAAGACACATCCCGCGCCGGGCATAGAACTGCACGATATTTCGGAGCCTCGCGCCCCCAAACGTGGCGAGGTGCTGATTGAAGTCGCAGCGACAGGATTGTGCGGCACAGACCTGCACATCGACGAATGGGCGCCGATGTATCAGTCGTTCATGGGCAACGCTTTGCCGTGACGATTGGTCATGAGACGGCCGGGCGCATCGTGAGAACCGGCGATAACGTGGGTTCGCTCAAGGAAGGCGATACCGTAGCCGTCAATCCCGCTGTTAGCGTGCGGTGCCTGCACGTCTTGCCTCGCCTGCATTCCTGATGACTGCCGCAACCGGCAGGCCATCGGGCTGATCCGCGACGGTGGATGTGCGCGCTTCATGCTCGCGCCCTGCCGCTTATTGTTATCCCCTGCCAGCAAATGTGCCACCGGAACTGGGAGCGCTCGTTGAACCGCTGACGACTGCCGCCCATGCATTAGCGACCGCGGATATGGCTGCCGGCAAGCGCGTAATCGTCTTCGGGCCAGGTCCCCATCGGGCAGGGCGCTGCGATCCTCGCGCGTCAGATGGGTGCAGCGGATGTTGCTGTTGTGGGATGCGCGATGAGGCGAGACTGGCCACTCTGCGCCAGATCGGCTTCACCCGCCTGATCGACATGGCCGACGAAAGCGCCACCCAGCGCCTGAGCGAAATTGCCGGCGACGGCTTTGACATCGCCATCGAAGCCGCAGGAGCCCCGACAGTCGTCGATCAGGCACTGTCCGTTCTCAAGCCGTGGGGCATTCTCGCGTTGGCCGGAATGCCGGACGGAAATGCAAGCTTCAATGTGCTGCGCGTGGGTGCGCAACAGGCTTCAGATTCGGGGCGTATCACGAACGCCGAAATCCGCTTGGACGACCGTGCTCAATGCGATGGGAAAAGAGCCTGAATCGTTCGCGCCAATCATACACCCACCGCATTCCGCTTGAAGACGCGGCACAGGCACTCGCACTCTGCCATTCGCGGCAGGCGTCGAAGGTTCTTATTATTCCTGGCTAGGCTTGCGCTACGAGATCGTGCTCAAGCGTCCGCGCCGTGTGCACATACAGCGCCCCGCCGATCACCCAGAACACGCTCATCGCGATCAACGCCCAGCGCAAAGACGCATTCCCGAAATCGGGTTTGAGCGCGTCGCTGATCACGCCGACCATAAACGGTCCGAGGCTCAATCCAACGAGATTGACCGCGAAGAGATAGAGCGCGGCACCGAGCGCACGCATCTGCGGCGGAAACAAACCCTGGACGAGCGCGAAATTGGGACCGGAATAGACGATGCCGAGAAACGCCGGAATGAGAAACAGCGCCAATGCAACGGCGTAGCTGTTTGCCAGCAAAGTCGCACAAAAGGCGATCGCCGCCAGCGGCAACGCAATTGCGCTGATCCAAACATGCCAGCGCGTGTCGTGGCGTCCGAGACGATCCGCTGCAATGCCGCCAACAACCGTACCCAGACACCCGCCGACACCGATGACGATAGAAAGCGCCGGACCGACCGTCGCCGTAGTGCCGCGAATGTACGGATCAAGTAAGCCGGAAACCATGCCAGAAATGCGTAAGATACCCAATGCGCCGATTGGTGCTGCCGTCATCAACCGCCTGAGAGCGGGCGTCTTCGCGACATGGCGTAGCGCCGCAACCAGAGAGGAACCGGGCGAAAGCGTCGAAGGCCTGTGCGTTCGTACAGGTTCGGCTATCCCAAAGCGCACAAAAAGTGCGAGCGGAACACCAACGCCGCTGAAGATCAGAAATGCGGCTCGCCAACCCCACATCGCGGCGATCAATCCACCACCCGCGAAGGCCGCCATCACACCGAGATTTGCACCGATCGAGAGAACCCCCATCGCGGTCGCACGATCCTCGCGCCCGTAGAGATCGGCGATCATGGAGTGCGATGTCGGAAGACTTCCGGATTCGCCAACACCAACAGCCGCGCGGCAAAAAAGCAGCTGCCCGAAATTGGCCGCGAGTCCGCACAACCCTGTCGCAACACTCCAGAGTGCTATGGCGATGGAGACCAGATTGCGCCGGTTGGAGCGGTCGGCAAGAAGCGCGAAAGGAACGCCCAATGTCGCGTAGAAAACGCCAAAAGCCAGCCCGGAGAGCAACCCCAATTGAGAATCCGTGAGACGAAATTCATGCCGGATAGGCTCCAGCAGTATGCCCAGAAGCTGCCGGTCGATCTGGTTGGCCGCATAGACCAGCGTAAGCGCGACAAGCACACTCGTCCGAGAAAATCTTCCGGACGAGATCACTTTGCCCTGATCTTCACCATGCCGTCGCCGAACTTCGCATCGCGGTTCTGATAGGCCACCTTGACGCCGTGCTTCGCGGCGTCGGCCTTGAAGTTGGTGCGGAGCGACTGTTTGGAAAGATGCGCACGTGCGTCCATCTCGGTGGCAATTTTCTGAAGGTTGCGGGCACCCGCCATCTCCATCGCGATATTCACGATGCGCTTTTGCGCCGCCAGCATGTCGGGGTCGTTCTGGGCGATATGCTTCGCGAGCTTCTCCACCTCGGCATCGAGTTCGTCCGCCGGAACGCTATCCAACACGAGGCCGATACGCGCTGCGTCACGGCCGCTGATGCTGTCACCCGTCAGCAGGAGCCGTTTCGCCCATTGCGGGCCCACATGATAGAACCACATGTTCAACGGCGGCGAGCCGAGGCCGCGCGTGCCCGGGTGACCGATCTTCGCGTCGTCGGCGGCGATGATGATGTCGCAGAGCAGCGCCAACTCCGATCCACCGGCCAAAGCGCGACCGTGTACCTTCGCGATCACTGGCTTGTGGATGTCCTGAACGACAAGCATCTGATGCATTTTTCGCGTCATCGTCCAGGCGTCATCGTCGAAGCTGCCTATACGCGTGCGATAGATGCCTTCAGGGTCGGTCTGGTTCTTCGGATCGCTGCCGTAGGCCAGATCGTAGCCGGAGCAGAAATCCTTGCCCGCGCCGCTGAGCACAATGACATGCACACTGTTAAGGTCGTCCGCCTCCAGCATCGCATCGTGCAAGTTCTTTGATGAGTTCCGGCGAGAGCGCATTGCGCTTGTGGACGGTTCAGTGTAATCCAGGCGATCCGATCGCGGACTTCGAAGATGATATTTTCCTGGGACTTCAGCCATTTCGCCATCTGAACTCTCCTCAATCTTTTGAATTTTGACGCACGATCAGCGCATCCACAGCAACGATACGCGCGCCTGCGCAGATGAGCGGTGTTGACGTCGATCTCTACTATTTCGTCTGCAAGATCGGCTGCAAGCCGCGAGACCTGCACGATGATGTTGGCGAGAGCGTCGATATCCACGGCCGCGCTTCCGCGATAACCTTCGAGCAAACGATGACCTTTGAGACGTTTTAGCATCGCGTGCGCCAGCGGCTTTCCGACCGGCGCGAGTTCTGCCGTGCTGTCGCGCAGGATCTCGACCAGAACGCCACCCATGCCGACCACGATCATCGGCCCGAATGTCGGATCGCATTGCGTGCCGATCACGATTTCGATACCCGGCGGGATCATCGGTTGGGACGAGAACGCCGCGGATCTCCGGTTTGGGCACCACTTTCGCCGCAGCCTGCACGACAGCGTCGTATGCCGCGCGAAACCTCATCCTCGTTACCGATATTCAGGCGCACGACGCCAGCCTCGGTCTTGTGCGCAATATCCGGAGATTCCACTTTCAGAACGATAGGAAAGCCAACATCCTTCGCGGCGCGAACTGCATCGTCCGCATTCTGGACGACGACATCGCGCGCCACCGGCACGCCATAGGCGGAAAGAATATCCTTGCCTTCGCGCTCGGTGATTTTTTTTGCCGCGTTGCGGAGCGTCGCACGCGCCGATTCTGCCTGCGTGTTCGCCGAAGCGGTTCTGATGACATAGCCGGCCTCGTTCAGCCTCCGCTCACGCCATTGCCAACCGGCCAGAGCCTGAAAACATCGCTCTGTCGTGTGGAACAGAGCCGTGTGCGGATCGGCTTCGTACAAATCGGAGCCCGGCCCCTTGCAGCCATTCCGACAGCCAAGAAATACACACAGGCTTGCCCGCGTTCTTCGCCAGCGCGGAAAACATGGGAACCTGTGCGGCGGTGTTTTGTGTAATCGACGGCGCCATCACCACGAGCGCCGCATAGGCCGCATCGTTCAGCATCGCCTCGGCGCAGACGCGATAGGATTGCGGATTGGCAGCAACCTGCGCGGTGATATCGCACGGATTGTTCGGTGATCCGAACTCCGGAATGTTGGCTTCGAGAATGGCGCGTGTTTTGGGCGCGGGCGGCGGCATCGCCACGCGATGTTTTTCCGCCTTGTCGAGTGTGATCACGCACCCGCCGCCGGACGCCGCCATCGCGGCAATGCCGCGCGCCTTCGGACGGCCCGCTTTGGCCAGGAAACTCGCCGTCTCATAGACATCTTCCATGCTCTCCACGGAGATGATGCCTGCCCGGCGATAAGCAGCTTGATAGGCGGCGGTTCGATCCCGCGAGCGTGCCTGTGTGCGACATTGCTGCTTTCGCGCCCGCGTCGCCGGTCGCAATCTTGTACATCACAATGGGCTTGTCCGCAGACATCGCCTTTTCACCGGCTTCGAGCAAGCGTTCGCCGTCCTTCAATCCTTCGGCGATGCAGGTGATGATGCGGCATTCCGGAATTTCGGCGAGATAGGAGATGTAGTCGCAGACATCGACATCACAGGAGTTTCCGGCCGAAAAAAAATGACTGAAGCTGCCACCGCGCTCGGCTACCTGCGTGAGCGCATGGCCGAGACCACCCGATTGCGAAACAAGCCCTACAGGGCCGGGACGCCACGGCAAGGCCGCATAGGTGGCGACGAACAGAAGACCCATATGGCGCAGATTGTTGACGATACCGATGCAATTGGGACCGACAATGCGCATGTTCGCGGAGCGGCCGATTTCCGCGAGCCTTTGTTGTTCTCGAATCCGATCCTCGTGCCCAGTCTCCGAAAAACCTGAGGCGTAGATGATGCAGGCCCCAACGCCCGCTTTCGCACACTGCTCGACGGCTGCTTTGACACTCTCGAGCGGTAGAGCAAGAATCGCACAATCGATCTTCTCGGGAAGTTCGGCGATGGTGCGATAGCAGGCCACACCGTGCAGTTCGCCGCCGCGCGGATTGACTCCGAAGACTCTGCCTTGCGAGCGATGCGCGAGATTGCGCACAGTGCGCGCGCCAAAAGAAGCCGCATTGCTCGACAGTCCGACGATGGCAATCGTCTCAGGCTCGATGAGCCGCGATAGATCGGCGCGGCTGTAAATCGAACGATGATGTTTGCGCCAAGGCATTCTTTGTATCAGCGGCTTCCGTCGGGATCTGGTTGAAGGGAATGTCTTTGTCGGCACGGACATCGCTGGGAAGGCCAAGCACGCGCTCGGCGATAATGTTGCGCATAATCTCGTCGGTGCCGCCGGCGATACGTTTTCCCGGCGCGTAGAGAAGCGCATTCTGGAACCACGCGTTCATCGGCGCCGTCTCGTCCATCACGCCGCCGGTCATTCCCAGCATATCCATGCCATAGGAGGCTATGTCCTGAAGCTTGGGCGCGCTGATGAGTTTTCCGATCGAGGATTCCGGTCCCGGGTTCTGCCCGCGCGATAGCGCCGTCAACGCTCGGAAGCGGATGTATTTCAGCCCCTGACGCTTGATGTACCAATCCGCCAGACGCTCGCGCACGCTGTCGCTGGTGAGGGCAGGTCTGCCATCCCAATCATAGGAACGTGCGAAGGCAAAGATGTCTTCGAAGTCAGGGCCTTCGGATTCTCCGATGGTATAGCGCTCGTTGGCCAAAGTCGTGACTGCGACTTTCCAGCCCTCGCCCACTTTTCCTAGGCGCTGGTCATCGGGAATGCGAACGTTATCGAGATACACCTCGGTGAAATTCGAGACGCCGGAGATTTGCTTGATCCGCCGGACTTCGATGCCGGGCGTTTTCATATCAAGATAGAAGAATGTCAGTCCAGCATGTTTGGCGACGGTCGGATCGCTGCGTGCGACGAGAATGGCATAATCCGCAAAATGCGCATTGGAATTCCAGATCTTGCGGCCGTTGATGATCCAGTCGTCGCCGTCGCGTTCCGCGCGCTGTGCGCAGGCCTGCTAGATCGGAACCGGCCGTCGGCTCGGAAAAAAGCTGGCACCAGATTTCATCGCCTCGCAGCGCCGGGCGCGCGTAGCGTTCGAGCGTCTCTGCAGTGGCATAGGTCATCATCGTGGGAATGACGAGGCCGACGCCCTGGTTGAACACGCCGCGTGGGACGACGTAGTTCTCTTCTTCCTGATTGTAGATGATTTGCTGCAGCGGCGTGCCCCCGCGGCCGCCGTAGCGCACCGGCCAGGTGATGCCTGCAAATCGGGCGTCCGCTTTCTTGGCCTGCCACGCTTGCGCTTTCTTCACCGCTGCATCGTCAAGCTCGAGACTCTGATAGGCGCGCGTTGCACGCGTCTTGCGCTCGGCAATTCGCCTCCAGAAAGGTGCGCGCCTCGGCGCGGAACGCGGCTTCTTCGGGCGTGTCGTCGAAATCCATCGTCTATTCCGCCGCCGCGAGTTCGGTGTGTTCGAGTTCGTCGATCAGACGATTGCGCCAATACGGCGCACTCCCAGAAGAAGCGATAACATTTTCGCGCGGCGGTAATAGAGATGACAGTCCATCTCCCAGGTGAAGCCCATGCCCCCGTGAATTTGAATATTCTCCTTGGCGCACAAATGATACGCGTCGGTCGCGGCAACACGTGCAGCTGGCGCGGCCGTTGCGAGTTCCAGTGCGTTGTGCGAGATCGCCCAGGCACCGTAATAAGCATGCGCCCGCGCAAGCTCCAGCGCGACGTACATATCCGCGAGCCGGTGCTTGATCGCTTGGAAGGTCGCGATAGGACGGCCGAACGCATACCGTTCCATGGCGTAGGTTTTGGCCACCTGCAAACAAGTTTCTGCGCCCCCGACTTGCTCAAACGCCACAAAAATCGCAGCACGATTCAGCACATGCTCCACGAGAGCCCATCCCTTGCCGTTCGCAAGCAGGGGCGTTGCCGGTGTGTCGCGAAACGTCAGGCTCGCGTAATTGCGCGTGGGATCCACCGTCTTGGCCGTGTCGCGCACGACGCTGCTCTCACCCAGAGCCACAGCATAGAGCCCAACCTCGCCGCCTTGATCCTTCGCGATGACGACACTGAAATCGGCGATGCCAGCATCGGGCGCTGCGATCTTCCTTCCTGACAGCTTGCCGCCGCGATACTCAGTGCTGATCGCTTGCGCTGACGGATTGCCCGGTCCTTCCGCCAGCGCGAATGTCCAGATCGATTGTCCCGACGCGAGCGCCGGAAGCAACGTACGCTTCTGTGTATCGTCCCCCGCCAGGAGGATGGCTTCCGACGCAAGATAGATGCTGGACGAGAACGGCACGGGCGCCAGCGATGCACCCAGCTCACCCGCTATCAGGCAGAGCGCCTCGTAGCCGATGCCGGCACCGCCGAATTCTTCGGGGATCGCGGCGCCGGTCCATCCATTTCTCCGATCGACGTCCACAGGTCGCGATCGAAACTCATCTCTCCATCGAGAGCGCGTCGGACGACCTTCGACGGGCAGCGGTCGACAAGAAACCGCCGCGCCTCGTCGCGCATCATTTTGACTTCATCGGAAAAGTCGAAATTCACGTTTCACTCCCCTTGGCCGTAACGCGATTATAAGACACCAGGCTGTGTCGCGCGGCAGATTCCCCACCCACAACCGTTTGCGTCGCAGCAACAAATCACCTATACAATACAATGGGTTGTCGCCACCAAGCCGAACCGATACTGGTAAGGCCATTTGGCGTCCACAAACCATTTTTCTTAATGTCAAAATGAACAAGCCTCATATTCGCCGAAGCCGCCGTGTGCCCCCGCTCAATCCGTTGCGAGCATTCGAAGCCGCGGCACGTCACATGAGCTTCACCAACGCCGCGGACGAGTTGTGCGTAACGCAGGGCGCGATCAGCCGCTCGATCAAGGCGCTCGAGAACTACATGGGAACACCTCTCTTCGAGCGCACAGGTCACGGCCTCACGCTTACCGACAACAGCAAGGCATTCGCGCATGCGCTGACGGAAATCTTCACGCGGCTGGCGGACGAGACCGACAAGTTCGTTGGCATCCAGACACAGAAGGTCCTGACTGTCCGCGCCTATACCAGTTTCCTGATGAACTTCCTGATCCCGATGCTGCCGAATTTTCAATTGCATCATCCCGACGTAAAAGTTCGCCTGATATCCGCGACCGACAAGGCCGATCTCGAAGACGAGACATTCGACGTGCGCATCCGTTATGGACGCGGTCACTGGAAAGACCTGGACAGCGCTTTGCTATTTCACGATGAGGTTTCTCCGGTTTGCAGCCCCAACATTCTTTCGCCGAGCGATCGACCCTATCCCGTCGAGGTGCTTAAAGATCTGACGCTTCTGCATCCGGAGTTGCGCCATACAGACTGGCCCGACTGGTTGGCGCTCGCGGGAGCGCACGATTTGTCGCCGCATGACAATCTTCATTTCGACGAGCTTAGCGTGACCTATCAGGCCGCTATTGCCGGTTTGGGCCTTGCGATGGGGCAACGTGTGTATCTGCGCAACGAATTGAGCAGCGGGCAGCTTTTTCATCCTTTCGATTTGACGCTGAAACGCGATTTCGGCTATTACCTGATCTATCCACGCGAACGGCGAGACAATCGCGATATTATCGTCTTCCGCGACTGGCTGGTGGCGGCGTCGAAGACTGCGTTGAGCCACGCGCTTTAATGCGCGGGCAACGGCTCGCCGGCGAAAAAGCGACGCGGATTTTCGTCCAACATTTGTAAGATTTCCACATCGCTCAGGCCGCGCAAGCGCAGCCGTGGCAGGAAATCGGTGAAGAGATAGGTATAAGGCTGCGGCCAAAGTCCTTTCTCCTTTGCCTCCATGACGCGCCGGATTTCTTCCTTCGGCAATTGCCGAACAGGGTGGTAGCGGCCCAGCATCTCGCAATAAGCATCCTGGCTGATCATGATTTGCGACGCGAAACCGGCGCGGAACAGATGCACAAGATTGTCCGCGCGTACGTCGTCGGATTGGAATTGCGATTTTCCGACGCGATCGAAGCCTACATAGGAGCCGCCTTGCGCAACTTGGCGATGGTAGGCCGGGTCCGGATTGCCGCAACAATGACCGATCAGGCAGCGATGCGCCTCCACGGCGCCATGTGCGAACACGGCCTGTTGTTCGGGCCCGCCGATGCCGTCCTGCGTATGGGTAATAATCGGAACGCGAGTTGCACGTTGTGCAATACAGGCAGCTGCGAGGAATTTCTCTTCCTGCGCCGTCATGCGGGCGTCGGTCGCGCATTTTATCGCGCCGGCGCGGATTCGTGTTGCGCCGCAACCCTGCTCGATCTCGCGGATATAGAGTTCTGCGATCTCTTCCGCCGTGCGCATTTTCCAATAAACCGGCAAACCCCAAGCTTCGAAATAAAACCCGGTCGTGCAGATAATGTTGATCTCTGCCTTTTCCGAAACCTCCGCGAACAACTCAACGTCGCGGCCAAGCTCGATCGGGCAGGGATCGACGAAGGTCTTGACCCCATATGCCTTCAAGTCACGCAACCGCGACACGGCCCGCGCGATGAAAGCAGGTCTGTCGAAGGGATAAAGTGAATCGAACTCAACACCGGGAAACGATGCGAACAGATGCTCATGCATCAGGGTCCGGCCAAGCTCTTCGAGCTTGATCGGACCCAGAACGGTTTGAACGGTCGATGCCATGCGCTCTTATAGCGCGATCGCTATGGTAGCCCTACTCTGCCGCCATCGGCGTGACTTCGTGATTGCTCTTCAATGCTTTCAGACGCGGCATCACTTCCTTCGCGAAGAGTGTGAGGCTGTCGACGGTTTCGGCATGGGACAGATCGCCTGCCTGAGAAAGCACCAGCAGGTGGTCGAGACCGCCGACGCTGTCGCTAAACTTCTTGATCTGATTATAAATCTGGTCCGGCGTACCGGCGAAGAATATGCCGCCGTCGATCATCTGCTCCATCGTCGGGTTTGGTGGCAGCCCGAAGTTCAGGCGTCCGCCTTTCTTGCCCGCCTGCAACGCCTTGACGTTGCCTTCAATCGATTTCGTAGCCTGGCGGATTGGTCCACTCTTTCGGCGTACGTGGCTGAACGTCGAGATAGACCTGCATCTTGGCGACGCGCTCTGCGACCTCAGCCTCATTGTGTCCTGTCACCATCATGCCGAGATAGGCGAGGCGCGTGGGCGGCGCGACGTGGCCGTGTGTTTTCAAATATTCCTCGCGATAGGCATCGAACAGCACCTTCGTGCCCTTGCCATTAAAGAACGTGGCGCAGACATAGCCGAGCTGTGCGATCTTGCGGCCGTTGGCGGCGCTCGACGCCGTGATCCACATCGGCGGCATGGGCTGCTGATAGGGACGCGGCCACAGATTCACGTTGCGGTATTGATAAAATTCGCCTTCCCAGCTGAACGGCTCGCGGCTGGTGAACGCCTTCACGATCAGATCGTGTGCTTCCCAGTAGCGATCCATGATCCGCGCAGGACTCTGATTGGACATCGACAACTCGAACGGCGACGCCTTCACCAGACCGACCTCAAGCCGGCCCTTCGAGATGACATCGATCATCGCAAGCTCTTCGGCCACGCGATAGGGATCGGTGCGGTTGGCAATTGGGACACCGAGCGAAAGTAAGCGTGCTTTCTGTGTCTGCCGCGCGAGGATCGACAGCGTCAGTGTGCACGAAACCGACATGCAGTTCGCCGACGCGTGGTGCTCGTTGACAAAAATGTTGTAGCCGAGCTCGTCACCCAACATCCACTCATCGAGATAGCGATTGTAGAGTTCGTTCGCGACTACGGGATCGCAGAACTCGTTGGGGATCGTGACCTTCGTCGGTCCTTGGATGCTGCTCCAGGCCGGATGCATGGACTGTTCGCAGAACTGCCAGATTTCCATTGAATCCTCCTTTAGCGCGCCAGAAATTTCAGAGCCGCTTCCGCATAGGCAGACGGTTGCTCCATGTAGCCATAGTGTCCGGCGTGCCGGACGTTCACGAACTCCGCACCCGAATCGCCTTCGCATAGGCGCGGCCATAGTCCGGCGGCACCACGCGGTCGTCTTCGCCCCAAACGATCAACGACGGCATCTGGATACGATGCAGACGCGACGCGAGCTTGGGATTGAACAGCGCGTGCGCCCAGCCGAACATCAGGAAGGATTCGCGATTGCGTGCAAACCGCGTGACCTCCGCTTCCTGCATGGAGGGAAAGTCGAGATCGCCGAATTTTTTTACGCCCGTCTGCGGGTCGCTGAAAAGCGTCGCCGCAAGATCATCGATCGGTGTGTTCAGGATTTCCTTGATCTCGCGATGCTCCCGGTCGCCGAACTTCGCACCGACCGGATTAAGTAGAACGAGTTTGGAAAAACGCCCTGTCCCCTTGATCGCGAGCTCCGCGGCCAGCCAGCCGCCAAAGGATGCACCGACGAGAACCGCGTCGCGCAGATCTTCCTGCTCGAGGAAATCGAGATAGAAATATGCGAGATCGTCGACGGTCGTAATCCCCGCGGGCAGATCGGATGACCCGAATCCGGGATGTGCCGGCGCAATGACGCGATATTTGCTCGCCAGGGACTCCAGAAACGCGTCCGACGGATCGATGCCATGACCGGGATGCAGGAAAAGCAGCGGCTGCCCCTTACCCTTACGCAAAACTTCCAGTGTGGCGCCGCCGACGCTTACGCGATCCGGCAAGGCTGTCATCAGCATGATAGTCCTCCCAACGCCTCGTTCTGCGAGGCTGTGTTTTCAGACACCGGCAGAGCGCGCAACCGACACGGCCACGGCGTTATTTTGTTCGTGTGACCGGCGATAGCGGATGAGATCGGCGATGGTGATGATCTTCAGCCCGTGCTTGCGCGCGAAGACCAGAAGCTCCGGCAGCCGCGCCATCGTGCCATCGTCATTCGTGACTTCGCAGATCACGCCGGCTGGGTAGCAACCGGCAAGCCGCGCGAGATCGACGGCGGCTTCGGTGTGTCCTGCGCGCTCCAAAACACCAGCCGGGCGCGCGCGTAGCGGAAAGACATGTCCAGGGCGCATGAAATCATCAGGCGTCGCCTTCACATCGACCAGCGCGCGGATGGTCTTTGTGCGGTCGGCTGCAGACACGCCTGTCGTTGTGCCGTGACGATAATCGACGGACACGGTAAATGCGGTCTGATGACGGTCAGAATTGGACGCGACCATCGGCGGGAGTTCAAGCGCATCGACGCGCGCGCCTTCTAGGCCAACACAGACGATGCCGGTCGTATGACGAATGATAAAAGCAAGCGACGCGGGTGTGGCGAATTCTGCCGCCATCACCAGATCGCCTTCGTTCTCGCGGTTGCGATCGTCCATCACAACCACGCATTCGCCGCGCGCGATCGCCGCAAGCGCATCGCCGATAGAGTCCAGGTGCAATTCGACAAGATCGGCCTGGTGCATTGCGCTGCTCTCCCAATCGTCAAGTTCTATTATACGCAATGTATTCCATATTACAGAACGAATGTAAATCCTTGTCCAAACCGAGAGATTTTTACCTAATACATTGAAAAATATAGTTTATTCATTTTATGCCTGGTTGTTCAAAAAATGGACTACATTCCGCTTTCCAATTCAGCCCGCTGTTTTCCGATATTGCCTGACGCCTCCGATGGGCGCAGGAAAGCGACATGGCCCGGGAACCTGCAGTCAAAGACCAGAACAAGGCGACGACCCGCGTTCTCGCGGTCTTGTCGGCGTTCGTGTCCAAGTTGGACGGCAGCTGCGGCGTAACCGAACTCAGCGAAGCGCTGGGGATGACGAAGAACATGGTTCATCGCGCCGTGACCACGCTGACCGATCAGGGATTTCTGATCCGCGACGCGGGCGGCACCCGTTACGAATTGGGGCTGCGCATTCTGGAACTTCAGAACGCAACCACGCGCGAGCCGGATCTGCGCGGCCTCTGCGCACCAACGATGCAGGAAATCTACAAACTCACCGGAGAGACAGTGTCGCTGAGCGTGCGGCGTGGCGACAATGTCGTATTCATCGACGGCGTTGAGACCCACAAATTGGGAACATGGCGCAACCAGATCGGCGACTATCGTCCCCTGCACAGCGTTGCGTCGTCGCGCGCGGTTCTCGCTTTTCTTCCCGATGCGGAAATCGAGGACTACATCGCGCGCAAAAGCCCGATGAAGATCTCGGCGAACGAAGAGATTTCCGCAGACGATCTCCGGGATTCGATCCGCCAGATTCGTGAACAGGGCTATTCGCGATATCAGCGCGCGGCCCAGCCACGCATGGTGTCGGTGGCCTTTCCGTTTTGGGATTCTCACGGCCGCGTTCAGGGCGCCGTTGCCGTCGGCGGCCCGCAGGACCGGTTCGGCGACGCGGCGACGCGATTGTTGCCGCAGCTTCAGCGAATCGTGGCGGAATTGAACGAGCGCACCCGCCTTTATCCGGCGGCATTCACCTTCTTCCTCAATGATACGTCGCAGGGCGCTCGCTGATGCGGCCACCCGTCAACTCCTCTGCACTGCATGTGCTTCAGACGCTGCGCCTCGTCTGCTCGTCGGAAGAGGCTCTAAGCCACGCCGAAATCAGCCGGCGCACGGCGCTGCCGTCCACCACTGTGTATCGCGCGCTCAGCACCCTGGAAGACGCCCAGTATGTGCAGCACGCGCAAGGTTCTTTGGGATACGAGGCCGGCATTGTCCCGCAACTCCTTCTGTGGACGCTGCTAAAGCGGTTTCCTTTGTCCAGCCTGTCCGAGATGTATCTTGCGCGCCTCGCAGAATTGAGTGGAGGAACGGCGTCGATCTGCATCCGGCTCGGCTGGTACGGTTTGCGCGCGCGCGTTATATACGGTCAGAACGATGTTTATCACCGCGACCGGTTGGGAGAGGTCGCCCTGCTCCACACCAGCGGCGCGATGCGCGGCATATTCGCTTTCTTAACGGATCGCGAGATCGAGCAATACCGGCGATTTGCTGAGAAACATCATCCCGACCAGAGCCTCGATATCGAACGACCTACTTTGCGACGTGAGGTTCAATCGGCGCGTAACGCGGGCTATTACATTGCTGCAGCAGGAGCTTCTGGCGAAGCGCCATCCTTTTCGATGCCGCTCCGCGACAATGAAGGGCGAGTTGTTGCCGCGATTTCGTTAAGCGGATCGGCGCTGGAAGTGGCGCCCGGCAAGGTATCCAACTTGCCGGAAAACTGGAAAGCGGTGTGGCGTGAGTTCGCGTCTGCGCTCGCCGCGGACGAAAGGCAGAGCAACTCCCCCTATGCCCACATCACGCCGGACGACATCATCCTGAACCTGCCTGCGCGATCCTGAACGGAGAAGGCTTATGCATCGGACGCACATCCCCGACTGGACGGCTAAGCTAAGCGCGGCAAATCGCTTAATCACTTTCCAACATTCGATCTCGCGACGACGGCGCTGCTGGTGATCGACATGCAGAACTTGTTCCTCCACGAAGACCAGCCAATGGGCAATCCGCATGCGCGCGATATTGTGCCCAACATCAACCGCATTGCGACAGCCGTCCGAGACAGTGGCGGAACTGTCTTCTGGATCCGTCATACATTCTCGGACGAAGTGCCGTTCGCCGTTCCGGACTGGCAGAAATCGCCTGAAAATGAATGGGTAGCGTTGGGCTCCGATGTACTGCGTCCCGGCCGTTTCGAGCACGACGTTTACGGCAAGCTGGATTGCCGCGCGACCGATCCAATCTTGAACAAGCATCGCGCGAGCGCGTTCGAACTCAATTCATCCGATCTTGGCGCGCAGCTGAAAAACGCCGGTATGGAAACCGTCATAGTCACGGGCACCTACACCAACGCCTGCTGTGAATCGACGGCGCGCAGCGCGAGCATGCTGGACTACAAAGTGCTCTTTGTTGCTGACGCGACCGCCACATCGACGGACGAAGAACACAATGCAGCGCTGTTAAACCTGCGTTTGTGTTTCGCCGACGTAGTCTTCGCCGACGACTTGTTGCAAAGGATCGACGTATCGCGCGCGGCGGTCAGCTTGCGATTGGCACGGTCGGCTTGAACCTGAGCGGCATGTGCTTGATTGCCGCGCAGAATCATGGATGACGTGAATTCCGGCTCCGCGACGAGTTCGATATCTTGCATGTGCTCCAGCAGGATTTCGAACATGATGCGAAGTTCGAGCCGCGCGAGATTGGCGCCCAGGCAGAAATGCGGTCCATAGGCGAAGCCAAGATGCGGATTGGGACTGCGCGCGATGTCGAAACGATAGGAATCCTTGAATACCTCCTCGTCCGGTTCGCGGCATTGTTCCAGACCACAACCCAGTCGCCCTCTCGAATATTCTTTCCGCCGATTTCGGTGTCCTGCGTCGCCGTTCGCAACTGATGGTAAGCGGTGCTGTCCAGCGAACAGCCTCTTCCACGGCAAGCTTCAGGGCAGCCGGATTGCCGCGCAACGCACGTAGCTTTTCCAGTTCTGCGGGATTGCGAATCAGTTCTGCGAGCGCGCCACAGAGCGCGTTGCGCGTCGTTTCGTGCCCCGCAGCGATGAAGGCCGTAGCATTGAACGCGACGACCACGTCCGCGAGCTTTTTGCCGTCGATCTCGGTGAGCGCGATATCGCTCAAGAGATCGTCTCCGGGGTTCTCGCGCCGCTCTAGCGCCAGCTTCAGGCAGTAATCCATCATCTTGCCGGTGCCGACGCGGCTCGTTTCTTCCGCCGTGCCGATGGAGAATTCGGGGTCTTCCGGCGACGTGGACATATAGGTCCAGCGATAAATGTCCGGCCAGACCTCCTTCGGAAGATTCATAATGTGACTGATGAGCATCAGCGGAAGGCTGCCGGCGACATCGAATGCGAAGTCGCATTCACCCTTGGGAAGAACCTTGTTGAAACATTCTGTGGCGAGCGCACGAATCGTGTTCTCGAGCTTTACGACACTAGGCTGCATGAACCGTACCGAGAACGCACGCCGCATCACCGCATGCGGCGGCCCATCCATAGCGGATATCTGCGCACCTGCGAGTTGTAGCGCGAGGCAGATCGCCCTCAACCGGGTTTTCATAGTCAGTGCTGATCGGCAGCATCGGGCCCGACCGGGCGCTGCTGAAGATCTTGTCGTTCTCGTAGACGAAACGTCCATCGCGATGTTTGGTGACGCTCCAGAAGCCGCGATTGTAGCGGCCCACGGTCCAGTGAACCGGATCCTCGTTGCGAATCCTGCGCAGGATATCTTCCGGATCGGAGCGCCCGAAGAACGTCGAGTCGGTGAGATTGTAGTCGTCCTCATCGCGAATGGCGGCGTTCATCGGCGTATCCCCTCACATATCCGGTACAAGAACGGCGCGGCCGCGGATTTGTCCACGCTCCATGCGATCATAAGCGTCGAGTACACCGTCGAAGCCGATCCGCTCTATCTGCGGCGCGATTAACCCCGATGCGGCAAGCCGCACGACATCGTGGCAATCGCGGAGCGTGCCGGCATACGGCGCGTTCACCGAGGCGTCGCGTGGCATCGAGAAAAACGTGACAGGCAAAGTCCCCCCACCGACGCCCACGATCTTCAACGTTCCGCCATAGCCCAGAACTTTCGCACCCAGAGCCATCGTGGAGTCGTTTCCGACCATGTCGATGACGAGCGCGGCACCTGCGCTGCCGACCAACGCGCGCACGCGCTCGTCCGCACCGGCGCCGCTCATGACGGCATGATGGGCACCGAGTTCGCGCGCGTGCGCGAGCTTCGCTTCCTGCATATCGATGGCGACGATCTGCGCCGGAGAAATCGCGCGTGCGATCTGGATTGCCAGATGTCCCAGACCACCGATACCGATGAGCACAACAGATGCAGCTGCAGTCAAGCTGCCGATAGCGTCATGTATGGCGTGATAGGTTGTTAATCCGGCGCACATCAGCGGCGCGGCCATCACCGGATCGAGCTTTCCGAGCGGCACAAGATGGCGGGTGTCATCGACCAGAAGATATTCCGCCATGCCGCCGTCGCGTCCGGCGCCCGGGCCCATAGTGGGAACGGTGCAGATATTCTCTTCGCCGTGCGCACAGCGCGCGCAGTGTCCGCAGCCCCACGGAAAATAGACGGCGACCGCATCGCCCTCTTTCACGCCGGTTGCGCCTTGTCCGAGCGCGTCGACCCAACCCGTTGTTTCGTGCCGAGCGTAAGCGGCAGAGGAAAGAAGAAGGATCGGCGTGAATGACCAGGAGATCGCTGTGACACAGACCCGCGCCCGCCACACGAATACGGACCTGGCCCGGACCAGGCTCCGGAACGGGAACAGATACGATTTCCGGACGGGTGGCGGGCCGCGTCACTCTCACAGCACGCATGCTTCTGGTCACGCTGCTATCCTTGGAAGATCAGGTTGAGAGATCGACATACATCGACTTCATCTGCGTATAGGAATCGATTGAATGGGCGCCCAGTTCGCGTCCAATTCCGGACTGCTTGTAGCCGCCAAACGGCGAGATCGAGTCGACCTGCATATAGGTGTTCACCCACACCGTGCCGGCCTTCAGAGCGCGGCCGACACGATGGCGCGTGCAACGTCGCGAGTCCAGACAGCGGCTGCAAGCCCATACTGCGTATCGTTGGCCTGCAGGATGGCATCATCCTCGTCCTTGAACGGGATCACGGCGGCGACGGGGCCGAAGATTTCTTCCTGCGCGATTCGCATTCCGTTTTTCCACGTCGCCGAACACGGTTGGTTCGACGAAGAAGCCCTTTTCGCCTCTTCGCTTACCGCCGGTCTTGAGTTGCGCACCATCTTTCAGCCCGACATCGAAATAGCCGTTCACGCGATCAAACTGTTCACGAGAAACCAGCGGCCCCATCATCGTCTGCGCGTCAAGAGGATCGCCGAGCGGAAACTGAGCAGCACGCTTCGTAAGCTCTTCGGTGAATTTCTCATAGATGGACTGCTGGACGAAAACGCGCGTACCGGCCACGCAAACCTGACCTGACAGAAAGCAGAACGCGCCGACCGACGCGGTCACGCCTTCTCGATATCCGCGTCCGCAAAAATCACGTTCGGCGATTTGCCGCCGAGTTCGAGCGTCACGCGCTTCAGGTTTCCGGTCGATGCGCGCAGGATCATCTTTCCCACTTCCGTCGATCCTGTGAATGCAACCTTATCGATGCCGGGATGCGACGCGATCGCAGCACCGGCCGTCTCGCCAAATCCGGTCACGATATTGACCACACCGGGTGGCAACCCAGCTTCGAGAATCAATTCACCGAGACGAATCGCCGTCAGCGGAGTCTGCTCCGCGGGCTTGAGGATCGTCGTATTCCCACACGCCAAAGCCGGCGCGATCTTCCACGCAGCCATCGAAAGCGGCCCGTTCCATGGAATGATCTGCCCGCACACGCCGACAGGCTCGCGCAATGTGAAATTGAAAACGGTGGAACTCGAAGGATTTGTCTCGCCATACAGCTTGGTCGGCCAGCCCGCATAGTAACGAAACACCCGGGCGACATCCGCAACCAGCTCCGCGCGTGAGGCTGATCGGCGTGCCGTTGTTCAGCGTTTCGAGATAGGCAAGTTCCTCGCTGTGGCGTTCGACAAGGTCTGCGATCTTCAGAGATACGATCCACGCTGATGCGGATCGATGCCGGACCAGTTCGGATTCTCGAACGCCTTTCGCGCGGCCAAAACGGCGGCATCGACATCCTCTTGGGCCCCTTCGGCGGCATGACCGATGATTTTCTTCCGTCGCCGGATTGATCGCCGCGAAGGTCTTGCCGGATTTCGCCGGCAGCCAATCCCCGCCGATCAACAATTTCTTGGACCCGCCGGCGAGGAAACTCTGCGCGGCTTGGGCACCCGGAAGCACGATCGCGTTCATTGACCTCTCCTCATGCGAACGGCCATTTCTTCAGACCGCCCTTTTGCGCGTCCTCCATCTTGAATTTGTCGAAGGTGCGCTGCGCGGCTGTGCGGCTCTTGTCCGCGAGTTCCTGCGAGTTCGCTTTGATCTCGTCATACGACGCGTTGCGGTTGCGGTTGGACTTTTGGAAATGCGGCACGACAAACCGTGCGTAAAGCTCGTAGGATCGCTTTGTCTGTTCCCAATCGGCCCAGTCATGCGCCTGATGCAGAAAGCAGCCGAACTCGCCCTGCTTGCTCTGAAGCGTTTCCAGAACGCGGATCGCGTCGTCCGGTGTGCCGATGACGATGTGCCCCGAATCCAGCAAGACATCGACGGGATCGCGCCCTGCGAAATCTCAAACCGGCCCGGCGTGAGAGTGCGGGCATATTCGATATACTTTTCAAGGCCGAAGCGCACGTTCTGGCGTGCCTGTTCGCGCGTTTCGGCGATGTGCATGGGCCCCATCAGTCTCAGGTTCTGGCGATCCATCGTGTTGCCGAATTCCTGCGCGGTGTCACATGCGATCTTCCAATTCACATCCAGGACATTGAAACCACGCTTGCGTCCGTCGCGGCAACGCAAAGCATCGCAAGATTGTATCTGCCGGCGAGCTTGCCGCCCGACGGCGTTGCAGCGCTGGCAACCGCAATCTGCGGACGCGGTTGTGTATACGGCAGCAAATGAACCCGGGCGTTGACGAGATTATACCAATCCGTTTTCTCGGTAACGGTCTGGCCGTCGAGAAGACGCAGGATAACGTCCAGCGCCTGCGCCATACGTTCGCGCGTTGTGTTCGGATCGATCCCGAACATCAAGGCATCGGTCACGAGCAGACCCGGGCCAAACCCAAACATCACGCGGCCGCGCGACTGGTGATCAAGCTGGATCACGCGGTTCGCGACCGTCAGCGGATTGTGGTAGGGCAGCGAGATGACGCCCGTTCCAAATCGGATGTTGCGCGTACGGCCAACAGCAGTTGCGATGAAAAGCTCCGGGGAGGCGATCGTCTCGAAGCCGGCGGAGTGATGCTCGCCGATCCAGACCTCATCGAAGCCGAGGCGATCAAGCCACTCCATTAATTCCAAGTCGCGATGGATCAACAGATTCGGATTCTCATCTACCGGATGCAGCGGCGCCAAAAATACACCATGCCGGAGCGTTACCGATGGCATTAAAATCCTCCCGACCTTCCCTGTTTCTTATCCACGCCCCAAGGCGGCTTGATTTTTGGGGCTTCAAGTGCCCCCCGGAACATGCCGACAATACGTTGATTTGCCGACTTTCGCGCATGGACCATCGGGAGAACTATCCTTCGGTCTCAACTCATTTTTTCTGATGTAACAATGAAGAAGCCTCATTCGACGTGATGGGCTCTCTGAGCAATCCGATCGATCCATCGACGAGCAAAGGTGTTGCAGCCGCACAACGCCAGTGCGCCAAACGAATGGCGTTCGCCTGACCCATTAATTTTTATGAATGAGGCCGCCAAGAAATTGCAGGCTTTCCCGCGCCTTATCGACCGCCTGGCGCTCGGAAACACAAAACATGATGCGCCTTCATGGGTATATCACGAAAAGTGCTTGTGACCCCGCACGTGGCCACCCAAATAAAATCAGCGCGCTTCGACTTCGCAAACTGCGAAGCCTCAAGCGCGATAAAAGGCCCAGAGGGGCCGACGAGGAGAACGCGGAAAGCTGTTTCCAGGAAGCTCCGCCGCCGCAGCGGCCGGATCAAAAACCCTGGCATACAGACAGTCCGATCGAGATAGCCGCCAGCCCGAACAGGGGGCGCCGTCGCAGCTACAGGGGGACTACTTTAATGCGCAAACAATATGTCCGGGCCAAATCACGATCACTGGCGTTGCGGTCATTCCAATTGAGTTTGCTGGCGTCTGTATTGGCGCCAATGCCGGCGTTGGCACAGACAGAGATCGAAACGGTGACAGTCACCGCGCAGCGGCGCGAGGAGCTGGCGCAGAAAGTCCGATCTCGATCAACGTGCTAACGCCAGACAAAATCGCCGCGTCAGGCATTGAGAACACGCTAGATCTGCCGCAGCTCGCGTCCAGCCTGATCACCATCAACGGCGCAAATGCCAGTTCATTCCAGACGCCGTTCATTCGCGGCGTAGGTTCGAGTTCGACGTCACTCGGAATCGACGCGTCTGTCGCAACTTACGTCGATGGCGTCTATCAGCCCTTCAAATCCGCGAATATTCTCGATTTGGACGATATCGACCGCATAGAGATTCTGAAGGGTCCGCAAGGCACGTTGTTCGGACGCAACGCCACCGGCGGAGCGATCAACATCACGACCAAACAGCCGACCGACACTTTTGGCGCGAAACGCACAATTCTCCTACGGCCGCTATGACGAAACGATCGAGAGAGGCTACATCAACGGCCAGATCGCAAACGACCTCGACGCAAACCTCGGCGTCGTCGCGCGCCAGGGTGGCGACTTCCTCTACAACGCCTTCAATGGCGATCATTTTGGCGGCAATAACAGCATTACTGTCAACGGCAAGCTGCTTTGGACACCGATACAGCAACTTGAGGTGACAGCAGGTTTCATTTTCAATAGTCCGCGATCAGAGTTCCGAAGTCGGCGATGTGACGATGGTCCCGGCTCAGTACCCGTAGGCACACTTCTTGGTGGGACCGCATCGTTCAAAGACTATGTCGGTGATCTAAATTTCACACCGAAATCTACGGACGGACACATCGCAAGGATCACTACACGTGAAGTACTCGCTGGGCGACGCCGATCTGGTGTCGATCTCCTCCTATCAATTCTCGCGCTCGCGCGAATTGCTCGACTACGATGGAACATCTGCCAACGTATTTTCCTTTGACGACCACGATCGCGGCGAGACCTTCACTCAAGAGCTCCAGCTTTTATCGACCGGCAGTGGTCCGTTCCAATGGATATTGGGAGGATATTTCATATCCGATCAGCAAGGTTATGTTCCTCTCGGCGAGCTGTTTATCTTGCCCAATCCATCAACGTAAATACCTCCAATCACACAACAGGTGCCGCGGTGTTCGGTCAGGGCACTTACGATTTCGGCGAGGGCACCAGCGTCACAGCCGGCCTAAGATACAGCGAGGAGCGGCACGTAACTCACTGGCGATGAAACCCACTGGCGGTGTCGTTATCGGCGGACCAATTGATATCGGAAAGACATTCGCAAAACCGACATGGCGATTGGCCGTCAATCATTCTTTCAGCGACGACCTGATGGCCTATGTCAGTTACAATCGCGGCTTCAAGAGCGGTGCCTTTAGCGCTACGGATCTAGACCCGAACCAAAAGCCCGTGGATTCCGAAGTTCTTGACGCCTATGAAGCCGGCATCAAGAGCATGTGGGACAATCACCGCATATTGTTCAACGCGTCGGCCTACTACTACCGCTATACCAACATTCAGGTTCAGATTATCGATCCCGTCCACTGCGGTGGAGCAGCTTGCTTGCAGGCAGCAGGCGCTGCCTACATGTATGGCTTAGACTCAGAGCTTACGGTTATCCCAACAGACGGACTGCAGCTGCATGCCGGACTCGGCTTGGAGCAATCCAAATACACCAGCTACAACAATGCATCAGGCTTCGCGTACATCGGAGGATTTGGCGTTCCGACAACCTTCAATGCCACGGGACAGCAAGTGCTTTTCGCGCCGGATGTCACGCTGAACCTTGGTGCGGACTACACATGGGCTTTTCACGACACGTCCAACCTTCAGTTTTCCGCAAACTATGCGTTCAGCAGCAAATACAAAGAGGTCATCGGCGACGGCAACTTCATGAAGGCGTATGGCGTACTGAACGGCTCCATTACCTGGAACGCGCCGAATGACAAGTTCTTCCTTCGAGCCTGGGGCGGAACCTGACCGACCAGCACGATGTCGGCGGCCTGCTGAGTTCGCTCTACTACGAGAAACAGCTTCTTGAACCCGCGACGTACGGAGTTTCGGGCGGCGTGAAGTTCTGATCAGGCAAAGTAACAAATCGATGGGAAGCCCGGCGAAGCCCGCCGGGCTTTTTTGCTAAGCGATCTTTGGCCCTCGCCGATGTGTCGAGTCCCGACCAGTCCCATTATTCTGACCGTTTCAAACTCTGAAGCGGATAGCCTTGATCAAAAACGTTCTCATCTGGCACGGAACGAGACCAAGGGGCACTCTTACGGCGGCGTCCGGTGGCAAATGCTGGGGGGTTGCCAATTCGGGGTAGCTAAGTAATTGATCCGGCTCCGCGGACAGGTGGTCGAGTGGTTGATGGCACCGCACTCGAAATGCGGAGACCGTGCAAGCGGTTCGTGGGTTCGAATCCCACCCTGTCCGCCATCCGCTTTTCGGGATTGGTTGCCGGGGCTACCCCTGGAAATGCCGACTATGCCGCGGTGTTCCAAGACATTCTCAGGATTTACCGGCTCGGAATAGCCGTGGCAGAGTGTTTTTCAGAGGCCGGAGGCGATCAAATCCAACAACAACGGAGGTTTTCAGCATGATCCAAGGAAATAACGCAAAGACCAGCGCGCAACGCGGCACGTTTGTGCGGCGCATGGCAGCAGCGGCTATAGTCCTGGGTGGTACGGCTCTTTTCGCCGTCACCGCCGCCGCACAGACAGGCTATGTCGGCATCCTGGGCGGAGGGCCGATTTACAAGCGCAATCCGACCAATATCAAAGAGCTGAAAACGGCGGGCTTCAACGAACTCATCATCTGGAGCGTCGAGGTGAAGTCCAACGGCGATCTCAACCTGAACGGCGAGTTTCCGCTGACATCGAGCGGGAAATATGTTGGCGATCAGACCTGGCCCAAATTCGCGCACGATCTCAAGACATCAATCCGGAAAAGTAACACGGATCACACTGAGCATCGGCTCGTCAAACTTCGGCGATTTCCAGAACCTCAAAGCGCTCGTCGATTCTCAGGGTACCGGCAAAAAGAGCATTCTGTATAAGGATTTTGCGGCGATTGCGGCCGCGCTTCCCGTCGATGCCATCGATCTGGATGACGAGAATGGCTACGACAGCGAATCCACGATCAAGTTCGCGGTGATGCTGGGCAAGCTCGGCTATCATGTGACGATGAACCCATACACCAACAACAGCTACTGGACATCGGTCGTCTCCCAGATCAATGGCCAGGTGCCCGGACTGGTGGATGGAATCCATCTGCAGACCTTTGCCGGTGGCGAGGGCAACGGCCCCTGCGACTCGGACTGGGATTTTGGCGGAGTGCCGGTATATGCGGGTCTGTCGGATCAATCCTCCGCGCCGCCCTACTCTTCGCCTGCGACGGCGGAGGCCAAGCTTAAGAGCTGGCACGACCAGTGCGGCATCACGGGTGGCTGGCTTTGGATATTCGATCAGATCGCAGGCACTGATCAGGTCAAGGAGTACGCCAAGGACATGACCAAAGGTGTGGAAGGAAAGTAACATTTAGGCGCGTTGCTTCGCAGACAGCGCAATCCTATTTCCAACGAATAAAAAACCCTCCGATGCTCACGCATCGGAGGGTTTTTGACGGCCGATATTGTCTATTTCGGCGCGGCGAGACCGCGGTGTTCGAGCATCGGGCCCGTGTCGGGATCCTTGCCGTAGAACGCGCGGAACATGTCGCCGTAATCCTCAGCTCGCCCCTTAGACAGGATCATGTCGCGGAAACGCTGACCGTTCGCACGCGTCATGCCGCCGTTCTGCGTGAACCAGTCGAAGGCATCGTCGTCGAGCATCACCGTCCATTGATAGGCGTAGTAACCGCCGCATAGCCGTTCGCCCAGATGTGCAGGAAGTAACTGGAGCGATAGCGCGTCGGCACGTTCGGGAAATCGGTGTGCGTGTCGGCGAGCGCTTTGGTCTCGAACGCGTCCACATCCTGCTTCGGCGCGTCGGCGGTGAGGGAGTGCCACTGCATGTCGAGGTTGGACGCGGCAAGCAGTTCGCCCAGATCATAGCCCTGATTCCAGGTGGACGAGGCTTTGATCTTGTCGACCAGAGCCTGCGGGATCGGCGCGCCGGTCTTGTAGTTCACCGCATAGTGCTTGAGCACAGGGGTAAAGCGCCCAGTGCTCGTTGAATTGCGATGGAAACTCTACCCAGTCACGCGCGGTATTGGCGCCCGACAGCGAGGGATAATTGCCATTGCCAAACAGCCCGTGCAGCGCGTGGCCGAACTCGTGGAACATGGTGGTCACGTCATCGAAGCTGATGAGCGCAGGCTGGCCAGGCGCGGGCTTCGTGAAGTTCGCGACGTTATAGACGACCGGCTTGGTACCGAGGAGATGGGACTGGTTCACCCAATTGCTCATCCATGCCCCGCCCGCTTTGTTGTCGCGCTTGAAGTAATCGAAATAGATCATGCCGAGCTGTGAGCCGTCGGCATCGAAAACATCGAACACGCGTACATCCGGCTGATAGACCGGAATGTCGTGACGCTCCTTGAAGGTAACGCCATAGAGCTGGTTGGCGGCATAGAACACGCCGTCCTGCAGAACCTTGTTGAGCTCGAAATACGGCTTCAGTTCGCTCTGGTCGAGATCGTATTTTTCCTTGCGGACCTTGTCCGAATACATTTCCCAATCCCACGGCTTAAGATCGAAATGCTTGCCGGATTTGTCGATCATCGCCTGGATCTGATTGGACTCGTCGGCAGCTTTGGCGGCGGTTGCGGGCGCCAGATCGCCGATGAACTTCTCCACGGCGTCGGGCGTCTTCGCCATCTGGTCGTAGAGGACATAGGCGGCGTAGTTCGGATAGCCGAGCAGCTTGGCTTTCTGCGCGCGGATCTGTGCAAGCTGCTGGACGATGGCGCGCGTGTCGTTGGCATCGCCTTTTTCGTTACGCGTCCAGGAATTGTTGAAGATTTTCTCCCGCACGGCGCGGTCGGTGAGTTCGGCCAGGACCGGCTGCTGCGTCGTGTTCTGCTGCGGAATCAGATATTGCCCAGCAAGTTTGCGATCCTCCGCAGCCTTCGAGGCCGCGGCGACATCTTCATCGCTCAGGCCTGCCAGATCGGCCTTGTTCGCGGTGACGAATGCGGCGGCTTTGCTGGCGGCGATCAGCTTCTGCTGAAAATCAGTCTGCAGCGAGGCATCCTGTTTGTTCAACTCGCGCAGTTTCGCCTTGTCAGAATCGGACAGAAGGGCGCCCGAATGGACGAAGCCCGTTATAGGTGATCTTGAGAAACTGCAGCGATTCAGGATCGAGCTTCAGCGTATCGCGCGCGTCGTAGACAGCCTTCACACGTTGAAAAAGCTTTTCGTTCAGGAAGATCGCATCGTTGTGGTCGGCAAGCTTGGGCGCTTCGTCGGCTTGGACCTTATCCAGCGTATCGTTGGTGTTGGCCTGCACCACGCCGAAGAACGCGGATGTCGCGCGGTCCAGCATGCGGCCCGAAATTTCGATCGCGACCACCGTGTTCTTGAAGGTGGGCTTTTCCTTGCTGTTCGCAATCGCATCGATTTCGGCAAGCTGTTGCTTCATGCCTTCTTCGATCGCGGGCTGATAGTCTGTGTCCTTGATCTTGTCGAAAGGCGGTGCGTGCAGGGGAAGAGTGCTCGGCTGCGCGAACGGGTTCTCCGCCATCGCGGGCGCAGCGGTGACAGCGGTCGTATTGGAGCCGGCTGCAAGCGCGATCAGCGCGCTCGCGCCCAAAAGCAGGCTACGTATGGTGATCATGAAAACTCCCCTCAAGAAAAAGCTTTGCGCAGAGCGCAAGCAAATTGCGCGAACTTATAAAGGTTCTGTTTCAACACGGCCAAGCCGAAATGCCGAAAAGGGAAGTCACATGTGAGTGACACTGTTGCAGAAATACCAAGGCTCGATTTGCTTTTTGGCCGCCACAGGATCGCCAAAATCTTTGTTCAACGAGTAAGGTCTGCCGCTCAACGCCCGAGGTATGTCCCAATGAAATTTGTTCCCCTTGCCGTCAGTCTTGCTTTTGCGACCGTGGCTGCACAGTTCGCCAATGCGCAGGAAGTACACATGCAGACCACACTGGGCGAAATCGACATACAACTCGACGCGCAACGTGCGCCGAAAACGGTGGCGAATTTTCTGCGTTATGTGCGTGAAGGTCATTTCAATGGCACAATGATCTATCGCGTCGTCCCGGGTTTCGTGCTGCAGATGGGAAGCTATGAGCCGAACGGCAGTGCGCGGGCCACGCATGTATTCCGCTCGAGTCGGGCAACGCCTGCTCAACGCGCGCGGCACGCTTTCGATGGGCACGCAGGCGACGATCCTACGAGCGCGACGGCGGAATTTTTCATCAATCTCTCGACAATGGCGATCTCGATCCGCAGCCCGGCAAAGCGCCGAACACCAGCGGCTATGCCGTGTTCGGCAAGGTCGTGGAAGGCATGAGCGTCGTGGACACGATTGCCGCCGTCCCGCTGAATGGAAAACAAGGCCCGTTTCCAGATGCCGATCCGGCATCGCCAGTGGTGATCACAAAGGCCACTGTGGTCGGCGATCCCGCGCCGCCAGCGCCGAAGCATTGATGCGTTGAAAGAGACGGTTCGCGAGTGAACAGTGCATTGCCTTGAAAAGAACAAAAGAAGAACTATAGTCGCGCACCATGCCCATGTCCGTTTTGGAAAAGCTGGAAATCCTTGCAGACGCCGCGAAATATGACGCCTCTTGCGCTTCTTCAGGTGGCGCAAAGCGCAACTCGCGCGACGGCGGGATCGGCTCTGTCACTGGCGCCGGCATTTGCCATGCCTACACGCCAGATGGCCGCTGTGTATCGCTCCTGAAAATTCTGCTGACGAACTTTTGCATTTATGACTGCGCCTATTGCGTAAGCCGGCGAAGTTCCAATGTGCGGCGCGCGCGCTTCAGCGTCGATGAAGTGGTCACGCTGACGCTCGACCTTTATCGCCGCAATTGCATTGAGGGCCTGTTCCTGTCGTCCGGCATCGCCCGCAGCGAAGACGATACAATGGAGGATTTGGTCCGCGTGGCGAAGGACCTGCGCGAGACGCATCTTTTCCGCGGGTATATTCATCTCAAAACCATTCCCGGTGCTGACGCGAAACTGATCGCCAAAGCAGGGCGCTATGCCGACCGGCTGTCGATGAATATCGAGCTGCCGTCCGAACGCTCACTGCAAACCTTTGCGCCGGAGAAATCCGTCACCAAGATCAAGCAGGGCATGGCGCAGACGCGCGCGCAGATCGACGAGGCGTCAGAGCCAGCGCGGCGCGCGCAGAAGAAAAAGTTCGCGCCTGCGGGACAATCGACGCAGATGATCGTGGGCGCAGACGGCGCGGATGATGCCGCGATCATCGGCGCGAGCGCGAACCTGTATGCCTCTTATGCGCTGAAGCGGGTCTATTATTCCGCGTTCAGTCCAAATGGGCATCCATCCGCGGCACTGCCGCATCTGCCACGCCGCTGCTGCGCGAGCACAGACTGTATCAAAGCGATTGGCTGCTGCGCTTTTACGGCTTCGATTTGAGCGAGGGTACAGGGTGCGATGGAGGACGGAATGCTCGACCTCTCGCTCGATCCCAAGCTTGCTTGGGCACTGAAACATCGCGGAGATTTTCCCGGTCGACGTAAACACGGCACCGCGAGAGCGCCTGTTGCGCGTGCCGGGGCTGGGCACGCGATCGGTCGACAAAATCATCGCATCGCGACGCAGCGGCCGGCTGCGACTGGACGATGTCGCACGCCTGACCAAGGGTATCGGCCGCGCGCGCGATTTTCTCGTCACCGCCGATTGGACGCCAAAAACGCTGGACGATGCCCGGCTGAAATCGCGGCTCGTGAAACAGCCCGCGCAGATGGCGTTGTTCTGATGTACGCACTGCGTCTTCCCACCGATGCTGATGCAAACGCATTTCGCGAGGCGGCAAAGCGCGCGCTGTCGAACGATCTCAAACCCTCCGACATCGCCCTTCGTCAGCCATGACAGCGGCATGTTGTTCGATGCGCCGCCGCCTGCCCGCCCCATTGATCTCACCGTGCCCCGTGCCTTCGCGGAATTGATGGACAATGCGATCTGCCATCGCGGGGAAGATCGGTTTGCGCTGCTCTATGACGTGCTTTGGCGGCTGAAGCATGGCGAACCCGCGCTTCTGGACCGCGCGACCGATCCCGCCATCGCGAAGCTCAGCCTTTATGCGAAAGCTGTACGGCGCGACATCCACAAGATGCATGCCTTCGTGCGCTTCCACAAACAGGAGATAGCGCAGGGCGAACTCTATCTTGCCTGGTTCGAGCCGGAGCATTTCATTTTGAAGGCTGCCACGCCGTTTCTTTGCCAACCGCTTCGCCAATATGCACTGGATCATTGCTACACCCCTCGGTACGGCAGTGTGGGACATGCAGACGCTGAGCTTCGAGTCTGCCCGGCCGAAGCCGGAAAAGCTCGAAGACGGCGTGCTCGACGGGTTGTGGCGCACCTATTACCGCACCATTTTCAATCCCGCGCGTTTTGAACAGGGACGCCATGACAAAGGAGATGCGCGGCGCTACTGGAAGAACATGCCCGAGACGGGCGGACATCCAGCGATGATCGCGGATGTGCAGACCCGTCTTGCGACCATGGACCGTGACGCCGACATCGCGCCGCGTTTCGCCGACAAAGCCAGACCGCAGCCGCAAGCGGACATGCCAAAGATTGGTCTCACCAAACTGCGCGCGGACGCGGAGCACTGCACTGCCTGCCCGCTTTACAAGCATGCGACGCAAACTGTATTCGGCGAAGGCCCTGCGAAGGCGCGTTTCGTATTGGTGGGTGAGCAAGCCAGGCGATCAGGAAGACCATCGCGGCAAGCCATTCGTTGGACCGGCTGGACAACTCCTCGACCGCGCACTGGACGATGCCGGCATCGACCGCAAGACGGTCTATGTCACCAATGCGGTCAAGCACTTCAAGTTCGAGCCGCGCGGCAAGCGCCGCATTCATTCCAAGCCGAATGCGAGCGAGGTAAAGATCTGCTCGCACACATGGCTCGCGCGCGAACTCGATACCATCGAGCCCGAGTTTGTGGTGGCGCTTGGCGGCACGGCGGCACAGGCGCTGAGCGGAAAAGCTGTCGCAATCACCCGGCTGCGCGGGCAAGAACTTGCATGGGCCGATGGACGGCGCGGGCTTGCGACCGTGCATCCGTCCTATCTGTTGCGCATTCCCGATCGAGCGTCGAAAGATGCGGAGTACAAGAGGTTCGTCGCGGACCTGAAGTTGGCGGCGGAGCTCGCGCAGCGTCCCACGAAACATCCGCACGAAGCAGCGTTACTCTAGCGGCTAGCGCTTGCCGGAGCGTTGCTTGCGCGCCGCATAGCGGGCGTCGCGCGCAGCCTTCTGATCGGCCAGAAGCTTGGCGAGCATTGCCTTCTCTTCGTTGGCGGCGCGATTGCGCTCTTCCTCGGCAAGACGCGCAGCCTCAAGCCGGGCGACTTCGGCGGCGGCGCGTTCCTCGGCCTCGCGTTTCAGACGCGCTTCCTTCTCGATGCGGCGCTGCTCCTCGCGCTTTTCGCGCTCGGCCGCGATCTTGGCGCGCTCGGCATCGCGTTCGGGCTTGGCCTCGGCCAGCACGGCCAGCTTGGCGCGGGCTTTCTCCAGCATCGCGGCGCGCGCCTTCTGGGCATCGCTTAAACGGTCGCCAAACTTGTTCGGATCGGATCCACGCATGCGCTGAAGCAGTCTCTCTCGGCTTGGAGGGTTTATAAGGGGTTTGTATGGCGAGCGGATAACGCCAAACGCGCCGCTACGCAAGATCGCGTAACGGCGCGTTCAAAATACCGGTAAATTCGCCTGGAGGCCGGGAACTAACGATGCGTTGGCTGCGGGTTTGCGGGCCGGTTGGCAACATTCGGCGCCGAAACCGCAACTTCCTGTCCGGTTTCGGCGATTTTCCCATTCGCCGTGATCGTCTGGCCATCGACGATCGCCAGCTTCTTGTGCGACGGGAAGAATTTTCCGGCGTTGAAGACGCCCTGGCTATCCTGACAGCCCCAACCGTCCGGGGCGGAATATGACCTTGGAGCCGTCCGGCACGCCCTGCTGAAAGCCCGACGTGGTGTTGTAATGGCCCGTACTATCGGCGCACAGCAGCGTCCAGGAGAAACTCAGGAAAAACGTGTCGCCATCGGGCGGGATCATTGCGACCACCGGCGTGTCCGCACCCTGGCCCGTCGTGGTATCCTTGACGACGCCTTGCACCACACCGCCATAAGGCACAGGCTGCGGCGCGAGCGTCGTGACGGCATTGGCTCTCACGACAATCTTCGTCGCGTTCCCGATCTTCAGGTGCTGCCGTAGAGGATCGGCGTGTAGTGATAATCCGGTCCTTGACCGTCGGTGTTGGCGCCGCAGTTCACGAACAGCAGCTTGTAAGTGCCGGGATCGATATTGTCCCTGGATGTAGTGGCCGGACGTTCCGTCCGTCCCTGTGGGCGCGAATTCCGCGATCTCCTGGGTGCCGCGCTTATCATAGAGTACGCCGCACATTCCGTTGAGCGGCGCGCCACCGAGCGAAGTGGTCGTGCCTTCGATGGCGCCGTGTGTTGAATCGACGGCGGCAGCAGGCGATACAGCGAACAGTACGGCAGACCCGGCTGTGGCGAGCGCGATGGCGGCAAAGCGTGACATGGCAGAGCTCCAGTGTTTCGCCTGAAGAATGCCGAACCCCTATTGGGGCCATAGATGCAAATGCACTAACGGTCCGTCGAGCAAACACGCTGATTTCCGCATCGCGTTCCGCGCCCGCCCATGTGTAAGGATGAAGCAGAACCTTGAACCGCGCGGCGCTCGGAAAGTGCGCTACGCAGGCGGCGGACAAATGCCGAGAGCTTCCCGCCCATGTCACTGATCTGTGCGTTGTTCGTGCCGCTTTGAAAGCTCTCGACATCGCTAATCAGGCCCGCCGCCGTCACGCGCTGCGGTGTCAGCCAACCCCGCGCGGACAGGCTTTGCAGCAAAGCCGTAATATCTGGCTTTATTTGCGCGCCGCCCTTCTTCAGCATCTGGCCGAGCTGTCCGCCATGGCTTGCAACCGCGCGCGTGGGCCCAAAGATTTTCTTCGTCTGCTCGACGCGCGCCGCGAAATCCTCGAACACGCGCACGTTCAGCGTCTCCAACTCCTGCGGCGCACGGCACAATGCCGCCAGCCACTCAACCGCTGAGTCCGATTGCGTCCACGCGACATAGGCCTTTCGGTCATCGCGGAATTTGTCCTTGATGAGATAGGCATCGACCGGCGAATCGTGCAGGCCAAATTCGGCTGGCGCGCGGACCTTCGCGGCAAAGCTCTTGAACGCGTCCAGCCTTGTGCGTTCCAGCGGTGAATAATCCCCAAAGCAGAAAGAACGTGGCCGGAATGTTCTCGCGCAGATGCAGCGCCAGAAAATCATGCGCCGCGGCAACATCGCGCCGATGGACATCGTAGCGAAACGCAATTCCGCGCGGCACCGGCGCCTGCGCAAGCTCCAGGCACCCGCGAAATTCGCAATCGGACCGCTTCAGAAATCCGGTCAGCGCGCCGAATTCACGCGCGATCAGAGCTGACTGTTCGTTCACTGCCACCTTCAGAGCGGATACAGGGCCAATTTCTCCCAATTCCATGCCACGCGCCAGAGGAACTGCCATCCAGATCAGATGAAAGCACCGGTGGAGGTCGGATAGCCGGAAACAGCATCACTATCTTGGACGGGATCGGCACCAGCGTGGATTCCAGCAGCATCATCAGCGCAATACCAGACACTCCAGCCACGCAGTTGTCTGCGTGATCAACTGCGCGATGGACGCGATGAGGTGATCGAGAATGACGCTGCCCCGGCGGGATATCGCGCAAGTGAACGGTTAGGAAGCGGCGCGTTCCTAGACCGCCCAATTCGATGACATTAGAATAAACCTAGAGAGCCCGCAGTTCGACCGCAGCTTCCGCGAGCGGCTCGGGTGCTTGAGATCGCGCAGGACTTCGCCTCGATCCGGCACATGCATTCTCGCCCTACCGCCGCCGTTTTACGAACGCCAGAAGTTTGGCGGGAAGGTGAGGGATGTTGTATTCGCGGTCCCAGACTTGGCCTGCTTCGGCGAGCAGCTTGGCCTGAAGTTCCGGCGGCAGGCCGGCCCACAGCGACAGCGTCGCGCTGCCCAGGCGGCGGATATAGGTTTCATCCTCGCTCGGATATTTCCAGACGGACGGCGCAGGCTTCACCGGGCCTTCGGGATGCTTGAAGCGTTCGGCCATGGCGTTGTCCCTTTCACGGGAGCGGAGAGACGAAACGGCAACCCCGGCTCCGCGAGCCGCAATCGCGTCACCATTCGCTTAGGCGATTAGTTATCCAAGAACGAACGCAGCTTCCGTGACCGGCCTCGGGTGCTTCAGCTTGCGCAGGGCTTTGGCCTCGATCTGGCGGATGCGCTCGCGCGTCACCGAGAACTGCTGGCCGACCTCTTCAAGAGTATGGTCGGTGTTCATGCCCGATGCCGAAGCGCATGCGCAGGACGCGTTCTTCGCGTGGCGTGAGCGTGGCGAGCACGCGCGTCGTCGTCTCGCGCAGGTTGGCCTGGATCGGCGGCGTCGATGGGGAGGATCGCGTTCTTGTCCTCGATGAAATCGCCGAGATGCGAATCTTCCTCGTCGCCGATCGGCGTTTCGAGAGAGATCGGCTCCTTCGCGATCTTGAGGACCTTGCGCACTTTTTCCAGCGGCATGGCCAGACGTTCGGCCAGTTCCTCCGGCGTCGGCTCGCGGCCGATTTCGTGCAGCATCTGGCGCGAGGTGCGCACCAGCTTGTTGATCGTCTCGATCATGTGCACCGGGATGCGGATGGTGCGCGCTTGATCGGCGATGGAGCGGGTGATCGCCTGACGAATCCACCACGTCGCATAGGTCGAGAATTTGTAGCCACGGCGGTATTCGAATTTGTCGACCGCCTTCATCAACCCGATGTTGCCTTCCTGAATCAAATCCAGGAACTGCAAACCGCGGTTTGGTGTATTTCTTGGCGATGGAGATCACGAGGCGCAAATTCGCCTCGATCATTTCCTTCTTCGCGACGCCCGACTCGCGCTCACCCTTTTTGCACCGTCTGCACGATGCGGCGGTATTCCACGATCGATGTGCGCATTTCCTGCGCCAGCGTCTGAATTTCGTCGCGCAGGCCGTGGACCTTGTCGCGCTCATCGGCGACGAAATCCGCCAGCCAGGCCGCGACAGACGGCCGACACGGCGTGCCCAGTTCGGATCGAGCTCGTTGCCGAAATGCTCTTTCAGGAAATCCGCGCGGTCCACGCCGTGCGCTTCGGCAAGACGCAGCAGGCGGCCTTCGAGGCTCACCAGACGGCGATTGATGCCGTACATCTGATCGACGAGCGCTTCGATGCGGTTGTTGTTGAGCTTGAGGCCCTTCACCAGATCGACGGTTTCGTTGCGCAGCTTCTTGAAGCGGCGCTCCTGGCTGGTGGAAAGATCTTCGGCGCCGAGCGCGGCCTCAACCGACGCGTCCTGCAGCTTGCCGAGTTTCTTGTAGAGGTTCGCGATCTGGTCGAGCGTCTCCAGAAACCTGCGGCTTCAGGGCGGCTTCCATCGCAGAGAGCGGCAGGTTGCCCTCATCCTCGAACCCGTCGTCATCGTTCGCGGCATCGGCCGCAGCGGCGGCTTCACCCGGATCGACCTCTTCGCCGTCTTTCACAACTGGTTTCGGCGGCGGGGGCGGCGGCGCGGGCGGCTTCACCGCGAACGGCACCGGCGCGCCATTGTTCACGCCGGGAATATGCATCGGAGGCGGCAATGGCTTTCCATCCGGACCAACCGCATTCGCAGCAGCGGCGGCGGCAGCGGCAGCGGCGGCCTGACCTTCCGGGCCGGCGCCATAGGTCGCCTCCAGATCGATGATGTCGCGAAGGAGAACTTTGCCTTCGTTGAGTTCGTCTCGCCAAACGGTGAGCGCTTCGAAAGTGAGCGGACTCTCGCACAGCGCACCGATCATCAGCTCACGGCCGGCCTCGATGCGTTTGGCGATCGCGATTTCGCCTTCTCGCGAGAGCAGCTCGACGCTGCCATCTCGCGCAGATACATGCGCACCGGATCGTCGGTGCGGTCATAGGTTTCGGCCGCCTTGCCGGTGGTGGTGGCGACTTCCTTGCCCTCAGCGGTCGCGGGGACATTCTCGCCGTCGGCGCCCTCTTCCTGCTCTTCGGACTCGATGACGTTGATGCCCATCTCATTGAGCATCGACATCGTGTCTTCGATCTGCTCGGACGATGTCTTCTCGGACGGCAGAACCTTGTTCAGTTCGTCATACGTGACATAGCCGCGGGCCTTGGCGCGCGCGATCATCTTGCGCACGCCGACATCGGACATATCCAGCAGCGGGCTGTCCGCATCGCCTGGCGCTTCGCTCTCGCGGGCTTGCCGGTTTTGGGCGGAACCTTGCCGGCGATCTTCTGCGGAACCGGTGCGACCACGGGCTTTTTCACCACCGCTTCGGCGGGAGCAGCTTTGACGGGGGTCTTGGCCGTCGCTTTCGGATCGGGCTTGGCCTTGGCAGCAGGAACAACGGTCTTCGTCGCCGGCTTGGAGGCGGCAGCCGCTTTCGCTTGCGTCTTGGCAGCAGGCTTCGGCGCAGGCTTGCTCTTTGCAGCCGTCTTCTTCGAGGAAGCAGACTTGGCCGGAACCGCGCGCGGCGGCTTCTGGGCCGACGCGCCCTTTGCCGGCGCTTTGGTCTTTGCGGTCTTCTTTGCGTCTTTTGCCGTCTTCGTTGCCACGTAAATCTTCCCAAAAACGTTGCGGCGAACGCCGCGCACGCAAGTGTCTCTATCTAATGTCGAGAGGCTAACGCCTCAATCGCGCGGCTGGCCCAGAAGCCGGTGATACTCGGTCCAGCCTTCCTCGCTTGCCTCAGCTTTGAGCCGCTCTGCGGCACGCTGCGCTCCGGCTCAAGTTCCGCCATATCCCGGAGTTGGGCGGCGGCATGGAGGAATCGGGCCTCACAGTCCCTCGGCATCGGACCCCCCAGAATAAGTTTCCGTAGGGTCAGAACGCCTATCGGTCCCCAAACGTGCGAGGAGATCGGCCATTCCCTTACGGACGAGATGGTTCTCCAGACCCGGATTTTCAAGCCGGAAGCCGGAGGCGGCGAGGTTTAAAAGTTCGTGGCGCAAGGTGTCAAGCGAACGATCGGAAAAGGACAGTTCTGCAAGGATTCGCCATGCTTTTCGACAATTTCGGGGGCTTTCAGCAGCAATTCGGCAATTTCGGCCTCTTTCACCTGCCGGGCCGCCGCCTTACCCGACCGGGCGAGAAGGCTGGCCTTCAGTGCGGCGGACACCCCCTCGACCGGAGCCTGCGGGAACCGGCCACGGTCGTTCCGGCCTCGCCATTGATTGCGCTCGTTGCGGGATGTCGTCCGGGGCGGGGCTGCGGCGCGGCGCTTGAACGTGTCGAAGACAAGCTGGTCGAAATCGCGCTTGTAGTAATCGGCGATGGTGGTGTCGCCGATCAACGAGACGATTCTCGGCGAGCGTGCGCTCCAGACCGGCGCGGCGTTCAGGCGTCGAGAAGTCTTTTCCTTCCGTCTCCGCACGCCAGAGAACTTTTGAAAGCGGCAGCGCCTCGTCGAGCAGTTTGCGCATCGCCGCCGCGCCCTGCTTCGCGATCAGACTATCGGGATCCTCGCCGGTGGGGCAGGAACACGAAGCGCAGCGAATATCCGGGACGCAGCAGCGGCAAAGACAATCGCGCGGCGCGATGCGCAGCACGAAGCCCTGCCTCATCGCCCGTCGAATGCCAGCGCCGGTTCCGGCGCGGTACGCCACAAGAGCATCAGTTGATCTTCGGTGAGCGCAGTGCCGAGAGGTGCGACGGCGTAATCGAAACCCGCGCGCACCAGCGCGATCACATCCATATAGCCTTCGGCGACGATGATGGTCTGCGCCTTGATTGCGGCAGGCCGCGCGGTCGCGAAGTTGTAGAGCAGATGGCCTTTGGAAAAGAGCGTCGTCTCGCCGGTATTGATATATTTGGGCTTGGCATCGGCTTCCAACGCGCGCGCACCGAACGCGATGATGCGTCCGCGCGCATCGGAGATCGGAAACATCACACGATTGAAGAAGAAATCGCGCGCACCGCGCTGTTCATCCGAAGGGCGCGCAAGCCCCGCAGCGATCATGTCGTCCATCGTGATGTTCTTGGTCTTCAGATGTTCGATCAGCGCGTTGGCTACGCTGCCGCTAGCCAACTTGCCGGACGGTGCATAGCCGAGGCGAAACTGCTTTGCCGCATCGCCGCCCAGCCCGCGCGAATTCAGATATTCCCGCGCCCCGCGCCCGCCAGGTTCCCGCAATTGCTGTTCAAAAAAGACACACGCCGCTTCGACGACATCGTAAAGCGACTTTTTCTTTTCCTCGCGCGCCTCATCTTCCGCGGACCATTTCGGAAGTTCCACGCCGGCGTCAGCGGCCAATCGCTCCACGCTCTCAGGGAATGACAGACCTTCAGTTTCCATCAACCATTTGAACGCATCGCCGCCCTTGCCGCAGCCGAAACATTTATAAGTGCGCCGTGCATTCTCGACCTTGAAGCTCGGTGACTTCTCCTTGTGGAACGGACAACAGCCCCAGAACTGCTGGCCACGGCGCGTGAGCTTCACGCGCTTTCCGACCAGCTGGACGATATCCGTCCGCCGCAGAACCTCTTCGAGAAGATTGGGGCCGTAGCGCATGAAACCAGTTTACGCGCAATCGCAGCGCAATGTGGGCCGTATAATGCAATTCATCTGTGAATTTTCACGGTTCCTTGCGCCGAAGGAGATATTTCCATCTTGTTAAACCCCCGATTGTACCCTGGCAGGCTTAGGACGGGACGGGCATGAGCGATAACATCCTTCACATCAGACCGCTCGACATGCGCTGGCGGCTTCTGGAAGCAGCCAGGGACCGGATCGCCGTGGCGGAAACACTCGATTTCGCTGATTGAGGTCGTGCGCTCGACCGCCCGCGCCGTATGTGCCGCCGATGGCGTCACCTTCGTCCTGCGCGACGGCGACAAGTGCTACTACGTCGAGGAAGACGCGATCGCGCCGCTGTGGAAGGGCCAGCGTTTCCCGATGGAGACCTGCATCTCCGGCTGGGCGATGCTGAACAGCAAGACGGTCGTGCTGAAAGACATCTATGCCGACGACCGGATTCCGCACGACGCCTATCGCAAGACCTTCGTGAAAAGCCTGGTGATGGTGCCGGTGCGCACAGTCGCGCCGGTAGCCGCGATCGGTGCCTATTGGCGCGAACACCGGAATTTTACCGTTCAGGAAATCGCGACCATCGAAGCCCTCGCCGACGCCGTCGGCGAAGCCATGAGCCGGGCGGTAGCGGCCTAAAGCTTCTTCTGGAAATGAAAACTCGTGATCGCGAGTTTCAGGCGATGATAGAACCTGTGCGCGCCGAGGCGGTGCGTGCCGGAATCGAGATGAAACTCGCCGCATCCCTCCTTACGCGCGAGGTCTTCCATCCATGCCATCAGGGCTTCGGCAAATCCCTTGCCGCGATGGGATTCGAGACAGATCAGATCGTCGACATAGAGCGCCTTGCCCCACGCCAGCCATTCGGAAATGCGGAATCCAGACGCGGCAACGGGCACGCCGTTGTCCTCGACATAAATCAGCCGCCAGCCGGATTGTGCCTGCTGACGCCGCACGCGTTCGAGAAACTCGTCTTCGCTTTTGATGTGCGGCCGCAATTCCCGCATCACCGGAGTAACGCGGCGGATATCGGCGTCGGTCGGAGCCTCCTTGATATCGAACGTAGTCATCCAAACCCCACTGTCATTCCCGGCGAACATCGCGAAGCGATGCGAGGGAAGGGAACCTAACTTCTTTTGCCGGTGAGCATTGTTAGAAAGCTGGGTCCCCCTCCCTCGCATCGACGCTATCGCGCCGCTGCTCGCCGGGGATGACAACTTTTTTACTTCCCGCTCAGAATCTCCTTCACCACAGCACTCGCCTTCGCGAAGTCCATCTGGCCGGCGTAGCGCTCCTTCATCACGGCCATGACCTTGCCCATGTCTTTCATAGCGGTCGCGCCGGTTTCCGCGACAACGGCCTGTGCCCCGGCCTTCGTTTCTTCCGGGCTCATCTGCTTGGGCATGAAGGAGCGGATGATCTCGATCTCCTCGCGCTCGCCGGCGGCGAGTTCCGGGCGGTTGCCGGTGTCGTAGGCCGTGGCCGATTCCTCGCGCTGCTTGATCATCTTGGCGAGCAACTGAAGAATCTCGTCGTCGCCCAGGAGTTCGCGGCTGGTTTCGGTGCGGGCCGCGATGTCGCGATCCTTCAGCGCCGCCGTGACCATGCGCAGGGTGGACAGGCGCTTGGCGTTCTTCGCCTTCATCGCCTCCTTGATCTGCTCGTTGAATTGCTCGCGCAGGCCCATCGAATCGCTCCTTTTTCAGCGCGCTAAATAGCACGTTGACGCTGCCCGGTTGCACCCCTATTTATCGGCAAATTCGAGGCCTCCCATGAGCACCACCACGTCCCAAACCGCCGCACCTTCGGCGGCAGAGCTTTCGCGCGCCGCCCTGGTTCTGGCGGACGGAACCTGTTTCGAAGGCTATGGCTTCGGTGCGGCCGCACAGGCGGTGGGCGAGGTCTGCTTCAACACCGCGATGACGGGCTACGAAGAAGTGCTGAGCGATCCGTCCTATGCCGGGCAGATCGTGTGCTTCACCTTTCCTCACATAGGCATCGTCGGCACCAATGAGGAAGACATCGAGTCGATCGATCCGGCGGTGCGCGGCCTCATCGTGCGCGCGGATGCGACGCATCCGTCGAACTGGCGCAATCTGGCGACGCTCGATCGCTGGCTGAAGCGGCACAACATTCCGGCAATCAGCGGCATCGACACGCGCGCGCTGGCTGCGCGCATCCGCGAGAAGGGCATGCCGCATGGCGTGATCGCGCATGGCGCATACGACATCGCCGCGCTCGCCAAAGCGGCGAAGGAATTCTCCGGTCTCGAAGGTCTCGATCTCGCGAAGGATGTCAGCGCGCGCCAGACAAGCAAATGGCAGGAAACGCCATGGCAGCTCGGCAAAGGCTATGGCGAGCAGGACGCGCCGAGTTTTCGCGCAGTCGTCATCGACTATGGCGTCAAGCGCAACATCCTGCGCGAACTCGCCGGTGTCGGCGCGGACATCACCGTTGTGCCCGCGAACGCGACGCTGGAAGACGTGATGAAGCACAAACCGCATGGCGTGGTGCTCTCCAACGGTCCCGGCGATCCCGCGGCGACGGGCGAATATGCGATCCCGACCATCAAGGGACTGATCGATGCGAATATGCCGGTGTTCGGCATCTGCCTTGGTCATCAGATGTTGGGCTTGGCGCTCGGCGGGCAGACCAAGAAGATGACCCAGGGCCATCACGGCGCGAACCATCCGGTGAAGGACCTCGAAACCGGCAAGGTCGAGATCGTGTCGATGAACCACGGCTTCACGGTGGACAGCGAAAGCCTGCCCAGAAGCGTAAAGCAAACCCACGTCTCGCTGTTCGACGGGACCAATTGCGGCCTGCGCGTCGAGGGCAAGGACGTGTTCAGCGTGCAGTACCACCCCGAAGCCTCGCCCGGCCCGATGGATTCGCACTATCTGTTCGAACGCTTCGCCGACGCGGCGAAGAAGCGGGCGTAACTTCCCCACTTGTCATCCCCGGCGAGCATCGCGAAGCGATGCGAGGTCAAGGGGACCCAGGTGGCTAGACCATCTCAAGACTATCCACCTGGGTCCCCTTCCCTCACGCACGGCGTTGCCGTGCGCTCGCCGGGGATGACAATTTTTGATGTGGCTAAATCGCTTCCGCGTTCAGTGCTTCGCACCAATGCGTGCGGCGTTCTTTCAGCATGCGGTCGCGGCCGAAGACAAGCTGTTCGTCGGTCAGCGCCTCGACGGGTTCGAATGTGAAGCTGTCCGCGCCGTGCGCGTTCCACGCAGCTTGCAGCGATGCAGGCTTCTGCCCGCCCTGACGCAGCGCGAACGACACACGGTTCCAGATCGCCGAGAGCTCTGGTGCCGCGCCGACCCAGACCTGATCCGTCGCCGAACAGCGCACGATATAGATGCCGGGCTCGGGCTTGCGTTTCCTTATAAGCCGCCAGCGCGGCCTTCTTGTTTTCGTTTTTCATGGCCCGAACATAACCCAAATATTTCGCCCGCCCGGGAATAAACCGCGCATCCACTCGGTCTATACTGGCGCATGGATCAACGGCGCCGGCAATTCGAGGCGCAAGCCCTGCCGCACCTGGATGCGGCATACAATCTTGCACGATGGCTTTCGCGCTCGCCGGCCGACGCGGAGGATATCGTGCAGGATGCGATGCTGCGCGCGTTCCGCGCCTTCGACGGATTTCGCGGCGGCGACATCAAGCCTTGGCTGCTGGCGATCGTGCGCAATTGCTGGCGCAATGCGAGCGCCGACACGCGGCGGCGCAAACACACGGCACTGCCGGAAGAGCATGACGAACCGCTCCTGTCGGACGAACCAAGCCCGGAAACCGTGGTCGCTAAGGCGAGCGAAGGCCGCCGCCTGAACGAAGTCATCGCGCTTCTGCCCAACGAATTCCGCGAGGTGCTGATCCTGCGCGAGATGGAAGACATGAGCTATCGCGAGATCGCCGAGGTGACCGGCGTTCCTATCGGCACGGTGATGTCGCGGCTGGCACGCGCCCGCGCGCTGTTGAAGGAGAAATGGTTGAGGGATCAGACATGAGCTGCCCCGAGCTTCTGCGCACACAGGCCTATCTCGATGGCGAGCTGCAAGGCGTCGCCGCGGCCGAGGCCGAGCGCCACATCGAAACCTGCGCGGAGTGCCAGCAGGCAAGCGCCGATGCGGCGCAATGAGCGATGGCGATCCGCAGCGAACTCGCGCCACATCGCGCGCCGGACGCCCTGCGCACGCCGCATCGCAGCGATGTTGGACGAAGAAACCGCGCCCCGCGTCTTGCCGTTCAAGCGCCGGAATTTCTGGTACGGCGCGCTCACCGGCGCCGGCGCGATGGCGGCAGCAGCAAGCGTTGCGTTCCTGCTGATCCTGCCGCCGTCGGCAGAAACGCTCGCGCAATCCATCACCGACGATCACACCGCGGCGCTGACCAGCGGGCATCTGATTCAGATCGCGTCCAGCAGCCACCACGTCGTGAAGCCATGGTTCGCAGGCAAGGTGGATGTTGTCGCCGCCCACGCCGGATTTCACGGATCAGAACTTTGTGCTCATTGGCGGCCGTGTCCGATCAGGTCGCGGGATCGCGCGCCGCCGTGGTCGTCTACACGCATGGCCATCATGTGATCGATCTGTTCGTGTGGCCGGACAAGGGCTCCGTTCTGCCCAGCAATGCCACAAGACACGGGTATCATTCGATCTTCTGGAAGAGGGGCGATTTGAATTTCGCCGCGGTGTCGGACACGGAACGGCGCGAGCTGGAAAAGTTCGTCCAATTAATTCGGAGCCAGCCGGAATAAATCGGGGCCGCTCACTGGTATGGACCTTCGTAACAGGAAGGTCCGCACCCATGAACGATCAACCGTCGCGCCGCGGCGCGCTCAAATGCCTGGCTTTCGGCGCTGGCACGCTGTTCGCACTCAGCGGCGGCATCGTCACGCCGATCAGCCTGGCCGCGGCCGCGACCGGCAAGACAACGGTTACCGGCAAGCCGCTGTTTTTGCAGATCAGCGACACGCATATCGGCTTCAACAAGGAAGCCAATTCCCGATGTTCAGGGCACGCTAAAGCAGACCATCGCCTTCGTGAACGCGATGAAGGAGAAGCCCGCGCTGGTGCTGCACACCGGCGACATCACGCATCTCTCCAAGCCCGAGGAATTCGACGCCGCGTCGCAGCTTCTCTCCGCGCTGAAAGTGAGCGAGCTGCACACCACGCCGGGCGAGCACGATGTCACCGACACAGGTGCTGCCTATTTTGAGGCGCTTCGGAAAGGTGTCGAACAACAAGGGCTATTACAGCTTCGATTCAACGGCGTGCATTTCATCGCGCTGATCAACGTCATGAGCTTCAAACCCGGCGGACTTGGCGCGCTCGGCGACGGACCAGATCGCATGGCTGAAAGGACGATCTGAACGGCCGCCCCAACAGCCAGCCCTCGTCGTCTTCGCGCATATGCCGCTATGGACGATCTATGAGCCGTGGGGATGGGGCACGGGCGATGCCGATCAGGCAATTCGCGCTGCTGCGCCGCTTCGGATCGGTGACGGTGCTGAACGGACACATCCACAGATCGTGCGCAAGGTCGAAGGCAATATCACGTTCCACACCGCGCGCTCGACCGCCTATCCGCAGGCCGGCCGCCGGCGACGGGCCGGGACCAGGGCCGCTGAAAGTCGATGCCGCGCTGCAGCCCAAGATGCTGGGCATCACGACAGTGGGCTTCGCGCCGCATCCCGCGAGCGCCACGCTGACCGATTACACAATCGCCTGAATTCCAGACACTTCTACGCAACGAGGAATTCCATGATTCCCGCAACGATCAAGCACGCCCTGTCGGCAACATTTCTCGCGCTCGCGCCGCTTCCGGCGTTTGCCGATGCGCAGGTGGTGATGAAGAATTTCGACTTCGCGCCGATGGCGGTCACGATCAAGCACGGAGAAACTGTGGTGTGGAAAAATCTCGACGGCGAGCCGCACACGGTTGTGAGCCCCGACGGCGCCTTCCGCTCACAGCGCTCGATCAGAACGACACGTACAAATTCACCTTCACCAAGCCGGGCGTCTACAAATACCTCTGCTCGATCCATCCCAGGATGATGGCGACGATCACAGTGCAATAGCGCAAAGCGGGCAATCCTCTCACGCTGCTTTGTCGGCGGCCGCAAAATGCGCTATCTGATCCGCGTGTGCCTTTTTGAAAGCCGCGCGTCCATGGCGCGTTCGACATAAGCGCGGCAGGAGGGATAGTCCTTCATGCCCTCAAACCTATCGATAAGGCGCAACACATCCGCCATCAGGATATCGGCGACGGAGAATGAGCCGGCGAAGCCACTTCACCGTTTGCCAGCACAGGCTCCATCCGCTGAAAGGCGCAGTTTCACGAAATCGTCAAAGCGTTTGGCAATCGCAGACATCGCCGGTTCCTCGCCGGAGAACTTCATCCAGCGTCCAGGGGAAGGCTTGCCATCTCGACGGAGTTGAGCGCGGCGAAGAGCCATTCCTTTGCCTCAGCGCGTCTTTTTCGGATCGGATGGCAGAAGCTTCTCGCTGGCGCTCACCCAGATGCAGCAGGATCGCGCCACTTTCGAAGATCGATATGCCGCCATCCGTGAGCCACGGCACCTGGCCGAAGGGCTGATGCGCGAAATGTTCCGGCCCGCGTTCGCGAAACGGTGTGCTCTCGACGCGATAGGGAAGACCGGCTTCCTCGAGCGCCCAGCGCACGCGCAAGTCGCAGGACAAATCCGCGTGGCCATTCGGGAAACCCAGTCATAGGTCGTGAGAACCAGCTCGCCCCATTTATTCCTCCTTCAGCCGCCAAGGCGGGAAACGCCCGATTCTCGCCCGCCCAATAGATGCACAGCCGATTGCCTGCCGGATCGCTGAACCACGCCTCGCGGCCACAGCCAGGTTTGATCGACGTGGCCGGAGTCGAACACGATGCCTTTGGCACGCAACTCTGCGACGCGCGTGTCCAGATCCACGCATTCGAAATAGAGGTGTGGACCGTTCGCAGCCCCGCTGGCGTCACCCAGATGCAGTGAGAACGTGCTCTCGCCCGTCGCCGATCTCAAACCGCGCGTAGTGATCGGCCTTCACGATCAACCGAAAAGCCCGAGCGCGCGATAGAACGCGATGGAAGCGTCAAGATCGACGGCGGTTACGGTGACCTGATTGAGCCTCATGCCCGCCAGTTTAGCGGCGAAGCTCCACAACGTCGAAGACGGATTCCTGCACGGGATAAGGCATTTCGAGACGTGCGCCGCTTGCGGTGGGCGTCATCCGGCCGATCTGATCGTCAGGCGTCGCATGCGCACCGAACGATGGGCCGTTTCCGGAATAGCGATGCGGCGTCTCACCCTTTCACCCCAGGACGCACCGAGATACACAAAGCTGTCGCCATCGCGATAGAGCGTGCCGGCCATGCGCTGCGAGCCGGTCATCTTCTCGAAATGAAGCACACCGTTGTAGGAAAACACGCGGCAGCGGAACCAGGAATACTGCATCGACGGCGTCCATGCCGCCGAGTTTGATGGTGCGGCAGCGCCCAGGTTCCGGCGAGCGATTTGTGCGTTGCCGGTGCGTCGAGGACCGCACGCGCAACACCGTCCGATTCCGCGAGCCCACGCGAACGCGCTTCGTCGAGCCCGTGCCAGACGCGATTGATCGAAGGAAGAGGCGTCGTCCTGCCAACCCGCATGCGCGGCAACCGGCGCCAGAAGTGCGGCCCCGATCAGAACATGCGTTAAGCGTCCGCCCCATTTTCGCTCTCTCCTTCCACGCCGGATTCCGAGGCCACCCAGGCCCTGAGCTCGGCGGATGTGGGCATGCCCCACAACGTTAAAACCGGCATCGACGAAATGGACTTCGCCGGTCACGCCGTTGGAGAGAGGGGAAAGCAAATATAGTGCCGCGCCGCCCACATGATCGAGCTCCACGGTTTTCTTGAGCGGCGCCTGCGTCTTGTTCCATTTGAAGACAGTGCGCGCGTCGCCGATGACGGCGCCCGCAAGTGTGCGCATGGGACCGGCGGAGATCGCGTTCACGCGAATGCCGTCGCGGCCGAGATCGGCAGCGAGGTAACGCACGCTTGCCTCCAGCGCAGCCTTCGCGACCCCCATCACATTGTAGTTCGGCATCACGCGCGTGGCGCCGAGATAGGTGAGCGTCACCATCGCGCCGCCCGTTCCGCCTGCACTCGGCGGTGTCATCAAATGCGAGGCGCGATTGGCGACCGCGGTGAACGAATAGCAGGAAATGTCCATGGAGCGGGCGAAATTGGCACGTGTCGTATCGACGTAGCGGCCTGAAAGCTCGTTCCTGTCGGAAAATGCGATGGCGTGGACGAGGAAATCGAGACTGCCCCATTCCTTCTTCAGCGTATCGAACGCGGCGTCGAGTTCGTCGTCCTTTTCGACATCGCCGGGCAGCATCAGCGTCGCGTTGCCGGAGATCAGACGGCGCAGACGTTTCGCCTGCGCCTCGCCCTGATAGGTGAAGGCGAGTTCGGCGCCGTGGGCCTTCAGCGTGCGCGCGATACCCCAGGCAATGGAATGATCGTTCGCGACACCCATGACGAGGCCGCGCTTGCCTTTCATCAGATCGCTGATTGTCTCGGTTTGGGACAAATCGTTCACGCGTCGTAGCGCTGGAAGACCAGCGTGGCGTTGGTGCCGCCGAAGCCGAAACTGTTGGACATGGCGACGTTGATCTTGGCGTTGTCGATGCGCTTGCGCACGATATTTGCGTCAGCAACGACGGGATCGAGCTCCTCGATATTCGCGCTCTCTGCGATGAAGCCGTTCTGCATCATCAGCAGCGTATAGATTGCCTCGTGGACCCCCGCGGCGCCCTGGCTGTGACCGGTGAGCGACTTGGTCGCGCTGACCGGCGGCATCTTGTCAACGCCAAACACCTGTTTGATCGCTTCGATCTCCGGAATGTCGCCCACCGGCGTCGAGGTCGCGTGTGGATTGATGTAATCGACCGGCGCTTTGACGTTCTCCAGCGCGAGTTTCATGCAGCGCACCGCGCCTTCGCCGCTCGGCGCCACCATGTCGGCGCCATCGGCACTCGCGCCATAGCCGACGATCTCGGCATAGATCTTCGCGCCACGGGCCCTGGCATGTTCGAGTTCTTCGAGGATCACAATTCCGCCGCCGCCCGAGATCACGAAGCCATCGCGGCTTTTGTCATAGGCGCGCGAGGCTTTTTCCGGCGTCGCGTTGAACTTGGACGACATTGCGCCCATCGCGTCGAACAACTCGGACAAGGTCCAGTCGAGCTCTTCGCCGCCGCCAGCGAACATCACATCCTGTTTGCCCCACTGGATCATCTCATACGCATTGCCGATGCAATTGGCCGAGGTCGAACAGGCCGATGAGATCGAATAGTTGACGCCCTTGGTCTTGAACCAGGTCGAGAGATTTGCCGAGCACGTCGAGGACATCGCCTTCGGCACCGCGAACGGCCCGATGCGTTTGGGCGAAGAGTTCTGTCGCGTGATATCGGCCGCGGCGACAATCGCCTTGGTCGAAGGGCCGCCGGAACCGACGATCAATCCCGTGCGTGGATTGGAGATGTCGTTCGCTTCAAGCCCTGCATCGCGGATCGCCTGTTCCATCGCGACCCAGCAATAGCCTGCGCCGTCACCCTGAAAGCGGCGCGCGCGGCGATCGACGATCGCGTCGAGATCGATCTTCAAGCTGCCATGCACCTGCGATCGGAAGCCGAGCCGCACATAATCGTCGGCGGTAACGATGCCGGACTTCGCTTCACGCAGCGACGCGACGGTTTCCTGGGCGTTGTTGCCGATGGAACAGACAATGCCCATGCCGGTGACGGCAACTCTTCTCATAGGCCCCACGCCAGATTGCCGCCCGCCAACCCGAATTGGCGCGGCGTTCGATGTTGAGAGGACATACTAATCATCAAGCCGGTTGCGTGGCACCTTTTTGCGCCAGCGCCTTGGCGGCATCGCTGAACAGGCCGACCTTCAGGTCCTTGACCTCGAACGCGATCTTGCCGTCCACCTTCACGATCCCATTGGCAACGCCGACCACCAGTTTGCGCATGATCACCCGCTGCAGATCGACATAATAGGTAACCTTCTTGGCGGTCGGCAGAATCATATCCGTCAGCTTAACTTCGCCGACACCGAGCGCACGCCCCCTGCCCAAGCCGCCTGCCCAGCCGAGGAAGAAGCCGACCATCTGCCAAAGAGCATCTAGGCCCAGACAGCCCGGCATCACCGGATCGCCAAGAAAATGGCATTTGAAGAACCAGAGGTCCGGCTTGATATCCAGTTCGGCTTCGATTTCGCCTTTGTTGGCGCTGCCGCCCGATTCCGAAATCTTCGTGATGCGATCGAACATCAGCATCGGGGGATAAGGGAGCTGCGGATTGCCGGGACCGAACAATTCCCCGCGCGCGCAGGCCAGAAGGCCCTGAAGGTCGAAACTCGATTTGCGTGCGGGATTGGGCGTATCCACTGGAGCGTTCCTTCTACCCGCCTCTTGACTTGGGCGGGGCTTGAGCCAATCTTGTTTGTTAGAAGCATTCTAACAAAGCGAATGCTAGTTTAGCAAAGATGCGGCGCGTGTGTCAGCCGCGCAAGAGGTTCGACGTTTTCGTGATGCGCGAGAAGTCCGAAGAACAGACAGGCCATGAAATTACGGCGCGGCTGCGTGACGCCGGCCTGCGCCCGACGCGCCAGCGCATGGAACTGGCGAGCCTCCTGCTCCGCAACGGCGATCGTCACACGACGGCGGAAGGCCTGCATGGCGAAGCGTTGAATGCGGGCATCAAGGTCTCGCTTGCGACCGTTTACAACACGCTACACCAGTTCACCGAAGCAGGCCTGTTGCGCCAGGTCGTGGTCGATGCCGCGCGCTCCTATTTTGACACCAATGTCGGCGATCATCAGCATTTCTATTGCGAGGAAGAGAACCGGCTGATCGACATTCCGGGCGAATCCATCGCGGTGGCGGGAATTCCAGCCCCGCCCAAAGGCATGCAGGTCGAACGCGTGGATGTCGTCATCCGCGTGCGCCCTGAACCGGCGAAGAATCGCGCCTAAGCATTCATTTGCGCATAGAGCGCCGCGATGCGATTCACGGCTTCTTCCGACTCTGCGCGATCCGGCGATTCGTTCGAATCGTTGTAGCCGCGCATGTCGCCGCCTTCGAGCATCTGCACCACGATGCCATCGCGCCGTGAAACGGTACTGACGCCATCGTAGAACAGCCCGTAATTCACCTCCGGCTGCGGGATCAGCCAGCCGATCTGACCGCGCACCGGCACGATGCTTTCGTCCTTGCACAGATCGCGCGCGCCATAGCCGGTGCAATTGATGACGACGTTCTCTTTCAACCGCGCGACATCGCCGAGCGAGTTGAACGCGGCAGGCACGAACTTGCCCCCGGCCACGAAGAAATCGTTCAGAAGCGTGTGGCCGTAATCGGCGATGTTGAACTGCATCTGTGAGACACGCCGCACACTGGAACCGGCAGGGAAAGGCGTGCTGCCATCGGGAAAATCCTCGCCTCTCGGCGTGATGTCGCGGATGCGATCGAAATAGCTCGCAAAGGATAGCGAATCCGCAGGCCCCTTTCCGCTATGCGTGCCACCGCCGAGAAAATAACGATCCTTCCATTCCACCGGCGTACCGGGAAGACCGAGATAGCGGCGATAGGTGTGGAAAGACGTGCGCGCCATCTGCTCCCACAGCGCGGGAAAATCGGGCGCGACTTTATCGTTGAGCGCGATGCGCGAATCCGGCGTCCAGCTTCCGGTCGCACGCGCCGAGCGCGTTTCGGGCAGCATGTCACGCGCATAGATCGTGACCGAAGCACCCGCCTGCTGCGCGGTGATCGCGGATGTTATGCCGAGCGCGCCGCAGCCGATGACGGCGATCTCTTTCGGACTCGATTGCATCGCCTTGGCGACCACGACATGCGCCGAGCCCCAGGAGAGCGACCAGCCAGAGCCGCCATGGCCGTAATTGTGGACGACAAACTTGCGACCGACCTGCTCCGCGTCGAGCCGCGGTCCCTGCGCGCGGAACGGGCGCAGGCAGACAGTGATGTCGAAAAGCCGGCTCGCGCTCGCGCGGATGGGCGCGAGATGAATCTTCGCTGCCGGGGTTGGCGCGGCCGTGGTCGCACAACCGGCGAGCCCGAGAATACCAAAGCTTGCGGAGCCCTGGATCAGACGTCGCCGGTTGAGTCCACTCGGATAGGTCATCCTTCGAGGGCCGCCTTCGGCGGCCACCTCAGGATGACGCGCGCGTCTTCAGCAGTCGGCACGTCACCCTGAGGTGCGACCACGGCCTTGTGCCGGGGGAGCCTCGAAGGGCGACGTGCCGTTTCTGCAAAGATCATATCCTTACCGCGGCGGGCCGCCCATGAAATCCATCTTGCCGAGCTCTACCCCGACATGGCGCAGGATCGAATAGGTGGTGGTGGCATGGAAGAAGAAGTTCGGCAGCGAAAAGCCGAGCAGAAAGAACTGACCCTTGAAATTCAGGTCGCCGCGCGGCGTCTTCATCACGATCTCGCGGTCTTCGCTGCCGTCGATCTGTTCTTGCCTGAAGCTTTGGACATGCGCGATGGCTTTTTCGATGCGTGTCTTGAGTTCGGCAAAACTCGTCTCCGTATCGGGGAACGCCGGCGGCTCCGTGCCGGCGAGACGCGAGATGCCGCGCACGGCCTGATCGGTGAAGATCTGCACCTGCTTAACAAGTGGATGCATATCGGGATAGAGCCGCGCCTGCAGAAGCATCGCAGGATCGATCTTGCGCGTTTCGGCAAACGCTGCGCCCTTGTCGAGCACGGCAGAGATCGACTTCAGATATTGCACATAGACAGGCACGCTGGCCTGGTACATTGAAATGGTCATAACCGCTCCTTGACGTGTTTTTATAGTGGGCGGTGAGATAAGCGCATTCCCGTTGCCGCTTCCAGTTCGGCGATGGCCTGCGGCCCGCTTTCGACTCGAATTGTTATCATCCCCATCGCGCGTGCGGGTTTAAGATTGCCGCCGAGATCGTCGAGATAGACACATTCTTCCGGCGCGACGGAAAGCGCTTCGCACATCATCGTGTAGATGCGCGGATCGGGTTTACGCAGACCTACTTTCGAAGACTCGATCAGGTGATCGAACATGTCGATAATTTCGCGGCGATAGAGAGAGCCGGGCTTCGCATTCTCTGTCGTCATCGACGGCACGTTGTTGGTGATGCAGCCAGTCTTGAATTTGGTCTTGATGCGACGCAGCCCCTCCACCATCTCCGGCCGCACGTCGCCGGCGAGAAGCGGAATGACATCGCGCCCCGGCACGTCATGGCCCATCGCTTTGGCTTCCGCAGCGAACGCTTTGTCGAAGCCATCGAGATCGACCTCCGCGCGCTCGAACTTTGCCCAGGCGTTTTCGAGGTGATTGGTCGAGTTGATCTTGCGGATGAGATTGTCCGGCAGTCCGCGCTCGCGTTCGTAGCGGTTGAACGCCTCGAACGGCGACGAGGTGAACACGCCGCCGAAATCGAAAATCACCGCCCGGATCATGGTTCGCCTTCTTTCATCTTGCACCGATCAAGCAGCCGCGCCCTAATCGGTCAAGAGGAACGCACATGACGGAACGGCAAGCTTACACACCGGCGGAAAGCAGCGGCACCGCACCCGCGCGCGGGCGGCTGACAGGCAAGCGCGTGCTCGTCGTCGGTGGCGGACAGATGGATATCGGCGAGAACGACACACCCATCGGCAACGGCCGCGCGATGAGCGTGCTGTTCGCGCGCGAGGGTGCGCAGGTCGCAGTCGCAGATCGCGATGTCAAAGCGGCGGAGGCGACGGTCGCGCTATGCGAGGGCCGCGCCTTCGCGATCACCGCCGACGTCACCAAAGACGTCGACATCGCGCGCATGGTGGATGATGCGTACAGCAAACTCGGCGGTCTTGACGGCCTTGTGCTGAACGTCGGCATCGGCACGGGCGGCCCATGGCTCGAAGGCACGACGCGCGAAAGCTGGGACAAGGTGTTCGCGATCAACCTCACCAGCCACATGCTGACCGTAAAAGCGGCGCTTCCGAAACTGAGCGAAGGCGCGAGCATCGTTTTTATCTCTTCCGTCGCGGGCCTCACCGCGGGAAGCCGCCTGCCCGCCTACGATGCGTCGAAGTCCGCATTGTTCGGCCTCTGCCGTCATGTCGCGTTCGAAGGCGCGCGGCGCGGCATCCGCGCCAATGTCATCGCGCCGGGTCTGATGGACACATCCATCGGCCGCCTCGCCTCGCGCGGACGGCCCAACCGCACGTCGACCAACATCCCGCTTGGCCGTCAGGGCACGGGCTGGGAAACGGCCTATGCCGGGCTGTTCCTGATCTCGGACGAAAGCGCCTACATCACCGCGCAGACCCTCGCGGTCGATGGTGGTTTGAGCGGGATTTAGTTCGCGCTTGTCATCCCCGTAACAATAACAGCTGTCATTCCCGGCGAAGATCGCTCGCGAAGCGAGTGATCTGAGGGAAGGGGATGACAACAGGAGCTTATGCCGGGCTTCCTCCAGTCCCGTGTTTGCGCATAGCCTAACCTCGGGGAGAAACCATCGAAGGTCGCCAATGAGTTGATCGTCTACGAACATCCGCTATCGCCCTATGCGCAGAAGGTCAAGATCGCGCTTGATGAGAAAAGCATCGCCTATGAAGCGAAGATGCCGGTTGCCATCGGCAGCGGGCAGCCGGATCGCGAGTTCCTGAAATCCAATCCGCGCGGCGAGGTGCCGTCGCTGATCGACGGCGAGGTCGCGATCTTCGATTCGACCATCATCCTCGAATACATCGAGGACAAATGGCCAACGCCCGCGTCTGCTGCCGAAGGGTCCGGTGAAGCGCGCACAACTACGCACCATCGAGGACGTGATGGATACGTCGTTCGAGCCGATCAACTGGGGCCTGGGCGAGATCAAATGGTTCAAGCGCGCGGAAGGCGAACGGGCTCGCACGCTGGAGGCGCGCGCGTCCAAATCAGGCGCGCGGAATCTATGAGTGGCTGACGCGGCAACTCGGCGACGCCGAATGGTTCGGCGGCGACACGTTCGGCCTCGGCGATCTATCCGTCGTGCCTTATCTCAACGGCGCGCGCGGCAACGGCGTTGGGCCGGATGAAAGTTCGGCGCTCGGCCAGTGGCTGAAGCGGGCCAATGCGCGGCCATCCGTGAAGAAATCCGCGGACGCCGCAGCCGCCGTCCGTTCGCTCGATGGCGCAGGTCGATGCCGCGCTGAAGAGTGGATTGTTCAAGCGCGAATATCGCGACCATCGTCTGAATGGATGATCCGTTCCGGCGGCATCGATGTCGTGCTGGAAGGCATGCGGCAGAACAACATCCGCTTTCGAACGAGATGCGCTGATGACGCTTTTATATTGTCATGGCCGGGCTTTACCCGGCCACCCAGCAAGCGAGCGTCCGCGAGCGCAAGTAACTCTGGATGGCGCCCGCTACGCTGTCGCTAACGGCCAAGGGCGGCCATGACGAGTGGATAGAGGAGTTAAAATGACCACACACGAAATCATCTTCCACCATTACCCCTCCTCGCCGTTTTCCGAAAAAATCCGCGTCGCTTTCGGCATCAAGCAGCTTGCGTGGCGCTCGGTCGAGCAGCCCATCATCATGCCAAAGCCCGAGCTAATCCCGCTGACCGGCGGCTATCGTAAAATCCCAGTAATGCAGATCGGCGCCGACATCTATGCGACACGCAGATCATTCTTCGCGAGCTGGAGCGGCGCTATCCCATGCCGTCGATATTCCCGATCAAGAACGGCCTCGCCTATGCCATCGGCTTCTGGAGCGACCGGCTGTTCTTCCTGCCGAGCGTCGGGGTCGTGTTCGGCGAGATCGGCCATCTGGTGCCGGAGGAATTCAAGCAGGACCGCGCGAAGATGTCCGGCAGCACGTTCTCAACCGAGGCGATGGCGGCCGCTGCGCCTTTCGCGAAAGACCATGGCGCGCGCACGCCGATTATGTGGTCGAGACGCTCGAAGACGGCCGCGATTATATGGGCGGCCGAAGCCGGGCGCGGCGGACATCCATGCCTATATGAATTTCTGGTGGGTCAAAGCGGCGTTGCCGCACATCGCCGGAACGATGATGCAGGAATTTCCGAAGATCGACGCCTGGGTCGCTCGGATCGCAGCCCTCGGCCACGGCAAACCCGACGCCGATGAATCCGAAAGAAGCACTAGACATCGCGAAGGCCGCAACCTCGGATGCGCAGCCCGCGACCGATGCCGCCGATCCGCGCGGTTTGAAATCCGGCGACGAGGTGACGGTTCCGCAGACGATTATGGCCGCGACCCTATCGCCGGCGAGATCGTATTCCAGCAATCGCCATGATCGCGATTAAACGCAATGCGCCGGAAGTCGGCGATGTCGTGGTGCATTTTCCACGCGCGGGCTTCGTCGTCGCGAAAGCCTGAAGAAAGCGAACAGAATGTCCGTTATCGCTACGATCACACAAGGAACGCTTGAAGGCTTCGCCAAGGACGGCGTGCTGCGCTTCAACGGGATTCCCTATGCGAAGCCGCCGGTCGGCGCGCTGCGCTGGCGTCCGGCGGAAGCGCCGGAGCGGTGGAGCGGTGTGCGCGAAGCCTCGCGTTTCGGCAACATCGCGCCACAGGTGCAGAGCGCGGCCGAAGCGCTGATCGGCGGAACGCCGGGCGAGCAATCGGAAGACTGTCTTTATCTGAACGTCACGACGCCATCGCTCGACGGCAAGCGGCCGGTGATGGTGTGGATTCACGGCGGCGCGTTCGTGACCGGCGCGGGCAGCCTCGGCACCTATAATGGAAAACACCTGGCGGCACGCGGCGATGTCGTCGTGGTGACGATCAACTACCGCCTCGGCGCGCTCGGCTTTCTCAATCTGCGCGATGGCAACCGATGGAAAACTTCCCGGCATCGGCACGGAAGGTCTTTCCGATCAGATCATGGCGCTCAAATGGGTGAAGGAGAACATCGCCACGTTCGGCGGCGATCCCGGCAATGTCCACGATCTTCGGCGAATCCGCGGGCGGCATGAGCGTCGGTGCGCTGCTCGGCATGGAAGCGGCGAAAGGTCTGTTTCACAAGGCGATCCCGCAATCGGGCGCGAGCCATATCGGCCGCAGACGCGAATCGTCCACCAAGATCGCGAATCTTTGTTCGACCAACTCGGCACGCGCGATCCCGCCACACTGATGGCGCTCCCGCACAGCGCGATCCTGAAAGCAGGCCGAAATTCTGAATGACGCACGCGCGGGCGGCCATGCCGTTCGCGCCGACGATCGACGAAGGATTGCTGCCTGTACGGGCCGATCGGGAACATCCGTGCGGGCTCGGCGGCGGGTATTCCCGTTCTCACCGGCACGACGATGGAGGAATGGAAGCTGTTCACCGCCGCGGCGGCCGAAGATAGCGGCTGATGGGCGCCGACAAGCTCCGCCCTACACCATCAATCTTGTCGGCGAGGATCGCGCGGACGCGCTGCTTGCGGCGTATGAGGGCTCTGCGTTCGAACGCTGGAACGCGATCATGACCGATCACACCTTTGCGATTCCGGCGTCGCGGTTGCTGGAAACACCAAAGCGCACACGCGCCAACGTTTGCCTATCGCTTCGACTGGCGTTCGCCCTTGCTCGGCGGGTTGCTAGGCTCATGCCACGCGCTGGAGCTGGGCTTCGTCTTCGGCACCTACCAACGAAAAGCGCGCGGGCCTGTTCTTCGGCAGCGGTGCAAAGGCCAATGCCCTCTCCGCTGCGATGATGGATGCGTGGATCGCGTTCGGCGCGCAGCGGCGATCCCGGCTGGGCACACTATGATGCTGCGAACCGCGCTACGATGATCTTCGGCGACGGCGATCCACACATCGTCAACGCACCGGACGAGGCTCGCCGCGCAGCATGGGATACGATCCCCGAAAGTAAGATCGGCCCTTAGTCCAATTCGTCATGGCCGGGCTTGACCCGGCCATCCACTTTCCATGCTCGCTATCGCTCACGCTGGATGGCCGCCTCAAGGGCGGCCATGACGAGAAGATCTAATTCTCCAGCATCACCTTGCATTGGTGTGAGGGCTTGCGCAGCGCCTCGAAAGCGGGCGGCAACTCATCGAGCGTCACGATATCGGTGATCAAGTCGCTGACGTCGATGCGGTCAGTGGCGATCATGCCGATGACATAGTCGAAATCGGCGGGGCGATAGCCGAGCACGAACTGCAGATTGATCTCTTTGAGGATTCCGATCAGCGGCATGATCGTGTCCGGCTGCTGGCACACGCCCGCGACGACGATGCGCGCGTTGCGCGGTGCTTCCATCATCGCGCTTCCGATCATGCCCGGCGCACCGACGCATTCGAAGATGATGTCGGCGCCCTTGCCCGCGATCTTCTCCACCTGCGGCGTCAGCGGCTGCGACGGATCGATGGCATCGGTTGCACCCGAACTTCGCGGCCATCGCGCGGCGCACTTCCGCACGTTCGCTGACATCACATGACGGGCTCCTAAGTAACTTCGCCCACAGCATTACGGCCAGTCCCACCGGCCCCGCGCCGATCACCAGCACGGTCGCGCCGCGTTCCATCTTCGCCATGTCGACGGCGTGAAGACCAACCGCCAAAGGCTCGACCAGCGCGCCTTCACGAATGAGACATTGTCCGGCCAGGCGGAACGCGCCCGCTCGCACCGATGCGCACATAATCCGCATAGCGCCGGGGCTTGCGCCCAATCCGATCGAAATGCCTTTGCTGCATACGCGGCTGCCGAAGCTGAAATTCAGGCACGGGCTCGCATCGCCGCAGCAGATATAGGGAAAACCCGCGACACGGTCGCCCGCTTTCCATTGCGATGTCGCGGCGTTGCCCACCTCGACAATCTCGCCAGCGAATTCGTGGCCCATGATGCTGCCGAGCGCGAGCGGCATGACCGATGTGGGCTCCGTCATTGTGCAGATCCGATCCGCAGATGCCGCAATTTTTCACGCGCAGGATCACATCATTCGGCCCCGGCGTGGGATCGGGCGCCATATCGATGACGAGTGGCTTGGACATTTCCTGAAAGATTGCGGCGCGCATGTGTTTCCCAGGCTGGACAGCGTCGCGCGAAGCCTATGTCATCGCCGCCGGACCGCAACGGAAAATCCCATGACCGATCTTTACGCGACGGCACGGCAGATGCTGGCCGATCTGAATGCGAAGCGCATCTCCGCCCGCGAATTGCTGGACGCGCATGTGGCGCGCAACGACGCGCTCGCCAAAACCATCAACCGCCGTCACCGTCACCCGATCTCGACCGCGCTCGCAAAGACGCGGACGCCATCGACGATGGGCGCGCGCAAAGGGTGAGAGCCTCGGCGCACTCGCGGGCCTGCCGATGACGGTGAAGGACGGGTTCGATGTCGACGGCATGCCGGCGACCGCTGGCTTTCCGCCGTTCGCCACGCGGCCGAAACATTGCGCCGATGCCGAGCTTGTCGCGCGCACGCGCGCCGCCGGTGCGATCCCGTGGGCCAAGACCAATGTGCCGGTCTTCCTGAGCGACTGGCAGAGTTACAATTCGCTCTACGGCACCACCAACAATCCATACGACACGACGCGCGTGCCGGGTGGATCGTCGGGCGGCGCGGCCGCCGCGCTCGCCACCGGCATCACGCCGCTGGAGATCGGATATCGGCGGATCGTTGCGCACGCCGGCGAATTTCTGCGGCGTGACCGCGCTCAAACCCACCTGGGGCGTGTTGCCGATGCGCGGTCATGTGCCACCGCCGCCGGGGATGGAGGCCAATGTCGATCTCGGTGTCGGCGGCCCGATGGCGCGCAACGTGGGCGATCTCAAGCTGTTCTGGAACGTGCTGAACAAAAGCCAGCAAACGCCGCGCCGCGACATCAAAGGCGCACGCATCGCGGTGTGGGATGAAGACGCGATGCTGCCGCTGTCGCGCGAGGTGAAGGACGGCGTCGCCCGCGCCGCCGACGCGCTTGGCCAACAAGGCGCGCAAGTCGAGACCATCAGGGCGCCAGTCGATACGCGCGAGCTGCTGGTGAATTATATCTGGCTGCTCAATTCGATCATCGGCGCAGGCCTTCCCGAGAGCATGTTGAATGAAGCCGTCAAGACTCGTGATGCCGACCTCAAGGCCTTTGCGGTTTCACGCGATCCGTGGAGTAGCGAACTCAACCGTCTCGCCATCAATGCGCAGGCGAGCGAAGTCCTCGCCGCGCAACGCGCGCGCCAAGCGATGAAGGATCAGATGGCGACGTTCTATAAGGCATACGACGCAATCGTGATGCCGATCACCCCAGTGACTGCGTTCAAGCACGACCACAGCGAGCCGTTCTACGACCGTCGCCTAGACGTCGATGGCAAATCCGAAAACTACGCCACGATGCTGGGCTGGATCGCCCTCGCGACCGCACTGCATCTGCCCTCGCTCGCGGTGCAGGCCGGCCGCTCCTCCACGAACATGCCCACCGGTGTCCAGATCGTCGGGCCGCTCAACGGCGAGGCACGCCTGTTCGATTTTGCAGCGGCAGTGGAGGAAAGTGCGGGAGAGTTTAAGCCTCCCAAAAGCACTTAAGCGTGCAGTACATCCAACTTGATTACTTCCATGGGTTGCTTACTCGGGCCATGTGTTTGCGAGCCCATATATCTGGGCAAGAGACTCACCGTTTGACTTAACGAACTTTCCGTCGACAGGATTAAGTTCATCCAGCCGTAAACCTGTTTTTGGAAAAGCAGCTTCCGCCCATGGATTGCGGATAATCCTGCCTCTGCTCTGGGCCACACTCCAGGGCGTGAGGCGCTCTGTAGATACGATTCCGCTCAACCCTTCATTTCTTGCGCCATTCGGCCCCCACCACACACCGTCTGGATTTCTAGAGGCTTTGATTTCGGTATGACCGTCTTTGAAGCGCGTAGTAACGGCACACGGCGAGCCTAGCAGGGCATCGAATGCGGTTTCTTCGCGTTCGTGAGAACCGAGTGCATTAACTGCGACCACATACGGAGCGTCGAGTTTCCCGTATCGATTGGCCTTATGCAACACAAGTGTGGCGCGCGATGATGCAACGCAGCGAAGGAAGACGAATTTCGTTTTTGCGTCGAGGCTTACGCGCCGCGCAAGGTATTCGAATTGCGATTTCGAATGAAAAACTTGGCAGTTCTGTACAGCACACCCAGAACTTTTCGTTGGGGCAGGTGATGGGTAGTACGGCCTTCCTGACTCCCGGCTGACAATATGTCATAACGCGCGAAAGACATTCGCCAGAGGGGACACGCCATGACCATCAAGCTGCGCAACGGAATTTTCCTCGCGCCTTTCCATCCCGTCGATGAAGATCCGACGCTGTGCATTCAGCGCGATCTGGAGCTGGTCGATCATCTCGACCGGCTGGGCTACGACGAGGCGTGGATCGGCGAGCATCATTCTGCGGGCTTCGAGATCATCGCGTCGCCCGAACTGTTCATCGCCGCCGCGGCGGAGCGCACGAAGCGCATCAAGCTCGGCACCGGTGTCGTCTCGCTACCCTATCACAACCCGCTGATGGCGGCGAACCGCATCATCCAGCTCGATCATCAGACGCGCGGGCGCGTGATGTTCGGCGTTGGGCCCGGCCTGTTGCCTTCGGATGCGTTTTCGATGGGCATCGAACCCGCGACGCAACGCGACCGCATGGTCGAGGCGATCGAAGTGATCCTGCGCCTGTGGAAGGGCGAGCGCGTCACGTTGAAAACCGACTGGTTCACGCTGACCGATGCGACGTGCCAGCTGAAGCCTTACACCTGGCCGCATCCGGAAATCGCGGTGGCATCGTCGGTCACGCCGTCGGGCGGCAAGCTCGCGGGCCGTCACGGTTTTGGCATGTTGTGCGTGGCGGCGACACAGGCGGGCGGTTACGATGCGTTGGCCGTCAACTGGAAGATTGCGAACGAGACCGCCGCCGAAAACGGCCGCACGATGGACCCGGAAAAGCTGCGCCTCGTCGGCCCGGTGCATATCGCCGAGACGCGCGAGCAGGCATTCGAGAACTGCAAATTCGGATTCGAGCAATGGCGTGGATATTTCTCCGGCATCTCGGCCGTTGCGGGCCGCGAGACGACGGAGAACCGTCCGCTGGAAACGCTGGTGCAGGAAGGCGTCGCCGTTGTCGGCACACCGGACGATGCCATCGCGCAGATCAAACGGCTTCAGGCGAAGCAAGGTGAGTTCGGCTGCTTCCTGCAGCTTGCGCACAATTGGGCGAACTTCGAACACACGAAGAAGTCCTACGATCTGTGGCAGCGCTATGTAACGCCCGCCGTCCACGGCGCGAATACGGCGCGCGAAACCGCGCTCAATTGGGCAAAGGACAACAAGGACCGCTTCATCGGCGCGGCGATTGGGGCCGCGATGCAGACGATCCAGAAGCATCACGAGGAGCAGGCGAAGAAAGCGGGAGGCACGAAGGCGGCGGAATGATTGTTGGCCATTCCGCCTTGGCCGCGTGGAAAACCGGCCCAAGGCGCGCTATGATTGTGCTTTGGGCCAGGGGCTTACCATGACAGGCAAAATACCGGTCGGCGAAACCATCGCGCGTGCTTACGGATTCGCGTTCGGAAACATTCTCAACAATCTCGGTGTGATCTGGATTCCGGTCGCGATTCTCTATGGCCTGGTGTTCCTGTTCTATCCATCATACATGGGCCTGATGGCCGCGCTGATTTCGCGCGACTTCGAAGCGGTAAGGCAAGCTCTGCCTTACCTGATTCTGGGCTATGTGCTTCTATTCGTCCTGCTGATCGCGCAAGTCGCGGCGCTGACGAAGGAGGCCCTGGGACTGCGTGCGGGAAGCGCATGGCTGCAGTTTCCCTTCGGTGCCGCAATGTGGCGCCTTCTCATCGGATATATCGCGTTGATGCTGGTCTGCATCCTTCTCTATATCGCGATGATCCTTATCGCGGTCGTGGGCGGAATCGTCGGCGGCCTAGTCGCGTCTCTTGCGTCGGGGGCTTCCAGCAAACTCATCGTTGGCGCCGTGACGGTGATCTTCGCACTGGGCGTCTTCTGTGCGCTCATTTATTGTGTTGTGAGGCTGTCTTTTCTGCTGGCGCCCGCAGCGGTCGAAGGTCCGAAAGCACTGCGGCGTGGATGGGCGCTGACGCGCGGAAATTTCTGGCGCATCTTCGTTCTGATCCTTTCGGTGCTGCTCCCGTTGATCGTCATAGAGTGTCTCTATCTCTATTTCGTGGTGGGTCCGGATCTGCTTGTGCCGCCGCATATGAGCGGCATGACGCAACAAGGCCTCGAGCAATGGAACGCCCAACGCAGCGCCGGGATGCTTGCCCTCATGCAGCGTATGCATGATTACTGGTACATCGTGTATCCCATTGGACTGCTGTTCTCGCTCATCATGTATGGATTGTTCGCGGGCCTTAGCGCCTTCGCCTATCGCGCGCTGGTGCCACCGGATCATCCGGTGCCAGAGGCGCCGTGATCAGAACTTCACGCGGCCTTCGATGATATCGGCATAGGCGGCCGTCGTGAGCGGCGCATATTTCGATGCCGCCGGATCGTACCAGTAGAGCGGATCGGTGATGGTTGCGGGATCGAAGCTCTCTTTCACGAGATCGACCTTGCGCTGTTTGAACGTGCCGGTGATCTCCATCTCGGGCTGTAGGCGGAGGAACACGGGCCGCGCATAGGCGGGGAGATTGTCTTTCAACCGGACCGCCAACGATGCGGGATCGAATGTGGGATCGACCACCAGCGACGCCATCCCCGCGCGGCCATCCTGTCCTGGCACGGCGACGCCATAGACGTTCGCTTCCCGGATTCCGGGGATGACACCCAGCGCTTCGGCCACTTCGCTGGTCGCAACGTTCTCGCCCTTCCAGCGGAAAGTGTCGCCGATGCGGTCGACAAAATAGAAATAGCCGTGCTCGTCGCGGCGCATGAGATCGCCGGTGCGAAACCAGTGGTCGCCTTTCGCGAACGCATCGACGAGAACCTTTTTTTGCGTGTCAGTCTTCTGCGTGTAGCCTTCGAAACTGCGGCCCGCTTCGTCCTTGATTTCGCCCACCGCCTCGCCGACCTCGCCTGGCGCACATTCGATGCAGAAGCCGTCAGCGCCGCGAATGGGCATCTCATTGTCGATGTCAAAACGCACGATGCGCGTGCCGATGATCTTGCGCATATAGTTCGGCACGCGGCCGACGGCGCCGATCTTGCCGTCGTAGTTCAGCATCGAGACGTTGCCTTCGGTCGCGCCATAGAACTCGATGATCTTCGGAATCGCGAAGCGTTCCTGAAAGCTTTTCCAGATCTCCGGGCGCAAACCGTTGCCGGTGATAACGCGAATGTTGTGATCGCGCTCATGTGGCGCAACGGGCGCGTTCAGCAGGTAGCGGCAAAGCTCACCGATATATTGGAAATAGGTGGGTTTGTACTGGAAGCAGTCATTCCAGAACTCATGAACCGAGAATTTGCGGCGGATGACGAGCGATCCGCCCGCCGTCAGCGCGACGCCCGGCGCGCATACACCGCCGGTCGAATGATACATCGGCAGCGTGTCGTACATGCGGTCGTGCTCGCCGGCATTCAATGCGCCCGCGAAGCCATACATCATAAAAAGCATGCGCATATGGCTGAAATTCGCCGCCTTCGGCATTCCGGTCGTGCCGGAAGTATAGATGTAGAAGGCGTTGTTCTTGCATGTCAGCCCCTCGCGCACTGCGCTATCGAGCGGCGCGGGCGAGGCTTCGGCGAGTGCCGCATCGAGATCTTCGCTGCCTGCCGCCTGCCCGCCCGTTACCCAGGCAATCGGCTTTGTCTGCAACGTTGCGGCAGCTTCGGAGTACGCGTCCGCCAGTTCGGCGCCGATGATCGCATGCCGCGCATCGGCAATCGCAATGCAGTGCGCGAGCGCGGCGCCGCGCAAATTCGTGTTGATGAGCGCGACTACGCCACCGAGCTTTACTATGCCAAGCCACGCGAACAGATATTCGGGTCTGTTCTCCATCAACAGTGCGACGACATCGCCTTTCCTAACGCCCTGGCTCATCGCCCAGTGCGCATAACGATTGGCCTGTGCATTCAGATCGGCATAGCTGTGCGTTTGATCCTGATAGAGAACCGCAATGTTGCCGGGCTTGTTGCGGCCCCATTCCTCGACGATCTCGCTGATGGTGCGGTGACTGTCGGGCTTGGTATGGCGCAGGCGGTAGAGCGAACGTCCGACCGAGGTGATGTAGGTGTATTCGCGCCCGAAAGCGTCCAGCAGGCTCATTCGACTCGCCCTATACGCCTTGCGAGAATAGGTTGGACGAAAAGAGCGTCAAGGCAAAGCGTAGGCTATGGAAACTCTCGATCTGCGCGGACTGAAATGTCCGTTGCCCGCGCTGTTTGCAAAGCGCGCGCTGAAGAACGGCGCGGATGGTCTTGAGCTCGCGATCCTGACTGACGATCCAATGGCGCCGATCGACGTGCCGCATATGTGTCATGGCGAAGGCTTTGACGTCGTCGCTGTCGAACGTGACGGCGACGGCGCGCGGATGATTCTGAAACGGCCTATTGCTTGGGTGCCGGCAGCGGACCCAGATGCGCCAGAACATCCTGTGCCTTGAGGGAGCGCGGCTCGCGCGCTGCCTGATCGTCTTTCAGCAGAATGATCTCGGCATAGGCCGTGTAGTTCTGGATCGGTAGGGACTCTGTCGGACCGTAATCCCAGCTATGCCAATACCAGCCATAACCGGCCCATCCCGGCCAGCCCGCGAAATCGGTGTAATAGCGCGTGCGTGTCTTGGTATCGCGGTGATCGAACATAAACGACGAATAGCCGGCATTGAGCGTGACCTCCGCCGAACGGCGCAGAAGAAAATCTTCCACGGTCTCCCGGCTGGTCGCGGAACTGCCGTGATAGGAGACGCGGAAACGATTCTCCGCGAGTTGCTTGTCGGTATAGCCCTGCCCGCCATGTTCGCTCTGCGCCTGATAGACCGGCGTGGTTTCGCAACCAGCAAGGGTCGTCAGCGATAGCACGGCCGCAGCCGCCAAAATCCTGAAGTGCATGGGCAATTCTCCCTCACGGCTCCGACAACAATAACGCGGAAAGGCAAGATTTCCGCCGCTTCAATTTGTTCCACTTGATTACTGACCAGTTAGTTATTAGCTAGAGTACATGGAAGAAGCCCAAGTCCAATCCGCTACCCGCTGGACCCGCCGTAAGCAGGCGCGTCCCGCGGAAATCCTCGACGCCGCGCTGAGCGTGTTTGCCGAGAAAGGCTATGCGGGCACGCGCATGGATGAGATTGCGCATCGCGCAGGCGTGACTAAGGGCACGATCTATCTCTACTTCGCGAGCAAGGAAGCGGTGTTCAAGACGCTGGTGCGCGAATCCATCGGCGCCATACTGTCCGGCGTAAGCGCGGATGTCGCAAGCCTTCCCGGCACCGCGAAAGACTTGCTGCGCTTTGCGCTGCAACGAACCGCGCACTTTCTGATGACCAGCGACCGAGTTGTCCTTCCCAAAATCATCGTCGCGGAGAGCGGCAATTTTCCGGAGCTTGCGCGCTTCTATCGCGACGAGGTGATCGCCAAGGGCATGGCGATGATGGCAGCGTTGATCGAACGCGGCATTGCGCAGGGTGAGTTCCGCCACGTGCCGGTCCAGCATGCCGTGCGCCTCTGCATCGCGCCGGTCATGCTGAGCGCGATGTGGCGCACAACCTTCGCGCAATTCGACCCCGAACCCTACGACTACAAAGGTCTAATCGACACGCATCTCGACGTGCTGTTTCACGGACTTTCAGCAGAAGGCGATATATTATGAGAAAAGCGCTCGCGCTGTTGTTTCTGTGCGGTCTCGCCGGATGCGGTCGAAGCGGCGACCAGCCTTGGCTTGGTTATGCCGAAGGCGACACTGCGTTCGTGGCCGCGCCACAGGCCGGATGGGTTTCCAATCTGAAAGTTGAACGCGGCGCAGAGGTGAAAAACGGCACGTTGCTGTTCTCGCTCGACGATACCAACCAGACCTCCGCACGCGATCAGGCGAAAGCGCAGATCGCGCAGGCCGAAGGCCAGATGGGGCAGGCGAAATCGAGTCTCGATCTCGCGCGCAAGGAACTCGCGCGGCAACAGGGTCTCTTGCGCGCCGATGCGACGACGAAACAGGCGCTCGATCAGGCACAATCGGCCTACCAGACAGCCGCCGCATTGATTGCGCAGATCAACGCCAACAAACAACAGGCGCACGCAACGCTTGCCGGTGCTGCGTATCAGCTTTCAGAACGCGACGTCGTTTCGCGCACTGACGGCCGTGTGCAAGACATTTTTTTCCGCCCCGGCGAATACGCGCCCGCGATGACGCCAGTGGTGTCGATTTTGCCGCCCGGCAATGTCTATGTCCGCTTCTTCGTGCCGGAGACCGAGTTCGCGAAAGTGAAACTCGGCCAGAAGGTGGGCATCCACTGCGATGGCTGCGCGAAAGACATCACCGCCACCGTCAGCTTCATCGCCGCGCAGGAGGAATTCACGCCTCCGGTGATCTTCTCCGTCGGCGTTCGCGAAAAGCTCGTCTTCAAGGTTGAGGCGCGCATACCCGGCGGACTGCCGCTGCATCCGGGGCAGCCCGTCGATGTGCGGCCGCTGTAATGGCTGACGGCCTCGCCATCGATGTGCACGGCCTGACCAAACGCTTCGGAGCGAAAGTCGCGGTCAATGGCATCGACATTGCCGTGCCTTATGGCGAGGTGTGGGGATTCCTCGGCCCCAATGGCTCCGGCAAGACAACGACGATCCGCATGCTCTGCGGATTGCTGAATGCGGATGCCGGTACCGGCACATGTCTCGGCTACGATCTCATCACCCAATCTGAAGAGATCAAGCGCGCCGTCGGTTACATGACCCAGAAATTCAGCTTCTGGGAAGATCTGTCGATCCGGGAGAATCTGGAATTTGTCGCGCGGATGTACGAACTCGGGGACGGCAAAGCGAAGGTTGACGACACCATCGCACGGCTCGGCCTCGAAGGGCGTCAGAAGCAGCTCGCAGGCGAACTCTCCGGTGGATGGAAGCAACGTCTCGCGCTTGCCGCCTGCATGCTGCATTCGCCGAAGCTTCTTCTGCTTGATGAGCCGACGGCAGGTGTCGATCCGAAAGCGCGCCGCGATTTCTGGGACGAGATCCATCGCCTCAGCACCGAAGGTCTGACCGTTCTCGTCAGCACGCACTACATGGACGAAGCCGAACGTTGCGACCGTATCGTCTATATCAATCTCGGCAACATCGTCGCGCGCGGGACCGTGGCCGATGTGATTGAACAATCCAGGCTCTTTACCTTCATCGTGGAGGGGAGCGGCGCGCGGCATCTGGTGGAGCATCTTCGCGGCCAGCCGGGAATCGAGTTTGCCTCGTTCTTCGGTGCGGCACTGCACGTCAGTGGACGCGACCGCGGCGCGATCGAACGTGCGCTGGCGCCCTATCGCAATCAGCATGGCCTCAGCATTCACGAAGCGGTGCCGAGCCTGGAAGACGTCTTCATCCAACTTCAGGAAGAAGGCCAGCCCGCATGAGCGCGCGCTTTTCTTTTGCGCGCGTAAGCGCCGTCCTCGGAAAGGAATTCATCCAGATGCGCCGCGACCGGCTGACGCTCGCGATGATCGTCGGCGTGCCGCTGATGCAACTTTTCCTGTTCGGCTTTGCGATCAATTCCAACCCGAAACATCTGCCGACTGCGGTGTCGATCTCCGATCCCGGCACCTATGCGGATTCCATCGTCGCGGCACTTCAGAACTCGTCTTATTTCGAGATCGTGAAAGCGACGAATTCACCCGCGGTTGCACGCCGCATGCTTGAGGAAGGCACGGTCTCGTTCATCGTCGAAATCCCGGCTAATTTCTCGCGCGATCTCATCAAGGGCGCGCGGCCATCACTTCTTGTCGAATCCGATGCGACCGATCCCGCCGCGGGTTCGCAGGCCACCGCTTCGCTCAGTCAATTGTTTCAGGACGCGCTCCGCGACGATCTGAAAGGACCGCTGGCCCTGCGCGCGCAGGCCACACCCGCCTTCGACGTTGTCATCCACCCGCTCTACAACCCGGAAGCCATCACGCAATATAACATCATTCCCGGCCTGCTGGCCGTGATTCTGACAATGACCATGGTGCTGATGACGTGTCTGGCGCTCACCCGCGAGCGCGAGCGCGGCACCTATGAAAATCTCCTCGCCATGCCGGTGAAGCCGCTGGAGCTGATGATCGGCAAGATCGCGCCCAATGTCGTTGTTGGCTCGATTCAAAGCACACTGATTTTGCTGGTCGCGAAATTCGTGTTCGGCGTGCCCATGATCGGATCGCTTGGACTGCTTGGCTGCGCGCTGCTACTGTTCATCGTCGCCAATCTGGCAGTCGGCTATACCTTCTCGACCGTCGCGCAGAACCAGCTGCAGGCCATGCAGATGACGATGTTCTTTCTTTTGCCCGCGATCCTGCTGTCCGGCTTCGCATTCCCGTTCCGCGGCATGCCGGTGTGGGCGCAATGGATCGGCGAGGTGCTACCGGCTACACATTTTCTGCGCGTGGTGCGTGGCATCCTGCTGAAGGGCAATGGGCTCACCGAGATCTGGCCCGACACATGGCCTCTCATTCTCTTTCTGTTCGTCGCGGGTAGCCTGGCGCTCCTTCGGTTCCGCAAGACATTGGATTAACCGGCCTTTGGGCTTGCCATTCCAAACGTGACAGAACAAATTCAGCCCTCATTAAGGGTCCGGAACCCCGGGCTCCCCGTTACCATCGCGAAACCGCCGGTCAACGGCGGCGCCAACGTCGGAAAGTGTGGGGCCCGTGGACGCCTTATCCATTGTTTTACAATGTGTTTTGGCAGGTGTGCTGGTTCTTCTGGCGCTTCTTTCCGCCCAGCTCGCGGCCCTTGGATTCGTGCGTTATTTCCGCGATCAGCCGCGTCTGCGGACTGTCAACCTTCCCGATAATGCTCTGCCGAACGTACTGGTCCAGCTTCCCGTCTGCGACGAAGGGGCGCTGGCCGTTCGGGTCGCGACCGCAGCATCGCGGCTCGACTGGCCGCGCGACAAGCTCCGCATCCAGGTTCTTGATGATGGCCGCACCGTCGATCACGAGTTGCTCGCCAACACGATCCGCGATGCTGTGCCGGAGGGCACGCCGATCGATATCCTTCATCGCGGCGACCGCACCGGCTTCAAGGCCGGCAATCTTGCCTTCGGCCTTCAGCACAACGACGCCCCTTATGTTGCGATCTTCGACGCAGACTTCGTGCCGCCGTCTGATTTCCTGCGCCGCACGATTCCACCGCTGGCCGCCGATCCCGGTCTGGCGTTCATGCAAGCGCGCTGGGGGCACGCCAATCGCGGAAAGAACTGGCTGACGCGCGTGCAGGGTCTTCTGCTGGACGCACATTTTGCTGTGGAACAGGAAGGCCGCGTGCGCGCGGAGCTTCCGATCTCGTTCAATGGGACCGCCGGTGTATGGCGCCGGGAGGCGATCGACAATGGCGGCGGCTGGACAGGCGACACTCTGACCGAGGATCTCGATCTGTCGATGCGCTGCGCGATGAAGGGCTGGCGCGCTGGATTGATGCCCGATCTTGAAGTGCCGGGCGAGTTGCCCGAGACGGCTGCCGGATGGCGCGCACAACAGGCACGCTGGAATAAAGGCCATGCACAATGCGCGCGCAAGCTTTTGCCGCAAATCTGGGCGAGCGACTTCCCACTCTGGAAAAAGGTGATCGTCACTTTCCAGATCTGCCAATTCGCATTCTTCGCACTGGCTTTGGCGAGTGCAGTCATCAGCATCACGTTGATGGCGATGGGCGTGGTTTACATTCAGAGCGTTGCGATGCTGGGACTGTCCGTCTCCGCACTCGGCCTGATCTGCAGCCTCGGCTATCTTTATCTCGGTCAGGTCATTCTGGGCCGCGAGAACGCGCCTTATCTTGTGCGCTCTCTGATCCTTGGAATCGTGTTTCCGAGCGGTCTGATCCTGTCCAATGCGCGCGCGACTTTTGAAGCGTTCTTCGGCGGCGAGATCGATTTCACGCGCACGCTGCGCGCCGGTGAGCGGTATGTCGGCGGCTGGCGCGGCGGCCCGGAGCTTGTGGCCGGGGTGCTGCTGCCGATCTTCGCGTTCGCGGAGCAGGCGTGGAGCGCGCCATTCTTTATTTTCGTGGTGTCGGGGCTCGTTTCCATGGGCGCCATGGGTCTCAGCGGCTCCGTTCCCGCGCCTGCGCGCCGCGATTAACAGCGGAATTTAACCCTTCGTTAACTGCCAGCGGAATAGTTCAAATTTGAACTATCGGTCTAACGCTGCCTTGAAATTTCCGTGATTTGATTGCGCTTCGGCTGCTGCTGCTGGAGCGTTGGGAGAGGCTGGAAATGGTGGGGTCTTTCTATCGGCTCGCGGCGGCAGCTGCTTTTTCCGCGATACTCGCAGGCTGTTCCAGCATGCCGGACGATCTTGCGTCTGACCGGCCATCGTCCTCGCGCGATGGCGCCACCATGACAATGCTGGACAAGCCGGTGCAATGTGTGCCGTTCGCACGCGCACATTCCGGTATCAATCTTCGCGGCGACGCCTACACGTGGTGGGATCAGGCGCACGCGGCCCACTACGCGACAAGCTCAAACCCCAGTAGAGGTGCCGTCATGGTGCTGGCGGGATATTCGACACCTGAACACGCCCATGTCGCGGTTGTGCGCCGGATCGTATCTGCGCGGGAAATCCGCATCGATCACGCGAACTGGCTGAACAACGGCGCGATCTTCATGGACGACCCGGTCGCAGATGTGAGCGCAGACAACGACTGGAGCCGCGTGCTGGTGTGGAATGTCCAAACCAGCGCTTGGGGCACACATACCTACAACGTCACCGGCTTCATCGAGCCCAAGGATAGCGCAGCCAACATGCGGGTTGCGTCCACCGGCACCGGATTGGAAGATTAGTTTTCAATATCAATCGGATAGGGGCGCCTGCGCCATTCTGCCTCGCCCCTCTTTGACCATTTCCGACAGAAGCATAATGTCCGCGGCTTCGCGGTCGGCGGAACACCTGCGTGGACTGGGCAGGTGTTCGCAAACCGGAGTGGTCAGCTTGGCGTTTAGATTCAGGACTATTTTCGGCCGCACCCGCCCGTGAAAGAGCTCAAGGATATCGCACGGATTGCCTCCAACGCCGACCCGTTGGCTGCGCACGATCAGGTGCCGCTGGCTACACATCTGCACGCGCACGACGACAAGTCATGGAAGCATCAGGCGGCCCTGACGTTGGGTGCGCTCGGCGTCGTGTTTGGCGACATCGGTACGAGCCCGTTGTACGCGATGCGGGAGACAGCACTGGCGACCGGCGGCTCTGTTCCGCATCCCTTCGCGATCATGGGCGGGCTGTCGCTGATCCTGTGGGCGTTGATCTTTGTGGTGACGCTGAAATACGTGATCTTGATTATGCGCGCTGACAACAATGGCGAAGGCGGTGTCCTTGCGCTGGCGACATTGGCGCACCGTTCGCCGGGCCTCGGCCGCAAGGTCAAGACTACGATCGGCATCGGGGCCGTGCTGGGCCTGGCGTTGTTCTTCGGCGACGGCATGCTGACGCCGGCCGTGACGGTGCTAAGCGCCGTCGAAGGCATGGCAGTGGAAAGCCACGCGTTGCAGCCCCTCGTCGTGCCGCTGGTGTTGATCATCCTGATCACCATTTTTGCGATGCAGAGCCGTGGCACTGCGCAGATCGGAAAATTGTTCGGGCCGGTGATGGTGGTGTGGTTCCTCGTTCTGGCGGCCCTTGGCGCCCTCTCGATTGCGCGCGCGCCGCAGATCCTGGTGGCAGTCAACCCCTGGTACGCAATCCAGCTGTTCGTGCACGAACCTTGGACGGCGTTCGTCTCTCTTGGTTCCGTGGTTCTGGCGGTGACAGGCTGCGAAGCACTCTATGCCGATATGGGTCATTTCGGGCGCAAGCCGATCCAACGCGCGTGGCTGTTCTTCGTGCTGCCCGCGCTGGTGCTCAATTATTTCGGCCAAGGCGCAGCATTGTTGATTTCGCCTGAAAAGGCACCCGTCGCGTTCTACGCCGTCGCGCCGCAATGGGCGCATTTTCCACTGGTCCTGCTGGCAACTATCGCCGGCATCATTGCCAGCCAAGCCGTGATCTCCGGCGTCTTCTCCATGACCCAACAGGCAGTACAGCTGGGTCAATTGCCACGCATGGAAATCCGCCACACCTCGGCCACCGAGTACGGACAGATCTACGTGCCGCGCGTGAACTCCCTGCTTTGCATCGGCGTCGTGCTGATCGTGCTGATCTTCAAAAGCTCCGCAGCATTGGCGGCGGCGTACGGCATCGCGGTTACCGGCGTCATGGTCATCGACACGTTCCATGTGAGCCTGATCGCGGCTCGGCAGTGGAAATGGCGTATTGGGGTGGTCATCGGCCTTTTCGGCATGCTGGCGCTGATCGACTGGTCTTTCCTCGGAGCCAATTCGCTCAAGATCGTCGAAGGCGGCTGGCTGCCCCTCGCCATCGCGGGAACGATTTTCCTGGTCATGGAGACATGGCGCTATGGCCGCCGGCATCATCAGGAGATCGTGCGCAATGAATCGATGCCGCTCGATCTGTTCCTGGAGCGCGCCGACAAGACACCGATGCGCGTGGCTGGCACGGCGGTGTTCCTGAACGCGCGCACAGATGTCGTACCCGCGTCGCTGCTTCATAACCTCAAGCACAACAAGGTGCTGCATGAGCGTGTAATCCTTGCGCATGTCGTGGTCGACGACACGCCGTTCGTGCGTGCTGACAGGCGCATCGAGGTGACGAAGCTCGGCAAGGGCTTTTACAGCGTGAGAATCCATCACGGATTCTTCGAGTCGCCGGACGTGCCGCTGGCGCTGGGCAACGCAAGGCCGTTCGGATTGGCCGTCGACGTCGATCACACGACATTCTTTGTCGGCCGCGAAACGCTGGTTCCTGCGCAAACCCCTGCGCTCGGCCGCTGGCGCACCTGGCTCTATATCCAGCTGGCCGCGAACGCGCTGTCGCCCGCGCGCTTTTACTGTCTGCCGGCCAACCGTGTCGTTGAACTCGGCGCACAGATCACCGTCTGAGAGTACGAACGGGAACAACATGACGACCACGTCTCAACCCTCTGCCAAGCGTACCGCGATCCTGACGCTCGGCGCGCTCGGCGTCGTGTTCGGCGATATCGGCACGAGCCCGCTCTACGCCATGCGCGCGTCGGCGCTCGCAGCGAGCGGCGGCGGTGCGCCTACACCCTTCGCAGTGATGGGTGCGCTGTCGCTAATCATCTGGTCGCTTATCGTGGTGGTGACGCTGAAATACGTGGTGCTCATCATGCGCGCCGACAATGACGGCGAAGGCGGCGTTCTCGCGCTCGCGGCACTCGCACATCGCTCGACGGGACTGGGACGCAGAACGAAAACGGCCATCGGCATTGTCGCGATTATCGGGTTGGCATTGTTTTACGGCGACGGGATGCTGACGCCGGCAATCTCCGTGCTCAGCGCAGTCGAAGGCCTGAAGGAAGGCGGCCCAGGTTTCGAGCCGCTGATCATGCCGGTGTCGCTGATCATCCTGATCGGCCTCTTCGTCCTTCAGTCACGCGGCACGGACCGGATCGGCAAGATATTCGGACCCGTCATGGTGCTGTGGTTCATCGCCATCGCCGTGCTTGGCGTATCGGCGATCCTCAAAGCACCGGAAATTCTCAAAGCGGTGTCTCCGTATTATGGCGTTATCTTGTTCGTGCGCGAACCCTGGACGGCATTTGTTTCACTTGGCTCCGTCGTTCTTTCCGTCACCGGTTGCGAGGCGCTTTACGCCGACATGGGACATTTCGGGCGCAATCCGATTCGGTTTGCTTGGCTCGCGATCAGCCTGCCCGCGTTGCTGCTCAACTATCTGGGGCAAGGTGCCGAGTTGCTGATCGATCCGAAATCGGCGCCTTTCGCATTCTATTCGATAGCGCCGCATTGGGCGCATTATCCGCTGGTCGGGCTCGCGACGCTCGCAACGATCATCGCCTCGCAAGCAGTGATCAGCGGGGTGTTTTCCATCACGCGGCAGGCGGTGCAACTCGGTCAACTCCCGCGGATGGAAATCAAGCACACGTCTGCGACCGAATCCGGTCAGATCTATGTGCCGCGCATCAACACCATGTTGTGCGTCGGCGTGGTTCTGATCGTGCTGATCTTCAAATCCTCCGACGCGCTGGCGGCGGCCTATGGCATCGCCGTGACCGGCGTGATGGTGATCAGCACAGTTCTGGTGGCCGTTGTTGCCATTCGCAAATGGCATTGGAGCAGGCCCGCCGTGTACACGATATTCGGCGCTTTCGGCCTGATCGATCTCGCCTTCCTCGCCTCCAACTCGCTCAAGATTGTGGAAGGCGGCTGGCTGCCGCTGCTGGTCGCTGGCGCGGTATTCGTCGTGATGGACACCTGGCGTGTGGGTCGGCGTATTCATCTCGACAAGGTGCGTGATAACGCCTTGCCCTTGCAGCTTTTTCTCGACCGCGCCGACCGCGTGTCGCAGCGTGTGGCAGGCACCGCGATCTTCCTGACGCCGCGTCTCGACATCGCGCCCAACACGCTCCTGCACAGCATGAAACATTATAAGGTGCTGCACGAGCGCATCGTTCTCGTATCCGTCGTGGTGGACAACACGCCGTTCGTGCCTGAGGCCAGGCGCATCGAAATGGAAAAGCCCGGCAAGGGATTCTTCGAAGTCCGCATCCATTTCGGCTTCTTCGAGAATCTGGATGTTCCGAAAGCGCTCGAGAAAGCGCGGCCGTTCGGGCTCGTGATCGATGTCGACACGTCAACCTTTTTCGTGGGTCGCGAGACGCTGGTCGCCGGCACGCATCCCGATATCGCGAACTGGCGCATCGGGCTTTACACCTGGCTGGCATCGAACGCGCTCGCGCCCGCGCGGTTCTATGGCCTGCCGCCCAATCGCGTGGTCGAGTTCGGCACCCAGATCACGATCTGAGCCGATCAATATCTCGGAGCACATTCTCCAAAACCGCAATAGGTTGAGACTTGAAATCGCGTTCTCAACAACTTTTGCAGAATCATCCGTTTCCGGTATTCGAACCACGATTTTGCGGGATGGGGGTGCCCCCGCCTATGCAACAGCGGCGCGCAACAAAATTGTTTCACCGGAACTCTTGACCACCCTCCATACAAGCCAAATAGCGTCAACTATTCATCACACAACTCGCTGAAGTGGGGACGATCGGATCGCGCTTCAAGCCTGACACACAAATTTGCCGGGGATTGACCGGCTGCATCCGGTTGCGGTCTCGTGCGCCCATCCGTCATCGGAGAATCCCATGCGTTATCTTGTTCTTGCCGCGACCCTGTTGCTGATCGGTTCGTCCGAAGCCGATGCCGCAAAGGTGGCGCTCCGGATCGATCAGGGAATCCTGAACGGCGACACGGAAGACGATATCCAGGTCTTCAAGAATATTCCCTATGTCGCAGCGCCCACGGGCGATCTGCGCTGGCGTGCACCGCAACCGGTGCCGAACTGGACCGGCGCACGCGATGCGACCGAGTTCGGTCCGGTGTGCCCGCAGAATCAGCGCCCAAGTCAGTTCATTCCGAAACTGCCCTATGCCGAGGATTGCCTGTCGCTCAACGTTTGGTCGCCGAACACGACCTCCACCGCGAAGCTGCCGGTGATGGTGTGGATATACGGTGGCGCGTTCGTCACCGGCGGCTCGGCCATTCCGCTCTATGACGGCACCGATCTCGCCAAACGCGGCGTCGTGATCGTGTCGTTCAACTACCGCCTCGGCGAACTCGGCTTCCTCGCCCATCCGGCGCTCGCGAGCGAACACACGAGCGACGAGGCAACGGGCAATTTCGGCCTGCTCGATCAGATCGCGGCACTGAAATGGGTGCAAAAGAACATCGCGGCCTTCGGCGGCGATCCGAACAATGTGACGATCTTCGGCGAATCCGCCGGCGGGATGAGCGTGAACGATTTGATGGCATCGCCGATGGCGCGCGGATTGTTCACGAAAGCGATTTCGGAGTCAGGTCTCGGCTTTAACGAGATTCCGTCCCTCGAAAAAGCCCAACAGGCGAGTGCCGACTGGGGCACGGCGATGGGCGTGACCGGGTCTGACGCGGCGGCGCTCGCCAAGCTTCGTGCGCTCAAGATCGATGATATTCTCAAACACCGCGCAATGGACAAAACGGAAGTCGGGAGCACGCCGTTCCTCGACGGCAAGGTGCTCGCCGATCAGGTCTCCCTTCTGTTTGCCAAAGGCGAGATCGCGAAGGTGCCCTATATCGCGGGCTCGAACAGCAATGAGGCAAGCCTCGCGCAGGCGATCGGCGACGACCCGGTGAAAGATCTCGACAAGTTCGGCGATGCGCTTCCGAAAGTACGCGCGGTCTATGAGGCCGGTGGCAAGCTGACCGACGAAGAGTTCGGGCGGCAGGTGTTCGGCGACGCGCTTTTCACGGCACCGGCGCAGACGCTTGCCGGTTTTGTGGACAAGAACGGTGAACCCGCGCGCGTCTATCACTTCGCGTATATCGCCGATCACTTCCGCGGTCAGGTGCCAGGCGTCAATCACGGCGGCGAGATTCCATTCGTGTTCGGATTCCGGGGGCTTGGCTTCTTCGCCAATTTCACCAGCGACGCCGACCGCAAGACCGCGACGCAGATGGGTGACTACTGGGTGAATTTCGCCAAGACCGGCGATCCGAACGGCGCCGGTCTTCCGGCATGGCCCGCGTTTTCGAACACGGCGCGCGAAACGTTGCTCGTCGACGACGACGCGACCAAAGCGGTCGCCGATTTCCGCCGCGGTCAGGTCCAGATCATGACCGGCGTGTGGGCGAAACGCGTGGGGCTTCCGGCGCCTTAGCCGCATCTTGCTATCGGACCCGGCTTGCGTCCCGACACGATTGTAGCTACATTTTTGTAGCTACATAAGGCTGCCATGCGCTGGACTTGGGATTCGCGAAAGGATCGTGGCAACCGGCGGGCGCACGGGCTGGACTTTGAGACCGCCGCGCTTGTCTTTGACGATCCGCTTGCGACGTCGCGGCTTGACGACACAACCGAGGAAGAGCGCTGGCAGACGGTAGGCAAAATTGGCGGCGTGATCGTGTTCGTGGTGCACACATGGCCAGAACCGGATGGTCGCGGTGAAGTGATAGGACGGATCATCAGCGCCCGAAAGGCAAACTGCGCATGAAAGGAGAGCCTATGAAGAAGACCGATTCTAAGGCGTTTTCTGTGGAACAGAAGAAAGCCTTGGCAGCGCTGGCGCGTTTACCCCGACTCGAAAATCGACACCCGTGCCGTTCCGGAAGTCAAGGATTGGTCGGGCGCCAAACGCGGGATGTTCTATCGCCCGATGAAACAGCAGCTCACGCTCAGACTGGACGCTGATGTGGTCGCCTGGTTCAAGGATCATGCGCCCAAAGGCGCAGGCTATCAGACTGACATCAACCGCGCCCTGCGCGAGCATGTGAAACGGCAGGCTCGCAAAGCATAACAGCCACCAGACGCCATGTGTGGCGCGAAATGCGTAGGAATGCCGACGCTATACTTCTTCGTCATGGCCGCCTTTGAGGCGGCCATGACGAAAGAGGAAGGCCAAGAACTTTCAATCCAGCGCGTAGACCAGCGCTTTGAGATAGGCGCTCTCGGGCAACATCGGATGCACAGGATGATCCGCACCGGCGCCGGCCTGATGGATCAGGCGGGCGCGCCGGTCGCTGCGCTGGATGCCGAGCGCGCATTCCTGTGCGAAACGATCGGCCGAGATGTTGTGCGAGCAGGATGCAAGCAGAAGATATCCGTTCGGCGCGACCAGTTTCGCCGCCATGCGCGCGAGCTTGCGATACGCTTTCGCGCCAGACTCCAGATCCTTGCGCGATTTCACGAAGGGCGGCGGATCGGCGATGACGATGTCGAAGGTTTCCTTGGCATTGCCGAGACGTTTGAATTCTTCAAACACATCGCTTTTCACGAACCGGCAGACCGATGCGACACCGTTCGCGGCGGCGGATTCTTCTGCAAGCGCGAGCGCGGGGACAGAACTGTCGAGGGCCACGACCTCTTTTGCACCGCCCTTCGCCGCGGCGAGCGCAAAACCACCCGTGTAGCAATAGGCATCCATCACCGTCTTGCCATTCGCGAGCGCGGCTATGAAGGCGCGGTTGTCACGCTGATCGTAATACCAGCCTGTCTTCTGGCCGCCGCCCAGATCGGCGAAATAGCTGATGCCGTTTTCTTCGACAGCGATGCGGCCGGCCTCACCCTTCTCGGCGCGCACATACGAGTCGAGACCTTCGAGCGCGCGCGATGGCGTGTCGGCGCGCAGGATCACCGTCGCGGGCGCGATCGCGGCGTCGAGTGCCTTGAGCACGGGCTTGAGCTGCGCTTCCATGCCCGCGGTCGTGATCTGCACCACGCAGGCCTCGCCGAAGCGGTCGATGGTGAGGCCGGGCAGGAAATCGCCTTCGGCATGGACGAGACGATAGAAGGGCTGCTTGTAAAGCGCATCGCGCAGATCGCGGGCGCGCAGCGAGACGCTTTTCGAAATAGTTGGCGCCAAGCACGATGTCGGGCTGCGCATCGAGCAAACCGGACCCCGATCAAACTGTTCGGATTGAAATAGCCGGTGCCATATGGCTGGCCGTCATCACCGACGACATTCACCACTGTTCCGGCCTTGAGCGCCTTGGTTGCGTTGCTCATCTCCACTTCGTTGGAGAACGCCCACGGCGCGCCGGCACGGATGCGGCGGCCTTCCTTAGGTCTAAGGCGAACGGTGGGATGAGACATGGAAACCGGTGGTGAAGAAATCGCGCCTTCGGTTAGCATGCCCACGCACAAATAGATAAGGGGCGGCGATGGCACAGAATCCGGCGGCGAAATTCGGCACGATGCGTGGTAAGACGCCGGAGGAAGCCAAGTTCTTCTGGACTGGCGGCCCGGTTCAGGTGGCGGAGCGCACCTGGTTCGCATCGCAATTCTCCGGCTGCACGGCATTCGAGACCGATGAGGGATTGGTGCTTATCGACACCGGCACCAGGCAGTTTGCGCCGGTGATCGCCGCGATGTTGCGCCAGAAGACGCAGGCCCCCGTCCACACCGCGATCTACACCCACGGCCATATCGATCATGCGTATGGCCTCGAAGCCTTCTTGATGCCGGGGCAGAAGGCGCCGCGCGTCATCGCGCACAGTGCCATGCCGGCGCGCTTTGAACGTTACGCCGCGACCGCGCACTACAACGCGGCACTGAACGCGCGCCAGTTCGGCGGCACGGTGGAGGCGCAGTCTCAGGACGCCTACGCCGCGTTCGGCAAGCCGCCGATTCCGCCCGATACGCTGTATGACGACCGGCTCGACATCGTTGTTGGCGGCGTTGCTTTCGAACTGCACCACTGCCGCGGCGAGACCGACGATCACACCTGGGTATTCTGCCCACAGCGTGGCGTGCTCTGCCCCGGCGATCTCTTCATCTGGGCGGTGCCGAATGACGGCAATCCGCAGAAGGTGCAGCGCTATCCGTGGGATCGCGCGAAAGGATTGCGCGCGATGGCGGATCGCGCGCCACAGGCGCTGTGTCCCGGTCACGGCGGACCGGTTATCGGCGAGAGCGAGAAGATCGTCCGTATACTGACCGAAACGGCTACATTTCTGGAAACCGTCGTTTCGCGCACGATGGCCGCGATGGAGAACGGCTCGCCGCCGCATGTCGACATCGTCACCGGCATCGACCTGCCAACGTCGGAGTCGCCGTGGCTGCAACCGGTGTATGACGACACCGAATTCCTGGTGCGCAACGTCATTCGCTACTATGGCGGCTGGTGGAGCGGACGGCCGAGCGAGCTTAAACCCGCGCGCCGCGACAAACTTGCACAGGAGATCGCGGATTTGTGCGGTGGCGCGAAAAAGCTTGTGGAACGGGCCTTAGAACTTTCACACGCGAATGAATATCGTCTCGCCTGCCATCTTGCGGATTATGCGCTGGAGGCGGCGCCGTCGGACACATCCGTACAAGAAATGGTCGCGCAGGTTTATGATAAGCGCGCAGAAGGCGAAACGAGCCTGATGGCGATCAACATCTTCAACTCTGCCGCCGCCTATGCGAGAGCAGGACGCGCATTCCGCTGACGGAACTCACGCCCTATTCTCGTCACAAAGTTCCCTAAAACGCGCCCAAGCGAACTGCGGGCTACAGCGCGCGCGCCTCGATCCACTTGTGGACACGAACCCCTTTTCTCGAATTCGGGACGCCCGCGCGCGAATGCCATGACACTTGCCGTGAGTTTCAAATCCACCGATCAGCTTGTGAGCGAACGCCTTGTCGGGGTGCATGACGCATGGAAGCGCACGGCCGGCCAACGCATGGCGCCAAAGCGCGAGGAGATCACGCCGAGTCTTTTGCGCACCGCATTGCCGTGGATCTGGATGATCGATGTCATCGATGGCGGAAAGGATTTTCGCTTTCGCATCGCGGGCGAGCGTGTGATCGAGTTCATGGGCCGCCGTTATGCCGGTGAGTTGCTCTCTCACCATCTCGACAACCCGTTCTTCCAGCGCATGCACGCGATTCTGAGTGAGTGCCTCCGCCGCAAGAACCCCGTCGCCGCGGGGCCGGTCAGGCCCGACGTCACGGGCAAGGAGTTTTTCGAGATGGAAGTCGTCGTCATGCCCCTGTCCGAAGATGGAGACCTTGTGACAACGCTGTTCGGTGCCTTGGATTTGCGCGTTCTGCCCAGATTCTCGCAATAACCGCCGGAAAGCAGCCTGCGCGGGCTTGCGTGACGGGGCAGTCACCTTTTAGATGCGCGCTTTCAAGGGAGACAGACATGGCAGTCGCAGGAAAATACGAAATCGTCGTTCAATCCCCCATGGGCGCCCAGCCCTCCACGCTTGAGATCAACGAAGACGGCAGCGGCACGCAGGCGGCACAGGGCCGTTCGCAGCCGATCACCGACGGCAAGGTCGATGGCAACAGCGTGTTTTGGAAGAACTCCATCACCACGCCGTTCCCGATGACGCTCGAATTCACGGGCAACGTCGATGGCGACAACATCTCCGGCAGCGTGAAGGCCGGCGCGTTCGGCTCATTCCCGTTCTCGGGCAAGCGCGCGTAAGACGCGTCCAGTTCCGGTATAGTGGGGGGCGGTCTTCGCGGACTGCCCCTTTTTGTTTGAAAGGCGACGCGTGTGAGACTTCACCCCCGACGGCTGGCCCTATATCGCGGTGACGGTGGCGCTCAACGTGCTGCTGTTCGTGCTTGCCGGCTGGTGGGGATTGCTCCTCGTTCCCGTGAGCGTGTGGTGCATCGCGTTCTTCCGCGATCCCGAACGCAACGTGCCGCAAGGCGAAAGATTGGTCGTTTCGCCCGCGGACGGCGTGTTGCTACCGGTTGTTCAGGCAACACCGCCGGCGGAGCTTGGCATGGGGAACGCAGCGCTAACGCGGCTGAGCATCTTCATGAATGTGTTCAATGTGCATGTGAATCGCGTGCCCGCGGATGGCACGGTGACGGCGCTGTCCTATCGGCCCGGCAAGTTCATTAACGCATCCTTCGACAAGGCAAGCGAAGATAATGAGCGCATGTCGGTCAGGTTGCGGACGGCGGGCGGTGCGGAACTCGCCCTTGTGCAGATTGCCGGACTGGTCGCGCGGCGCATTCGCTGCGACCTGCGCCAGGACCAGCAGGTGCGGCGCGGCGAGCGATTTGGCATAATCCGCTTTGGCAGCCGTCTGGACGTGTATCTGCCGACGGATGCGGCCGTGAAAGTTGTTAAAGGCGAGAAGATCGTCGCCGGCGAAACGGTGCTGGCCGAGTTGGGACATATGTGATGGCGATGGAGCGACTGACAGCACGGCAGCGCATGGCCGAACGCCTCGAGGATTTTGCCGAGGCACGGCAGCGCGTTGTCGAGCGGCTGGAGGACATTTCCATCTCCAAGCTGGTGCCCAGCATTTGACTTTGCTGGGCCTTTGTGCGGGCGCGACGGCGATCCGCTTTGCACTCAACGCCGACTGGAAGCACGCCGTCATCGCGATCATCGTTGCCATGGTGTTCGACATGCTTGACGGCCGCGCGGCGCGCGCCTTTGGCGCCGACACGCGCTTTGGCGCACAGCTCGACAGCCTCGTCGATCTTGTGAGTTTCGGCGTGGTGCCGGGCATTGTGATCTTCATGTGGAGCCTTCAAGGCATGGGCGAAGCGGGCTGGGCCGCAACGCTCATTTTCTGCGCGTGCAGCGCAATCCGTCTGGCGCGCTTCAACATCCAGAGCACGATGGCGCGCGATGAAGGCGCGACGCAGGCCAATCCCTATTTCACAGGCTTGCCGATGCCGGCGTCGGCGTTCCTCGCCGTGTTTCCGATGCTGCTCAGCTTCCAGATCGGCGACACTTACGTGCGCAATCCCGAAGTCACCAGCGTGGTGATAATCCTCGCCTCGGTGCTGATGGTCAGCCGCGTGCCGACGCCTTCGATCAAGTACATGCATCTGCCGAGGTCACTGGTCGCGGTCGCCTATCTGGCACTCGGCGGCGTGGTGCTGCTACTGATCAACTGGCCGTGGACGACGCTGACGGCTGCGTTCATCCTCTATGCTACGACGATTCCGGTGACGATGCTGCGCAAGGCCCGAGAGCCGGAACCGGACGATGTTACGGTCGTGACGGATTAGACTGCTTTATTGGCCAATTTTCAATTCGTCATGGCCGCCCTTGAGGCGGCCATCCAGAAGAAGAGCGCACGCGGAAACGCAGAGGTCGCGGAGCAGTATTCGTCTCTTTGTTCTCCGCACCTCCGCGTGAGTCACTGGATGGCCGCCTCAAGGGCGGCCATGACGAAAAAGGGAACGCGAACTAAAACGCCGCGCAGACTGAGCGCGTGATCAATCCGACCGAATGCTGGCGGAAGCGGCTTTTGTAAGTCGCGATCACATCGTCGAGCTTCGCCGCCAGATCGTGCGATGGCTTTGCCACGATCAGCACGATCTTGGAGTCTTCCTGAACTGCGGCTTTCGACTCCGGATCGCGCCAGGAGCCTTCCCCGTCCGTGACCGTAAAGCCATCCGGAAATTTCTTAGCGATGACATTCGCCGTGAAGTCAGACCATTCGGTCTTCGTCACGGGACCACGACCGTCGATTTCTCGGCCGAAGAACAACTGCGCCTCGACCATTGGCCGCTCGTCACGCACCAAACACGTTTCAGCCTGCGCGGCAAAGCAGGCTGCGAGCCACGCTGACAGCGCGAGGGCCGCTCGCTTCATGCAGCAATGCGCACCGGAAGTGTGGCGTAGCCTTTCACGAAGTTCGAATAGATGCGTTCCGGCTCGCCTACGACTTCGATCTTTTTGAAGCGCTTCAGGATCTCTTCCCACACGATGCGCAGTTGCATCTCGGCCAATCGGTTGCCGACGCAGCGATGGATGCCGAAACCGAACGACAGATGCTGACGCGGGCGCGCGCGGTCGATGACGAGCGCGTTGGGATTCTCGATCACCTCTTCGTCGCGGTTGCCCGAGACGTACCACATCACGACCTTGTCGCCCTTTTTGATCTGCTTGCCCTTGAACTCGATGTCGGCGAGCGCCGTGCGGCGCATATGCGCGAGCGGCGTCTGCCAGCGGATGATTTCCGGCACCATGCTTTCGATCAGCGCCGGATTGTCGAGAAGCTTCTTGTACTGATCGGGATGTTCGTTCAGCGCCAGAAGGCCGCCGGAGATCGAATTGCGCGTCGTGTCGTTGCCACCGACGATGAGCAGGATGATGTTGCCCAGAAACTCGCGCGGCTCCATGTTCCGGGTCACATCCGAATGCGCCATCATCGAGATGAGATCGCCCTTGGGCTCGCTGTTGACGCGCTGGTTCCACAGCTCGGTGAAATAGGCCGCGCACTCCATCAATTCGCTGCGCCGCTGTTCGTCGGTGTCGATGACGCCGTAGCCGGGGATCGCGGTCGCGACATCGGACCAGCGCGTCAGCTTTGCGCCGGTCTTCGAACGGAAAGTCGAACAGGGTCGCGAGCATCTGCGTGGTGAGTTCGATGGATACGCGATCCACCCAGTCGAATGTCTCGCCGCGCGGCAGTTCGTCGAGCATCTTTGCTGCGCGCGAGCGGATCGTGCCTTCCAGCCGCTCCAGATTTTCGGGCGCCACAATGGGGCTCACCACCTTGCGCTGCTTGTCGTGCTTGGGCGGATCCATCGCGATGAACATCGGCAGCGGGAAGTCTGGCTGCTGGCTGCGGATAGTGATGCCGCCAAGGCTTGCTTCCGAGGAGAATACCTGATGATTGGTGTCCACCGCCATGATGTCGTTGTACTTGGTGATCGACCAGTACGGGCCGTAATCGCTCTCGGCGCAGTAATGCACCGGGTCTTCGCGCCGGAGACGCTCGAAATAGGGCCAGAAGGAATTGGCCCGGAACAGCTCCGGCTGGCTCACATTGAGCCGGTCGAGCGGAATGTCATAGGCGGGCGAACTGCCTTCATAAGATTTCGCTTGAGCGGACATGAGCGGACCTCCGGCATTGACTGTGCCGCAAAGGTAGGTCGCCGCCGACAATTTGTCACGTCAACTAAGCTTATTCGCCGGCCAACAGCAGGTGTGCCGACGGCACGGGAACAGCCCGCCCCAGGCGTTTCGCCTCTTCTATCCAGGCCGAGATGGCGTCCGCAATGTTGTGCGCTGCTTCTTCGCGCGTCGCACCGTCCGACATACAGCCGGGGAGGTCCGGCACGGTTGCAACAAAGCCGCCGCCATCCTCGCCGGACAATATCTCAATGACTACGGCATAATCGGTACGCATCGCATCATGCTCCAACGCTTTCAATGAAGCGTATCAGCTTACGAATATACACTGGCTTGATCGGCCTGCGAAATGGCACAGTTAAGATTTCGCGTTGAGAAGTGTGCGAAACTTTGTAATGCGACCCACCGCCGCTCGGCGGGCGACACGAAATATCGTGCTCCCGGCAGAGCTGTTCGATATCCCGGATCGACCAGTCGCCTGCGGGATTGCACTTCATTCGATGGAGGAGATCGCTCGCCATATGCGTTTTCACTTCTCCTCGTCCGGGTACGGGCCTTTGCCGCCTTCGGCGATGAAGCGGTCGATGCGGGCTTCGATGAGCGGCAGCGGCACGGAGCCCAACTGCAGCACCGTGTCGTGGAAGGCGCGGATGTTGAACTTGTCTCCAAGCGCAGCCTCGGCTTTGGCGCGCGCCTTCCTTATCGCCATTTCGCCTAGATAATAAGAGAGCGCCTGACCGGGCCACGCGATGTAGCGGTCGACCTCCGTCTCGATCTCATGATCGGGAAGCGCCGTATACTGTCTCAAACCCTTACTCGCTGACGCCGACGCGATAGCGATAGACCATCCTGTCCCCCCATCCAGCCGCTGAACAGGAGTAACAGGAACGTCGCGGCCGAAAGCGATATGAATTCCTGCGATCGGTCTCGGCTCCGTCCCGGTAGCGCAGAACCCAATCCGTGATCGACACGAGGGACATCAGGATATTCGCGCCCAGATGCCACCCACGCCGCGCTCAAATCGCGGATTTTGGGTTCGAGAAGAAAATCCAGAAATCCGATGGTCGCCGCCGGAACCGACATCGCGATACCGGCGCCCATCAGCAGATCGCCATATGGGCGAAAAAACGGACGGTCGGCCCACGCAAAAGCGATGTCGGCGGCAAAGGCGCCGGCGTAGAAAGCGATCACGAGCGGCACGAGCATAACATGGACCGGATGACCGGCGATCTGGATCGAAGACCTTGGATTGCTTCCCGTTTTCATGGATCGACAACGAACAGATTTCCGCAACGTTCCGGTTGGAACAGCGACAGTTTTTGGATGATAACAAAGGCCATGGGTTCCAATCCGACAGCCTCCATCCTGGTCATCGGCGACGAGATTCTTTCCGGCCGGACACAGGACACGAACACGAATTACATCGCGAAGTTCCTGGGCTCACTGGAATCGATCTGAAGGAAGCGCGCGTCGTTGCCGATGTCGAGGATGAGATCGTGGCCGCGTTGAACGCGCTGCGTGCGCGCTACACCCTACGTGTTCACCACTGGCGGCATCGGGCCCACGCATGACGACATCACCGCCGATGCCGGTGGCCAAGGCGTTTGGTGTCGGCATCGACTATCATCCCGAGGTTCTGGGCGATGCTGGCGGCGCGCTATGCCAATCCGGCGGACTTCAATGACATGCGCAAGCGCATGGCGCGCATTCCGTTCACCGCGGAACTCGTCAAGAACAGCGCGTCGGCCGCGCCGGGTTTTCGCATCGGCAACGTGTTCGTGATGGCCGGCGTGCCGATGATCATGCGCGCGATGCTTGAAGACATCGAACCGAAATTGCAGCGGGGCGCCATCGTGCATTCGCAAACCGTGCTAGGCGCGCATTGCGGAAGGAAAAATCGCCGCGGGCCTGCAAACCATCCAGAAGAATTTTCCCGATCTGGCGCTCGGTTCTTATCCATATTACCGGGAAGACGGATTTGGCGTTCAGCTCGTCGCGCGCGGCCGCGACGCGGCACAGGTGGAATCCGCGGCAAAGGCTATTGAGGACATGATCCGCCTCGAAGTGCCGAGCCCAATCGCATCGCGATTTGACGGCGTCCCCATAACAACAAGGCTGAGCTATTTCGCGCGGCTGAGCGCGGCGATGCGATCCACCAATTCCTGACGATAAGGTGCATTCGGCGGCGCCTCGTCGACGAGGCTTTGCCAGAGTGCAATGGCTTTTCTTTTTCGCCCCGCACTGCGAACGCGAAGCCGAGGTAGTACCGCGTGGCCTGATCCTTCGGCGCAAGCGTCAGCGCCCTTGCGAAGGGCCGCTTCCGCTTCGGGCGGCACAGCGCCATGAGAGGCGCCGACCAGTGCCTCGCCATAGGCCGAATACAGCACACCATTGTTTCTGTCGATCTGTAGCGCGCGCAGGAACGCGCGCGCGGCGTCGTTGTCGTCGCCGAGCGTGAGATACGCCCTGCCAAGATATTCCCACGCACGCAGATCGTTTGGCGCCTGATGCACGCGCTTCACGAGCAAAGCGATAAGGCCGCCGGTATCGCGCGTATCGTCCCTTCCAGCGTGCGGACCGCCAGCGCCCGGACGACCGAGTGAAAGATAGGTTCCCGCGCCGACACCCGCGACGAAAAGCAGAACGGCGGCTGCAAGGATCAGGCGGCCGCGTCCGGGGGAGCGCAGGATCGGCCAGAGCGCGAATACGGCCGCAACAATACAAAGCAATACGACGATGGCCGCAAATACGATGCTCACTTTTTGACAACCCGGTGCTTGCCACGCGACAGCGCGACGATCATGCCGCGAATGGTCTGCGTTTCCTGATAGGTCAGATGCGCGCGATGCAGCATGGCACGGATGGAGCGGATCATGGGTGACTGCTTGTCCGGCGGAAACAGAAAGCCGCTGACCAGCAATTCGCGCTCGAGATGCTCGAACAGTTGAAACAGCTCTCGCGCGTCGGCTTGCGATGGACCGGCCCGTGCTCGATACGCGCAGGCACGGTGTCGTCGCCGGTGCGAAACCACTCGTACCCGATGAGCAATACCGCTTGTCCGAGATTGAGAGACGAAAATTCCGACGTCGGAATCGTGATGACCGCATCGGCCAGAGAAATCTCCTCATTGTCGAGACCCGGCGCGCTCATTGCCGAACAGGATGCCGGTCTTCTCGCCACGCGACGCGGCGTGGCGCAGCCTACGCGCTGCCTCAACAGGCGTGATCACTTCCTTGGTGACGCCGCGGTCGCGCGCAGATGTCGCATAGACCAGATGCAGATCGCCGAGCGCCGCTTTAGGATCGGCAAATACGCGCGCATTGCCCAGCCACGTCGGCGGCACCGACGGCCATCGCGTCCGCTCTGGCGTTGGTGAAACGCGACGCGCGGACTCACGAGCCGCAAATCCGACAGCGCGAAATTCTTCATCGCGCGCGCGGTCGCACCGATGTTCTCGGCGAGCTGCGGGAAGCTCAAAATGATGGCCGGTGGTTGTGCCATACCTTACCTCCCCCCCTGTGGGGAGGTCGGCGAACGAAGTGAGCCGGGTGGGGGGGCCGACTTCGATATCGCCCCCCACCCGACACAACACGCTTCGCGCGCTGTGTCGACCTCCCCACAAAGGGGGAGGTGAAAGGGCAAGTATGTCTCTTTGACGCTTCATCTTACGCTCGCTATACCCCCCGCCCAGCGAAAAAACCGAGGCCCACCATGGACAAGATCAAGGTTGCCAACCCGGTCGTCGAGCTCGACGGCGACGAGATGACCCGCATCATCTGGGACCTCATCAAGAAAAAGCTGATCCTGCCCTATCTCGACATCACGCTGGAATATTACGACCTCGGCGTCGAACATCGCGACGCGACCAAGGACCAGGTCACTGTCGATGCGGCGCACGCGATCCAGAAGCATGGCGTCGGCGTCAAATGCGCGACCATCACACCGGACGAAGCCCGCGTGAAGGAGTTCAATCTTCATGAGATGTGGAAGTCGCCCAACGGCACGATCCGCAACATTCTGGGCGGCGTGATCTTCCGCGAGCCGATCATCTGCAAGAACGTGCCGCGTCTGGTGCCAGGCTGGACCAAGCCCATCGTCGTCGGCCGTCATGCGTTCGGCGATCAGTACCGCGCGACCGATTTCCGCTTCCCTGGCAAGGGCGTGCTGACGATCAAGTTCGTCGGCGAAGACGGCGCCGTGATCGAGGAAAGAAGTCTTCAAGCGCCGGGCTCCGGCGTCGCGATGGCGATGTACAACCTCGACGATTCGATCCGCGATTTTGCGCGCGCCTCGCTGAACTACGGCCTCGCCCGCAACTATCCGGTCTATCTCTCGACCCAAGAACACGATTCTCAAAGGCCTATGACGGCCGCTTCAAGGACATCTTCCAGGAAGTGTTCGACGCTGAGTTCGCCGGCAAGTTCAAGGACGCCGGTATCGTCCTACGAACACCGGCTGATCGACGACATGGTCGCCTCCGCGCTGAAATGGGAAGGCGGCTATGTCTGGGGCGTGCAAGAACTACGACGGCGACGTGCAGTCTGACACAGTGGCGCAGGGCTTCGGCTCGCTGGGCCCTGATGACCAGCGTGCTCACCACGCCGGACGGCAAGATCGTGGAAGCCGAAGCCGCGCACGGCACGGTCACGCGTCACTATCGCGAGCAATCAGAAGGGCAAGGCGACCTCGACCAATTCCATTGCCTCCATCTTCGCGTGGACGCGCGGTCTGGCCCATCGTGCCAAACTTGACGGCAACGCGGCGCTCGACAAGTTCGCGCACACGCTGGAAAAGGTCTGCGTCGATACCGTCGAGAGTGGTTTCATGACCAAGGACCTCGCCCTCCTCGTCGGCCCCGACCAGCAATGGCTCACCACCGAAGGCTTCCTCGACAAGGTCGATGAGAACCTGAAAAAGGCGATGGCTGCGTGACGGCTCTCGGTTGGTACGTGCGTGTGAAAAACTGGTGCACTAACAGATGGCGTGTACGACACGGTCCTATATATCGCCGGCTTTTCCACGCCTGCTGAAGCAAAAGCTGCTGTTCGTGCGGCGCGGGCAAAGTCTGGAGAGGATTACGAAGTATTGGAAGGCCAGATCACGCCAGATCGTGGTCCACAACCTCTGCCAGGCGAAGTCAGGATGCTGAAAGGCGCGGTTTAATCAATGCAAAGCGCAGAACAGCCAGATGCTGCTGCGGCGATTGCGCGATTACCGGTTGAAGGCGAGCCGGTGCTGAACGGCATCTGCAACTGCACGAGCTGCAAGCGTCGCACCGGCAGCGCATTCGGCTGGTCGAGCTATTTTCCCGGACGACAAGGTCACGGCGAAAACCGGCGCGCTCAATGTCTACGCCAAAGAAGGCGACACAGGTTACAATCGTTTCTTCTGCGCGCGCTGCGGCACCACGCCTTTTCTGGAAGTCGTTCGGCTTCCTGCCTTTTCGCGACCGGCATTGCAGGCGGTTGCTTCATCGACGATCCGCTGCCAGAGCCAAACCTGTCTGCACAGGACCGCGACCATTGCGCGTGCTCACGCTGCCGGATAGTTGGCTTAAAGCTTAGGCTGAAATTGGGACCATGCCCATCAACCCGATCTCGTTTGCCGTCGGGGTCCTTGAAGAATTGCAGCTTGAGTTCGTGGGTGGGCGTGCGCTGCAGCGTTTCCATGTCGCCGATGAATTCGACGCCTCTGGCCTTCAGTACCGGACAAGTGCAGGCAGGTCCGGCGCATCGAAATAGAGATAGGTGCCGCCGATCGGCTTGTCGGGCCGTTCGGCCAGCCCGATCATCAGCCGCTGACCCGCGATGTCGAAGAACAGCATCGTGCCCGCTTCGAACATCAGCGTGAGACCCAATGTGTCGCGGTAAAAGCGCCGCGCACGGTCGAGATCCCTCACCGTCAATGCCACCTGCACCAGCTTGCGTCCGCCAAGACTTTCCATGACCGCGCGCACCCCGTAAAGTTAGGCTTTCACATTGTTAGGCTACCTAACTATCGAAAGACGAGTCAAGTGGCACGCTCCTCCATGCGCACCGAGCAGGTCGCCGACCAACTGCATGCGGCGGCGATCCGCCTGTTGCGCTCACATGCGCAAGGAAGGACGCCGCGTCCGGGATTCCCGGCGCCCAGTTGTCCGGTGCTTTCGGTGCTGGCGTATGGCGGGCCGCAGACGCTTGGCGCACTGGCCGCGGCGGAGCAGGTCAAGCCGCCGACCATGTCGCAACTCGTCAGCGCGCTCGAACAGTTGGAACTCGTCTCGCGCAAGCCGCTCGACCGCCGGTCGTCCGAGATTTCGCTCACGCGCAAGGGCCGTCAGTTGCTGGAGGCCGGGCGCAAACGTCGTTTGGCGCGCTTGATGAAAGCGCTCGACCGGCTGCCACCGGAGCAGATCGACAAGCTCGCGCAGGCCGCGGGGCTAATCGTCGCGATCACCGATCCGACCGCATGATCGCAAGATCATGCGATTTCTGCAGGCCACACCCCGCGAATATGTTCTTGCTTTGTTCGAAAGACGGGCATAAGCTTCGCGCTCGATTTAGGAGGAGGGAAAAATGATCGGGTACGTGACCATTGGCGCCAAGGACGGCGAAGCATCCGGCAAATTCTACGACGCGTTCTTCGGCGCGTTCGGGCATGAGCGCAAATTCGCCGATGGCGGATGGATCGGCTATGGCCCGAAAGGCTCGGACAGTCACAACATCTATGTCTGCCCGCCCCGCGAACGGGGAGCCGGCGACGTTCGGCAATGGCTCCATGCTGGCGTTTCCCGCCGGGAGCCAGGATGAGGTTAAAGCGGCCTATGCGGCGGGAATGGCGGCCGGCGGGACGGATGAAGGCGGGCCCGGCTATCGGCCGCCGGAGAAGACGGAATTCTATGGCGCGTATTTGCGCGATCCGACCGGCAACAAGCTCTGCGTCTATTGCAAATCCTAGCCGATATTGGGATCTGCGTCAGGTCTTCGTTCCGCGCGCCTGCGCATGCGGCGCGCGGCCTTGATCTCGGCTTCTGAAATGGCGCCGGCCTGCGCGATGTCTTCGGCGCGGGCCGCCGCCATCTTGTGAATGCGCCGCATCAATCCGGGATGCTTGGCCAGCAGATGATTGAAGTCGTCGACAGACAAGGTGAGCACCCGCGACGCCTCGACCGCCACTACGGTCGCCGCGCGCATCGTTTCTTCCAGCAGCGCGAGTTCGCCGAAGAAATCGCCGGTGCGGAAGCGAATGCGGCGGTTTGCAAGATTGGCTTCGACTTCGCCCGAAACACAAAATACATCGCGTCCGCGCGAGCGCCACTGGCGGAGATGACCGTACCGGCCGCTCACCGCCCGGGCCCGCAACATGACCATCATCTCGCCGATGATCTGCGCGTCGACCCCGCGAAAGATCGGCACGCGCGAAAGCATGCCGAAAGTGACGACAAAATCACGGCGATGGATCGAGTTCACGAAGCCGGTGGCCACGATGCCGACCGGCAGGGCGAAAAGGCCGAGGCCAACGATCATGGTGATGCCGGAAATGAAGCGGCCCCAGCCGGATGTCGGCGTGACGTCGCCGTAGCCGACCGTCGTCAGCGTCGTGATCGCCCAGTACATCGAACCCGGCATCGTCTTGAACGCAACATTCGCGTTGGATCGCCGCCTTCGACCACATGCATGGCGGCGGCGGCAAACACCATCGCGCACAGCAACAACATACCGTGCCGTAAAGTGCGCGCCGCTCCTCGGCCAGAACCTGTGCGAGCGTCGACAACGCAGGTGAATAGCGCGCGATCTTGAGCAGACGCAAAAGGCGGATAAGGCGTAGAAAACGCAAATCCACGAAAGGAATGAACAGTGCGACATAGGCCGGCGCGATGCTCAGAAAGTCGATCACCATCATCGGGCGCAGAACGAAGCCAATGCGGCTGCGAAATCTGCCCCTCTGCGTCGTCGGATCTTCCGGCGCCGTCCAAAGCCGGACCAGATATTCGAGCGTGAAGATCGCAACCGAAACCGCCTCGAGGATCGAGAACAGGTTCGCGAATTGTTTGTCGATAGAAGGAATGCTCTGAAGTATGTATGCGAGCACGTTGCCGACGATCAGGGTGATGAGAATGCCTTCGACGATATGGCCGATGAAACCGCCGGTCCGGCCGCCCTCAAGAATGACATAGGCGTTATGGCGCGGCGTGGTGAGGTGGTAATCTTCGGCAAGCGTCATGCGCGCGTCATCCGCCAACGTCCGCTAGACGGTGCTCGATCGCGGCGAGCGCGTCTTTGGCTTTTGCGCCATCGGGACCGCCGGCTTGCGCCATGTCGGGCCGGCCGCCACCACCCTTGCCGCCAAGTGCTGCCGCGCCCACGCGGACCAGATCGACGGCGCTGATCCGCTTGGTCAGGTCGTCGGTGACACCCACGACCAGCGAGGCGCGTCCGTCATCGACCGCGACAAAAGCCACGACGCCGGAGCCGATCTTCGTTTTCGCGTCGTCCGCAAGACCTTTGAGGTCTTTTGCATTCACGCCTTCGACGATACGCAACGATGCTTTTATGTCGCCGATGGTCTTGACGCCGTCGTCGCCTGCGCTGCGCGCGCCGCCGCCGAGTGCCAATGCCTTGCGCGCCTCGGCAAGCTCGCGCTCCAGCTTGCGGTTGGCGTCGGCGAGTTGCGAGACGCGCACCGGAAGATCGCTGGAAGAGGTTTTCAACGCGGCGGCGGCTTCTTTCGCCAGCTCGGCCTGATGGGAGAGATATTTGCGCGCCGCCTTCGCTGGTCAGCGCCTCAATGCGGCGCACGCCGACGCGACCGCGCTTTCGGACAGGATTGTGAACAGACCGATATCGCCAAGGCGGCGCACATGCGTGCCGCCGCAAAGCTCGACGGAGTAGGCTTTCGCCTGCACGGGATCAATGTCGTCGCCCATCGTGAGGACGCGCACCTCGTCGCCATATTTCTCGCCGAACAGGGCTTCGGCACCGGCCTTGATCGCGTCATCGGTCGCCATCAACCGGTTGAGACGTCGCTGTTCTGGCGAACGATCGTATTGACCAGGGTCTCGACACGCTCGAGCTCGTCGAGCGTCACGGGTTTGGGATGCCTGAAATCGAAGCGCAGCCGGTCCGGCGCAACCAGCGAGCCTTTCTGCGAAACATGCGGGCCGAGCACGCGCTTGAGGGCCGCGTGCAGAAGATGCGTGGCCGAATGGTTCGCGCGCGTCGCACGGCGGCGTTCGCCATCGACTTTCAGATCGACAGCGTCCATCACCGCGAAACTGCCCTTTGTCACTTCGACGACGTGAGCATGCAGGCTGCCGAGTTTCTTTTCGGTATCGACGACCCTGCCTTCGCCCTTCGCAGACCGGATCGTGCCCTGGTCGCCCACCTGACCGCCGGATTCGCCATAGAACGGCGTCTGGTTGGTGAGGATCAGAAACCGTTTCGCCCACAGTCGCGCTCATGGCGCGATGCGCGCCCTTTATCATCGCGACGATCACGCCTTCGGCTTCTTCGGTGTCGTAGCCGATGAATTCGGTCGGCCCGAGTTCGTCGCGGATCGAGAACCATTGCGCGTCGGCCGCAGCTTCGCCGGACCCGGCCCAGGCTTTGCGCGCGTCTTCGCGCTGCTTCTCCATCGCGGCGTTGAAGCCCGCTTGTCACCGCGATGCCGCGCGCTTTGAGCGCGTCTTCGGTCAGGTCGAGCGGGAAGCCATAAGTATCATAGAGCTTGAACGCTGTTTCCCCGCCCAGCGTCGGCGCCGTGGCCAAGCATCGTCGTTTCTTCGTCGAGCAATTTGAGGCCACGTGCGAGCGTGACGCGGAAGCGTTCTTCTTCGAGGCGGCTGTGTTTCGGTGATCAACGCTTCGGCGCGTTTGAGTTCGGATAGGCCTGCCCATCTCGGCGACCAATGTCGGCACCAAACGATACATCAGCGGATCGCGCGACCCGATCAGATGCGCATGCCGCATCGCCCGGCGCATGATCCGGCGAAGCACATAGCCACGGCCCTCGTTGGACGGCAGCACGCCGTCGGCAATCAGGAACGATGACGAGCGCAGATGATCCGCAATCACGCGATGGGAGAAATGCGCGTCGCCCTGATCCTTTGCACCGGTGAGTTCGACCGACGCCGTGATCAGATGGCGAAAGAGATCGATGTCATAGTTGTCGTGGACGCCCTGCATCACCGCGGCGATGCGCTCCAGCCCCATGCCGGTATCGATCGAGGGCTTGGGCAGGTTCAGACGCGTGGCCGCGTCGACCTGCTCGAACTGCATGAAGACGAGATTCCAGATTCGATGAAACGGTCGCCGTCTTCTTCCGGCGTGCCCGGTGGGCCGCCTGGAATGTGATCCCCGTGATCGTAGAAAATCTCAGAACACGGGCCGCAAGGGCCGGTATCGCCCATCGACCAGAAATTCGCCGACGTCGGAATGCGGATGATGCGGTCGTCGGAGAATCCGGCGATTTTCTTCCACAGGCACGAAGGCGTCGTCGTCATCGGCATAGACGGTCGCGAGCAGACGCGCTTTCGGAATCCCGAAATCCTTCGTGATCAGGTCCCACGCGAACTTGATCGCGTCTTCCTTGAAATAGTCGCCGAAGAGAAATTCCCCAGCATCTCGAAAAGGTGTGATGGCGCGCGGTGTAACCGACATTGTCGAGGTCGTTGTGCTTGCCGCCTGCGCGCACGCATTTCTGGCTTGAGGCTGCGCGGCTATAGGGCCGCTTCTCGGCGCCGGGTGAAAACGTTCTTGAACTGCACCATGCCCGCATTGGTGAACAGAAGGGTGGGATCGTTGCGCGGGACGAGCGGCGACGACGCCACGACCTGATGGTCCTGGTTACGGAAAAAATCGAGGAATCCCGGCGCGAATATCGTTCAGGCTGTTCATATCTTGCTTGTACAGGCAGGGGGAATTGAGTGTCTACTTTAACCTCCCCTTTGTGGGAGGTCGAAATGCTGAAGCGAAGCGGAGGCATTCCGGGTGGGGGGATGGTGCTCGCCGATAGAGCCGCCCCCACCCGAAGCGCTGCGCGCTTCGACCTCCCCACAAAGGGGGGAGGTTAAGAAAAGCGAAGGGGCGCCGTTTCCGGCGCCCCTTCTGGAGCCGTTCCCCATGCCAACAGGGAACAGGCAAACATCTTCGCTATCAGTCTTCCTCGCCAGCGGAATCGTCGCCGCCAAGAGCCAGCGCGCCGCTGAGCACGCCCGCATTCTCGCGGATCTGGGCTTCGATCTTGGCCGGCCATCTCGGCGTTCTGGGTCAGGAAATTCTTGGCGGATTCGCGGCCCTGGCCGATGCGGGTGCCATCATAGGAGTACCAGGAGCCAGATTTCTCCACGATCCCAGCCTTCACGCCGAGATCGATCAATTCGCCGACCTTGGAAACGCCAAACCCGTACATGATGTCGAACTCGACCTGCTTGAAACGGCGGTGCGACCTTGTTCTTGACCACTTTCACGCGCGTCTGATTGCCCACGACTTCGTCGCGGTCCTTGATCGAGCCGATGCGGCGGATGTCGAGACGGATCGAGGAATAAAACTTCAGCGCGTTGCCGCCCCGTCGTCGTTTCGGACTTCCAAACATGATGCCGATCTTCATGCGGATCTGTTGATGAAGACGAACGATGGTGTTGGATTTGGAGATCGAGGCGGTGAGCTTGCGCAGCGCCTGGCTCATCAAACGCGCCTGAAGACCAGGCAGCGAATCGCCCATTTCGCCTTCGAGCTCGCCTTCGGCGTCAGCGCCGCGACCGAATCGATCACGATGATGTCGATGCCGCCAGAGCGCACCAGTGTATCGGTGATCTCAAGCGCCTGTTCGCCCGTATCGGGCTGCGAAATCAGCATTTCGTCGATATCGACGCCGAGCTTCTTGGCATAGATTGGGTCGAGCGCATGTTCGGCATCGATATAGGCCGCGATACCACCCTTCTTCTGAGCCTCCGCCACCGCGTGAAGCGCCAACGTCGTCTTGCCGGAGGATTCCGGACCGTAGATTTCGATCACGCGGCCCCGCGGCAATCCACCGATGCCAAGCGCGATGTCGAGGCCGAGCGATCCGGTGGAAACCGTATCGGTGTCGAGGCCCAGATCGCGCGCACCGAGCTTCATCACCGAGCCCTTGCCGAACGCACGATCGATCTGGCTGAGCGCGGCCTCCAGGGCGCGCTTGCGATCGCTGTTATCTTCCCTTGCCCACTACCCGCAAAGCCGCCGACTCATGGATGCATCTCCTTATTCCACAGCCCTCCCCCCTTTCCCAGTGAAATTGGGGCGCCGCGATACGTGACTTTGTACACATTTGGTTCTCACTGGCAATTGTGTATTTAAGCCACTGATATACATAGAAAAATATCTTTATGTTCTAATCTTGTTCATGGCCATTTGCGAGGGCTTTCGTATTGGTCTTGAAGTGGTTTTGAGAAATCTGAAGAATCGGGCGCATCGGAAGGCCGACGAACAGCGCGAGTCGCGCTTCAAAATGCCTTTCGCACACAGCCAAACCAGCGTTTGACAGCGCAAAGTCCATGGGTAAGTCCCCGCCTTTCCGCGAGACCGGGTGCCGACCCGCGGTTTTCCGCCAATTTTTCGGACACTCGATGACCAAACGCGCCAACGCAAGTACAAGCTCGACCGCCGCATGGGCGAAAGTGTCTGGGGCCGCCCCAAAAGCCCCGTCAACAAGCGCTCTTACGGACCGGGTCAGCATGGCCAGCGCCGCGCGAAAAAGCTCTCGGACTACGGCACACAGCTGCAGGCCAAGCAGAAGCTCAAGGGCTATTACGGCAACATCACGGAGCGCCAGTTCCGCAAATACTATACCGAAGCCTCGCGCCGTCCCGGCGACACCGGCGAGAATATGATCGGCCTGCTCGAGTCGCGTCTCGATGCCGTCGTGTATCGCGCCAAGTTTGCGCCGACGCCGTTCGCCGCGCGTCAGCTCGTCAGCCACGGCCATGTGAAGGTCAATGGCCGCCGCGTGACGGTGGCAAGCTTCCAGGTCAAGGAAGGCTCGACCGTCGAACTGACCGCCAAGGCGCGCGACATGGCGCTGGTCATCGACGCATCCAAGAGCGCCGAGCGCGACACGCGGATTACGTCGAAGCCGATCACAACAAGATGACGTCCAAGCTCCTGCGCGTGCCGAAGCTCTCCGACGTTCCTTACGCGGTGCAGATGCAGCCGCATCTGATCGTCGAATTTTACTCGCGTTAATCCGCGACAAACGGAATCGAAAAGACCGCGAGGGCGACCTCGCGGTCTTTTTATTTGCACTGGCAGGAGCGCGCCGTCAGGAAGACAGGGCGTCTTCGAAAGTTTCTGCCCATGAAGCCCTCTCTAATTCTCACCGCCCTGATCGTCCTTTCGTCGCCGGCTTTTGCAGATGATTGCGCGCTCATCAAAACCAAAACACAGGGCTGATGGATGCGGTGGCGCCGGGGGGACAAGAAGCCCTGGCTCACAGCCCTTGATCCGCGCTTTACGCAAATCGATGAAGCGGCGCTATCTCGAACTATCAACAGACGATGGATCAAATCGTGCCGCTGCCGAAGGCGCGTCCGGCAATATCGCCGTGACGGAATGGGCCTGCACACAATTCGGCGACACGATTGTCGAGACCCATCTGGACGACGAGCATGAGAACTTTCACGGCCAGATGCTGGCACGCACTCTACCCGCTCCACCGGCACATGGCTGCGCGAGAAAGGCGCATGGAAGCTGATCGGGCTGCAGACGCTCGCGCTTCGGCAGGACCCCACCTGGCGTTGCGATGTCCGAAGCGCAGTTGAAATCCTATGCGGGCGCTATCGCGCAGGCCCGGATTATGTCGTCGAGATCACTGCGAAGGATGGCCATCTCTATGGCGCAACCAATGGCGGCAAAGCCGTGGAGATCAAGGCCGAGATCGCCGATGTTCTGTTCACGCCCGGCGCGCCGCGCACCCGCAAGATTTTTCAACGCGACGCGAAGGGCAACGTCACAGGTTTCCTAAGCCGTCGCGAAGAACGCGACCTGGTCTTCACGAAAGAAAAGTAGCCCTTCCCAAAGCCCCTGAAACTTTCCGGATTTGCAGAACACGCATGGGAGAAAGATGTGCCCTCGGCATGCCTTTTCCTTTCGCGCGCCGCGCCTATCTGTGAGACTACAAGCGGGCGAGGAATGCGATGAGCTACGTTCTTTACGGAGACAAAGGATCGGGCGCGTTCAGCGCGGAGGCGGTGCTGGCCGACGGCCGGCGCGCCTTATGATTTCAAGCTCGTATCGCTGGAGAAGAACGAGCAACGCGAGCCTGCGTTCCTCGCCATCAACCCGAGCGGCAAGATGCCGGCCCTGCGTCTTCCCGAAGGTCAGATCGTCACGGAGTCGCTCGGTATCTTGCTGACGCTCGGCGGACCATTTCCCCAATGCGAAGCCTGCTGCCGCCGCAGGGCGGGGCCGCACGGACGCAGGCCTATCGCTGGCTCGCGTTCATGGCCTCGGAAATCTATCCGATGGTCGAGATCTCGGACTACCCCGAACGCTTTGTCACAAACGGCGATGCCCGAGGCGCTGCGTCAGAAAGCGCGCGCACGCATCCGCGAGCGGCTTTTGATCGTGGAGCGGATGTGCGACGGGCCGTGGTTTCTCCCGTCCGGTTTTTCATTGTCGACATCTATGCGGCGATGTTCAGCCGCTGGCGCGGTTCCATCGGCAAGGAGTGGCTGGCGGAAGGCCACATCCCCAAGCTCGACAATCTCGCCACCGCTGTCTCCAAGCGCCCCGCCATCGCGCCAGTGTGGAAGCGGCATTTTGGAGACCGCTCCTAGCTTCCTGTATGCTCCTCGCCAGACATTGAGGCACACATGGGAACGACCAGACGCGTGATAATTGGCGTGCAGGCGCGTTGGTGCTCGCGGGACTGGGCTATCGCGCCTGGGATCGCGGTGTCTTCGAGGCCGGCCAAGGCGAAGCGTTCGAGCCGTGGCAGAACTGGCGCGGCAACCCGAAGGACGGACCCAAGCAGCCGCTGAACGCGGCGATCCTCGCCGCCAATCCGCACGATACGCAGCCCTGGCTATTCCAGGCTGCGGGCGAATCCATCACCGTGTTGGCGGACCGCGCACGCAATCTGGGCAGCTTCGATCCCTTCCGGCGCGAGATGCATCTGGGAGTCGGGCTGCGCGATCGAGAACCTGATGCGCGCCGCCGGCGTGTTCGGCTGGTCCATGAACGTCATCATCAATGGTGGAAGGCTTACGCCGTCGCCGAAGAACGACCCCGTGCGCGCAGCCCATCTTTGGCTCGATGCAGCGGCAGCCGCACGCGATCCCTTGTTCGAAGCGATCCCGCATCGCCACACCAATCGTGGGCCTTATCTTGACAAGCCGGTCGATCAGAAGTCGCTGCTGCAACTGATCGAACTTGCGTCCGATCACGAAGTGCAACTCGTCTTCGTCACAGATGCGCACGCGCGAAAAGATCTCGCGGCCACCATCGTGTCGGCGACCGAACGCATCATCGCCGATCCCGAAATGTCGGCCGACAGCGCGCGCTGGTTTCGCACCGGGCGGCGGGAAGTGGCCGAACATCGCGACGGCATTGGCTCCGATACGGCAGGGCTTTCGCCGTTCATGGCCGCGGCTGCGAAGATGCTGCCCGATCAGGGGGCGGCGAGCGCCGACAAATACTGGCTTGGCATGACGCGCGATGTGCAGACGGTTGCGCCGGTGCTGGGTCTGATCATGGTACGCGACCGGCTGGAGATGGGGAGCGCCATCGCAGCAGGCCGCGCATGGCAGCGCCTGCATCTGGCGGCAACGACGATGGGATTGGCCGCGCAACCGTTGAACCAGCCCGTCGAATGCATCGACCGTGCCGCGCAACTTGGCAAGAGCGACGAATTCGCGGACGCGCTGAAACGCTTTGCGAAAACACAGGCGTGGGAAGCGACGTTCTGTTTCCGGCTGGGTTATGCCGCGCGCGAGACGTTGCCTTCACCGCGCAGGCCGCTCAGCGCCGTCGTGGTGAACAACGCTTAAGCGTTTTCGAGAACGACGCCCTTTTCGGCGAGGAACGGGGCCAGCTCGTCGGCCTCATACATCTCGCGCAGGATATCGCAGCCGCCGACGAACTCACCCTTCACATAAAGCTGCGGGATCGTTGGCCAGTTCGAAAATTCCTTGATGCCCTGACGGATCTCGGGGTCTTTCAGCACGTCGATGGCTTTGAACTTCACGCCAAGGTTCGACAGGATTCCGACGGTGGCAGCCGAGAACCCGCATTGCGGGAACACCGGCGTGCCCTTCATGAACAGCAACACATCGTTGCTGGAGACTTCGCTCTGGATGCGGTCGTGGACAGAATTGGACATCTTTTTCTCCGCTAAATGGGCGGTTTGGTAGCAAGAGCCTCAAGTAGGCTCGACGGGGCGCATCGTCAAGTTAGGCCAATTGCGGCCCAAGTTCAGCCGGGTACTCGTCCTTGGATACCATGACTGTAATTTCGTCAGCAGTTCCACAAGTTAGATATTGATGACCAGAACCCTTTCGGTCAGCAAGGACATCAACCAGCTCTGCGAACTCGACCATGTCTTCTTTTGATAACGACCATTCGAAGTAGCTTCCCGCAGGCCTCAATCCCGTTGATCGAGACACGCTGCGGATCATTACTGTTTTGCCGTCCACAGCTTTGCTGAACGGATCTAACCCAAGCGGCCCATTCCCGACGGAGCCCGATCTCAATAAATCGCCAAGCTGACACACAGCACTACCGTCGCCCCAAAAAAGAAATTTGGGTCCACCTTTGAAGTCTTCAAAATAGCCAAACCGAAGCATCAGTCCTTCGCGCTCGTCTGGAGCGAGAGCGCATGGAGCACGCCACCCATGCGGCCATGGAGGGCTGCGTAAACCATCTGGTGCTGCTGCACGCGTGACTTCCCCTTGAAGGCCGATGACTTCACCGACGCCTGCCAGTGATCGTTGTCATCGGCTAGCGCGGTCATCGTCACCTCGGCGTCGGGAAACGCTTGGCGGATCATGGTCTCGATTTCGGTCGCGGACATCGGCATGGGGTTACTTTAGCTCCTTATTCCAATTCCGTCATGGCCGCCCTTGAGGCGGCCATCCATCGGACGCGCATTCGCGCGTCGGAAAACTCTTCTGCGCTCGCAGACGCGAGCGCGATGGGTAGCCGGGTCAAGCCCGGCCATGACCAAGGGTTAGTTGGTGGGCGGTATTTCTTCGCCGCGCATATAGGCCGGGAACCAGCTTTCATGGGCTTTGCGCAGATCGGACAAAGCAACCTCACCCTCACCCGTCACGCGCAACGTCTTCGAAGCCTGCGTCTTGCCGATGATGGCGTGTATGATGCCTGCCTCGCGCAATTCGCCTTCTATTCTGTCGGCGTCTTTTTGCGGGACGGCGATGACGTAACGCGCCTGATCCTCGCCATAAAAGAACGGGATCGCATCGACCGTCGTGCCCGCAACACCAACTTCAAGGCCGATGTCGCCGGCCAGCGCCATTTCAGCCAGCGCGACGAGCAATCCACCATCGGAAAGATCGTGGGCCGTGTCGCAACGCCCGTCTTCGATCAGCTTGCGCACAAATTCGCCGGCCTTGCGCTCGGCCGCGAGATCGACATGCGGGGCAGCGCCTTCTTCTTTGCCTTCGATCTCACGCAGATAGATCGACTGTCCCAGATGACCGCGCGTATCGCCGATCAGGATCAGCGCATCGCCTTCGCGCTTGAGCGCGACGGTAGCCATGCGGTTCACGTCTTGCATCAAGCCGACGCCACCGATGGCCGGGGTGGGCAGAATGCCTTCGCCATTGGTCTCGTTGTAGAGCGAGCAGTTGCCGCCGATCACCGGGAAGTCGAGCGCGCCGCAGGCCTCGCCGATGCCATCGATGGCGCCGACGATCTGGCCCATGATGTCCGGCTTCTGCGGATTGCCGAAATTGAGATTGTCCGTCACTGCGAGCGGCAGCGCGCCGACGGCGGAGATATTACGATAGGCCTCGGCCACCGCTTGCTTCGCGCCCTCGAACGGATCGGCGTGGCAATAGCGCGGCGTCACGTCGGTCGTGATCGCGAGGCCCTTGTTGCGGCCATGCACGCGAACGACCGCCGCATCGCCGCCGGGGCGCTGCACCGTGTCGGCCATGACGGTGTGGTCGTACTGCTCCCACACCCAGCGGCGCGAACACATATCCGGCGCGCCAAGAATCTTTTTCAGCGATTCAAGGATAGGTGTTTTCGCGTCGAAGCGCGGATCGCCGGTCGCGGGCGTGTTACTGTTGTAGGGCCGCTCATAGACCGGCGCGGCATCCGACAGCGCCGTGATCGGCATATCGGCCTCGACCCTGCCCTTGTGCTTCACCACAAGACGATGCGTATCGGTCGTGATGCCGATAACGGCGAAGTCGAGTTCCCACTTTTTGAAAATCGCTTCCGCCTCTTTTTCGCGGCCGGGTTTCAGCACCGCGAGCATGCGTTCCTGGCTCTCCGACAGCATCATGTCATAGGCTGTCATATTGGCTTCGCGCTGCGGCACCATATCGAGGTTGAGCTCGATACCTGAACCGCCCTTGTCGCCCATCTCGGCGGAGGACGATGTGAGTCCGGCCGCGCCCATATCCTGAATCGCGATGATCGCATCGGTTGCCATCAGTTCGAGGCACGCTTCGAGCAACAGCTTCTCGGTGAAAGGATCGCCGACCTGCACGGTGGGACGCTTCTCCTCCGACGCGTCGTCGAACTCCGCGCTCGCCATCGTGGCGCCGTGGATGCCGTCGCGGCCCGTCTTCGATCCGATATAAACGACCGGATTGCCCGCGCCCTTCGCGGCGGAGAGGAATATCTTGTCCTGCCGCGCCAGCCCCACGCACATTGCGTTGACGAGGATGTTGCCGTTGTAGGAGCGGTGGAAATTCACCTCGCCGCCGACGGTCGGCACGCCCATGCAGTTGCCGTAGCCTCCGATGCCGCTGACCACGCCACTGACCAGATGCCGCGTCTTCGGGTGCGATGGCTCGCCGAAGCGCAGCGCGTTCATCATCGCAATCGGACGCGCGCCCATCGTGAACACGTCGCGCATGATGCCGCCGACACCGGTGGCCGCGCCCTGATAGGGCTCGATGAAAGACGGATGGTTGTGCGATTCCATCTTGAAGATCGCAGCGTCGCCATCACCGATGTCGATCACGCCCGCGTTCTCGCCCGGCCCCTGCAGCACCCACGGCGCCTTGGTCGGCAGCTTGCGCAGATGCACGCGCGTGGATTTGTAGGAGCAATGCTCGCTCCACATCACCGAGAAGATGCCAAGTTCGACGAACGACGGCTCGCGCCCCATGAGCTTCAGAATACGCGCGTATTCGTCGTCGGAGAGTCCGTGTTCCTTGACGAGTTCGTGAGTGATGGCGGTCATCAAATAGATCTCAAGTGGCTACTACACAAATCTCACAGGAGTCAGCTTTTCCGCTATCGGCCCACACTTTCACGCGTTCCCAATTGCATTTCGGATATCCGCCTGAATAGAGGTGCTCAACATTCCAGAGGCCGGCTTTCAGTTTTGCGCTCCATTTCCCGTCTGTATCTCCGCCTCGATCACCACAGACCTTCTTTCCGATTTTAATCGCAGTTGTTTCATCACGAACCAAATCGGTAGGGCGGAGCTGATCGGCGGTCGAGCATGCTGCAAGTCCCAGAGAGCCAACGAATAACCCGACTCGCCACCTCCGACTGGACATCTCTTAGCTCCTAGGACAACGACTCGATCAGGCTCTGGAACAACGCTGTGCCATCGGTGCCGCCGAGCAGCGGATCGACGACACGTTCAGGATGGGGCATGAGGCCAAGCACGTTGCGTTTCTCGTTCAAGATGCCGGCGATGTTTCGCGCCGAGCCGTTCGGGTTGTCTCCGTCGGCATAACGGAATACGACGCGGTTCTCGTTTTCGAGACGGTCTAGCGTTTCCTCGTCGGCGACATAATTGCCCTCGCCATGCGCGACGGGAAAGCTGACCTGCTGGCCTTTCTGATATTTGCGCGTGAAGGCGGATTGCGTTTCCTCGACCTCCAGTGTCACGGGACGGCAGACGAATTTCAGATCGGCGTTGCGCACCAGCGCGCCGGGGAGCATGTGGCTTTCGGTCAGAACCTGAAAGCCGTTGCAGATGCCGATGACCGCGCCGCCTTTATCCGCATGCGCCTTTACCGCGCGCATGATCGCCGACTGGCTCGCCATCGCGCCGCAGCGCAGATAATCGCCATAGGAAAACCCGCCGGGCAGCACGACCAGATCGACATCGGGAAGCGCGCTGTCCTGGTGCCAGACCATGTGCGTCTTGTTGCCCGTCAACTGCTCCAGCGCCGTCGCCGCATCGCGGTCGCAATTGGAAGCCGGGAATACGACGACAGCGGATTTCAAATCTTTACTCCCTTCAGCCGCAGGCGTTCGATGACGCGCGCGGCCGCGGCTTTGCCAGCTTCACTTCCCCAAGCCATTCCGATGGCCGCCGATTCCGTCATGACTTCCGGCGTTTCTTTCAGCAGTTTCTTTCCGATAGCCGTTCCATAGAATGCTTTGATCTGCTGAAGCTCCGCCAATGTGTAGTGCCGCGCGGTGACACAAGCGATCTCGTTCATAACCTCCGGAAGACCAGTCATCATCTCGGCGCGGAAAGCATTCTTGAAAGCATCCAGCGCCTCCTGAGATATCTCCTGGTTGCTTTGTTTTATCATCTCGAGAATAGGCGGCATCATCAGATCGATCATCGCCAGCATACGCTTTTGACTGCCGGTCGCATTCTGCAAATCCAATGCGGCAGACAGCGTTGCAGGATCGACAGGCGCGCCGTTTACCAGACATGCCGCCTTCGCCTGCGGTGGCATCTGATCGTCCGCAACTTCTGCAAACGCCGTCGAAGTCAGAAGCGAAAAAACCGCAATCACTAAGGCTGTTTTCGCGAGCATCAGCTTTCCGAATCCAGGCAGCGTGCCGGTAAGACGCTCCGCTGCAGTTATCCCGTTACGGCTGTTGTTGGAAGCGTCAAATCCGGCAGCAACGGATTTCATGCGATCATTTCTTAGGCTGCGGTTTAGTGGGGGCGGGCTGTCCCTTCGACGTGCCGGGTTTGGGGGACACAGCAGCGTCGTCGTCATCATCCTTCATGCGTGCTTCCTCCCGCGTCTTGCGATTCCACATCAACATCTCTTGCTGGATCTTGCCCGTTTCCACCGCAAGCTTGTGACCGAGAGGACTGCGGCACCAGGCGATCAGATCTTTCAGTTCCTGGAGCGTAAAATGCCGCGAAAAAACCGTCGCTTGGCGATCGAGGATTATTCCGGAATTTTTCATGATGAGCGCACGCCGGTCGTGCTCGAACTTTTTCGCGTCAAGCTTGGGATCGGCGCGCTTGGCGGCTTTGATCATGCTCGGCATGAAGATGTCGAGTTGCGTGGCGATGTAGTGCGGATCGGTTTTGGGATGAAACAGGGTGATGAACTCCCTTGCCGCTGCGACCTTGGCCGGATCGTCCTTGACCACTTGCAGCATCGCGGGCGCCGCAGCCGGCTTTGCCGGTGCATTCGCAGAAATTGCTGAACCGGAAAACCCAAATGATGCTATAGCAAACGCAAGGGCTGCACTGGAAACTCGACGAAGCATTACCTAATCCTTTTTCTTTTTCGCGGCGAAAACCGAACGCGGGACAAGCCGCTCACATCCGCAGCTCGAATTCATATTTCTCGATGACGGTGTTGGCGAGGAGCTTTTCGCACATATCCTTAAGAGACGCGCGTGCCGTGGCCTCGTCGCTTTCCGAAAGCTCGATATCGATCACCTTGCCCTGACGCACGTCACCGACCGCGCCGAAGCCCAGTCCGTTGAGCGCATGGCCGATGGCTTTTCCCTGCGGATCGAGAACGCCGTTTTTCAATGTCACAAAGACGCGTGCTTTCATCGGACCAGCTGCGGACCTTTCGTTTCGCCTTGCACCGATTCCGGCATGATGCCGAGGCGGCGCGCGACCTCGCTATACGCTTCGACAACGCCGCCGAGATCGCGGCGGAAACGGTCCTTGTCCATCTTCTCGTTCGACGACGCATCCCACAGCCGGCAGCTGTCCGGGCTGATCTCGTCGGCAAGCACGATGCGCATGAAATCGTTTTCCCAAAGACGCCCGAACTCGACCTTGAAGTCGATAAGACGGATGCCGACGCCGAGGAACAGACCGGAAAGAAAATCGTTGATGCGGATGGTGAGGTTCACCATGTCGTCGAGGTCTTGGGGGCTGGCCCATCCGAACGCGGTGATATGCTCCTCGCTGACCCACGGATCGTGCAGCGCGTCGTTCTTGTAATAGTATTCGATGATCGAGCGCGGGAGCGCCGTGCCCTCTTCGATGCCGAGACGCTTGGACATCGAACCGGCGGCGACATTGCGCACCACGACTTCGAGCGGGATGATCTCCACTTCCTTGACCAGCTGCTCGCGCATGTTCAGGCGGCGCACAAAATGTGTCGGCACGCCGATCGCGTTCAACTGCGTCATCAGATATTCGCTGATGCGGTTGTTGAGCACCCCCTTGCCGTCCAGCACCGCTTTCTTGGTGGCGTCGAACGCGGTGGTGTCGTCCTTGAAATATTGAATCAGGGTTCCCGGCTCAGGCCCCTCGTAGAGGATCTTGGCCTTGCCCTCGTAGATCTGGCGGCGGCGTTTCATGCTGGGGAATCCCGTCAAAAAAGCAAAATAGCGGGGGCGACCCCGCGCGGCAACGTTGCGATTGGCCGCAATCATGCCTATCTGTGGGTGGTTCGCGGCCCTGTAAAGGAAATATATTTTTCCTATAGTATTCAAGGAGTTATATATGACAGACGCATTCAAAGATCGCGAACGTGGCTTTGAGAACAAATGGGCCATGACGCGGAGCTTCGTTTCAAGGTCATGGCGCGCCGGAACAAGCTGCTTGGTCTCTGGGCGGCGGGCGAAATGGGCATCACAGGCGACAAGGCCAACGAGTATGCCATGAGTGTCGTCCAGGCCGATTTCCAGAAGCCCGGCGACGAGGACGTGTTCGAAAAGGTGCAGGCCGATTTCGCCGCCGCCAAGCTCTCGATCGCGGACCGTACCTTGCGCGCGAAGATGGACGAGCTTCTGACCGTCGCCGGTCAGCAGGTGATGGGCGAGGCGAAATAGTCAGCCGCGCAATTTCGCCAACGCCTCGGGAAAGCGCCGCGAGAGCGGGACGCTGAGGGTTTCCAATTCGACGGTGTAATCGCCGGAGCCTTCGGGCTTGAGCGCTGTCATCTTTGCCGCATTGATCAGCCAGGAACGGTGGGTACGCAGAAAACCGCGTGGCGCTAGTTCGCTTTCGACACCAGACAGTGGCGAGCGCATGAGCAACCGACGCCCATCGCGCAATACGAACTCGACATAATTGCCGGCCGACGCCACGGCCAGAATATCCGCCAGCGAAACGCGCGTAAGCTTCGCACCGTCGCGAATGTCGAAGGTCAACGTTTGCCCCGGCGTCTCGATCAGTTGCTGCTGGCGCAGCAGATGCTCGATCAGCGCGAAACCCGCGATGAACAGCGCATAGCCGAGAACATCCTTGCGCAGCTCGTAGAAGAAGTGCGGCCAGAACGCGCCGAAATCGTAACGATGGCCCGCCACGCGATAGATCAAACTTCTTAGGGCCACGAACCCTGCGACATGGGCGAGCGAGAACAACAGCGCACCTGGAATATGGAACAGCAGCTTCCAGCGTGGGCGCACGAAGGGCGGCGCGATCCGGTACAATATCCAGGGAATCCAGAAGAAGAGCATGAGCGTGACCCAGCTCGACCCCTCCCAGACGATTGGACCGAGAACGCCGGCCTCAGGCTGATCGTGGGCAACGGTGATGACATTGATCGCGTTGACGGCGGCCACCATCACCGCTGCGGTCGTGAAGCCATAAAAGAACGTCCGGCGCAGCGTGCCGCTCGTCCCCAAAGCGTCGCCGCTCACCCCAAGCCATTGCCAGATATCACCAATCCGGCGCGCACCGCCCCCCGCCCCTTTCGGGCGCGCGCTCTGTGACCCAGATTGTGGGGGCGGAACAACCGGCATGGATGCAAGCATATGATACGGATTCGCGATGTGGCAGTGGGATTGGCCCTGGCGGCGATACTTGTCGCGCCATGCGCCCATGCGGCGGAAGCCGGATGGAGCCAGTATGGCGGCGACGCCGGCGGCCAGCGTTTCTCGCCCGCGCGGCAGATCACCCCCGCCAATGTGACGAAGCTAACCCAGGCCTGGAGTTTCTCGACCGGCGACATGGCGACCAAGGGCGACGTGATGAAACGCGCATCCTTCGAGAACACGCCGATCCTGGCCGATGGGCGGATCTATGTGTGCTCGCCGTTTAACGAGGTCAGCGCGCTCGACCCCGGCACAGGCAAGCAGCTCTGGCGCTTCGATCCGAAGCTCGACATCCGCATGCGTTATCCCAACGACTATGTTTGCCGCGGTGTCGCATACGCCGCCGGGCGCATCTATCTGAACACAGCGGACCGGCGGCTGATCGCACTCGATGCAGCGAACGGCAAACCCATCAAGAATTTCGGCAGCAACGGCACGGTCATTATTCCACCCGGCGAGCAGAAGGATGGCAAAGTCTTCGGCCGCATTCACACGACCTCCGCGCCGGTCGTAAGCCACGGCCTCGTCATCGTCGGCTCGTCCATCGACGACAACCAGAAGGTCGATGAGCTACGTGGCACCGTGCACGCCTTTGACACGACGACAGGCAAGGAACGCTGGAGCTTCGATCCGCTTGCCGATCAGAAGACGCCGTTCCGCGGTGGTGCCGCGAATGTGTGGGCGCCGATGAGCGTGGACGAAGCACGCGGTCTTGTTTTCCTGCCGGTGTCGAGCACGAGCCCGGATTTCTGGGGCGGATTGCGCAAAGGCGCTGGGCGCTATGCCAATTCGGTCGTCGCCCTGAAGATCGAGACCGGCGAAGTCACATGGTCATTCCAGACGACGCATCACGACGTGTGGGACTATGACATCCCCGCGCAGCCGACGCTCGGCACCGTCACCTATCACGGCAAAACGGTCGATGCCGTGCTGCAGCCGACCAAGCAGGGACTTCTGTTCACGCTCCAACGCGATGATGGCGCGCCGCTCATTCCGGTGGTCGAACGCAAAGTACCGCAAGATGCAGCACCCGGCGAAGAACTGTCACCGACGCAGCCCTTCCCCGTCGCGCCGCCGCCGCTCGCGCCCACGCATATCGCGCCGGAGGATGCGTTCGGCCTCACGTTCTGGGATCGTGGCAAATGCCGCGACCTGATTGCGGCCGCGCGCCATGACGGGCTTTACACACCACCGAGCGAACAGGGCACGATCCTGTATCCCTTCACCGGCGGCGGCACGAATTGGGGTGGGCTCGCCTTCGATTCCGCGCACGACATCGTTTATGTGAACACATCGAGCGCGATGCATCTCGTCACGCTGATCAAGCAGAAAGAGTTCAGCGCAGCGCGCGAGAAATTCTTCGACAAGGAAGTCTCGCCCAACGAAGGCGCACCCTTCGGCATGATGCGCGAGACGCTGGTGTCGCCACTCCATATGCCGTGCAACCCGCCGCCATGGGGCCAGCTGCATGCCATCGACATGCATGACGGCAAGGTTCTGTGGTCCGTGCCGCTTGGCACCACCGAAGATCTCGCGCCCTTCAGCCAGTACATCCTCGGCAAGACCGGCACGCCCAATCTCGGCGGACCGATGGCGACAGCGGGCGGCCTCGTCTTCATTGGCGCCGCGATGGACGATTATCTGCGCGCCTTCGATGCGAAGACGGGCGCGGAATTGTGGAAAGGCCGCCTGCCTGCCGGCGGACAGGCGACGCCGATGAGCTATGAATGGAAAGGCAAACAGTACGTGGTGATCGCCGCCGGCGGCCACTCCAAGCTCAACACCAAACGCGGCGATCAGGTGATCGCCTATGCGCTTCCTTAAGCGTCAGGCAGCGATGCCGACGGTTGCGGTCGCCACATAACCGTCGTCGATGCTGCCTTTGAACTTCGGCGTCATCACGCGGTTTTGCGCCTTCGTGTTGTCGCCGAAGCATTGATCGGTCTGAAGCGTGATGTGCGAGAACGGATCGATGCTGCCGCTGTAGCCCTTGGCATTGTCATAGACGTTTCCACAGACATCGGCGGGGAGTGCGAGCTGCGTCGTGAGCAGCGAATTGCGCCCATTGGTCGCTTGCGCAAGGCTGGTGAAGATCTCCAGATGCATGTGCGGCCAGCGGCCCGGATAGCAGCCGGGAAACACCGTCTTGAAATCGAGATCGCCATTTTCGTCCGACACTTGCACGCCGCGCAGATAGCTTTCCTGCGGGATGGTGTAGAGCGAATAGAGCCCGTCGCGGTCGCAATGCCAGAAATAGGCTGCGTAACCGACCAAGGGCGAACATTGCGCGTTGGTGTTCACAAGTTTGAGCTTGAGATGAACCTGTACGCCTTTGGCTTTGGTCGTCGTGGTCAAGAAGCTGCGGCGCACATCGCTGCGCACGACCCCGGATTCGGTGAGAACATCGGAAGTTTCGCCGCTGGCGTGGTTCGTGCCGTCCGCGGGGAACGGACCAGCAATTTCTGGGGCATCCGCCACGCAGGTTCCAGCCGCTTCGGCTTTTCGCGGCAGGAGGAATGACGCACCGCCCGTCATCGCGACAGAACCGGCCGCCATGCCGAACAGCGACAATGCGCGGCGCCGCGCGATCAAGCCGTTCTCGAAAAGCTTCAGGTCGCGCGTTAAACCGCCATCGTGATGATCAGCGTCCTGCATGATATCGTTCCCCTCTATCGATTTCTCAGCTTACGCCGGAAAGAGGGTGCGGTCGAGCGCTCAGCTCTTGTCGTTATCGTGGTCATCGTCATCGGCGTCGTCATCGTGGTGATGACGGTTGCGATGGCGCACGCCCGGCGAAGTCTGCGTGTCGTGAAAATCGCCACTGGCGACGAAATTTACATCGAAATCGATCTTGTCGGCCATGAACATGTCGATCAGCGGCATCTTCCAGATCACTGTATGACCGTATTTGTCGGCCCACACCGTCGGATGCACGACATTGTCATGCACGACAATCGGCGCGATGTGCTCGATCTTGCCGGGGAGCCACACCATGAAGGTGTAAGTGTGATCGCCGAAGAAGGAATGCAGCACGTCGCGGCCGAAGCTCTCTTCATCCTCGTCGCGATCCTTGCGCGCGTGATCGATGTGGAACGTGCGGTGGAAATTCACCTCCGAACCGTCGTCTTTCTTGCCCTGCACGTGCATGGCGATGGTTTCGTCGCCGAGCTTCAAGTCGGAGAGATCGCGGAACACGGTCTCCGACGTTTGGGTGGTGATGTCGCCTTTGCGCACGCGTTTTATGACAGCCTGATTGCTACCATCGCTGAGGTCGAAATCGGCGTCATGCTTGTCGATGGCATCGCCGATCATGCCCTGTGCGGACACCGCCACGGCATAAGTCCCGCTGCCGTCCCGGCGCACGGCCACGTTCTGCTGGAGGTCGAAACAGCCCGAAAGCCCGGCCGCGCTTACGACCACCACGGCGACCGGCATCATGCGTTTGGGCAAAAACCCGGCAAAACTCATACGTTCCCTCCCGCGGGGATGTTCTCGATATCCCTGAAATAGAGAGGGAATTGACAATAACAAGGGCTGACTTCGTGCCGTAAACGGCCAGATGACCGGCGTCTGGCGATAAGTTAGAAAAGCCTCACAACGGGGATAACTATGCCGAAGTGGTTTTTGTCAGCAATCTTGCTCTGCTTGTCGTGTCTGTCAGCACCTGCGGCTGATGTCGATCAAGAACGCGCAGCTCTTAAGGCAGTGCTGGCGCTGGATCAGGCGACGAATCCAGATACCGAGGCGATAGCGTCGGCACTGAAAAAAATCATATCAGACCCGAGCATCGACAGTCTCAGCGAGAGCGAGCGCCACGCAGCTTACCTCCTCTATGCATCGGCTCTTTTCGACAGCAAGGACTATTCTGCTGCACGCCCCTATGCCGAACGCGCTTCTGCATCGCCGCTTGCTGACAACGACGATTGGGACCTCCGGCTAAGGACTGACTTCTACCTTCACGACTATATCGATGCCGCACGCCCAATAACGGAGATCGCGCAACAATGGCCAGAAAAGTTGGCCGATTACTATGATCACTCGTTCTTCACTGTTGTAAGCGCGGTGCAAGACGATCCTAAATCCGCCGAGACAGCTCTCAGTCTGCTTCAGGCTCTCCATGCCGCAAAATGGAAGCCCGAAAATCCGTTCGATACTGCTGATTTTCTGTGGCTGTCGCTGGCGGCAAGACTATTGGATCAAGGCCTCACAGACGGAGCAAAGATTGTTGCCGCAGACATACACACACCCTATGCGCTTGTAGAAATGAAAGCTGACAATCGTTTCGACATGATTGTGCGTTCCAATCCAGATAATTTTGACATCAAAAGAGCGTTTGACGATGTCATTGCGCAGATCAGGGCAGAGTCCGAAAAAGCGCCGGATAAGCTTGAAGGTATCAATGTCCTCGCGAACCTACTAAGGGCGGAAAACAGGTCGCAAGAGGCGCTATCCGTCGTTGACCAGGCGCTTGCGCATTGGAAAAGCAAACCAGATTTTTTCTCCGATGCAGGCGAAAAGCTAAATTGGATCATAGATACCCGTGCCAACGTATTGTTCGATCTTGGAAGAAATAGTGAGGCCTTCGCCGCAATGACAGATGCCGCCTCACACGATGAAGACGGCAAAAAAAATGTGAGCCAAGCGATCAATCTTGCAGATGCTTATAATACTTTTGGGAGACCGAAAGACGCGCTTACCGCCGTTTCCGCACTGGATTTCAAAAGCGGAAGCACATACGGCAGCATGGCATTGGAAGCTGCTCGAGCTTGTGCCTATTTTCAACTGGGCGATGTCGCTAATCTCGCGAGGTCCGTGGACTATCTCAAGGTCCATAGGACCGACGGCACTGGAGCCTATATGTCCGCATTATTGTGCTTGGGCAAAGTGGATGACGTAGCGCACGAAATGATTGCCCGGCTTGATGATATTGAAGGGCGAGTTCAGATGCTTATAGATTTGCAAGACGATCTATCCAATCCAATCCTGTCAGAGCAGGAAAAAGCGAGCAGGGCTACTTGGCTTTCCGCCCGTAACAGACCTGATGTCACTGCGGCGATTGCGAAGGTCGGAAAGGTAAACAGTATTCCGGTACGTTATATCTCTTTCTAACCAGCCGGAACCAAACTTTTCCTAAGGTGCTGGCACACAGCACGTCCATTAAAGAACATTGCTGCAATTCACGAATAGCCCTAGCGGGCAAGCATTGCGATGGTGGTCTTGCGGCCACCACCGGTCAATGCTGCGGCAGGCCGGTCTTAGTAACCTGGCGGCGGAGGTGGCGGTGGCGCATAGCCATGACGCAGATACCAGCGTGGCCGATGCGGCCGTCCGTAATAGGCCGGTGGCGGAGGCGCATCGTAGGCCGGCGGACCATCGTAATATCCCTGCGGCGGGCCGTCATACGTCACTTCACCATGCGGCCGGTAATATACGCGATGCGGACCACAGGTGTAGTCGTTGAACCTTGGCTCATTTCCCGAAAGGATCACGAGCGGTGCGGTGCCGATCGTCACCGCTGCGCCGGCCACCGTCGCGGCGGCGCCAAACAGGCCGGTCACGGGATTGCAGGGATAGGCCGAAGCCGACGATAGCGGCAGCGCGGCAAAACCCATCGCCGCCGTCACCACCAGAACTGCTTTTCCAAAGATCATATGTGTCTTCCTTCTGTGCCCGACCATCGCGATCTTAACGTACCCACCAGGAGGACCGCCATGGCTGATCCATGAAATCCCCGCAATTGACTGACGTGGCGGAAATTCGAGCATAAAGACGAAGCTGTTAGCGGGAGTTCCATCGTGTCCGAGCTCGACAATGCCATCGCCGATCCGAAGACGTATGGCGACGAAACGCGCATCCACGCGTTGCTGAAAGAGTTGCGCGACAAGGATCCGGTGCATTGGACCACGCCGGACGGTTTCCGGCCCTACTGGGCGGTCGCAAAATATGCCGACATTCTCGAGATCGAGAAGCTCAATGACAAATTCCTGAACGAGCCGCGCTCGACCCTGATGAACATTCAGACCGAGCACGATCTCGCCGCGATGTGGGGCGGTCCCGATCCGAAGACAGGGCGCGTTTCGCCCTTCCGTACCCTGATCGACATGGACAATCCCGATCACCGCGCCTATCGCGGGCTGACACAGGCGTGGTTCATGCCGGCCAATCTGAAAAAACTCGAAGCGCGCACCAACGAACTTGCCAAGCGTTATGTCGACCGGATGATGGAGCGCGGGCCGGAATGCGATTTCGCGCGCGAGATCGCCGTCTACTATCCGCTGCACGTCATCATGTCGATCCTGGGTGTGCCTGAGAGCGACGAGCCGTTGATGCTGAAGCTGACGCAGGAATTGTTCGGTGGTACCGATCCCGATCTCAAGCGCAAGGAAACGGAAGGCGGTACGAACACTAGCACGATCATGGATTTCTTTATGTACTTCAACAAAATGAGCGCAGAGCGCCGCGCCGATCCGGGCGAAGATCTCGCGAGCGTGATTGCGAATGGAAAAGTGAATGGCTGTCCGCTCGGCGATCTGGAGACCGCGTCCTATTACATTATCGTTGCGACCGCGGGGCACGATACGACAAGCGCTACGATCGCGGGCGGCTTGCGGGCATTTGCCGAAAATCCCGATGAGCTTGCGAAGTTGAAGGCCAATCCCGATCTGCTCGGCTCCGCGGTCGATGAGATGTTTCGATGGTCGACGCCGGTACAGCATTTCATGCGCACTGCCACCGAGGACTATCCGCTGCGCGGCAAGACGATCAAAAGGGGCGACGCGCTGCAGCTTCTCTACATCTCAGGCAATCGCGACGAAGAGGCGTTCGCCGATCCGTTCAAATTCCGGATAGACCGCGAGAACAATCGCCACGTCGCATTCGGTTATGGCGCGCATGTCTGCATCGGCCAGCATCTGGCGAAGCTGGAGATCAGGGCGTTCTTCAAGGAACTGGTTGGGCGGCTGGAAAAGATCGAATTGACCGGCGAGCCGAAGCGCATTCAATCCACGTTCGTGTCCGGCCTTAAATCGCTCCCGGTGCGCTATACGCTCATGGCCTGAAGATCGGCGAACAGCAGCGCAGCACCCTTCCAATCGGGTACAACACGCTCTGCACCAGCGCTGAGGAGTCGTGCGCCGGCAGCGTCGTCCATGTGCCCGCCGCCCGCAAAACCCCACACGCGCATGCCGGCAAGCAATACCAGCCTCCACGCCGGTCACGCTGTCTTCGATCACAAGGCATTCCCGTGGCGCGACGTCAACGCTTTCGCGGCATGCAGAAACAAGTCGGGCGCGGCTTGGCGTGCGTCACATGATCTGCTGAATAAATATGCGGCGCGAAAAGATTCCACAGTCCGGTTTTGCGGAGCTTGTAATCGAGCTGATGCGTCTCGCTTGAACTTGCGACGGCTTTCGCGCAATGCAGCTCTTCGATGGCCTGCTCGATCCCGGCGATGACAGCCAGCGTCTTTTCGCTCAGCGCTCGCTTACCTGCATTTACGCGTGCTCGAAAGTCATCCGGCAATTCCCGGTTCAATCTCGAGCGCGAGTCCGACGCCAACTCCGCGTAAAAGGCCTTGTCGCTCATGCCCATAAAACGTGCGATGAAGTCCGGCTTCTCGTACTGCAGGCCATGCTCGGCCAAAAGCGCGCGTTCGACCTGAACCGCGATGATCTCGCTGTCCACCAGCACGCCGTCGCAATCGAAGATGACCGCCGAGACCATGACGGCTTTCTTAGACGATCAACTCACAAATTCCAAAGCGATGGCCGAGAACTGCAATGCTGCCGCAACCAGCACAGCCGCATGCCAGATCGCCTTGTGATAGGGGATGCGTTCGATCACATAGAACGCCACACCCCCGGTATAAACGAAGCCGCCGGCGAGCAGCAGCCAGAAATCGAACTTGGCCATGGTATGCGCGAGCGGCGAGATCACAGTTGCGATGAGCCAGCCCATGCCAATATAGAGTGCGAGACTCGCGAACTCGAACCGGCGCGGAAACAGCACCTTCAGCACGACGCCGAAGGTTGCCGCGCACCAGATGGTAATGAGGATCGTATTGCCGTAAGCGCCAAGCCGGTTCATCGCGAACGGCGTGTAGGTGCCGGCAATCATGATGAAGATGGCCGCATGATCGAAGCGCCTGAGGATCTGCTTCGACGGACGATGATATGGAACGAGGTTGTAGGCGGCGGAACACCCGATCATCGCCAGGAGGCCGATGCAGTACACCGTCACCGATACGACAACCGAAAGCCCGGTCACATGAAACAGCAGCCACAGGCTGGCATTGATCGCGAACACGATGCCCAGAACATGCACGACCGCGTCAGCGATGTCCTCATGCCGCGTATAGAGGCGGACAGCTTTCTCGATGGCGATTCCGGCCGGATTTTTCATACGCCTATTCTACACATGCGACATGACTCTGTCGTGAAACTCGTCCGGTGTCGAAATGTTTCCGTTTAGAGATCAAAGTCATACTGGTGCGGGCGGCCGGACTTGAACCGGCACGAGCCTTTCAGCCCTACGGATTTTAAGTCCGTTGCGTCTACCATTCCGCCACGCCCGCATCCGTGAACCAGCTATAAATCAGCCGCGCGCGGGCAGAAAGCGTTACATCTTTCGGCTGTCATAGGCCCAGTGCAGCAGCGCTTGACGCTGACGCGGGCGGCAATGCAGATCGCCGGGCTCGCAAGCCTTGCGGAGTTGCGCGACGTGGCGGCGGATCGCCTTCCAGCGCTTGATCTGACGTTCGTCGTCTTCAATGCGCCGTCCCATCCAGTAGCGGCAGTACCATTGAAACCAGCCGCGTGGGTCTTCTTCGTAGATCCAGCCCTTCCGTTTCCATTCGGAGAGCGGCTGGCTGGCGTCCACGCCGTAATAGTTAAACTTGGGGTCGCGTTCATGGTTGGCGAGTTTGGCATGCTTGAACCAGACAGCCGGAAACTCCTTGCGGCAATCGGTCATGTATTTGCCGCCGAAGACACCTAGGGACAGCATGTCCTTAGGGCTCAGCTCCGGCTTGAATTCGGGATCGAAATTGCGCCCCTCCGGCTCGGTGAGGATATAGCGATATTTTCGCTGCATCTTGTCCGAGACGGTGACGTGTTTTGGCTCGCGCCGGGGCAAAGCCGGTCAGCCCTCGCCTTTGCCCTTGTGAGGCTTGCGGACCAATTCCGGCGCCTGAAAAGGCGGCGGCGCAGCTTTAACCTTTTGGTTCTTGTCCGATTTGGGCTTTTTCTTTTCGCGGTTCGACTTTTGTTCACGGTTGGCCATTAAGGGCTCTCCGGCTGGAATCGGTAAAAAGCCTAGGGAATCCGTAACAAAATGCAATGGTGTGTGATTGTAATTTGCTTGGGACGCGACAATCGCGTTACAACCCGGTTGTCGAAGCCGCCGTCCCCCAACGGCCCTTGTAACCAGTACTAAGGACCCCCGAATGACCCTTTGCGCCATTCGCTTGCCCTTGTCTGCATTTGCTCTTTTCGCGTTACTCCTGATCGTCCCCCGCGCCCATGCGCAAGTACTGGCGAGCCTGCCGTCCGGCAACGGCGGCATCGCGATAATGCCCGAACCGGAAAAAGTATCCCAGCCGTCCGACGATTTGGACCTGGCTGCGGTCGCCGACGGCGCAGGCGCGGCGGAGGCTGAAATCGCCTCGCCGAGCGTGGAGTGGCCGCTCAAGCACCTTTATTGCGTGGAATATGCGCGCCTGCGTTCCGGTCTAGCCGTGTTCGGCGACGCAAAACTCTGGTGGTCGCGCGCGAGGAACCTGTACGAGGAATTCGCCCAGCCGGCCGTCGATGCCGTGATGGTGTTCAGTGGATCCCACCGTATTCGCAAGGGCCATGTCGCGATCGTGACCAAGATCGTGAACCCGCGCGAAGTGATCGTCGATCACGCCAACTGGCAGAACCGCGGCGAGATCGACCACAACACGCCCGTGCTGGATGTGAGTACCAAGAACGACTGGAGTGCGGTGCGCGTCTGGGACATCAATTCCAGCCAGTGGGGCGCGCGCATCTACAGACTTAGCGGCTTCATTGCCGGTCACGCACAGGCAGCTGCAGCTACGGGTTCCTAACTCCGCCTAAAGCTTTCGCCAGCGCAGAGACATGCACGACAGACCCGCATCGAGTTTGCGGATTTCGTCGATCTTGAGACCCTGCGCGGTAAATCCTTCACGCTGCAACATCTCGATCGTGCGGGGATAGCAATCGCCGACGAACACGGTGTCGTTGATGCGCAGAAAGTTTGCCGCGCCCTCTTCGTCCTTCGGCACGACCAACACTTTCAGCCCTGAGAAGATTCCACTGTCGGCCAATCGCTTCGCCGCCATCACCGTATCTTCGTTGAGGACCGACGATGCCGATTTGAAGTGAAGAATTTCGGCCGGCGTTTCCGCAATGCGCGCTTTGCGGCCAAGCTCTCCAAGCAATGCCACAAGGCGCTCCGCGCCGGCACGACTGGTACGCTTCGACAGACCAATAAAGACTTCGTTCTGAGACACCAGCACATCGCCGCCGTCGGCATATTGCTCGCCTTCGAGTTCGAGTACGCGATCAAAATGCTTTTGCAGTGGCGCGCGCATTTCTTCCGCTTCGCCGAGCCGTGACGCGACGCCAGGCCTGAGCAGGATTGCGCCTTGCGCAAACACGAGCGCCGGATCCTCAACGAAGACGGAATCCGGAAAGTCTTCCAGCGGCGGAAGAACATCGACCATCAGACCCGCCATGCGTAGCGCCGCGATATAGGCACGATGCTCGGCGATCACGCCATTGTATGTCGGCGCATCGGATGTACTCCGGATGCCGTTAACGACGCTGCGCCCCGGTTCGCGGACGATAGCGCGGGTGAAATCGAAGACGCGCAAGGAGCCCTCCGGGTGTTGAAGCATTTCCTGTGCGGGAGTGTGCCATGCTTCGTATTGGAACGGCAGGCTGGGCGATCCGGCGCGAGTATCAGAACAGCTTTGTCAGCGAAGGATCGCATCTGGCGCGTTATGCGCGCGTCTTCAACGCGGTCGAGATCAATTCGTCTTTCTATAGACCTCATCGCGTGTCAACTTACACAAGATGGGCCGAAGAAACGCCGAAGAGCTTTTCCTTCGCGGTCAAAATGCCGCGCAGCATCACGCACAACGCCAGGCTTCGCGATACCGGGGATTTGTTGCATGCGTTCTTCAGTGAATGCACCGCGCTGAAGAAAAAACTCGGCTGTGTTTTGATCCAATTGCCGCCAAGTCTGACGTTCGAAGCCAAAATCGCGCGCACCTTTTTCGAAAGTTTGCGCAAGAACTATGAGGGCCGCACCGCGCTCGAACCACGGCATCCGAGCTGGTTTGCGAAATCTGCGGACGCGCTTCTTGTGCGCTTTGAGATCGCGCGCGTGGCAGCCGATCCGGCGCCTGCGTCGATGAAAGACAGCGTTGCCGCTTCGATGCCCGGCGGGTGGAACGGCTTTGAGTATTGGCGATTGCATGGCCATCCGAAGATTTATTACTCGGATTACGACCCGCATTTCCTGGAGGCGCTGGTGAAACGCGTGTCGCCGGACGCCTGGGTGATTTTCGATAACACTGCTCTGGGTCACGCCACGATGAATGCGCGCGATCTGGCCGCCCGGATGCAGAGATAACGCGCAAAACGAGGAACCCGCGAGTTTCCCCCGGAAGTATCTTTTCGCCTTCGAAGGCGCGTCGTCTTGCACAAGCGTCATGTGAGAATGCTTGCATGTCGTGGCATAAGAGCGACGACGCCCGACGGGCGGAATCGGCAATCGGAGGATCACGCATGCGCCTGCCCCTTATCGCTCCCGCAGATCTGACGCCGGAGCAGAAACCGCTTTACGACGACATGCGCAAAGGCATCGCCGGCAATTTCAACACGTTCAAAACGATCCGCGAGGATGGTGCGCTGATGGGGCCGTGGAATCCGTGGCTGCACGAGCCTGGAATCGGCAAAGCAATATGGGACCTGACGCTCGCGATGACGGCCAATGCGAGCCTTACGGACAATGTGCGCCAGATCGCGATCCTCGTCGTCGGCGCGCAGTTCGACGCGGCCTATGAGATGTATGCCCATATCGCGGTCGCCGAGCACGAGGGCATGAAACCCGAACGGCTGGCAACGCTTGTCGCGGGTCTGAAGCCGGTCGATTTGGCGGACGACGAAAGCGTTGCGTTCGATGTCGCTCACAAGCTTGTGCGCGGCGGCACGCTGCCCGAGCCGCTCTATCGGCTCTCGGTCGCGACGTTCGGCCAGCACGGCACCAATGAGCTGATCTATCTCGTCGGCCTGTACAGCCTGGTTTCGACCACGCTCAACGGCTTCAACGTTCCGGTGCCTGAACGCGAATAGCTGAAATCGCATCGATCGCGAAGCAAAACGAAAAACCCCGCGAGATTTCTCTCGCGGGGTTTTCGCTGATATGTGATGGCGGGATTCTCTTTCGAGAAATCTTGTCTGGCCTCCGCGCTTTCGCGCTTTGGCTGTGCAAACGTTCTTGGCAGACCTGGCAGCGACCTACTCTCCCGCGGCTTGGGCCGCAGTACCATGGGCGCTGGAGGCTTTAACGGCCGAGTTCGGAATGGGATCGGGTGGAATTCCTCCGCTAGGACCACCAGGTCGGCAAAGAACGTTTGCACGATCGCCTCGGTGCGACCCGAAGCGATTTTGAATACGACACTCTTGAGTGATTGTTTGCTGTGTGTCTGGCTTTGTTTCCAGACATGGAACTTGTGCTGCTTGCGATCAAGCCAATCGAGCAATTAGTACCAGTAAGCTCAACGCATTGCTGCGCTTACACACCTGGCCTATCGACGAGGTAGTCTCCCTCGGCTCTCAAGCGAAACCTGGTTTTGAGGTAAGTTTCCCGCTTAGATGCTTTCAGCGGTTATCTCGTCCGTACTTAGCTACTCGGCTGTGCCGTTGGCACGACAACCGATCCACCAGAGGTACGTTCTTTCCGGTCCTCTCGTACTAGGAAAAAGTCCTCTCAAGTTTCGAACACCCACGGCAGATAGGGACCGAACTGTCTCACGACGTTCTAAACCCAGCTCACGTACCACTTTAAATGGCGAACAGCCATACCCTTGGGACCGGCTACAGCCCCAGGATGTGATGAGCCGACATCGAGGTGCCAAACCGCGCCGTCGCTATGGACGCTTGGGCGCGATCAGCCTGTTATCCCCGGCGTACCTTTTATCCGTTGAGCGATGGCCCTTCCACGCGGGACCACCGGATCACTATGACCGACTTTCGTCTCTGCTTGGCCCGTCAGCCTTGCAGTCAGGCGAGCTTTTGCCATTGCACTCAACAGCCGATTTCCGACCGGCCTGAGCTCACCATCGCGCGCCTCCGTTACTCTTTGGGAGGCGACCGCCCCAGTCAAACTGCCCACCATGCATGGTCCTGAACCTCGTTTCGAGGCCGCAGTTAGACATCAGGAACTCAAAGGGTGGTATTTCAAGGATGGCTCCACGAAAGCTAGCGCCTCCGCTTCAAAGCCTACCACCTATCCTACACATCGGATTCCTAATGCCAGTGCAAAGTTGCAGTAAAGGTGCACGGGGTCTTTCCGTCTGACCGCGGGAACCCCGCATCTTCACGGGGAATTCAATTTCGCTGAGCTGATGTCGGAGACAGTGGGGAAGTCGTTACGCCTTTCGTGCAGGTCGGAACTTACCCGACAAGGAATTTCGCTACCTTAGGACCGTTATAGTTACGGCCGCCGTTTACCGGGGCTTCGATTCAACGCTTTCACATCTCCTCTTAACCTTCCGGCACCGGGCAGGCGTCAGACGCTATACGTCATCTTTGGATTTCGCAGCGCCCTGTGTTTTTAGTAAACAGTCGCCACCCCCTGCTATGTGCCCCCGGCTTCTACTTGCGTAAAAACCGGGCCCTCTTCTTCCGAAGTTACGAGGGCAATTTGCCTAGTTCCTTCGACATCATTCTCTCAAGCGCCTTAGCATACTCTGCCAGTCCACCTGTGTCGGTTTGGGGTACGGTCTGAACGTGGGAGTTATTTCCTGGGACCTCTTCACGGCCCGCCCAATCCAGTAAGGGCGAACAATATACGAGATCCGTCACTTCCCACAGGCCCAGGAATATTGACCTGGTTCCCATCGATTACGCCTTTCGGCCTCACCTTAGGGGCCGGCTAACCCTGCGCAGATTAACTTGACGCAGGAACCCTTGGACTTCCGGCGAGAGGGTCTCTCACCCTCTTTGTCGCTACTCATGTCAGCATTCTTACTTCCGATACCTCCAGGGTCGCTCGCGCTTCCCCTTCGCAGGCATACGGAACACTCTGCTACCATTCACCTTGCGGTGAATCCAAAGCTTCGGCACGTGGCTTGAGCCCCGTTACATCTTCGGCGCAAAGTTCCTTGTTTAGACCAGTGAGCTGTTACGCTTTCTTTAAATGATGGCTGCTTCTAAGCCAACATCCTGGTTGTTTTGGGAACCTCACATCCTTTCCCACTTAGCCACGATTTGGGGGCCTTAGCTGTTGGTCAGGGTTTTCATCCCTCTTCACGACGGACGTTAGCACCCGCCGTGTGTCTGCCGCACTCAGCACTCACCGGTATTCGGAGTTTGGTTAGATTTGGTAGACGGTGAAGTCCCCTAGTCCATCCAGTGCTCTACCCCCGGTGGTGATATGCAACGCGCTACCTAAATAGCTTTCGCAGAGAACCAGCTATCTGCAAGTTTGATTGGCCTTTCACCCCTAGCCACAACTCATCCCCGACTTTTTCAACAGGCGTGGGTTCGGTCCTCCAGTGCATGTTACTGCACCTTCAACCTGGTCATGGCTAGATCACTTGCTTTCGGGTCTCATCCGTCTAACTCAGTCGCCCTATTCAGACTCGGTTTCCCTGCGCCTCCACCTAACGGCTTAGGCTTGCTAGACAGACGAACTCGCTGACCCATTATACAAAAGGTACGATGTCACCCCGAAGGGCTCCATCTGTTTGTAGGCGTCCGGTTTCAGGTCTATTTCACTCCCCTCGCCGGGGTGCTTTTCACCTTTCCCTCACGGTACTAGTTCGCTATCGGTCACACACGAGTACTTAGGCTTGGAACGTGGTCGTCCCATGTTCAGGCAGGATTTCACGTGTCCCGCCCTACTCGAGGATCTTCGAAATTTCTACCCGTACGGGGCTATCACCCGCTATGGCCACCTTTTCCAAGGTGTTCCGGTTCTTAATCGAAGACCACTGGCCTGATCCGCTTTCGCTCGCCACTACTAACGGAGTCTCTATTGATGTCCTTTCCTACGGGTACTGAGATGTTTCAGTTCCCCGCGTTTGCCTCTCGCTCCTATGTATTCAGATTGAGATAGACCTTGCGGTCTCGGTTTCCCGATTCGGAGATCTGCGGGTCAAAGGGTGCTCGCCCCTCACCGCAGCTTATCGCAGCGTGCTACGTCCTTCATCGCCTGTGTGTGCCAAGGCATCCCCCAGACGCCCTTGCTTTAACGCTTGATCGCTCAGCATTTCGTTCCATGCCCAGAAAGAAAGCCAGCGCTGGAGGATGCTGGATTTCAAAGATGCTCTGAGATGGTATTCATGCGATCAGTCTTGAGTGTCGTATTAAGATCAACCGGTCGTGCAAACCGGCCAATCCCGCCTTCACAATGTCAATGATCTTGCAGAACAAGCGCTCACGTTCGTCACGCGAAGCATGTTCTGAAGCTGATTGTTTCTGTCGTTCTTTGTTGCTGCGATCGAATGAGTTTTGGTGGAGCCAGACGGGATCGAACCGACGACCTCATGCTTGCAAAGCACGCGCTCTCCCAACTGAGCTATGACCCCGTTGTTTTTTGCGCGGCTTGCCAGGCGTAGCGCGCGGCCGCCAGCCCAGGCTTCGCCCTTCGGGCTTCGCCGGGCAGGCTTCGCTCCGCTGGCGCGTCGCGTAGCCTGGTGGGCCCGGGACGAGTTGAACGTCCGACCTCACGCTTATCAGGCGTGCGCTCTAACCACCTGAGCTACGAGCCCGGTTCGTGCAGCAACGCCGCGCGGTATCGGACCGGCGCGGCATCGACAGAAAGAGGAAGAGAAACGTAGACGGCGGCGCGGCCGCCTATTGTCTTAGTACCGATGTCAGGGATTCCTCGTGAGAGTCGAGCCTAGGGCCCATTCATCCGATGACTTCGATCCTTAGAAAGGAGGTGATCCAGCCGCAGGTTCCCCTACGGCTACCTTGTTACGACTTCGGCCCAGTCGCTGATCCTACCGTGGCCGGCTGCCTCCTTGCGGTTAGCGCACCGTCTTCGGGTAAAACCAACTCCCATGCCGTGACGGGCGGTGTGTACAAGGCCCGGGAACGTATTCACCGCAGCCTGCTGTTCTGCGATTACTAGCGATTCCACCTTCATGCACTCGAGTTGCAGAGTGCAATCTGAACTGGGACGGTTTTTTGGGATTAGCCGCTTCTCGCGAAGTAGCTGCCCACTGTCACCGCCATTGTAGCACGTGTGTAGCCCAGGGTGTAAGGGCCATGAGGACTTGACGTCATCCCCACCTTCCTCCGGCTTGTCGCCGGCGGTCCCTCTAGAGTGCCCAACTGAATGATGGCAACTAAAGGCGAGGGTTGCGCTCGTTGCGGGACTTAACCCAACATCTCACGACACGAGCTGACGACAGCCATGCAGCACCTGTCTCTGCGCCCCTTGCGGGGAAGCTCCCTTTCAGGAGTGAGCACAGGATGTCAAACCCTGGTAAGGTTCTGCGCGTTGCGTCGAATTAAACCACATGCTCCACCGCTTGTGCGGGCCCCCGTCAATTCCTTTGAGTTTCAACCTTGCGGCCGTACTCCCCAGGCGGGACGCTTAATGCGTTAGCTGCGCCACTAAGCAGCAAGCTGCCTAACGGCTAGCGTCCATAGTTTACGGCGTGGACTACCAGGGTATCTAATCCTGTTTGATCCCCACGCTGTCGTGCCTGAGCGTCAGTTACGAGCCAGTGAGCCGCCTTCGCCACCGGTGTTCTTCCCAATATCTACGAATTTCACCTCTACACTGGGAATTCCACTCACCTCTCTCGTACTCGAGTCTCACAGTTTCAATGGCAGTTCCGGAGTTGAGCTCCGGGCTTTCACCACTGACTTGGAAGACCGCCTGCGCACGCTTTACGCCCAGTAATTCCGAACAACGCTAGCCCCCTTCGTATTACCGCGGCTGCTGGCACGAAGTTAGCCGGAGCTTCTTCTACGGGTACCGTCATTATCGTCCCCGTCGAAAGAGTTTTACAACCCGAAGGCCTTCATCACTCACGCGGCATGGCTGGATCAGGGTTTCCCCCATTGTCCAAGATTCCCAACTGCTGCCTCCCGTAGGAGTCTGGGCCGTGTCTCAGTCCCAGTGTGGCTGATCTTCCTCTCAGAACAGCTACCGATCGTCGCCTTGGTGGGCCTTTACCCCACCAACTAGCTAATCGGACGCGGGCTGATTTATTGGCGATAAATCTTTCCCCCTTACGGGCACATTCGGTATTAGCTCAAGTTTCCCTGAGTTGTTCCGAACCAATAAGTACATTCCCACGTGTTACGCCACCCGTCCGCCGGTGACGTATTGCTACGCCCCCTAGACTTGCATGTTTGAGGCCTGCCGCCAGCGTTCGTTCTGAGCCAGGATCAAACTCTCAAGTTATGATCCTGAACAACGATCGCTGAACTGCTCTCATTTATTTGCGTTAGTTCGCATCACATGACGAGGTTTGATCGCGCCGGTCCCGTCACAGGCCCGGGCACGATCGAACATCTATTTGTGTATGCAAGAAGAACGCGAGCAATTCAGCGTTGTTGCTCGATTAGTCAGCGGACTTTCGTCCGCATGGCTGGCCGAGCCGCCGCCCCACGTTCCCCTTCCTCGAATCACAATGTCAAAGAGCCGTCTCTGAGCGCGAATTTTACATTCTGCCAGAGACGATACACCGCCCGCAAGGTAGGCCCCAGCGGGCGGCGAGGCGCGGTGTATAGGGGGGCGTCTTAGGACTGTCAAACGTATTTTGGGCTGTTTTTCAGCTTTTTTTTAGGCTTCCGCGAAGCGCCTGTGGATGGCCGAATAAGGCCAAATTCGGGCAGCATGCGACATCTATGGATGGGGGCAAAAGATAAACCCGCCCCCGAGATGTAGACCGGAGGCGGGCTTTTCCAGTTCTGAGCTTTAGCTGTTGCGTGCGAGATCGTGGAGCTCGACCACGCTGAGATCCGTAAATACGAGGCGATCGTCGGGATCGTAGCGAAGATCTCTTGCTTTTATCCAGGCCGATTCGCCATCACGGAAAATCACGTGCACAGCCGACACGCGTCCATCGTCATGGCGGTCGATATCGCGAATCCGGCCAACCGTATAACCGTCTTCGCGCATCACCCGTAGATCGACCAGCTCCGCTCGCGGAATATCGTAGAAATGATTTAGCGTCGCTTGGTCGTAGCGATCATGCCACCACGTGGTGGGATGAGAACGGTCGTAATCATATTCCGCGCGCTGATCCTGATACCGCTGCTGCTGCATATCGTAATGCGCGCGATCATTTTGATATTGATCTTGCTGTTGTTGATACTGGGCTTGGTTGGCGTCGTCCTGCGACTGTGCTTGCGAGGTGCTCTGCATCGCAGAATCCGACGCCTGAGAATTCAGCTGCTGTGTCTGCGCGCGCTCCTGCGGCGTTGGATTCTGCGTATACGGATCACCTGCCGCGGGATCGGCTACGACGGCCGTTGCGCCGGCTGTCATGAATGCAATGCTTGCGCCGCAAAGGACGATATTTCTGAGTTTCATGGAGGTCTCCTTTCGCATCTACCCTTCTTTCTTTTTCAATTTTATCGCGGCGTACCGGATGGCGAGATTGTCGGAACGCAATTCGAGTTGGCTGTGCCTGTCGCTGTTTGCGAACAGGCGGAGGACTGTGGCGTCACGGCGGCATTCGGCATCGCGGGCTGCCCCGGCATGGCAGTCTGGTTGGAGCTGTCCGGCATCGGCTGACCGTTGGAGGGTTGTTCCGTGCTCCGGCGTATAGGGATTTGAAGTCGGCATCGTTGCGGATGGTGTCGTCGTTGTCGTGCTTGGCGTCGTTGAGGGTGTCGACGAAGGCATAGCGGGCGACGTAGTCGTACCTGTAGTCCCTGTCGCACCACCCGCTGGCGCAGCGATTGAAGCGTTGATACCAATAGCCAAAACAACAGCGGCACCGGCTGCGAAACGTGCGATCTTCATCGGAAATCTCCCTTACTTCTGCCACAATCCAAGAAAGAGTGTGGCGTCTGCTCTGCTAACGTTGTCGGTGCCTTCGCGTTCCGGGAACTTGTTTTCTCCACGCGAAGCGCAAAACATTCGGACGGGCAAAAGGCTCGACCACGAGAATTTGAACTCGTGGGATTTCTCACTAGCCTTGCCGCTTGCAGAGCTACTCCATAAGTCTCTGCGGTCATCAGAGGGGTTTCAAAATGCTTGATCGTCGTTCCGTTCTTTTGAGTGGCGCAGCTTCGGCCGCGCTTGCCGTCACACCAGTTCTTGCGAAGGCTGCTGCCACGTCCGCAGCGAATTCCGAAGCTGCAAAAATGAACGCGATGTTCGATGCGTTCATGGACGATCTCCTCGACCAGGCCCCGGAGTTCGCGACCCAGCCTGGGCATCGATAAGGGCGATCGCGCTTATCAGAAGGGAATGCTGGGCGACCGCTCTCTCGAGCAGGTCGAATTCTTCCGAAAGCTGAATACCGATCAGCTCAACAGGCTGAAGACGATCAAGCGCAGCGCGCTGACCGGCATGGACGCGGTCAACTACGATGTCGTGCTTTATGGCCTTCAGCAGCAGGAAGACGACAACAAGCGTTTTGCCGTCTACAGCGCCGGTGTCGGCAGCCCTTATACGATTAGCCAGCTCACCGGATCGTATCAGCAGACTCCGGATTTTCTCGACAGCCAGCATGGCATCGAGAACAAAGACGACGCCGATGCCTATCTTTCGCGTTTATCGGAATTCGCAACCGCTCTCGATCAGGAGCGCGAAGTCGCCGAACACGACGCGGCCGCAGGCATCATTCCACCGGATTTCGCTATCACGAAAGCGCTTGATCAGATGGCGAAGCTGCGCAGTGCGGCAGCCGGCCAATCGCCAATGGTCGATTCCGTCGTGCGGCGCGCAAAAGAGAAAAAGATCGACGGCAAATATCAGGAGATCGCAACGCGACTGGTCGAACAGCGCGTCTATCCCGCACTCGATCGCCAGATCGCGTTCCTGAAAAGCCTGCAGCCGAAGGCCGTGCACGACGCCGGCGTGTGGCGTCTGCCAGATGGTGATGCCTATTACGCCGCATCGCTCGAAGCATCGACGACAACGACAATGAAGCCGGATGAGATTCATCAGCTCGGTCTCGACGTGGTGAAGGATCACACCGCCAAGATCGACGCGATCATGCAGGCGAATGGTCTGACAAAAGGCACAGTCGGCGAGCGTTTGCGCGCGATGTATAACGATCCGAAATTCCGCTACGAGAATACGGACGCCGGCAAAGAAAAGCTCATCGCCGATCTGAATGTGAAGGTGCAGGCGATCCGCGCCAAGCTGCCCGGTTGGTTCGGTGCGCTTCCCAAGGCCGACCTGCTCATCAAACGCGTGCCGAAATACACCGAAGCCGGTGCGCCGGGCGGCTATTACAACAACGCCTCGCTTGATGGTTCACGCCCCGGCACATACTACATCAACCTTCGCGATACGGCCGAAGTGCCGAGCTGGACGCTGCCGACACTCACCTATCACGAAGGTATTCCTGGCCATCACCTGCAGATCTCGATCAGCCAGGAATCGCCGCTGCCGCTTATTCGCAAAGTCAGCGGTTTCACGGCCTATGTCGAAGGCTGGGCGCTCTATGCCGAACAGCTCGCCGGTGAGATGGGCATGTACGACGACGACCCATGGGGCAAGATCGGTCAGCTTCACGATTCCATGTTCCCGTGGCGTGCGCCTTGTCGTCGACAGCGGCATGCACGCCAAGAAATGGAGCCGTGAACAGGCGGTGAAGTATTACGTCGATACCCTCGGCGATCAGGAAGCCTCAGCCGTGACCGAGATCGAACGCTATTGCGTGTGGCCCGGTCAGGCCTGCTCTTACATGGTGGGCAAGCTCACCATCTTGCGCCTGCGCGACAAGGCGAAGGCTGCAATGGGCGCGAGATTCGACATCCACAAATTCCACGACACGGTGCTTCTATCTGGCGCGTTGCCGCTCGCCGTGCTGGAAAAGGTTATCGACACCTATATCGCGACCGCATGATCCTTCGAGGCAAGGCCGTCGTGCTGAGGTGCGAGCGAAACGAGCCTCGAAGCACGCGGCTTTGTACCTCAGGATGACGGTTGTTATCCGGCGGCGCTGATGTATTCCCTCAGCGTCGCCGCTTCGCGCACTGTTTCTTCGATGCGCGATTTCACGACATCACCGATGGAGACGATCCCGATCAGTCCGTCGCTGTCGTCGATCACCGGGACATGGCGGAAGCGGCCGCGCGTCATCATTTCCATGAGGCCGTCAACCGTATCGGTCTCGCCGCAGGTCGCAACCTCTCGCGTCATGTAAGCGCTCACGGGCTGAGAAAGCGCACCAGCACCCTGCTCCGACACCGCGCGCACGACATCGCGCTCCGAAAGAATTCCGGTAAGCGATCCTTCGCCGTCGCGCACGATCACCGCACCAATTCGTTTGCGCGCCAGAAGCGACACGGCATCGGCGAGCGTCGCGTCACTGGCGATCCCGACAATGTCGCGGCCTTTCACCACAAGAATATGTTTGATTTGCATATGCGCAGCACCTCTCTCCGGCTGGAAGGCTTCGCTGCCGCGCCGTCTCGAACGGCGAATGATACGGCGTGGCCGGGCCAAGCCTAGGTTCCCCGTGAGCCCAATGCTGCGCCTGTCGGAGGCGTCTGACAAGAACCGGCGCAGGCTTGCCCGTAAGTGGCGGAAAACAGGGTGTTTTTGTTAGTTATAGCGGGCCATCAGTACTGGAGGCAGAGTGCCCGTCTTAAGCGACTTCTCTTCTTTCTTCTTGAAGCCGCTCCAGATCGCTTCGTCCATCAGCGCGGTGCTGACGAACGCAAGGCGCGCTTCGATGTCATCCTCGCGGCAAACATAAAACCATTTCACGCCCAACCCACAGACGCGGAAGTCGCGCCCTTTGGTGGACGCACGAAAATCTGCGACGACGTTCGATGTAAACGTGAGCACGATTTGCCGCTCCCGCGCAGGCGATGGCTTCAGCGTAATCGTGATTGTTCGTTCTTCGTCGCTCAGTAGCGGAACCTTAATGCGCTGCCCGTCGGATGTCTGAATGACACCGATACTTTCATGCCCTTGCACGCCTCTCACACCGAGATAGAGGCGTATCTTCGCGTTATCTGAATCGAGAACGACGAAAGCAAGTGTCGCAGGGCCCTGATTGCGGATCCAGCAACCCCAGGGCTCCGGCCACCACCACCCTTTGCCGTTTCGGTAGATCTCTCCCCGCTGCGCAGTTCGCCCGCGCGCGTTCTGAACTTCACCGGCCAGGCTATAAAAGACGCCGGTCCCGGCTGTGATTGGATAGATGCTGTCGCGCTCAGTTCCATGCGTGACTACGGATGTTTTATCACTCCAGGCTCGCAAATGGCCCACGATTTGGGCGCTAATCTGCTGCCAGCTGCGCGGACGAAACCCATCCGCGATCTTGCGCTCACGGGCGAGCCGATTTTCGTTATCGAAGACAATACGCTCAACCGACTCCAAAAAGAGCGCTCGGAATGCATCTCAAAATATTCAGCAAAGAGACCACCGGCCTCAGGCAACGAGGCCACATGCGAAACGATCGGCACTTTTCCAAAACAGAGCGACTCCGTCACAGGCAAACCCCAACCTTCGTAGAGGCTTGGATAGAGCGTGCAGATGCACGCTTCATAGAGCTTGCTCAGCATCACATCCGAAACGTTTGAAAGGATGACCACCTGGCGCTTTAGGTCTTCGCTCGCGTCCAAACGCGCGTACGCTTCGCTGTTCAGCCAACCCTGCTGGCCAACACACACGAGCTTCGGGCAATTCTTCGCGCCGTGACGGCGCAGAAGCTTGAGCCAAGCCGTAAATACGAAAGCATGGTTCTTCCGCGGCTCGATCGTGGAGACGAAAAGGACAAAACGCCCACGTTCAAGTCCCAAATCTTTCAGCACCTTATCCGTGTCGTGCCGACCTCTTGAGTACCAACGGCTGGAGCAGTTCGAAGTCGGCGTCCAGCGCAATGACGGCCGCTTCCCGGTCTGCGCCGGCCTTGCGCGCTGCGATCTGGAGGTCGGCAAGCGTGTTCCTGCGAATTGACCAGAAAAAAGTCGGCGTGAGCGAAAACGCTCTCGATCCATTCCTCGAAATTGCTGCGCAATTCGGCGACGCAAAGTTCTGGCATCGCCATCGAATAAGATCATGGATAAAGGGCACATAGAGGATGCCAAACCGCGCCTTGGCGAAGCGAACGCCCACGAAATAATTCTGTAGCCACCAGGAACTGCCGAGATTGAGCAGAATACTGCCGATCGCAAACTGAAAAGGCTTTCCTTTGACAACAATGCCTTCGAGGCTTTCGACAAGCTCATCCCACGCGCTATCGGCAAAATCACCTACACTGAGCGTGCAGAGCGTCGCGAAAAGCTCACGCGGAACTTCGACCCAGTAATTCGCTTCCTTCGTGAAGCAGGCAATGGAGAAATCGAAGCTCGCGTCGCGGAGCGCATATTCCACGACTTCGATCTGGACACGTTGAATCCCCGTGGGTAGCCGGGCGCTGCGGAAATAATTGATGACATCGCTGACGTCGAACACGACATGGAAGCGGCGCGAAGAAGGCGCCGCAGGCTCGTGCAAAACAGATCGCACCCTGTGTTCATCTTCACGCATTTGCTTAAATCAGCGCCCTGCCCGGTACTACCGTAGTGTGCGCTATTGCCAATTTCTAGCTTTGTATCGGCAAGAGCCCTACACAAGCTTCCTCCGTTCTGGCAGACTGCCATAGACGTAGCAGAAGGTTGGATGTGAGCGCCTCGACCATCGCCGAGCAGAATGCGACGTCGCAGCCGCTTTATTGCGATTGGCTTTGGCACTCGGTTACCGTCCTCTGCGACGGGACAGTGACGTGCGGGTGCGCCGATCCTTTCAAGACGCGCGATCATGGAACTTGAAATCTTCGACTCTGCGCGAGATTTTCGCGGGCGCTTTGATTGCAAAGCGGCGAGAGGCTCTACTTTCCGGAAAGAAATGTCACAAATGCGCCCTGCATGAGAACGCGTCGGGAAAAAGCCAGAGCATACTGACGCCGAGCAATCCTTACCCTAGGAAGATAATGCTCGAGCCCACGATCAAGTGCAACATCCGTTGCACGAACGAAACGTGCAATATCGCAAACGATGCGGCGTTCCATTTGCGCCGCGAAGATTTCATGATCTGGCCTCTCTATACAAAGCTCATGGATGAGGCGGGCCCTCATATTCAAGAGTTGGTCTTCTACAATTACGGCGAGTCCTTTGCGCATCCGAAAGCGCTGGACATGCTTGCCTACGCTAAGAAGGTAAACCCCCGGCTCAGAATAGCGACCAGCACCAATGGCATCCTGCTCGCACGCGACGGTATCGCCGAGCGGATCGTGGAAGAGAACCTGCTCGATGCGATCTGCTTCACCATCGGTGGCGTCGATCAAGATACCTATGTCCGCTATCACAAGGCCGGATCGTTCGACAAAGCCATGACAGGTATGCGGCGCTTGGTCGAGGCAAAGCAGCGCGCGGGCAAGACCGCGCCGCTGGTGCATTGGCGATATCTTTTGTTCAACTGGAACGACTCCGATGAATGCATCGGGGAAGCGCTTCGCCTGCGTGAAGAAATCGGCGTCGACGAATTCAGATTTATGCTGACCGCGTCCCCGATGGAGGGCCGTTCGCTTCAGCGTGCGCCGGGAACGGCCGGTTTCGAGGCAATCAGAAAGTGGTTGGCTTACCAAGAGGATTACAGCGCGGATCCATATCAGGAAGCCGTTTGTGGTCGCTCGAAAACAGCCGCGGCTTGGCCCCTTCAGTTGGACGGGCAGGACGGCGCGCGTTTCCATGAAACCTGCGGGCGGACATGTCAATTTGCGGCTCGCGCGGACGACCAATCCTGTCGCGCCTCAGCAGGCGGTAAAGCTGCGCCTGCCATGGCAGTATGAAATTGCCCGCAAATGTCGGCGCCGGCAAATGGGGTGACAATCTGATTTCCGTTCCTGCTGAGTTCAACGATGAGGTTCAGATCACGTTGGAAGTAGACGAGATTTTCTCGCCCCTCCGGCATACCGATAGCCACGACAATCGCGAGTTGGGCGTGATGGTGTGCATGGACGGCGTCACCGCCGCTCCCAATCCGTATCGAATGGCGGACATATCGCTGCAAAAGGCCAAAGGCATGTCGCGCGGTGCCATGCAAGGGAGGCCAATATGAGCGCTGCCGTTGACACAAGTCCAAAGCCTGCACCTCCCGCAGCGCTTTATTGTGACTGGCTGTGGCACTCCGTCACCGTTCTCTGCGATGGCACAGTTACCTGCGGGCTCGACGATCCGTTCAAATTGCGAAATCACGGAAGCCTGAAGACCTCGTCTCTACGCGAAATTTTCGCTGGAGCGCAGATCGCAAAACGGCGCGAAGAACTGGCCTCCGGGAAAAAATGCTTCAAGTGCACAATGTATAGCAGCCGCGAAGGCGTGGAAGAGCAAAACCTGACGCCGAGCACCCCTTATCCAAGGCGGCTGATCCTCGAGCCGACGATCAAATGCAACATCCGTTGCTCGAACGAGACCTGCAATATCGCCAACGATTCCGCATTTCATCTACGCCGCGAAGATTTCATGGCGTGGCCGCTCTATTGCAAACTGATGGATGAAGCGGGGCCGCACATAAAGCGTCTGCTCTTTTACAATTACGGCGAGCCGTTTGCGCATCCAAAAGCTCTGGACATGCTTGCCTATGCGAAGAAAGTGAACCCGAGCCTATGGGTGACGACGAGTACCAACGGAATCCTGCTGGCACGTGAAGGATTGGCAGAGCGAATCGTAGAAGAAGGCCTTGTCAACTGGATATGCTTCACGATCGGCGGCATCGATCAGGAAACCTATGGCCGCTATCACAAATCCGCATCGTTCGAAAAAGCGATGATCGGGCTGCGGCGCCTGGTCGATGCGAAGAAGCGCGCCGGCAAGAAGAAGCCTGTAATCCATTGGCGCTATCTCATGTTCAATTGGAACGACTCGGACGAATGCGTTGCGGAGGCACTTCGTTTGCGCGACGAAATAGGGGTCGATGAATTCAAATTCATGCTGACCGCTTCCCCCATCGAGGGCCGATCGCTCAGGCGCGCGCCTGGGACGCCCGGATTCGAAGCGATCAAGCCGTGGCTCGCATACCAAGACTTCTATAACGCCGATCCGTTACTCGAAGCCGGACTTTGGGCTCTCGAAAGCAGCCCGCGCCTTGGTCCATTCGCATGGACAGGGCGTGTCGCGCGCGTGAACGTAAAGCGGTCGATGGGCGAATTAACTTGCGTCTTGCGCGCTCGGCTAATCCTGTAGCGCCGCAGCAGACAGCAACGCTTCGCCTTCCGTGGCAACAGGAGGTGATCGCAAATGTCGGCCTCGGCCAATGGAACGACAACCCGATTTCGGTGCCCGAAGAATTCCAGGACGAAGATGTGCAAGTCACGTTGGAAGTGGATCAGATTTTCTCACCGCTTCGGCACACGAAACGCACGATAACCGGGAATTGGGCGTGATGGTCTGTATGGATGGCGTGTCGGCTACCCCCAATCCTTTCAGAACCGCCGAGGTTTCTCAGGACAAGGTCCGGAACATGTCGCGGTGATCCGCATAGGCCAATGCATCCCAAAATGTCCGCGCCGGCCCTGCCCACTATCCCGGTTTTGCCCAGACCCTCGACAAGACGCGTCACTTTCCATTATGTCCACGGGCTGGCCGGAAGACCTTGGCTGGGCATGCCGAGATAAGCGCACGGAGCTGTGGCCGAGAGGCTGAAGGCGGCGGTTTGCTAAACCGTTATACGTTGTAAAGACGTATCGAGGGTTCGAATCCCTCCGGCTCCGCCAATTACCGTTTCAGGCCTATTCCCTAGGGTGGCGAGACGAAAAAAGGCACTTTATCGGACGTGGTCACGTTTGCCGGCGAAGCGCTTGTTTTTGTTTTTGGCAAACGGTGGCTTGCCGTCACGCTCGCGCGATGGAGGGGCTATCGCACTTTGGGGCGTCGTATCGACACTTGGACCATCCGGCGCGACGAAGATGCGCACGCCGCCTTTCTTGCGTGCCGCGACGTGGATTGCGAAGGCCTCAGCGACATCGGGAGAGACTTCGAACCGCGTTTCGCGTTCGTAAACGCGGATAGCGCCGATGTCTTTCTTGGTGATTTCGCCCTGACGGCAGATTTCCGGTAGAAGCCATTTGGGATCGGCATTGCGTTCGCGCCCGACGGTGATCTTGAACCACACACCGTTTTCCATGCCGCCGGCGGACGCGGGCGCCTCCGAGCGTTTACCCTGCACGTGCTTTGGCGATGCGAATTGCTCTGGATCCCGCTCGCCGCGATTGCGTGATTTGCGCGTACCCTGTGCTTCGCGGCTATCCCGATGCTTTCGCCGCGGCTCGGACACCTCCACAAGCTCTTCCGCCGTGGGCAACGTCGCGCGGTACATCTTTACGAACGCCGCCGCGATATCGCGCGGATTGTGCGCGGCGAGAAGGCTGTTCGCCATCGCAAGTTCATCATCGCTGCTGGGTTCGGTGAGGATCGGGTTTTGCAACAATCGGTCCCGATCCAGCTTGCGGATGTCTTCGGCGGACGGCGGATCCATCCATGTGAATTGCACCCGCGCGCGCGACAGCATCTCTTCTGCGCGGCGGCGGCGCGAACTGGGCACCAGCAGGATGCTCACGCCTTTGCGTCCCGCGCGTCCGGTGCGGCCGCTGCGATGTTGCAGAACTTCCGCATCGTTCGGCAGATCGGCATGGATGACGAGGCCCAAATTCGGAAGGTCTAACCCACGCGCCGCGACATCGGTTGCCACGCAAACGCGCGCGCGGCCATCGCGCAACGCCTGAAGCGCGTGGTTGCGCTCACTCTGACTGAGTTCGCCTGAGAGAGACACGGCCGCGAAGCCGCGCTCGCGTAAAATCGCCTCCAGATGTCGCACGGCCTGCCGTGTTGCACAGAACACCAGCGCATTCGGTGGATCCATGAAGCGCAAGAGATTGACGATCGCGCTTTCGCCATTGTTGGCGGTGACGCGCATCGCACGGTATTCGATGTCGGCATGGCCCTCTGTCGAGCCAACCGTCTCGATGCGCAACGCATCTCGCTGATAGTGCTGCGCGAGATTGACAATGGCTTTGGGCAAGGTTGCCGAGAACAACAGCGTACGCCGCGTAGTGGGCGCCGTCTCCAGGATGAACTGCAGATCCTCGCGAAAGCCCATGTCGAGCATCTCGTCCGCCTCGTCGAGCACAACAGCTTTCAGCATCGAGACTTTCAGTGCCCGCCGCTCGAGATGGTCGCGCAAACGTCCGGGCGTACCGACCACGATGTGCACACCGTCCTGAAGCTGGCGCCGCTCGCGGCCGGGTATCCATGCCCCCGACACACGCCACGACACGCGCACCGATATATTGATAGAGCCAGTTCAGTTCGCGCTGCACCTGCAACGCCAATTCGCGCGTGGGCGCAATGATAAGCGCGAGCGGCTCGTGCGCGGGCCCGAGCGTGTCGGCGCCGTCGAGCAGGGTCTGCGCTATGGCGATGCCGAAAGCCACGGTTTTACCGGAGCCGGTCTGAGCGGAGACCAAAAGGTCGCGCTCCTCTGTGTCGGCTTCAAGTACGGCTGCCTGTACCGGCGTTGCTTCTTTGTACTCGCGCTCAGCTAGCGCGCGGGCTATGGCGGCAGGTGTCTTGCGGAATACCAAAATGGACCTTTGTGAGAAACGCCTCATGGCGCGCCTCTCTGTATCGCAGTTGGGCTGTGTTTGTCGCGCGTAGATAATGTGCCTCACGCAGTGGGCCCAGGTAGGCTCGAGCCTTCCATCGGCAGCAAACAGCCAGAATAACGTCACCCAATAGAACAGGTATTCACTGCAGTTTGTCCGCGAGCTTTTTGATGCCGCTCAGTATCAAGTCGATTCCAGACAGAAAGTCTTCGCGATCGTCGTGCGCGCAGACATCCGCTGCCAAACTGCGGGTGAACGGGTATGTCTGTGGATCGAGTTGCAACCAAGAAATCGAGACAGACTTCAAAAAATCGGAGCGATTGACGCCTTGTGCGCGCGCGAACTGCCTGTTGGAAGCATTGCGCCCTGCGACACCAAAAACATAGTTCAGCAGCGCACCGACAGTCGACCATCGGTCTGCATCAGGCACGCCGAGTGCGCCGATCGACCGGCCCAGGCTTTCAAGAATCCGCACCGCCGGCAACTGGCCAGGGGCATGCATGAGCGCTGCTCCAACCCATGGATGGTCATCTATGGCATCGAAGAGTTTCAGCGCCAGATCCCGGATGGACGCTTCCGGGGCGGTGCCAGCCTGGGGTGCTTTCAGCGCAGGCGCAACGATGGCATCGCAAGCCGCCCCAAGCAGTTCACCTTTGTTGGCGACATGCCAGTAGATGGCTCCCGCACCTGTCGAGAGCTTTTTAGCCAGACCGCGGAAGGTCAACCCGGTTTCGCCGTGCTCGTCCAGCAGCGCGATCGACGCTGCAATAATGCGGTCGCGCGATAGCGAATTCGTCCGCGGTCTGGGGCTGAACGTTTTTCCCATCATATCCCGACCTTGACACAAATGGAACGCGGTTCCAATGTCATGGAACGGCGTTCCATAAGCCAATTTACCGTTGGTGCGCAAGAGGAGAAGCCAGCATGTACACACCCATCGCGATCATCGGTGCTGGGCTGGGCGGGCTGATCCTTGCCCGGGTTCTGCATATCCACGGAATTGCCGCCACGATTTACGAGGCCGAAGCCTCTCCCGACATACGCTCACAGGCGGTTTGCTGGATATCCATACGTATAATGGCCAACTCGCCCTCAAAGCGGCGAGCCTCTACGAACAGTTCGCCGCCATAATTCTTCCCGGCGCGGAGGGCCAACGGATCCTGGATAAGGACGGCCACGTCCTTCTGGATCAGCCCGACAAAGGCGGCGGAGGACGTCCGGAAGTCCCACGCGCCGAATTGCGCCGAATTTTGCTGGAATCCCTGCCAGACGGCGCCATCTTCTGGGGTCGCAAGCTTTCAGGCGCGCTCCCCCTTGGGGATGGTCGTCACCAGCTCACCTTTATGGACGGGACCGTTATCGCGACGGACCTTCTGGTCGGAGCGGACGGTGCTTGGTCTAAAGTTCGTCCGCTGCTGTCCGATGCAACGCCCGCTTACGCGGGCCTCTCCTTTGTCGAGACATTCCAGCGTGATCCCGAAGGCCGATACAGCCCCGCCGACTACGCGGCCGCAGAAATCACTCTCATCGCGCTCGCGCCGGGCAAGGGCATTGTGAGCCATCGTGAAGGCGACGGTTCCCTGCGTACATATGCGGCGCTGACCAAACCCGAAGACTGGTTTGCCAGCATCGATTTTTCCAACCGGGCATCCGCATTGGCACGCATCGCCAAGGAGTTCGATGGCTGGGCACCGGTACTGACGGCGCTCATCATCGACAGCGAAACCGATCCCATACCGCGAGGAATTTACGCACTCCCGATCGACCACAGATGGGACCGCGTGCGGGCGTGACATTGCTGGGCGATGCCGCTCACCTGATGTCACCATTCGCCGGCGAGGGAGCCAATCTCGCTTTGTACGACGGCGCCGAACTTGGCAAGGCGATTGCCGCCCATCCCGGCGATTTAGAAACCGCTCTCACCATGTTTGAAAAGGACATGTTTGCCCGAACTCGCCCTCTCGCAGAAGAATCGGCCCGTAATCTCGCGCTGTTCTTCAACGACCAAGCGCCACAAAGCGTGGTGGATCTGTTCTCCAACTATCGCCACGTCGAGCAATAGACCCCTCTATTCTGCTCGCGAACACGCTTTACAAATGAAGAAAGTTTGCTCGCGGTGTCGAACGTCCGCCAAATCTAAGCCGGCAAGCGGGCGATCTCCGCTTCGCGGAGCAGTAGCGGATGGGCATCTGCCTGGGCGAGCTTTTCGATTTCCTGATGGCGCTCTGGAAAGCCTGTGCGGATCGCATGCACAGCTGCGGCCCGGATAAGAGGATTGCGGTTTTTGGCGGGCGACGTCGAACAATAACGATGCGCAATTCTCATCTGCGAACTGTCCAATCGCCTCAAGAAAACTCACGCGCCGCCCCACTTCGTTATCGTTCATGATGACAAGCGAGCTTGCTTCAAGATCGAAATAATATTGCGGCATTTCAACGAGCTCCTTTCCTCGATCAGGAGATTGAGCGACATGGATGGTTGCTCCGGCGGCAGCTGTACGTGGATATCCTTATGGGGCCGATAGATCATGGCCTTTCCGGGAGGCAGCATGGTCTCCTCCAGAAAAGTCATCTCAATCGGCTCACCGGCGTAACCAGCGACGGACCGGTTATCGTATTCGAAGATGCGCGTTCTATAGCCGGGTCCACCGGCACCGACTGTGAGCAGACTGAAATTATGATCGTGTGCCCGTTCATAGGAATAGACGTGCGCTTCCTGCTCAATCTTTCGAGCGCTTCCCACAGGGGGTAGCCATAGATTCAGCCGGAGCGAAAACGGCGAAATCTCTATGAATGATGAAGGATTGCGGCGCAAAGCTGACCAGGTTCTGTTGACGTGCGATGCGCTTTAATTCTGCAATAAGAGCATCCCGGATGAATTCGCGGTTCTCCGCAAGACTTTGAAGCTTGCCGGCGACTTCCTGCATCGCGTCGATCGCATGACCCTGGTAGGCCTTCCGCAGGGCCTCGATAAAATCTTCCACCGCAATCGGCGAGGTGTTTGTTTTTTGCGCGAATGAAATTGCCATCTTCAGCCATCAACACTCTGATTTGCAGCGTTCAGTGACAAAGTCTTTTCCGCAGCCTGCGAATCGCGGGGTGCGGATCGTGTGCAAGACGCTCCACTGTTTCCAGCGCCATTTCGGGCGCAAGCCGGTTTATCATTTTGAGGGTTTCCCACCGGACATGAAAATAAGGCGATGCCAAGCCCGACTCGATAAAGTCTTTATCCACGGGGATCGCCAGTGTCGTCAGCATCTGCATGGCCGTCGTCATCTGGCTTGAAAGAGCGTCGAGAACCGTGACGCCCTTTGGCGTCAGCGTGAGTCGATCAAAAGCCCATTCATAATTCCCCAGTGAACTGGAATGCAATCGAAGCACATATCCGGTTGCACCTGTGGATTCCCACTCCAGCACATCGGTATGTCCGTTGCGTTCCACGCAGTCACCGGGCTGAAGCGTCAATTCGTCTCGAAGCTCAAGCCGCGCGGTTGGATCGAAAACATCGTTTTGGATCGCTCCGCTGCATGTATAGCGGCGGACCTTGACGGGCACGTGCCCGACATTTCGCGCGAGATAATGCTGCGGATAGAGATAAAGATTATCTGCCGGCGCATCGACGATCGCTAGCGAGATGGCATAACCCTTCGTGACATTGATTGTGAGAACATCTTTATCACGAAAGACAGAGGTTTCTTTATCCTCGAGAATCTCTTCGACCCGGCAAATTCCCCAGCCGTTCAAAAATGAACGGTCCATTTCGGCAAAGATTGGTCTCGCGGCCCAAAATCCGTCGCCCATTCCAGGTAACAGAAGCCGGTCAAGCTCACCAATAATCCGGTAAAATTTTTCTACATCGCCAGACATTGGACAACTCACACAGTCCTTCGAATATGCCGTCCGGATGATGCACAAATTTATGTCAACCGCATGCCAATTGATAAGGCGATGCAGTGCGGCTAAGAAAATCTTGGCCATCCCAAAAGCCAAAGGTGCGACCGCGCGCAACGGCGGGCCGCACCTCCGTAAATCCAGTGGTAGGCCTACAACAGCCCGGAGGCTGTAGCCGTTAAACCGATCTCGAGAGCGGCGACAGAAACGAGGCTGGAAACCTCGCCTGCGCTCTCAGGACGGACGAACGGACGGATAGGACCAAACAGGCAACCACAAGGCATGCCGCTGGCGGAGTCATAGCCACCGATCGCGGACAGTTCCACGTCAGATCGGCAATCATCAAAATGTTCTCGGCGTTCATGCTTTTATCCTCAACACGATTTCACAAGACGGAGCCGTAGATTCTCCACGACCCTTACCCCTGTAGGGTAAACAATTAATTTACTATTAACCATTGTCAAGTCCTAAATGGTAAAAATTCTACCCCTGAGAGCAAGTGGAAGCTCCCGCGAGCCTCCAATAAGAGCCTGAGCGCATAGCGGACACCTTTCGCGCAGCACACGGGGCGCGTGTGCATCCGGGGTTTCCAATTCAAATAATAATGTGTGCCGAAGGCGTCAGGTTTACGCGTCATAAATATCGACCGGTCACAATTACGCGCGTTTGCAAACCTGCTCTCGATCAAAACGGACGCCGGAACGCATTATGGAATATCGCGATCGGAGAGAGAACGCGCACGCGCGGCGCCATCGCGACCGGCAACGACAATGCTGCCCGTTGGCGAGCCACGACGATTGAAATTGGCAAATACCGGCTCCATGCGGAGTGGATGGTACCTGTTTGCTCTGGATTTGCGCTCTTTGGATTGACCTTCCACGCCGCAAGAGCCGACGGCGCGGACCAAGACTGGCACGATTTTGATCGGCTCGTTGCCTCGTCGCAGAGCCTCATGATGTCGCATCCGGACCGCGCAATGGACGCAGCCAAATCTGCGAATGCCATTGCAGACCGGCACTCACGCGACCCGCGCTATCGCCGCTCTGCAGCAACCGCGCTATGGCTGAAAGCCGAAGCCCTCACGCGCACGAACCATATTGCGGAAGCGCGCATCGCCTTGACGCAAGCGGCGAATCTGGAGGTCGATGCGGAAAGCTTACGCAGCTCGACGGTGACTTAGCGCTATCGCTCGCGCGCATTTCGGAATCGAGTGGCGATTTGGAAAGCGCTCTAAAGAACTATCAGCATGCGCACGCCATTTTCGCACACCTTGGGCTTGCTAGAAGCCAAGCTCTCGCACTACTCGGTTTGGTGCGATCTTTACGGCAAGGCTCGCGACTTCAATCGCGAGATACGATACTACCACGACGCGGCGCAGGCCTATTCCGGCGATAGCGCAATTTCGCTGGCCGCTGCTAACAATCTTGGCTACGCCTATGAGCAGATGGGCCGCTATAACTTGGGCGATACCGCGCTTTGAGCAGGCATTGAATATTGCCACTGCGCTGAAAGCCCGATCCTTCAGCTGGGCATTCTCAACAATATCGCGCTCAGCAATGCGCGGCTTCATAATTTCGGTGAAGCTGCGCATGTGTAGATCAGGCGCTGGCGCTTGCGTCCAAAAACGATACTTACAACGCGACGCCTTTGTTGTGGGCGCGAAAGCGGAGATCGAGTACAGGCGCGGGAATATGCGTGCTGCCGCGACAGATCTGGATCAGGCATTTCGCGGTATCGATCCTAAGACCTCTCCGCCGGCATTTCGCGACATCCATGAGATCGCGTACAAGGCGTACCGCGCGCAGGGCAACTATGCGCTCGCGATGATGCATCTTGAAGCGTTCAAGCGCCTTGACGACGAGGGGCGTTCGCTTGCTGCCTCAGCCAATTTTGCTCTGCTCGGCGCGGAATTCGATTTTGCAAGGAAAAGATTTGGAGATCGCTCATTTGAGATCGGCCGAGCTCGAGCGCGATGTCGGATTGAGAAAATCCCGCGCCGAGATGCAGGCCACCGTGTTTGTAAGCATCCTGCTCGCTAGCATTTTGCTGCTGGGCTGGTTCGCCTGGCGCCACGCGCTTTTGAGTCGTCACCGTAACGCGATCTCGCAAAAGAATGTCGAGTTGATCAAAACGCTCGCAGAGAGAGATTCCGAGATGGAACGCCGCGCGGCCGTTGAAATCACCTGCGCGTGGCATTGCTTTCGGCTCAGCAGGCAAATCGGGCCAAAAGCGAATTTCTCGCGAATATGAGCCACGAGTTGCGCACGCCGCTGAATGCCATCATCGGGATTTTCCGATCTCATCCTGGGCGGTTGGGCCAGCCCCGCAAAGACGCAAGAATATGCGGCCGATATTTCGCAAGCCGGCCGCCACCTTCTTGCCGTTCTGAATAGTGGTTCTCGACATGGCGCGCATTGAAGCGGGCAAGATGGAGCTGAAAGACAGCACTATCCGATCGGTGACATCGTAGACGGCGCTTTAGCGGTTATCGGCGGTCCGAATGCTTATGCCGGCAAAAAGCTGCGAACTGCCGGTGATCACAATGTTTTTGTTCGCGGGGACGAACTCAGGCTCAAACAGGTCATCATAAACCTCGTTTCCAATGCTCTGAAGTTCACGGGTGAAGGCGATGTCATCGATATCCGCGTTGAGAAGGCAACGGGCGGAATAGATATTGTGATCCAGGACAGCGGCAAGGGCATTCCTGCCGACAAGATTCCCGTCATTATGGAGCCTTTCGGGCAGGCCGAAAATACTTACGCGCGTTCGCAGGGCGGCGCAGGGTTGGGTCTTCCCATCGTCAAATCCCTGATCGAAATGCATGGCGGCCGCTTCACAATCGAAAGTGAATACGGACGCGGCACAAGCGCGCGCATTCATCTTCTCAAAACCGCATAGTGACGCCGACGGATGCCTTGCAGGAAGCTACACAGCACTCGCGCACGGCCCCATCGCTTGGCAAGCTAATATCCGAGACGCCTATTGACCGTTCACGCCATGCCTATGCCGATGCTCCAAAAATTCTGCTCTGCCTGCGCGACGATTTGGGTTCGTAACTTGCGCAGCTAATTCAGCCAGTTTTGTCAATTCATAGCCACGCGCAGACCGCCGAACAAAAGGCGGCCAGGTGCTGGGCTATAGGTGCGCGGATTGGTCAGATCAAAGTTTGGCGGCAATCCGTCGAGTTCCGTGAAGGCTCCGTATGTGTAATAGCGCCGGTCGAACAGGTTCTGGATTTCGCCAAACAGCGTGAAGCGATTATCGATCGCATAGGCGCTGCGAAATTGACCGTGGCGAAGCCGGGAAGTTTTGGTTCCTGGTTCGATTCGTCGCCAACGAGATACTCGCCGCTCTGCAAGCGCAAATCAGCGCCGACGCTCCAGGCTTTTGTCATCGCGAAATCTCCTGAAAGCGTGAGCCCGGTGCGCGGGATTTAATGGAATATCATCGCCGGGCCGCACGTAGATCAGGCCGTCATCGTCGGCGGCAGGACTGTTGGACGACAGCACCAGTGAATTCCGGAAGGTCGCTTCGAGGTAGGAATAGTTCGCCGAGAGTTTCCAGCGCGTTTCACGATACTCGACATGAGCATCCACGCCCTGGTGCCGCGTGGTTCCAGCGTTTGAGAAATAGCCGAGCCGTTGATATCGGTTGCGAGCAGGAGAATGTCGTTGGCAGCATCGGTGCGATAGGCGCCAACACTCCAGGAAAATTGCCCCTCCAACGCCGAGAGGCCGAAGTGCCGCGCAACCCGGCTTCATAGGTGCGGGGACGTGACCTGCTTCAGGGATGGATCGGAAACCAGAAACGCATCGAGCAGACAGGGCGACGTGGGATCGGCACAGGAGAGTTCGCCCGCGGTCGGCGCGCGGTTGGACTCCGAATATCCGACATAAGCTGTCAGTCCCGAAGTAACCTTGTAGGCAAGCCCGGTACCGGGATTGAACCGTGAAAAGCTGTGCTCGCCGTTGAGTGCAGAACCGCGCAAATCCGTGAGTTTGATATCTGCGGTATTGAGGCGTCCGCTCAATGTCCAGGAAAGATCGGGCGTAATGTCGAACACATCGATGGCATAGACGCCGCCATAGGTGTTGCGGCCACCCACATGCACAGGCGTTTCAATCGGTGGCAAGGCGTTCGGATTCTGCGCTTCGTCGATGATCACGCCGACGCCCGACGACATCCAATTCGGGAGAAGATATCCAAGCTCTCCAAACGCGGTATAATCCGTCTCGCCAGCATCGATCGAACCGCCAAAGACGAAACTGTTGGTGTGGCCACCGAGTGGTGCATTCCATGAAACCTGTGCAGCGGTACCAAACGCATTGGTGTTGGTATGAGTGAAATCGGTCCTCGCCGGGCGTGGCGCCATCGGGCAGTACGCTCGATGACACCGGGTTGCCGTGCGAGTCGTACAACACATCATTGGGAAAATCGTCATCGCCCCCAAGACAGAGATACGCCTCATCGTTCTCACAATAATCGACGTCCGTCGTGTTGCCGTCGATCAGGTTTTGATGAAAGTGCCGGTAGTAGCTGTTGAAGCTTACGGTCAGGGCGTCGTTAGCCTTCCATGTTCCGCGAAACTGCGTGAGTTCCATTTCATTGCCCATAGACTGCGGATAGGTGAACACCGAGCGTGGATCCGCCGCCAGCATTTCGACCGGCGTCGGTCCTACGGCACCGATCCGGTTCGAAGCGCCCGACGCAGACAGATGAAGCGTCAATGGGCCGTCTTCATAGGCCAGATCGCCATAGCCTTGGCGCAATGTCGTTTGGGAGCGATAGCGAAAGCCGTCATCCGACAGACCGCCGATGCCGACGTAGAGCGCAAATTTTCCAAACCGTGTGCCGTATTCGGCATCGCCCGTGAGGTTGGCGAACGATCCGCCGGACAGTTCGCTTGCGCGCCCTCGAAAGTAAGCCCGCTTTTCATATTGAGCGTGACCGCGCCGCCCAGCGGTATTCAGGCCAAAGACCGGATTGTTGGACTGCAGCGTAAAGGTATCGACAGCAAATTCCGGAACCAGATCCCAATTAACGTTGTCGCCAAAGGATTCATTCAAACGGACGCCATCCTGATAAACCGCCAGTCCTTCTGCGACGCGGAAATCGGGGACGCATCAAAACCGCGATAGACGAAATCCGGCTGAAACTGGCTTCCCTGCTCATCGTTCACGCTGACGCTGGAGAGTTGCGTGGCAACAACATTCGGCAGCACATCTTTAGGACGGTCACGGGTCGCGCCGGTAATGGAAAGCACTTCGACCTCGCCGGCGATCTTGTTGGTATCGATTCGCTTCCCGGTAACGGCGTGGCCGTTGGCGGTGACGACCACCGTCTCGATGCCTGAGTCATCCGCTTGCACGCCGAGGAAGTAACGGAAAAGCCGGCTGCGAGAACAGCGGCGCAAAGGTTTCTGCCAAAAATACATAGGCACCCCGGTGACAAAATGCCCCGCAAGATCGCGCGAATCGATCCGGGCAAGGCATCGCGGGAGTGTGCCGAGAGGGTCGCGAGTCCGTCTATGGGACTTTTTCCCGATCCTGCCGGTTCGCGCGCTTTTCGGCCTTCCGCGCTATGATGGCACGCATTCAAACCGGCCGACCATGAGCCTGAAAGTCCGCCTCATCCTTTCCATCGCGATCAGCTTCTTGCTTGCCTTGTCTCTAGGAGCGCCTTGGCCACTTGGCGGGCTAGACAATCCGTTCGCACCGAAAATGAACGCCGCACTTCAAGGCGGGGCCGATCTTGTCGCCGACACATCCCGAAATCACCCTTCGGATTTGGAGCGCACGGTGCGCAGCTTCGATGGCATGCGCCATTTGCGGATGACACTGCGAAACCAAGCGGAGCAGATCGTTGCCGTGTCAAAGCTCGCACCGCCTGCGCATGAAGCTCCTGCTTGGTTTGCAAACCCCATCGCACCGGCGATCTCATCCCTGCGGATCACCGGGCTGCCCCTGCCCGATGGCTGGTCCCTGACGCTGACGACCGATTCCCGCAATGAGATCGCGGAAGTCTGGGCGCAAACCCGCGACGCGTTTGCGGCCTCATTGTGTTCTGTTCCGGCTACCCGGAGTTCTCGCCTATTTGCTTGTCGGGAGATCGTTGAGATTTCTCACGGCTTCGGACAAGCTCTGGGCCGCGTAGCGGACGGCAACTACGATACAAAGTTAGATGAGAAAGGCCCGCCGGAATTTGCCCGGCTGGCGGGCGGTACAACCGAATGGCGCTGCGTCTATCGCAATATGAGCAGGAGAACAAAATCCTTCAGCGTCAGATCGTGGAAATTCAGGAAGAAGAGCGGGCAGAGATCGCGCGCGACTTGCACGATGAGGTTGGGCCACTTCTGTTTTCTATCAACGTCGATGCGACCGCTATCCCGCAGCTTGCGCGCTCGGGCAGCCTGAACGATCTGACCGAGCGTACCAATCGCATTCACGAAGCCGCCAGCCGCATTCAACACACCGTAAAAAGCATATTGCGACAATTGAAACCGGTCGACGTGCTCGATTTCGGACTGAAGGTCGCGATCCGGGAGCTTATCTCCTTCTGGCAACTCGCATGCCAGACCTCAAATTCGAATTTCGCGCAGCACTGGAAGGCACGAATCTTGAGCGCACACGGGAGGAGGTCGTCTATCGCGTCGTTCAGGAAAGCTTGAGCAACGCAATACGTCACGGCAAGCCGAAGTCAGTCGTCGTGTCCGTGTCGGAGACCTCGTCGCGGGAGATTACCGTCACGATCAGTGACGATGGTTCCGGATTGCCCTATCCGAGACCCGGCACGCGGCGCGGGCCCTGAACGGAATGGCCGAACGGGTGCAGGGTCTCGGTGGCAAGCTTGTGGGTGGAAAATAACGAGGCCGGCGGCGTCCGCGTGAGCGCTATCCTGCCGCTCGCCACTGTCGCGCCAGGTCTCGAAAGAGATGTGGCATGATTACGGTTCTGCTCATTGAAGACCATGCGATCGTGCGCGCAGGTCTCGGACGCCTTCTCTCAGTACGCCCTCACATTGTTCTTCACAGCGCAGATACCGCAGAAGAAGCGCTCGCGAAACTCAGGACATTCCAGGCCGAATTGATCATTCTCGACTTGAATCTTCCCGGCCTGAGCGGATTTTGAGGCGCTGCGGCGCCTTCGTCTCGCGGCACCGTCCACACCAATTTTGGTTTTCAGCATGCACAGCGAGCCGATCTATGCCGACCGGTCTATCGAGGGAGGTGCGCGCGCTATGTGAGCAAAAGTGCGCCGCCAGATGAGATCCTGACCGCGGTTTGACGCACTCTTGCTCGGTGAAATCTATATCGAGAAAGAAATTGCCCGCGAGATCAGCGATGGCATGGCGAAGAGCGGAGATTATCTCCGGCGGCTCACAAGCCGGGATCTTGAGATTCTTCGCCTCCTCGCGGAAGGGACGCACTCTGATAGAGATCGCGCAAGCGTTTGGCGTGGCTTATAAGACGATTGCCAACACCTGCACCCGCATTCGTGAAAAGCTGGGCGCCCGAAGCCTCGCCGAACTGGTGGAGTGTTACAAAGGGCCTGGGACTTGCTTAAAGTCTGGAGCGTCCGTCTTGGCGCCCCAGCCAGCAATCGTCAGTCAGGACCAAAAGCCATTGATGCGCCATAGCTGAGCAGGCTTTATAAACACCGCATGATCGCAACACGCTTTTGTTTGAGTATTTCCGTTGTCCTAGCCTCCGCCTTGGCAGAGGTACATGCGGCAGACCTGCAATCGTATTCCGTCGCGATTAAAGGCGCGCAATCCGCTGACATTCAGAGGACATTGGAAGCAAGCGCCCAACTCTTAACTCTTGTCGATAAAGGTGCGGTACCGCCTTTCGCTTTGTATCGAGCGCGCGCGAAACGACATACCCCGGCTTCAGACAGCGCTCAACAGCTTCGGCTACTACGCCAACACGATTCAAATCAAAATTGGAGCATACGATCTATCCGATCCCGCTTTGCCCGCATGGCTGGAAAACGTCGCGAGCGGAACAGGTGTGGCTGTCACCGTCCGGGTGGAGCAAGGTCCGCTTTATCGTCTTGGCACGATCACCATAGATGGCCAGATGCCGGATAGGGACCGTAACGCGCTCGCGCTCAACAGCGGCGATCCGGCGGTTGCCAGCAATGTTCTCGATGCACGGCAACGCTTGCTGTCTGCACTGCAGGAAGACGGCTTCGCGCTTGCCGCGGTCGATACGCCGATCGCCTTCGCCGACGATGCGCAGCATCTCATCGATTTAACCTTCAAAGTAAACGCCGGCCACCAAGTCGATCTCGGCGCCATCACCTTTAAGGGATTGCGGGACGTAAATGAAAGTTTCGCGCGGCGGGCGATGAGGCTGCAATCCGGCGAGCGATTCAAGCCGAGCAAAATCGAAGACGCCCGAAAGGCATTGATGGATCAGGGCGTGTTTTCAGGGCGTCTCCGTGCATACCGCCGATCATCTTTCCGAAGACGGCCGCATCCCGATTGTCTTCGACGTGCAAGAGCGTCTGCTGCATGCCGTCACGATATCGGGTTCCTATTCGACAGATCTCGGGATTAGTCTTTCGACCACATGGTCGCATCGCAACCTCTTCGGCAATGCCGAGCAACTGAACCTGACGGCGGCGGGAACCGGGCTTGGCAACGCGACAGCAGGATTGGGCTACGATCTGCGCGCGCAGTTCCTAAAGCCACTGTTTCTGCGCCTCGACCAAACGCTGGAGTTTGATCTGGCCGGAATCAAGCAGGATCTGGATGCCTATAGCCAGACAGCGGAAAGTCTGGCGGGTTATCTACGACGCAAATTCTCAAAACTCTGGTCGGCGAGTATCGGTCTCGGTTTCATGCAGGACAATGTTTCGCAGCAAGGAACGGAGTATTACTATCAGCTGTTGAGCGCTCCGCTGACTGTAAACTATGACAGCACGGGCCTCGCCGATCCCTTGCGTGATCCCACCGCGGGCGCACGCGCTTCACTCGGTGTGACACCCACGCAATCGTTCGGTTCGCGCAACCTTGCCTTTTTTACATTACAGGCATCTGCATCGTCCTACTTCGATCTTTCCAGCGACGGACGATCCGTCTTCGCAATGCGCGGGCTTGCCGCGAGTGTTCTGGGCGGCTCCAATTTGAGCCTGCCGCCCGATCAACGTTTGTATGCGGGTGGAAGTGCGACCGTGCGCGGGTATGCCTATCAATCCATCGGGCCGCGCTTTGCGGACGGCTCGCCCATCGGCGCCAAATCGGTGGATGCCGCGAGCATCGAGTTCCGGCAACGGCTGTTTGAAGATTGGGGCGCTGCGGCTTTCGTTGACGCCGGTCAGGCAAGCGCCGATGGCGCGCCTTTCAACGGCGAGGTTCGCGTCGGCGCGGGCATTGGCGCGCGATACTACACGCCAATCGGGCCCGTCCGGCTCGACGTCGCGCTGCCGTTGACTCGCGAGCACGGAGACGGCGCGTTCGAAATCTATATCGGACTAGGGCAGGCATTCTGATGCGGCGCGCATTCAAAATCGCCTTCGTCGCCGGCTGCTCAATTCTGGGCGTGCTGCTCACGCTCACATTTTCGTTTGCGTTCCTGCTATTCACCGGCCCGGGAAATACACTTGTCGGATCGCTGACAGGGTGGCTTTCCGGCGGAACCGTGTCGATTTCCGGTTTGAGCGGCTCCTTGCCCAACAGCATTCGGGCCAAATCGGTCGATATTTCCGATGCACAAGGGGTGTGGCTGCACGTCGAAAATCTCTCCTTGGTATGGGACGCGATCGGCGCGATCCAGCATCACATCAGGGTTCATTCGGTTGCTGCATCGAAGATCGCCGTTCTTCGGCGCCCGGTCGAAGAGAAATCCGAGGGCACAACGCCACAGATCGACGTTGATTCCATCGATGCGCCCCGTATAGACATCGCGGCGGCCGTTGCCGGATACGCCGCGACGCTCAAAGCTTCAGGATCGCTGCACTACCTCTCGCGTCATCAGCTAAACGCCAAAATCGATATTTCGCAGATAGGAGCCGCGGGGCATTACAAAATAGATGGCGGAATCGCGAACGACATAGCGCAAGGCTCAGTTAGCATCGTAGAAGATTCCAAAGGCATACTTGGTTCGATCCTTGATCTGCCCGGCCTTGGTCCCATCAATCTTTCAGCCAAAGCTTTTGAGAATAGCGGTGCAAACCACATCGGCTTTGTCCTTTCCGCCGGTGCATTGAAGGCACAAGGAGCAGGCACTTTCGCGCTAGCGCAGCGCCATGCGGATATCGACTTCAAAGCCAACGCGCCCGCGATGAAGCCGAGCGCCGATCTCGCATGGGCATCGCTTCAATTCGATGGGCATATGCATGGTGCATTCGATACGCCAAACGTTAGCGGCAGACTCTTGCTGCGCGGCGCTTCGCTATCGGGCATCCGCATGGCAGCACTCGACGCGCAAGTTGCTGGCGATCAGGGCGTCGCCGACCTTTCGGGAACGGTGTCCGGTTTGCGCATCCCCGGCGATCATCCTGACCTGTTCGCACAAGCACCGGTCTCAATTGCCGCGCACGCCGATCTCGATGCGGCCACTAGGCCCGTCACCTTCAAAATCTCCCATCCGTTGCTTGTGTCAGAAGGCCGCGTCGAGACACGCGGAAAGACGAAGCTTGCGGTCACAGTGACGCTTCCGGCGCTTGAGCCCTTTGCAAAGCTGACGAACCAGGACTTGCGCGGACACGCCTCCGCCAAAATCGATGTGGAACAAGACGCGGGAAAATCGCAGCTAAGCGTCCACGGCCAGATCGATGCACAAGGCACGTCGCTTGTCGCGCGCGTTCTTGGGCCGAATGCGTCTTTCGCCGTGCAGGCCACGACCAGCGGTGCAGATATCATCCATTCCGATGCTACGCTTGCCGCCAAAGCGCTCGATTTTCGAGCCTATGGTGCGCTGCGTGCCAAGCGGATCGCGTATGACGTGTCGGTCAAGTTGCGGGATATCTCGCGATTCTCTCATGCGCTGGCAGGCAGCGCCACTCTGTCAGGCCGGATCGCAGGCCCGATCGGTGCCGCGGACATGTCCATTCAGGGCAACGCCCTTATCGCCAGCCCAGGTTTTCAAGCCCATCGCATCGACCTGACGGCACAAGCGAAAGGCTTTCCGCGGCTCTCAGAAGGACAATTGCGCGTCTCAGGCATTTTGAACGGCGCACCGGTTTTGCTGAAAGTAGATCTTTCGCAAAAGAGCGGAACGATAACAGCAAACGAAACCGCAAATTGGAAATCGCTCCGTACCGATGGTGCGTTCGTTTTTCCTGGAAAATCTGCGCCATCCGGAAAAGCAAAGCTGGATATCGGACAACTCGCCGATTTGGCGCCTCTCCTCTCCATGGATTTGAAAGGACATCTTGCGTCGACGGCAGTCCTCGCCCCGCGCGGCAAGACATCGATGGCGTCTTTGAGCGCCCAGCTTTCCGGTGTCGCAATCTCGGGCACGACAATAGAGGCGGCGACGGCAGCGGGAAAGATTCTCGATCCTCTTGGCTCGCCGTCGCTCGATTTCAATCTGGTTGCGCATCATTTTTCGGCGGGAACGACATCCGGCGATGCAAAGGCGAAAGTCTCCGGCCCTTTGCGGAATCTTGAGATTGCCGGCGACGCGACACTGAACGATTTGCCCAATCAGCCTACCCGACTTTCAACCGCAGCAAAGTTCGATACGACCAGAAACCAGTTGCTTCTGGAACGTCTGTCCGCGCAGTGGCGTGGGCAGAGCGCGAACCTGAAGGCACCGGCCAATATCGATCTTGAGAATGGCGTCAAGGTCGATCGCATTGTCCTGCAGGCCGGCGGCGGTGAAATAAGCCTGGCGGGGCGCATCACGCCCGCATTATCGGCATCGGCCGCGGTCAGGTCGGTCGATGCAGAAATCCTGCAGCCTTTTCTGTCCACGCCACTTCACGGCGTCTTGTCCGGCGACGCGGAGGTAAGCGGAACGCTGGAAGAGTCGCACGGCATCTTCGCGGTACACGCACACGATCTGATCGCGAAAGCCTATTTCCCGAAAACGCCAATCAATATCGACGCGCAGGGCAAGCTGCACGGCCAAAGCGCGACGCTCGACGCAAAGCTGTCAGCTGGATCTTCCATACAAATTGCGCTGACGGGCGAAGCACCTTTGCGCAACGAACTTCCGATGAAGCTACATGTGAGGGGCGACGCCGATCTCGCTTTTACGGACCTCGTTCTTGCCGCCGAAGGCCGCCGACTGCGCGGAACGCTCGCCATGGACGCGGATGTAACAGGCACATTCTCCGCGCCACGGTTAAGCGGCGGAGGAACCCTCAAAAACGGCGAACTGCAGGATTACGCGCGCGGCATGCACATCCGCGCGATCGACGCAGCCTTCAGCGGCGAAGGACAATCCTTACGCATAACCAGACTTTCCGGCCGCGCGGGACCCGGCACGATCAGCGGCGGCGGACAAATCGACTTTGCAGCGCCGGGTGTACCGCTCGATCTGTCATTGCAGATTGAGAACGCGCGTCCCTTGGTGAGCGACCTCATCACCGCTACGGCGTCCGGCGATGTCCGTGTCTCCGGAATGCTCGAAAAATCCCTCAATATCGAAGGCAAGCTCGACATCTCGCGCGGCACGATCAATATCCCGGATCGTTTCCCGCCTGAAGTCGCCGTGCTCGATGTGAGGCGCAAGAATGCGCAACCACCGTTGCCGCAAGCCTCTGGCGGCCCGGTTGGGCTCGACCTCGCAATCTCCACATCCGGTCCGATCTTCGTGCGCGGTCGTGGCATCGATGCAGACATGGGAGGATCGCTCCATCTTGGCGGCACTGCGGCTGCACCGCTCGCCTCGGGAGGATTCGAAATGAATCGGGGCACCTTAAGTCTTGCCGGGCAAACACTCACCTTTACGGCCGGCAAGCTCGGGTTCGACGGCAGCGGCGTTCGCAACAGCATCGATCCGTCCCTCAATCTCATCGCGCAGACAAGCTCCGGCAATGTCACGGCCACGCTGACGGTGACGGGCCATGCATCAAAACCGCAAATCGTCCTGACCAGCACGCCGTCGCTGCCGCAGGACGAAGTGCTGGCGCATTTGTTCTTCCAGCAGAGCGCAAAGCAGCTGACGGCGCTGCAACTCGCGCAGATCGCGCAGGCAATCGCATCGCTCGGGGGCGTGGGAACAGGCTTCGATCCGATGGGTGCACTTCGTAGAAATCTGAAACTCGACCGTCTATCGGTGGGAAGCACGACGGGCGGTGCATCGGGAAGCGAAACACAGGCGACCGTCGAAGGCGGAAAATATGTCGCGAGAAATGTGTATGTCGGTGCCAAGCAGAGCCTGTCTGGCAGCACGCAGGTTCAGGTGCAGATCGATCTGACAAAGCAACTGAAAGCACAAGCAACCGTAAGCACCGGCACCAACGCAAACTCGACAACCGGAAGCGCAGCCCAAGACAGCGGCAGCAGCGTCGGACTCAGTTACCAGTTTGAATATTGACGGAATCGTTGCCGATGAAATTGCCACGCGGTCAGACAAAGTGGTAGCGCCGACGCAATACCCTCACCTTCATGCCAAGAATAGAAAGGCGGCTAACTACCAAGAGTGGTTGGTGGGTGATGTAGGGATCGAACCTACGACCCGCTGATTAAGAGTCAGCTGCTCTACCAACTGAGCTAATCACCCGCCGCCGGTGGGACGAGGCCCACGCGAAGGGGCGGCCTATAGCAAGCGCCGGACGCTAAGTCCATGGCAGATTTCCCAGAAATCCCAGGATGGCTCCGGCCTCAGATAATCCCGCCGGAATGGCGTGGAATCTCGACCTGCCGATGGACATGGACGCTCATAAGTATGCCGAAACCGAACATGACGCTGAGCATCGCGGTCCCCCCATAGGATAGCAGCGGCATGGGGATACCAACGACAGGGATCAGGCCCATGACCATGGCGCCGTTGATGAGGATATAGAAGAAGAAGTTGAGGGTAAGGCCCATTGCGACAAGCCGGCCGAACTGGCTGCGCGCGCTCATCGCGATTTGCACACCGTAGCCGATCACAACGGCAAACAGGAGGAGGAGCGCGATCGAGCCGACAAAGCCAAATTCCTCGGCATAATTCGTCACGATGAAATCGGAATGCTTTTCGGGGAGAAAGTTCAGGCGGCTCTGTGAGCCTTGCAGAAATCCCTTGCCCGTCAATCCGCCCGATCCAATGGCAATTTTAGCCTGAGTGATGTTCCAGCCGGCGCCAAGCGCATCGGACGCGGGATTGAGGAACGTCATCACGCGCTGCTTCTGATAGTCATGCAGAAAGAATTGCCAGGCGAGCGGAACGGCGGTCGCAACCGCCCCGATCGCAGGCCCGATCCACCACCAGGAGAGGCCGGCGAGAAACAGAAGCGAGATTCCGTCCGCGACCAGAATGATCGTCGTGCCGAGGTTCGGTTGCTTCAGCACCAGAAAGGCCGGTATCGCGATCATCACGAACGGGATCAGTAGCCGCAACGGCTTCGACACGTCTTCCACGCTCAGCCCGTGCAGGAATCGCGCGAGCGCGAGAATGAGCGCAATCTTCATTAGCTCAGACGGCTGTATCTCGATCGGCCCAACGCTAATCCAGCGCTGCGCTCCGAGCGCCGAATGACCGGCGAAAAGCACGACAACAAGAAGAAGAAGCGAAACCGCATAGGCGGGATAAGCTATACCGAGCCAGAAGCGAACATCGGCCAGTGCCGCAGCAATAAGCAAAACTAATCCCACGGCGAAATAAGCCATCTGCTTGCCGGCCCAGGGACTGAAACTCGCGCCGGCAACGGAATAAAGCATCGCAAAACCGATGCCGGCGATGATGCCTATCAAAAGCATCAAACCCCAGTTTACCTCGAACAGCTTGTCCGTGAGGGTCAAAAGACGCCGCGATGCTGCATAGGGCCGCGTGATCATGCGCGCCTCGTTTGAACCGCTGCATCGGCGGCGTTCTGCGGGTAGTTTGTGCGAAGACCGAGCGTGTTGCGCTGCTGTGCAAAGCGCAAAACATCTCGCGTGATCACGACTTGAGGGTGCCCGTCAGAAGCGTGCTCTGTGATGCAGGCGCATGCATAGCGCGGCTGCATCACAGGCGCGAACCCGATGAATAGACCGTGGTCGCGCAGATTCCAGGGCAGGCTGCCGTTCTTCTTTACGCCACTCGCGCGCTCCTCCTTGGAGATTTTGCGAACCTGCGCGGTGCCGGTTTTGCCGGCCATCTCAAGACCGACCTCAGTGATACGGTAGCTGGCGGCGGTGCCGCCCTCATTCGTCACCGCATTCATGCCGGCGCGCACTTTTTCAAAAGCTTCATCCGAGAACGGCAGTGCTTCCGGTACCAGACGAGGCTGCGCAACATTGCCGAGGGTGTGCACAACGCGCGGACTGACCGCCTTGCCACTCGCGATGCGGGCAGCCAACGTGCAGAGCTGAAGAGGAGTCGCCAGTACATATCCCTGACCGATACCCGCGCTCAAAGAGTCGCCGACCTGCCAGGGAATTCCGAGATGCTCCAATTTCCATTCGGAGTTAGGAATAAATCCAGATCTCTCACCGGGTATCTCGATACCCGTGCGGCTTCCCAAGCCGAGCGTGACGGCCGCATCGTGCATCTTGTCGATGCCCAGACGTCTTGCGACCTCATAAAAGAATACGTCACAGGACTGCGCGATGCCACGCTTCAGATCGACGTGTCCGTGACCGCCTTTCTTCCAGGCCCAGCAATGGAAGGTATTGTTGCCAAGCTGCAACGCGCCGCTGCAGTTGACCTGAAGGTCACCTAGACCGTTCTGTACCGCCGCCATTGCCATGGCGGGCTTAAATGTCGATCCCGGCGGATATTCGCCGCCGAGAACCTTGTTGATGAGTGGCTTGTGGTCGTCGGTGGTCAGTGTTTTCCACTGATCGTTCGAAATACCCACGTTAAAAAGATTTGGGTCGAAACCCGGCGTCGACGATAACGCCAGCACGTCGCCGGTCTGACAGTCCATCACGACACAAGCAGCGCTTTGTCCGGTCATCTGTTGATCGGTGAAATGCTGCAACTCGCGATCGATGGTCAGATAGATGTCATCGCCCGGCTTCGCCGCGTCGCTGCTGAGCTCGCGGATCACGCGTCCGTAGGCGTTGACTTCCACGCGGCTTGCGCCGGCTTCGCCACGAATTTGTTCGTCGAACTGCTTTTCAATGCCGCGCTTGCCGATCCGGAACCCTGGAAGATCAAGCAGAGGGTCGGAATCGTCTGAAGCCATATCGCTTTCTGAAACAGGCGCTACATAGCCCAACAGATGCGACAGCTCGGGACCGTAAGGATAGGCGCGTGTTTCACCGACGTCTGGCTGCACACCAGGAAGGTAAGGCAGATGCTGATTGATGAGCGCGAATTCGTCCCAGGACAGATTCTCGGCGACGACCACGGGCACAAATCTCTTGTTGATGGCTAGATCGTGCAGCACACGTTTCTTTTGCTGATCGCTGAGCTGGATCACACGCGCAATCGAATCGAGCGCTTGTTCGGTTCCACTGCTCGCCTGCTCTGCGACGAGGAGAACGCGATAGTTGCGGCGATTGTTGGCAAGCTCAACGGCAAAGCGATCCAGAATCCGCCCCCGCGGCGGCGCGACAAGGCGTTCGTTGACGCGATTGTCCTCGGCAGCGGTATGGTAGAGAGCGCCGTCTTCGATCTGCAACTGATAAAGACGCCCGCCAAGCAGCGCGAAGACCGCGGTCATACCGCCCGACACAAGGAGTGTGCGACGCGTGAACGTCTCGTAGCGGCTCTTATCCTTGCTATCGAAAATCGGCATTAGAAATCGTGCCTTATCGGGCCGACAAAGCGGCGGTGAACGAACACAAGAACTGCGACGACAGGAACATAGCAGACCACGCTCATCGCGAGTTCACCCATGACAGGCGCTATCGGGGGAGCACGCATGTGCAAAGCTGCGACTGTGAGATAAGCGGTTGCACAGGCAATTGCAGCCGCAGTGGCAAATCCATAATCGCGCCAAAGCCCGAGAGGCCTGCGAACGTGTCGCGCTGCCGGTCGATGAATGCGTAAGTCGCGACAAAAGCCACCGTCCAGGCGCCTGGGGGCCCCCCGGAGAGAATATCCTCCAGCACACCCACAGCAAACGCCCAGAATGGCGGCATCAGATCGGGACGGACCAGCGACCAGAAATAGATCACCATCAACCCTAGCAAAGGCGACGGCACGATACCGCCCAGCGGCGATAAAGGAAGATTCACGATCAATGTCCCCAAAATTGCTAACATCACGGGGATGACAGAAGCGGTGAGGCGGTTTCCGATGAGAACACGTTCCATCGCCGATTCTCACTGATCCGCCGTGTCGCCATCTGAGGGCTGCGGCGCAGGATTTGCAGGCTCGGGCTTTGCAGGTGGCTTGGCTCCCGGCGTGACAGCCCTGGCCTGTGGCGAAACCGGCGCCGAATTGGGCGCACCGGCGTCCGGTTTCTGTTGTGGCGGAGCTGCCGGAGGCAAGCCGGCGGCCGAAACCGGAAGATCATTTTTTGTTGGCGCAGGCGGCGTCTCGACCGGGTTCTTGAAATCGACGACCTCGACGTCCTGGCTCGCTGAGGGATCGGCCAGTGCTGCAACGCGGAAACCACCGATGCCGTCCGCGACGACCGTTCCAATCGGAAGGCCGGGGGGAAGAATTCCGCCATCGCCTGAACTCAGCACTTGATCGCCGGGATGAACCTTGGCTCCCTGGGCAAGTGCCTCAAGCTCCGGCGCATTGGCGTTGTCACCGGCAAGAATCGCCTGCGCATGGCCCGGCTCGATGGTTACAGGAATGCGGCTGTTGAGATCGCCGAGCAGGATGACCCAAGAAGTGTGCTCGCCCGCCAAAAAAATGCGTCCGATCATCCCGCGCGTGTCAACCACAGCCTGCCCGGGTTTCACGCCATTCGCTTTTCCGGCATCGAGGATCATGGTTTCGAGGAACGGCCGCTTGGCGCGCCCGATCACATGAGCCAGCACTGACGACAACGCCGCGTCGGGCACAGCATGCAATAACAGCTGGTAACGCCTCACGCGCGCATCAAGCGCCACGGCAATCGTCTGCCATTGTCGTAGCCGAGCGTTCTCTTCCTTTAAGCGGACGTTTTCCTGATAGACGTGATATCCTTCATTGATGTCGGCCCACCAGCGCGACATGTCGTCGAAAGGACGACGAGCCCAGACGAGTTCCGGTGCTATCCAGTCTGTGACGCGTGCGCGTACGCCGTCGAAAAGCGTTGATTGCGCTCTGCCGATCAGAACGAGTGCAACGGCAAGTGCGAAGAGCAAGGCCAGCGGAAGCTGGTAGCCGCCGCGAAGCCTTGTGCCCCTCCTCATGCCGTTGGCCATGACCAACCCAACTCAACTGTCGCAGCCAGCGCCGCGAACTAAAACGCCGTGGACAGAACGTGCCGCATGCTTTTCGAATTCTCGAGAACTCGCCCCGTGCCCAGCGCCACGCAGGACAGCGGATCGTCGGCAATGGAGACCGGCAATCCGGTTTCCTCCCGCAGCACATGATCGAGATTGGCAAGCAGCGAACCGCCCCCCGTCAACACGATGCCCTTGTCCACGATGTCGGCGGCAAGTTCCGGAGGCGTCGCTTCCAGTGCGACCTTAACCGCTTCCACAATGGCACCTACGGGTTCCGCCATCGCCTCGGCGATGTGGCGCTGCGTGATCGTGATTTCCTTCGGTACGCCGTTCAGAAGATCGCGCCCCTTGATATCCAACGTCACGCCATTGCCATCCGTAGGCGGTGCGGCGGATCCGATCGCTTTCTTGATGCGCTCCGATGAGGCTTCACCGATCAGCAGATTCTGATGACGGCGGATATAGGCAATGATCGCCTCGTCCATCTTGTCACCGCCGACGCGAACCGAGCGCGAATAGACGATGCCGCCGAGCGAGAGAACCGCCACTTCCGTCGTACCGCCGCCGATATCGACGACCATCGAACCGGTGGGTTCGCTAACCGGAAGGCCCGCGCCAATCGCGGCCGCCATCGGCTCTTCGATCAAGTAGACGCGGCGCGCACCGGCCGACAACGCTGAATCCTGAATCGCGCGCCGTTCTACCGCAGTAGATCCCGACGGCACGCACACGATGATCATGGGATTGGCGAAAGAGCGGCGATTGTGAACCTTGCGGATGAAATGCTTGATCATCTCTTCCGCGATTTCGAAATCGGCGATGACGCCATCGCGCATCGGACGGATTGCTTCGATGTTGCCTGGCGTGCGGCCCAGCATCATCTTCGCATCGTTGCCGACGGCGCGAACCGACTTCTTGCCGCCGCGCGTCGTGATCGTGGCGACGACGGACGGCTCGTTCAGAACGATGCCTTTGCCTTTGACGTAGACCAGCGTGTTCGCGGTCCCAAGATCAATCGCCATATCGCTCGACAGTGCGCCGAGTAGACCGCCGAACATGCTGCCTTCGCCCTCTTCCTTTTCAGTTCACCTGCAATTGCCATGCACCGGATAGTTTCAGAACTAATCCGGACACAAAGCGTGCCTTCGGCGACTGACGCGTGTCTCAAACCTGTGTTTTGTGAATACCTTGACGCAGGCTAGCCTGCAGACGCAGATCGCCGCTAAACCCTCGCAAATACGAAGTTTTTTGGCTCTAGGCGGACTTTTACGCCACATGGCCCGCGCTGCGCAAGGGCGCAAACCGCTGATTTCAAGGCATTTTTGCGGCCAGCGAGTGGTAGCCACCGGGCCGCCATGTTACGCGGTCATATGGGGTCGATGATCGCGTTTGACGATGTCAGCGTGTCCTATCCGGGCACCAAAACGCCTGCCGTCAGAAATCTTAACCTCAATATTCCTGAAGGCGCATTTTTCGTCCTGATAGGAGAGTCCGGATCAGGGAAAACCACGGCGCTTCATCTTATCAATCGCCTGCTTGAGCCGGATCGCGGCCGGGTTCTGATCGACGGCGAAGACGCGGCCGCTCTCGATCCCGTCAAACTTCGGCGCGGCATGGGCCTTATCTTCCAGGCCATCGGTCTTTTCCCGCATCTCACGGTGGCGCAGAACATCGGCATCACGCCGAAACTGCTGGGTTGGTCAACGCTCCAGATCGCTGCGCGCACCGATGAATTGCTGGAGCTTGTCCGGCTTCCGCCCAATCAGTTTCGAGACCGGTTTCCGGCCGCTCTGTCGGGCGGACAAAAGCAGCGTGTCGGGTTGGCCCGGGCGCTCGCCGCACGGCCGAAGGTCATGCTGATGGACGAACCGTTCGGCGCTCTCGACCCTGTCACGCGCGACGATCTCTCCGCCGAATATCGCGACATCCACGAGAAGCTTGGGCTGACCACAGTCCTCGTCACCCACGACATGACCGAGGCATTTCTGCTCGCCGATCAGGTCGCGGTGATGCGCGACGGGCGTATCGTGCAGACCGGCGGACCTGCAGATCTGCTCGCGGCACCGGCCGACGATTTCGTTCGCGCGCTGATCGAAAATCCGCGCAGGCGCGCACGACGTCTCGCCGAAGCCATGCGAGCAGTGTCCGCACCATGAATTTCTCACGGAGCGTTATCGCCGAAGCATGGGCGCGGCTTCCGGAATATCTCGGCCAGCATGTTTTAATCAGTATCTGTGCAATCGCGTTGGGATTTCTGATCGGACTTCCCCTCGCTGTCGGCGTATCGCGGCGCACGCGGTTGCGCGGACCGGCCATCGGTATTGCAAGCATTGTGCAGACGATACCGGGGTTGGCATTGCTCGCACTGTTCTATCCGCTGCTGCTCGCACTGTCGGCGCTCACACAGCACCTTTTCGGCTTCGGGTTTCGCGCGCTCGGCTTTCTGCCAACGCTCCTCGCACTCACGCTCTATTCGATCCTACCGGTGTTGCAGAACACGGTTACGGCACTTGCAGGCATCGATCCCGCAATCAAGACTGCGGCGCAGGGCGTCGGCATGATGCCGCGACAATCGCTGTTTCTTGTCGAGTTGCCGCTGGCAATGCCTATGATCATGGCAGGCCTTCGCACCGCATCCGTCTGGGTGATTGGTGCTGCAACATTGTCTACACCGGTCGGACAAACCAGTCTCGGCAACTACATCTTCACGGGTCTGCAGACCGAGAATTGGGTCTTTGTTCTGTTCGGCTGTATCGCGGCCGCATTGCTGGCGCTGCTCGTGGACCGCTTCCTCGCGCTCGCGGAGAGCGGCTTTGTAAATCACTCCCGCGCCAGGCTGATCTCCGCCGCGCTGGGGCTTCTCCTGATCGTTGGCGCAAGCCTGATGCCGCTTCTGGCCAGCGAAGGCGGGACTATCACCATCGGCACCAAGAGCTTCGAGGAACAATATATCCTTGGCGCGCTGATCAGCGACCGGCTGGAAAAAGCAGGTTTCAAGACCGTGCAGCGTGATGGGCTTGGCTCCGCCGTCATTTTCCATGCGCTCGAAGCAGGCGATGTCGACGTCTATGTCGACTACACCGGCACACTATGGACGACACAGATGAAGCGCAGCGACGTGCCCGGGCGCAAAGCGGTGCTCACCAAGCTCGCGACATGGCTTCACGATGAAAGACATGCGGGAGATCTGGGATCGCTTGGCTTTGAGAACGCTTACGCCTTTGCAATGCGCAGGGATCGCGCAAAGGCGCTCGGCATCGAGACACTCGCCGATCTCGCAGCCTATGCGCCAAGACTTAAGATTGGCGGGGACTACGAGATATTCAGCCGTCCGGAGTGGCGCGCGGTCGTCAAAACCTACGGTCTGAATTTCGCGCTTCAACGGCAATATCAGGCGAACTTCATGTATAGCGCAGTGGTCGATGGTGATATCGATGTGATCTCGGCGTTCTCCAGCGACGGACGGATCGCGAAATACGATCTGAAGCTGCTCGGCGATCCCAAGCAGGCTTTGCCGCCTTATGATGCCGTGCTGCTAATTTCGCCAAAGCATGCGCATGACGAGAAACTTCTTGCAGCTCTTCGTCCGCTGATAGGCACCATCGACCTGGGCACGATGCAGCGCGCCAATCTCATGGTGGATCGTGCAGATGACAAGCGTACGCCCGAACAGGCGGCCGCATGGCTGTCACAGAATCTCAAGCACTGATCAGATTCCGGCGCCCAGATCAGAAAAGGCATCCGCCAGCGAGTTCGCCAATTCGGGTGTCGAGGGGGCGAGAGCCGAAAGCTTGCGCACTAGCCTGTCGATTTGCGCGTTGATCTCCGGCACGGCGACGACTTCCCACCAGCTAGGCCTGGTCAGTGGGCCAAGCGCATAGAGCCAAGGAGAAACGTGCCCGGCGCTGCCAAGCACTGCGCAATCGTCGGTCTCGATGCCGAGGCCGAGATCATCCGGCAAAATCAGGCCGCGACGGCGCAGGTCTGCAAGTATCGGAAAGGCGAGGCGGTCCAAGTCGCTTCGTGGGCCGGTGCAGTTGATCACACGCGACGCGCGAATGGTAAGCTCGTTGCCGGTGTTACGTTCCCGAAAAACCACGTCGGCGCAGGTTTCGCTCCGGCGATAAGCGAGAACGCGACCACCGCGCACGCAGAGTTGCCCGCTATCGACGAGACCTTTCAATCTGTTTGCGATCCGCGGCGCCATGCGATGACGATGAATGTCCCATCGCGGCCGCAGATGACGCAGAAACTGAAGCCGCTCAGCACCCGACCAACTGGCCCAGACACCGGCGACGGCCGGACGCATCGCATCCATCACGCGCTGCCAGGGGATCCCGTGCATTTCTGCTTTCTTCGCTTCGCCTCGCAGCAGGCGCATAAGCCGCAATGGCGATGCATGCTCATGCGCATCGAAGAATGCGGGCCAATGGCCGCCAGCGAGATGCGCGAGCGGGAGATAGCCACGCCGTGAGAGCGCATGCATCGGACCAATGTGACCGTTGCTTGCGAGCTTGAGCGCAACGTCCACCATGGTGAGCCCGGTGCCCAGTAGCACGACCGGCGCGTCTTTCGGCAAATCGTCCAAGGCGTCGCGGGCCCAGGGATCGGGCACAAAGATTTGCGTATCGTAAAGCCACGCGTCTCTGGCGGCCGGCGGACGCGGCGGCAGGTTTCCGGTCGCCAGCACGACGATATCGGCGCTGATCTCACGGCCATCGGCGAGCAACACACCGCGTCCCGGATATTCGAGCAAGCCGACCGCTTCGCCACGCACGATGTTCACGCCATGCCCGGCGCTGTTGGATACTTGCTCTTCGAGATAGGCTCCGAACAACTCTCGCGGCACAAAGGCGGCTAGCAAGTCACCGCCACTTTCGACCAGCGCATCGGCCAGCAGGCCACGCCGCCGATCAAGCCATTCCGCAAAGCTCGGCACAAGCCCGAGCTCCATGCGGCTTACCGGTACATTCAGGAGATGATCCGGCGCGCAAGCACCATAGGCCAAGCCGCGACCGATGCGCCGGTCGCGCTCAATCAACGTTACATGCGCGTTGGGAAGGGCACGGACCAGCTTCAGCGCAAAGACGCTGCCGCTAAAGCCACCACCAATCACGGCAACGGTCGGAGAAGAATTTGGGGGCATTACAAGGTAAATCGATCGAAAGACTGCCTCATAGCACCGTAATTTCCACAAGAAGCTCTGTCGACTCTCGTGTTTCAAATGTTGGCAATGACATCCCCAATGACAACTTTTCCGGTCATTTCTAAAGTTTAAAACCGGGCAAGCGCCGCATTTTTACCCCAAAAAGTTCCCTTCGCCGCCACATACCATGCGTTTTAACTAAGGTCGAACGGGCATTTAAAATCGCGAAAGGAGGTCCGATGACCGATTTCGAGATTCGCTATTTTCTTTCCGACGGCTCATTGGCACTCGTGTACATCACCGCGCAAGCCACTGAGATGGACGCCGAGACACAAGCAAAATCGAAGCTGGAAGGCTATGCGCAATTTGAGGTGCGCGAAATCAAGCCTGCACTGGCGTGACAGCGCGTTACTTCTTTGAAATCCAGGGCATCATCGCACGCAGACGGCTTCCCACATTCTCGATGGGGTGGGACGCCGCCTGTCTGCGCATATTCTCGAACGCAGCGCCGCCCGACGCGTTCTCTCCCATCCAGTCACGCGCAAAACGGCCGGATTGAATATCATCAAGAACACGTTTCATTTCTGCGCGCGAGGCATCGCCGATGATGCGAGGGCCTGTCTTGTAGGCGCCATATTCCGCCGTGTTGGAAATCGCCTTGTACATGCCCGCAATCCCGCGCGTGTGCATGAGATCGACCAGCAATTTGAGCTGATGCAGACACTCCAAATATGCGAGTTCCGGCGCATACCCCGCCTCGACCAGAGTGTCGAACGCGGCCCGCACAAGTTCGGCCGAGCCGCCGCATAGAACCGTCTGTTCCCCGAACAGATCGGTTTCGGTTTCCTCGCGGAAATTGGTTTCGATCAGCCCCGCACCGCAGCCGATGGCAACACCGTAGGACAGGGCGAGCGCTTTCGCTGCACCCGTCGCATCGCGATCTATTGCAAACAGGCCGATATATCCATCACCGTTCACGAAGTTCGCACGCAAGGCGGTGCCCGGACCGGCCGGCGCCACCATGATGACGTCGAGATCGTCGCGGGGTTCGATGAATCCGAAGTGCCGCGCAAAGCCGTGAATGAACAGCAGTGCCGCGCCCGCCTTCATATGAGGCGCAAGGTCGCGCGCGTAGATTTCGGGAAGTTTCTCATCCGGCACGCCGAGCACGACGAGGTCGGCGTCCCGCGCGGCCTGCACATTATCGAGGACGGGAAATCCGTCTGCTTTAGCTTTGTCTGCGCTGGCACCAGAACGCGCGCCGACGACCAATGTCTTTCACGCCGCTGTCGCGCAGATTTAGCGCATGGGCATGGCCCTGATTGCCATAGCCGATGATGGCAACTTTTTTGCCCCTGATAATTCCGAAATCGGCGTCGCCCTTCGCGATAGACGCGCATTCGAACACTCCTTGCCCGAAGGCCTTGAACACAACCTATATCGCGATCCTGGTAAGGATATCGGCGGTGTTTTGTGAATCCAACCGATCCAATCCGCCATGCGGTTGCGAACCAGGTCGTCTGGCGTTTAGCATATTGGCGCGTCGCGGTGACGGCCAGTTCGGTTGCCTGTGCCCCGCGATAGCGCGCCGTCCTGCATGGCCCAAAGCTCGCGCAACCCCAGAATCTTCGCCGCGGGAAGCGCAGGATCGAGTCCCTTCAACACAGCCGCTTCACCTATCGCGCTCTGCTCGAGCATCGCCTTGAACCGCGTCTCGATGCGCGCGCGCAATTCGGCTCTCGGCACATCCATCACGAATCGCGCAAGTCGCAAGCCGTCAAGCACGGGCTTACCAGCCTCACGCTGCCAGTGCGCAAGTGGGCGGCCAGTCGCTTCGAACACTTCGTATGCGCGCATCACACGCTGCGGATCGCTGGGACGCAGTTTCGACGCCGTTTCCGGATCGCGCGCCGCCAACTCCACGTGCAGGGGCCTCGAACGCCGATCTCTGCCAGGCGCGTCCGCGCACGCGTGCGAACTTCGGCGGGGATTTTAGGGATGTCAGAAATACCTTCAGCTAGCACCGAGAAATAAAGCCCCGTGCCGCCGGTGAAGATCGGAAGCTTGCCCGCACGTCGCGCTTCGACCCAAAGCGGCCTTCGCATCGTCCTGATAGCGCCCCGTCGAATAGGGCTCGCGCACGCTGACATGCCCGTAGAGAAGATGTGGCACTGCCTTCCTGTCTGTTCCGGGGGCATCGCCGTGAGGACTGGCGCTTCGCGATAGAACCTGCATCGAATCCGCATTGATGACGATGCCATCCATCGCCTTGGCGAGCGCGAGGGCGGTGCGCGACTTGCCGCTCGCGGTCGCCCTGCAATAAGCACGGCATCGACGGTCATGGGGCGCTTGGGTGCCGGAACGATTCTCTCATGTTCTGAATGTTATCGCAGATGACGCGTCCATGCTGGCGGAGAAATTGCGTGGGCTTGGCGAGGCAATAGGCTCTCGCGCGATCGCGCGTTCGACATCCTGCTAAGCGGTAACTCCGGCGAGGCGCTTCAATCCGCTCACAAAATCTGTGGCAGCCACAAGGCAGACATCAATGCGCTCCCGCTGGCACAGCGGCGCAAAAAACTACTGATCGCAGACATGGATTCCACGATCATCTCGTGCGAATGCCTCGACGAGTTGGCCGATATGGCGGGGCTCAAACCGCATATCGCGGCGATCACCGAGCGCGCGATGCGCGGCGAAATTGAATTCGAGAGCGCGCTGCGCGAGCGGGTCGCCCTGCTCAAAGGATTGCCGCTCGCGGCTCTGGAGTGGACCTATGCCGAGCGCGTTCATCTCAATCTAGGCGCAAAAGCACTGGTCGCCACGATGAAAGCGCATGGGGCGCGAACGTTCCTTGTGTCCGGCGGATTTACTTATTTCACGGAGCGCGTCGCCGCAGTTGCAGGCTTCGACGAACAACAGGCCAATTTTCTGCTCGATGACGGCGCCGCTCTTACGGGCGAAGTGCGCGAACCAATTCTCGGCCGAGAAGCAAAACGCGCCGCCTTGGAAACCGAAGTCGCGCGATTGGGAATCGATTTCGCCGATACACTCGCAGTCGGCGATGGAGCCAACGATCTGGATATGATTCAGCGGGCCGGGCTGGGTGTCGCCTATCATGCCAAGCCGGTCGTGGCCGAAACGGCAGGCGCGCGGATCGCATATAGCGACCTTCGCAGCCTGCTCTACTTGCAGGGCTACAGCGACGATGAAATCGTCGAACCCTAGCCGAGCTTCAACGCGATATAGGCAAGATCGCCGCCGCGATTGACGAGCATCAGCTCGACTTTCTTTCCCGCCTTCGTGTCCGCCTCGATATGCTGCGTCACGTCGCCGGGGGTACGCACGTTCTGGCCGGCGACCTGAAACGATCACATCGCCGGGACGGATGTTCTTCTCCGCCGCAGGACTTTCCGGGAGTAACATCGGTCACCAGGACACCTTGGATGCTGCCGGGAAGTCTGAACTGGGTGCGCGCATCGTTGTCGATCGGTGCAAGCGCCAGTCCCCAGATCGGAAAGCCGTGACTGCGCCTTCGGTACAGACGGCGGCGCCTTTTGTGGCCCAGATACGCGCACTGGCTTTTCCTCTGCCAGTTTCAACACTGTCAGACGTACGGTCTGCTTCCTGCCTTTGCGCAAGACGTCGACCGGCACGGTCTTTCCGATCGGCGTATCGGCCACAATGCGCGGCAGGCACGCGGGAATCCGTGATCACCTTGCCGTCGAATGCCGTAACGAGATCACCATTTGCGATACCGGCCTTTGCGGCCGGACCTTTCGGCGTGACGTCGGTGATCAACGCCCCCATCGCAGAGGGAGCCCCGAGTCCTTCGGCCAGATCGTTCGTCACCGCCTGAATGCGCACGCCAATCCAGCCACGCTGCAACGTGCCGTGCGCGCGCAATTGGGCAATCACATCGCGCACCAGATTGGACGGAATCGAAAAACCGATGCCGACCGATCCGCCCGACGGCGAATAGATCGCCGAGTTCACAGCCGACGACATTGCCGTCCATATCGAACAACGGTCCGCCGGAATTGCCGCGATTGATCGGTGCATCAGTCTGGATGAACTCGTCATATGGCCCGGCCTGAATGTCGCGATTGCGCGCAGACACAATTGCCGGCGGTCACTGTGCTTCCCAGACCGAACGGATTGCCGATCGCGATCACCCAATCGCCGATGCGGGCGTGATCGCTGTCGCCGAACTTTGCGGCAGGCAGCGGTTTTTTCGATTCAACCTTGAGGAGCGCGAGATCGGTTTTCTCATCGCGGCCGATGAGCTTGGCCGGCAGAATGGTGCCGTCATTCAGCATCGCGGTAATGTGTTTCCGCATCTTCGATGACGTGGTTATTGGTGACGATCAGCCCGGAGGGATCGATGATGAAGCCGGTGCCGAGCGAAGTGACGTGACGAGGCGCGGCCTTCTGCGGCTCCAGAAAATCCTTGAACAGATCGGTGAGCGGCGAGCCGGGCGGGAGTTTGGGCAGACCCTGCGCATTGCCTTGCTTCAAGGTCTGGCTGGTCGCGATGCTGACGACAGTCGGCAACAGCTTATCGGCGAGATCGGCAAAAGGAATCCGGCGTCCCGCGCGCAATGGCCTGCGACAGCGGCGCGGTCAGAACAAATATTGCAACCAGGCAAGAATGAATGACAGGACCGGATAACCATTAAACGCCTCAAAAACGGAACGGGAACGAACCTTAAGGTATTTCGCCGAAAAAGGTGAAGGAAATTGGGTCAAAGGTACCTTGAAATCTGTGTTAGGCCGCCATGTTCAGGACATGGGGACTATTTGCGCTTGCCGTCGCCCGCGCCGCCAGACCCGAAATAATGGAAGAACTCGCTGTTCGGCGACAGGATCAAGGTGGTGTTGTCGCCTTTCAGCGCATCCTGATAGGCCTGCATCGAACGATAAAACGCGAAGAAATCCGGATCCCTGGCTGAACGCTTCGCCGAGAATGCGGGTTTCCTCAGCGTCCCCCTTGGCCGCGAAGGATGTCTGACTCGCGAGTGGCTTCGGCGAGCAGCACCGTCACTCACGTTCGGGCGCGGGCACGCACACGCTGCGCGGTCTCGTCGCCCTCGGCGCGATATTCGTTCGCCTCGCGCTGACGCTCCTTTTTCATGCGCTGATAGATTGCATCGCTGTTGGCCTGCGGAAGGTCGCGCGGCGGATGCGCACATCCACGACCGCGACGCCGAAATCGCGTGCCTCCTGATTCATGTTGTCGCGAATGTCCTGCATCAGCCGGTCGCGCTTCTCGGACCAGGACGGTCGCGAAATTCTGCGAGCCGAGAACGCGGCGGATGTTCGAGGACAGAATCGGCGCTAGCAATCCTTCGGCTGTATCCTGACTGGCATAGGGCACCGCCTGATAGAACTTGAGCGGATCGACGATGCGCCAGCGTGCGAAGGCATCCACGACCAGTCGCTTCTTGTCCTGCGCGATCACTTCCTCGCTCGGCGCCTCGAGATTGAGAAGCTGCCGCGGCATGAAGTTCGCGTATTGCAGGAACGGCACTTTGAAATGCAAACCTGCGTCCGTGATGACCGCTTTCGGCGCGCCCAGTTCGGTGAGCAGCACCTGATCGCTGGGATAGATCGTGTAGACGCAGGATAGGATCACGATCAGCACGAAGACGGCGGCGGATCCCACATACGATAGAAAGGTTGCGGCTCATTGAACCGCTCCCTGATCTGCTTGATCCGGTTTGGCGACCGCGGCGCCCGGCTGGGAACGCGGTTGCACTTGCGGTTGCGGCAGCTGCGGTTTCTGCATGGAAGGAAGCTGGAAATAGGGCACGACACCTTTTGCGCTGTCGTCCACGATCACCTTATTCATGGGCGCAAGCACACCGCTCAGCGTTTCCCAGATAGATGCGCTTGCGCGTGACCGCCGGTGCTTTCTTGTACTCTTCATAGACCGAGACGAAGCGCTTTGCCTGTCCGCCCGCCTCGGCGATCACCTGCTGACGATAGGCTTCCGCGTCCTGAACGATGTGCGCCGCCTGTCCCCCCGCGCCTGCGGAATGATCGTGTTCGCATAGGCCTCGGCTTCGTTGCGCTTGCGGTCTTGGTCGGCGCGCGCCGCCTGCACGTCGCGATAGGCAGCGATCACTTCGGGCGGGCGGATCGGTCTTGAGCATCTGCACGCGGGTGACCATCACGCCCATCTGATAGGAATCGAGCGTTTTCTGGATCAGATCGCGGACACGAAGCTGAATCTGCTCGCGCTCCGAGGTCTGGATGCGTTCGATCTGGCTTTCACCCACCACCTCACGCCATCGCACTTTCGGCAACAGCCTTGATCGTCGTTTCCTGCGGCCCCGGAACGTTGAAGAGAAACGCGGGGGCGTCCTTGATCTTCCAGTACACCGTGAAATTGATGTCGACGATGTTTTTCATCGCCGGTCAGCATGTGACTTTCTTCTACCACATCCGACGGCTGCGAGTTTTCTTCGCTGGGATCGGCAGGCTGATAGCGATCGTGATCTTGTTCTCATTCCTGACCTTTGGCGTGTAAGCGACTTCAATCGGCCAGGGTAGGTGATAGCGCATCCCAGAATCCGAGATCGCGATGACGGCGCCGAATCTGAGCACCACGCCTTCTTCGTCTGGCCGCACGAAATAGACGCCGCTCGCAACCCAGAGCCCGAAAAGTACCAGCGCGATCAGACCCAGAGAGCCTGTCGTAAACGGGCCGCCAGGAAGAAGGTGCCTTAGTCTTTCGGCGCCGTCGCGGAAAAGATCCTGAAAACCGGACGGCCGGCGCGAATTTCCACCCCCGGAGGGATTCTGTCCCCACGGTCCGCGAGGTCTCTCGGGACCCCGCATCATCGCCACCGTTCTTGTTCGTCCACGGCATTGTCAGAAGCTCTCATTTCCTTGGTTTCCCAAGGTGCGGCGGTTATATGAGGAAGCGGCGCCGGGGCGCAAATCCTGGCATTTCGTATCAGAAACGGCTTTGAGAGATGGCGGCGGCAACACGCGAAGACGTGCTGACAGCACTGGAGACCATTGTCGATCCGCGAGCGGAAAAAACGTCGTTGCTTCCGGCATGATCGAAGGCCTGATCGTGAAGGGGCGGCCATGTCGGCTTTGCGCTGGAAGTCGATCCCGCACGCGGACGCGATGCCGAGCCGTTGCGCAAGCAATGCGAGGACGCAGTCAATACGTTGCCGGGCGTTCTGTCGGGTCACGGCCATTCTCACGGCGCATCAGAAGAAACAACAGGCACCGCAAAGCGCGAAATCTCCGCCATCGCCGCAGGGCATTCCTGGCGTTGCCGCGATCATTGCCGTTGCAAGCGAAAAGGCGGTGTCGGCAAGTCGACAGTGGCCGTCAATCTCGCGCTAGGGCTCGCAAAGCAGGGATTGAAGGTCGGGCTTCTGGATGCCGACATCTATGGCCCTTCGGTGCCGCGTCTGCTTGGCATTCGGGAGAAGCCGCAAACGGAAAATCACAAGCTCAAGCCCATCGAGAAGTTCGGCATCAAAACGATGTCCATCGGCTTTCTGGTCGATGAAGGGACGCCAATGGTGTGGCGCGGGCCGATGGTGCAGAGCGCATTGATGCAAATGATGAACGATGTGCTTTGGGCGCCGCTCGATGTGGTGATCGTTGATATGCCGCCCCGGCACCGGCGACGCGCAACTCACCATGGCGCAACGCGTGCCATTGAAGGGTGCGGTGATTGTCTCTACGCCGCAGGATCTTGCGCTGATCGATGCACGCAAGGCGATTGCGATGTTCGAGAAGACGCAGGTACCGATCCTCGGCATCGTCGAGAACATGAGCAACCTATGTCTGTCCGAACTGCGGACATGAGAGTCATATCTTCGGCCATGCGGCGCGCGGGAGACGGCGCGCAGTATGGGTGCGCCGTTCCTGGGTGAGGTGCCACTTGTGGGGACGATCCGCGAATTGTCCGATGCCGGTACGCCGGTGACGGCGACAGCGCCAGACAGCGCAGAGCGGCAGGCTTATCTCGCCATTGCATACGAAGTCGCAAAAAACGCTCAGTGCGCCGGTGCGCGCGGCGCCGAAGATTGTGTTGGAATAGCGCACCGCAACTGTTACGCGTTGTGGGGCCAACCGCAATCCGGGCGAGCGCCATTTCATCGTGGCGAGCTTGCCGGTCGAGGACATCGTAATGAAGGCCGTTTCCATGTCTTTTCCACCCCAGCAGATATTCGTGACAAGCAGATCGGGAAGCGGCGTGTGTTCGAACTTCTTGTCGTGCGGCCAGAAGGTCGAGATACCGCCCGCGAGAATCGTCGCCACGCACACGCCGCCATCGGCTTGAACACCGAGCGAGTCGAAATAGGCAAGACCCGGATAGCCGCCTTCGAAGTTCGCAGGCGTGAATCCCGCAGGTGACGCGCCGACACCGGGCGCGGTCAGCGATAGACTCCACAAGCGTGCGGGAAAGGTCTCTGCGTAGTGTACCGTCTTGTAATCCGGCGACATTCCGACACCGTTCGGTGACAGCAATTCGCGCAGCACCTTTGTGATCTTCGAGCCATCGGCCTTCGCATAATACAGCGCGCCATGCGTCCGGTGCTTGTCGTTGGTGCTGCCGTGATCGGTGAACCAGAAACCACCGTTCTGGGTCGAACACCAGATCGTTCGGCGCCTGCAGTTTTTCGCCATCACATTCGGAATAGATCACTTCGACTTTTCCGGTCGAAAGATTCACTCGCTCGATGCGGCCACCCTTATGCGAAGCCGGCGTGTGGCCGGGGATCATCAACCCCGTCGCGGTCATGGATCTCGAAATTGCCGCCATTATTGCAGACGTAGAGTGCGCCCTCCGGCCCCGATCGCCAAACCATTCGGGCCACCGCCTGGTTCGGCGACGGTGTGTTTCGATCCATCGGACTTTACACGCGTGATGCGACCGGCTGCCATCTCAACGACGATGACGGAACCGTCGTCCATCGCGACGGGGCCTTCAGGGAATCTCAAACCTGTCGTGAGTTCGCGAAGCGGCATGGCGTTTCCCCCTTATATCTATAAAGCAAGGCTAGACGACGCGGAGAACTCCGCAAGCCCCTAGGCGCGACGCTCTAACGTGACGTAGCTGTAGCGAAGGCACATCCGGTGTCGCGTGATCTTCGCGCGCACTTTCGCGCCAATACGCCTTGTCGAAAGGGATAAGCGCGGCATTGCTTCGAACGCATCGTGTACTTCCGTCAGATGGATGTGCGTCGCGCGTGGGAGCGCTGCTTTGTAGATGTCCGCGCCGCCGATAACGCAGATTTCCGCAGCGTCGCCGGCGCGCGCGACCGCATCGTCAAAAGAATGAACGACCGTGGCACCCGCAGCCCGAAAGTCACGATTCCGCGTAACGGACGATATTTTCGCGATCCTGCAGCGGCTTCTTCGGCAGGCCTGTCCCAGGTTTTGCGGCCCATGATGCAGGGCTTGCGAATGGTGAGCGCTTTGAAATGGCGCATGTCTTCGGGAATGCGCCAGGGAAGCGCGCCATCCTTGCCGATAACGCCATTGTCGGCCATTGCAACAACGAGGGAAATGATGCTCACGATTTCGCCAGCCTCTCCAGCGCGTCGCCGGAGAGATTGTAGGCAATCCAGCCCTTGATCGGCGCGCGCCGAAGTTGTCGTAGAAATCAATTGACGGCTTGTTCCAGTCGAGCACTTCCCAATCGACACCGGCGCCCGCCATGCGCGATCACGCGCTGTGCGAGATTGGCGATCAGCGCCCTGCCATATTGCCTGCCGCGGAATTCGGGGCGACGAACAGGTCGGCAAGAAAAGTTTTCGCGTGGCGGCAAAACTGCCATAAGTCCAATACCAGGTCGCGATGCCCGCGGGCTTTTCGCTCTCGAATGCCAGATCGCAAAAAATCAATGGCTGTTCGCCGAGATAATCGCGCGTGATGACGTCCGGCGTAATATGAAAGCGGTCGAGAAGTTTCTCATATTCGGCGAGTTCGCGCAGCAAAGAGACGATCAACGTCTCGTCACCCTTTTTTGCCGCGCGGATTGTACAGGTTGCCATATCGCGTTCCGTCGAATTTGAAAGTGTCAGACCGCGATCTCGGCCTTGATGGTCGAATGCGCCTGATAGTTTTCAGCGTGAAGTCCTCATAGCGGAACGCGAAGATATCCTTCACCGCAGGATTGATGCGCATCGTGGGCAGCAGATAGGGACGGCGCGAAAGCTGCTCACGCGCCTGATCGAGATGATTGAGATAGAGGTGCGCATCGCCGGAAAGAATGAACGAACTCCCCGGGTTTGAGTCCAGTCACTTGCGCGACCATCATCGTAAGAAGTGCATAGCTTGCGATGTTGAATGGCACGCCGAGAAAAATATCGGCGGATCGTTGATAGAGCTGACAGCTCAGCTTTCCGTTCGCGACATAGAATTGAAACAGACAATGGCAGGGTGGGAGCGCCATCTTTGGCACATCGGCCGGATTCCACGCCGTGACGATCAACCGTCGTGAAATCCGGGTTGCGTTTGATATCCGAGATGAGATTGGTGATCTGATCGATTGTACCGCCATGCCCATCGGGCCATGAGCGCCATTGATGCCCGTAAACGGCCCGGAGCTCACCGTTGGCATCAGCCCACTCGTCCCAGATCGTCACGCCGTTCTTTTGCAGCGTACGTACATTGGTGTCTCCGGCGAGGAACCAGAGCAGCTCGTGGATAATCCGCTTTCAGGAACAGCTTTTTGGTTGTCATCATCGGGAAGCCGTCGGCCAGATCGAAGCGCATTTGATGGCCGAAAACGGAAAGCGTGCCGGTGCCTGTGCGGTCGCGCTTCTCCACGCCGTTCTTCAGAACTTTTTCCATAAGGTCGTGATATTGACGCATACGTTGACCCACCGATTCTCGCGTATTCTATCGCGCAAGAGCGGCCTTCAAAAATTCACCATTGAGGCCTATATTACCCGTGCCGGCTTGTCCGGCTTATGGCGATAAACGGCCTTGTAATAAGCGGACCGGACCCGGGGGCGGTACCCGGCGCCTCCACCATATGCCTCCTGCGGGAGGGCATATGTGGGGGCGAAACAGGATCGACGGACGTGTAAAGAAGGTTCTTTTGCCCGGTGTTGTTCCGCCGTTATCGGACTACTCGTACAGGTGCCAACGATAACGAAATGGCCCTCGCTGCCTAACTACGGTTAGCCAAGCGCGGTCCGGGGAGCACCGGGCAACAGAAGCTCCCCACTTATTTCACCACGGAACCTCATTGCGGATGCGCTGAGCTAGCAGCGGAAACTTGCGCGACAGACGTCGCAAGTCTTCGCCTGCCAGGTTCATCATCCGTATCTCCGTGCGCGCCCAGATCGTTCGCGTATAGTTTGCGTGGTCGTTTAGCGCCTCTTCGCCGATAATGTCGCCGGGCTCCAGATCCCACGAGCCGGATTCGTCCTCGGCATGCGCTTTGCCCGATATGATGAGATAAAACATATCAGCCTTGTGCCCTTCGACCGCGATGCGCGTGTGATCCTGGACAACAGTGGCGCCCATCGTATCGAGAATCTGCCGCGTCGGCTCCATCTCAAAGCCGTCGAACAAAGGCTGACGCTTGACCATGCTCCAGGTGATGGAGAATTCGCGCTTGTGCAGGCCGTTTACGAAGCCAGTCGCAATGATACCGACGGGCAACGCGAACAGAACCAATCCTGTGACCATGGTAATTCCGGCCCAGAGCTTTCCGCCCCATGTAATGGGGCTTTCATCGCCATAGCCCACGGTCGTGAGCGTGGTGATCGCCCAATACATCGAGCCGGGAAGCGTACCGAAAAACCCGCGGCTGAGCACCGCCCTCAATAAGGTGCATCACCTCCGCAGTCACGCAGACCGTAAAGATCAGGAGGATAAATGCGCCGAATAGCGCGCGGGCGCTCTGCGTAAAGCACACCGAGAAGCGCCGGCATCGCCTGCGAATAGCGTGCAATCTTGAGCAGGCGAAGAAGACGCAAAACGCGCAGAGCACGCAAATCGACCCGCAGCACCAAAACCGAGTGCGATGAAATAGGGCGCAAAAGAAGCAGGTCGACCAGCATCATGGGCCGCAGTGCAAATAGGCAGCCGGCCCCGCACGGGATAACGTGTTCCTACGCGCGGGTCTTCGACACAAGACCAAAGGCGGAAGAAATATTCGACAGCGAAGATGTAGACCGTGACTTGTTCGAATGTCGAAAAGAATGCCCGATAGTTGTTGTAGAGTTCAGGCACCGTTTCGAGAATGACGGCGATCGTGTTGCTCACGATCAAGGCAATCAAAAGCATCTCGACAAAGCGGCTGATGCCTCCCTCGGTCTGGCCTTCCTCGAGGATCAGATAAGCCCATTGTCGCGGCGTATTGCGATGTTCTTCACGCGCCCTGGGCGACACGTTTCCCCGGTCGATCTCTATTTTTATGTCCATATCCCTGCCCGGTTGTCACGGATTGCCCGCAGCACTCACACGGCTAATCTCCCGCGCTCCATTTTTTGCGCAACAATTTCTTTCAAGACATTCAAATTTAAACATAAGTTCGGTATTGCGACTAAGTCGCACTCGTGTAGAAGTGTTCATGAACCACCTGTCGCATGCGCATCTGTCGCGTCTTGCCTTTACGGTGATCCTCGAAAGGGAGTTGCTGATGAAACGTCTGATAACCGGCGCACTGTTTCTTCTGTGCCTTATAACGATGGCGCCAGTTCAGGCTTTCGCCGATGGCGGTGTTTGCCCGCGTCCTCCGGCGGGTAGCGTCGTTGCGCCACCACCCCGATCTCTACAGCAGCGCGGCGTTCTGAATGTATCATTCAATTTCTATACGTCAGTCGATGATTTGGGGCCGCACCCTGTTCTGCTTCGTGACTTCGGATGGGATGGAGTCTCCCACGTTGCATGTGAATCCGGCGACACGGTCAACATCCATCTCACCAACATGGTTCAGGGCGCGCCGCTCGGTCCAGAGCGAAACCGTTTCCAATATAAAGACCGTCTGCGGCGATTCCACGATGACGCTGACCTCGGCCAATATGCACTTTCATGGATTGAACGTGTCGCCTAAAATGCCATAGCGACGAGGTAATCCGGACTCTCGTCAATTCCGGGGACAGCTTCGACTACAAGCTCCAAATTCCCCGCGGATGAGCCCTCCGGGCTTTATTGGTACCACCCGCACATTCACGGCATCTCTTCTCAGGACGTACAAGGGGGCGCGACTGGCGCGATCGAAGTCGAAGGGCTTTGCCAATATTCAGCTGCCGTTGCGCGGCTTCCGGAACGCCTTCCTCGTCCTACGTGACCAACAACTGGCCTACGCTTCTGCATTCGATCCGGACAACGTAGCGCCGTTCTGGGATGTTTCCATCAACTACGTCCCCATCAACTATCCCCACTACCAGCCTGCAGTCATCAAAATGCAGACGGGACAGCAGGAGTTTTGGCGTGTCGTCAACGCGGGGTGCGAACACCATCCTCGACATTCAGGTCAAATATGATGGCGTGGCACAGCCTCTTCAGGTTGTCGGATACGATGGCGTCCCCGCGGGCTCACAGGACGGCAAACAGCAGGGCACGCTCGTAACGCAGACGCACGCCCTTCTGCCGCCTGCCGCGCGGGTGGAATTCATTGTCGCCCCCGCCTGGCAAGAATGTGAAAACCGCTCAGCTCATAACCAACAAGATCGAAGGCGGACCGGCCTCAGACAGCAATCCGCAACGCACCTATGCCAACATCCAGACGACCGATGGTCCGAGCGGGCTTCCTAGAACGGCCGAGCGCAGCGGCCCCCCGCATCGCCAGCGCTTTGAGCATCTTGCGATGCGAAGGTGACTGACGGCGAAGCGCCTGCTGTACTTCATCGAAATACCGTCGATCTTCGGCCCCGACGGAAAACCTGCGCCGCGCACGCCGGGCAAAGGACGCGCTGCGGAACCGGTCAACTTTTACATCACGGTCGATGGGCAATTTAACAAGCTTTACGACCCGAACAATCCGCCTGCGATCACGACAAACCGGGGTGCGGTCGAAGAATGGACAATTCAAAACCGCACAACCGAGGTCCACGAATTCCATATTCACCAGATACATTTTCTCGTCGAAGAAGAAAACGGCGTGAAGATTCCCAAGGACCAGCAGCAGTTCTATGACACGCATCAGGTTGGGTATTGGGATACGATCGGCCCCTACCCCTACATCAAAGTGAAGATGGACTTTCGCGGCGCTGTCGTGGGTGACTTCGTCTATCACTGCCACATCCTCGATCACGAGGACGGCGGCATGATGGCCATCATCCGCGTGCTTCCAAAAGCATAGTCTTGTCGCCGTAAAAAGCTGTAGCGGGGCGACATGCCCCTAATGCAATGCGAAGGAGCACACCTTGAAAACCCTGCTTCAATCGGCGCTTTTCGTCGTATTGCTGATGTTCACCGCAGGTCATGCAATGGCAGCGGATGGCGGATTATGTCCGCGACCGGGCGTCGGCGAGGAAATTCAGCCGCCGCCGGATTTGCGCAGCGACCACGGCGTGCTCAAGGTCCATTTCAACTATTACACGTCTGTCGATAATGAAGGCCGCACGCTTTTCTGTTTTGTGACCGATAGCGGCCTTGAGTCCCCAACCCTGCATGTGAATCCCGGCGACAAAATTGAGATGACGGTCACGAATAGCCTGCCGTCGACGGTCGGATCGCAGGCAGAAGTCGTCTCAAACGGCCAGGATGTCTGCGGAAATGCGACGATGACCCTTGAATCGGTCAACGTCCATTTTCACGGCACCAATACCTCTCCGCAGTGCCACAGCGATGAAGTGGTCCACACGCTGATCAACCCCGGAGAAACATTCGAATACACCATTCGCATTCCAGCAGACGAACCGCCCGGAATGTATTGGTATCATCCGCATGTGCACGGCATATCTTCTGTGGCGGTCACGGGCGGTGCCTGTGGCGCGATCATCGTGGAGGGTATTGAGAACATTCAGGGCGCCGTCTCCGGGTTGCCGCAGCGCATTCTTTTGCTGCGCGACATGCCGCTTATTAACAGCGCTTTTGGCCCAACGCCCCATCCCGTAGGTCCAGCGCCGTTTTGGGATTTGTCCCTGAACTATGTTCCTGTCGTCTACCCCATCTATCGACCGTCTGTCATCAAGATGCATGCAGGCGAGAAAGAATTCTGGCGCGTTGTAAACTCGTCCGCGAACTCGATCTTCGATATCCAGCTGACATATGACGGCGTCCAACAGCCGCTTCAAATTGTGGCGCTGGACGGCGTGCCGACCGGGTCTCAGGATGGGAAACATCAGGGCACAATCATCACGCAGAACGATATCCTGTTGCCGCCGGCGGGACGGGCGGAATTTATCGTGACCGCGCCATCGGCGTCCGTGAAGCGCGCAGAACTTTCGACGCTGGGGATCGATACCGGCCCTCTCGGCGATAGCCTTCCGGCGCGGCCCATCTCCACAATCGAGCTGACCGCAGATCCCATCGCGCTTCCTGTTGAGCACGCATCCGGCAAACCAAACCCGCAGCGTTTTGCCGGGCTCGATCGCATCAAGCCGACGATCACCAGGCATCTCTATTTTTCCGAAACGTTTTCCCATGCTTCACACGGCGCGCACTCCAATGGCGCAGCAGGCGTGAACTTTTTCATCACAGTAAGGGGCCAAACGCCAAAGCTGTTCGATCCTAACGACCCGCCCGCCATCACAACAACGCAAGGTGCTGTCGAGGACTGGATTATCCAGAACCATGCGGCCGAGGTGCATGAGTTCCACATGCACCAAATCCATTTCCTTCTCCTTGCGGTAAATGGCGTTCCTGTGTCGGCGGAACAGCGCCAGTTTTACGACACCTATCAGGTTCCCTATTGGGACCAGGTCGGAAAATATCCGAGCATCAAGGTCCGGATGGATTTTCGTGGACCGGTGGTGGGCGATTTCGTCTATCATTGCCATATCCTCCAGCACGAGGATGGAGGCATGATGGAAAAGATCAGAGTGCTTCCGAAAGCCTGAAACGGGTTCATGTCGATCAAGCGAATTTTTCTGCTGGCAAGTCTGCTTGTTCCGCTCGCCGCTTTTGCAACGGCGGATGAGCAGCCGCCACCGCCAGTAAATGGCCATTTCGCGCTCGCCACGCTCGACGGCAAGGACGCGAGCGATGCGAACTATCGCGGCAAATGGTTGCTGGTCTATTTCGGCTATACGTTCTGTCCGGACGTTTGCCCCACGACGCTCAGCCAGATCGGAGGCGCGTTAGCGGCCTTGGGTCCAAAGGCGAAAGATTTTCAGGCCGTTTTCATTACACTCGATCCGGCACGCGACAAGGCACCGGTTTTGAAGGACTATATGAAATCCTTCGATCCGAGGATCGTGGCCTTGCGCGGCGAGCCCGATGACATAGAGGAAGCGGCGAAATCATTTCACGTCTACTACCGGCCGCGCAGTCTTGGTAACGGTCAGTATACGGTCGATCATAGTTCGTACATCTATGTGATAGACCCAAAGGGCAAATTCGCGGAATTGTTGACCGGAGATCTTCCGGGCCATCCTTTGGTCGAAGATTTGCGCAAGCTGGACAAGTAGATGAGGCTTGCAGGATTGCTCGTTTTCCTGGCCGCGCTCGGCCTCTCTGCGGCACTCGCGGAAGGACAGAAGCCGGAGCCAATCCGCTTTGCCGATGCGGACGATGCGGCTCTGGTTTCTCAAGGCGAGACAATCTACGCGCAAACCTGCGGGAATTGCCATGGACGCAGACTACAAGGACAGGCGCTCTGGCAATTGCGGGATCAATACGAAGGGCGCCGCGCGCCGGCACATGATTCATCCGGCCATACCTGGCAGCACTCCGACGAAGATCTGTTTCATATGACGAAGTACGGCCGCTTCGCCGCCGCCCCGGCGGGTATCGTCTCATACATGCCGGCCTTCGAACATTCCCTCAGTGACGACCAGATAACCGCAGTGTTGGCGTTCATAAAATCAACATGGCCGACAGGGATTCGCGCATCGCAGTCCATGCTCAATCCCGACCATCGCGGCATGCCGAAAGACGCAGACAAAGTCGAGTGGACCTTGCCTCCCAACTGCACGGCATCATTTCAGCGCTGGAGCGCATCGCAACAGTAGCGGTCAGCCCGAAACGAGAACCTGGGCCATCGTCGGTATTTCGTTGGCCGCATGGTCTACCGGCTGCGGGACAAAATGCGCGACAGCCTGTTGCGCGGCTTGCAGTTCTTCCGGAGAAAATTGCGTGGCGATCGCATTGGCGCGGGTTTTCGCGACGGAGTCGCCTGCTTCTGCGGCTATGGCGTACCATTTATAGGCATCGAGCAAACTTTGCGGCACACCGTCGCCGCGTTCGAACAGGACGGCCAGGTTGAACTGCGCGTCGAGATAGCCAAGCATGGCGGAACGTTCGAACCAGCGTGCCGCCTCTGCCAGATTTCTCTGCGCGTCCGCATCGCCGCTGGCGTAGAGCACGGCAAGATTGCTCATGGCATGCCGGTTGCCTTTCCGCGCAGAAGCCTCGTACCACTGCAT
>JBBCHP010000018.1:0-93519 GCA_037201525.1 Rhizomicrobium sp. | reverse complement strand
AGGCAAGCCAGGCGCGCGATGGCGAAGGTGGGGAAACGGCGGCAGCATTCATCGCGCGGGACAATGGCCCTCCCCCGCCCCATGGCTCCAGAGCTTTTTGGCCGCAGTGACCGGTTCCCTCTGCTCCTCCGTGTCCGCCGTGCTATGGAAGGCGCATGAAGGAAATGCTCGGCCGGTTACCGGCGTTGCTGCTATGTCTTCTGCTTCTGTCCTGCGGCAGCGAAAAGCCGTGGCACACGACCGACATCACCGGAGCGATGCCGAAGCTCCAACTGCGCATGGAGCGCGCAAACGACCATGCCATCGTCAGCGCGGAGTCCTATCGCGGACGCGTGGTCATCCTTTATTTCGGCTACACGCATTGCCCGGATGTATGCCCCACGACGCTCGCCAATCTGTCCGAAGTTTTGAAACGTCTCGATACCCGTGCCTATGACGTCGCGGCACTGTTCGTGAGCGTCGATCCGGACCGCGACACGCCCGAAGTCTTGAGCAAATATGTCCGCAGTTTCGCGCCGCAGATCGACGGACTGACCGGGCCGCCCAACGGATTGATGGCGCTGACGCGGCGCTATCGCGTGCTGTATTCGGTGACGAAGGACTCGCCGGGGCATCCCTATGAGGTGATGCATTCCAATTCTGTGTTCTTCTTCGACCGGTCCGGCGCCCCGCGCCTGGTCGCGACATCGACCGACGACATCGCGGGCATCACCGAAGACGTAAAGCGGTTGCTGGATTAGTTGAGCGGCTGCGGCGGCGTGATCCGATGTGGTCCCCGCTGTTCGGCGCGGAGGCGTCCGCAACGTGCGAAACACGTAAGACCCTTCGCAGGAATCGAGCGTCACTTTGGAGAACATCGGCATCGGATGCGCCACCGTGGCGAGCGCAATGCGCGTCACACCGCGCATCCCGGTGCAGAGCAGCCCGGAATCTCCCCGGATCTGCGGATCGAAGACCACCCAGGTCCACGCATTCGCGGACACCGCCCGCGGATCGGTCATTTCGCTATAAGAATCGTTCTGCGTCGCGATCTGGATGCTGACGGGATTTTGGTTGGGGTTCTGGACAAATACGACCTTGCCGTCCGTAAGGACGAGCCAACCCAAAAAACAACAGCGGAAGCCCGAAAAGAACCGCCGCAAATATCAATGCCCCGCGCATACAACGCCCCGAGAATCCAACCCGGCGGCAACCTATATGTGCAGCGCCCTCTTGTCAGCATCGAGAACGGCTTCGTGCATCATTTCGCTGAGTGTCGGATGCGGGGAAAATCGTGGTGCGCGAGGTCTTCGTCGGTCAGTTCTCCCGTGCGTGCGACAACATAGCCTTGTATCAGTTCTGTGACTTCGGCGCCGGCCATATGCGCACCGAGAAGCTCGCCGGTCTCCGCGTCGAACACCGTCTTCACCAGTCCCTCGGCCTCGCCGAGCGCAATCGCCTTGCCGTTGCCGATGAAGGGGAAGCGTCCGACCTTGATCTTGCGGCCCGACGCTTTCGCTTTCGCTTCTGTCATGCCGACGCTCGCAACTTGCGGCCAGCAATAGGTGCAGCCCGGCACTTTGGACACATCGAGCGGATGGACGCCTTTCACGCCCGCGATCTTCTCCGCGACGATCACGCCTTCATGCATCGCCTTGTGTGCGAGCCATGGCGCACCGACGAGATCGCCGATAGCCCAGAGCCCCGGCACGCCGGTCGCGCCCCATGGATCGGCGACGACATGCGTTTTCTCGACCTTCACGCCCAGTGTTTCGAGGCCGATGTTCTCGACATTGCCGACGATGCCGACAGCGAGGATGACACGATCCACGGTGATGGATTCGGTCTTGCCGTCCTTGGCTTTCAGCGTCGCGGTGACGTTGTCCGCGCCTTTCGCGAGTTTCTCGACCGTGGTGGCGACCTTGATCTTCATGCCCTGCTTGACGAACGCTTTCTGCACGAAGGCGGAGATTTCCTCGTCCTCGACCGGCAGCACGCGGTCCATCACTTCCACCACCGTCACGTCGCTGCCGAGGGTGCGGTAGAAACTCGCAAACTCGATGCCGATAGCGCCAGAGCCAACGACAAGCAGCGATTTCGGAAACGCGGGCGGCACCATCGCCTCGCGATAGGTCCAGATCAGTTTTCCATCCGGCTCCAGCCCCGGCATCGTGCGGGCGCGTGCGCCGGTGGCGAGCACGATGTTCTTGGCCTCGTAATCCGTGCTCTTGCCATCCTTCGCGACCGCGATCTTGCCTTTGCCCGTGAGCTTTGCCTCACCTGCAATCACGGTGATCTTGTGCTTCTTCATCAGGAAGCCGACGCCGTTTGGAAAGCTGCTGCGAGACTTTCCGCGAGCGCTCCACGATCTTGGCGATATCGAATTTCAGGTTATCGGCACTGAATCCGAATTCGTTCAGCCGGTGCATCAGGTGCCAGATCTCGCTGCTGCGCAGCAGCGCCTTGGTCGGGATGCAGCCCCAGTTGAGGCAGATGCCGCCGAGCCTGTCGCGCTCCACCACCGCTGTCTTGAGGCCCAGTTGCGCGCAGCGGATGGCGCAAACATATCCGCCCGGCCCGCCGCCGATCACGATGACATCGAAAGCTTCGGCCATGACACCCTCAAACGTTCAGGAAACTCAGGATCAACGCGCCGCCAAGCGCAGGCAGCGCGCAGAAGCACACATAGAAAAACGATACGCTGGCGAACTTTACCACCGTCCAGAACCAGTTCTGGCGATAGAAGTTCCGCGTGGCGATCAGCGTGTAGACACCCATGATAATCAGCAGACCCCACGCGACCGTTTCACCGGACAAGAACTGCGCCGCACCCGCCGCCGCGAGCAGCAACACGAAGCCGAAGGTGTGGATGGTGAGAGAAAAAATCAGGTGATCGACGAAAAAGAATTTCTTGCGCAGGCGGATATAGAACAGCGCCTGCAGCATCGCATAGAGCGGCATCAGCAAAAACAAAATCCGCGGGATCCACGTCGTCAGCGATCCGTTCAACGCCGCAGGATCGTTCACCAGCCGCTGCAGTCCGTCGAACAAATGCTGCTCGATCCAACTTTTCGTCTTTGCGGCAGCTTTGACCTTTTCCTTGTCGGCCGGGTTCGGCCGTTCACCGATCTCGATGTCGGCATCATTGACCTTGAGCCGGTCGCGCGCTTCTTTCGACAGGTTCACATGATAGGCGCCGATGGGCGCAAAGAAATAGATCTGGGTCGAATAGCTGAAATGGCCGCCGGGCTTCAAAGCCTTGGCTTTGTCCATCTTGATCATCTTCGGCATGAACTGCGTGTCGGCATCATCCTTGTCGTAGGCCGGATTTGGCACGTAGGCCTGACCGTTGATCCAGGTGATCTTGGTCGGAGTCGCCTGCACAACAAGCTGGACCAGCGCGAGATTGCTGGCGCCCAGCACCACGAAGAAGATCAGCGAGACGAACAGATAGAGCCGCAGCGCCGGGGAGATAACGCTGCGTGCGGCCCTCGCGGAACGCGCGCGCAAGTTCGCCGGGCTTTGCAACCAGCGCCCAGCCCGTGCGCATGATGCGGCTGTCGAAGCTTGCGATGTCCTCGAGCAGGATATGCACAAGACCCACGATGGAGCGCCGGTTCACGTCGCGCGCCTGCCCACACACCGCGCAATACGCACCGATCATCGGCTTGCCGCAATTGGGACAGGGCTCGACCTTCTGTCCGCGCTCGGCCATCGCTGACGCCGCGATCTCCACCGCAGCAAGGCCGCCGGTTTCCGCTATGGCTTCGAAATCACTCATGCCCGCCCCGTCGCCCGCGACTATAGCAGCATCGCGGCCGGTTCTTCGATGAACTGCCTGAAGGCTTCCAGGAAGAGCGCGCCGGTGGCGCCGTCGACCACGCGATGATCGCAGGACATCGTGACCGTCATCACGGTGGCAGCTTCGATGCGGCCGTTCTTCACAATGGCGCGCTGCTCGCCCGCGCCGACGGCCAGGATCGCGGCATGCGGAGGATTGATGACGCCGGGTGAACTGCTTGATCCCGAACATGCCGAGATTGGAGACGGCGAATCCGCCGCCCTCGAACTCGTTAGGCTTGAGCTTCTTCGTTTTGGCGCGTTCGGCAAGCGATTTGATCTCGTTTGAGATGGTGGCCAGGCCTTTTTCGTCCGCACGGAAAACAATCGGCGTGATGAGACCGAAATCGAGCGCCACCGCGACGCCGACATCGGCGTGCTTGTGGCGCAGGATCGCCGGTATCGGTCCAGCTCGCATTCACCTCCGGCACGCGCATGAGCGCGAGCGCAGAAGCCTTGACGACGAAATCGTTGACCGAGAGTTTGAATCCGCCCTTCGCGCCCGCCTCGTTCAGCTTGGCGCGCGTGGCGAGCAGACCGTCGATGTTGCAATCGACGGTCAGATAGAAATGCGGGGATCAACGTCTTCGAAGAGGTGAGCCTCCGCGCGATCGCCTTGCGCATCGAGTCGTGCGGGATTTCTTCGTAGTCTTCCGGCTTGAAGAACGCGCGCGCATCCGGAAGCGGCGTTGACAGCGAGTCCGTCGCCCTTCGAGGCCGGCTGCGCCGGCACCTCGGGGTGACGTTCTGATGGTTTGGTGCCGGATGCCTTGGCTCCGGCGTCATCCTGAGGAGCGGCCAAAGTCCGCGTCCCGAAGGATGCGCCGTCCACATCGGCCTTGACGATACGCCCGCGCGGACCGGAACCGGCAATGCCCGAAAGATCGACGCCCTTCTGCTCCGCGATCCGGCGCGCGAGCGGAGAAGCAAAGACGCGCTCCTTCTTACCTTCCCCTTGAGGGAGGGTCGAAGCGCCCTTCGGCGCTTCGGGGAGGGGTTTCTTGTTTGCATCAGCAGACCCCCCACCAAAATCGCTTTGCGATTTTGGCTCCCCCTCAAGGGGGGAGCGGGAAGTGGACGCAGGTTTCGACTCCGCGGCCACCGCATCCTTAATGCTTGCCATCGCAGACGAAATGTCCGGCTCGGCATCGGCTTTCTCGTCCTCGCCGATCAGCGTGGCGATAGGCGCATTCACCTTCACGCCTTCGGTGCCTTCGGGCACGAGGATCTTGCCGATCTTGCCTTCATCGACGGCTTCGAACTCCATCGTCGCCTTGTCGGTTTCGATCTCGGCGAGGATGTCGCCCGACTTGACCGCGTCGCCTTCTTTCACCAGCCATTTGGAGAGCTTGCCCTCTTCCATCGTGGGCGACAGCGCGGGCATGAGGATGTTGGTCGCCACTAGTTCTCCTCCAACCGTGCGAGCTCGCCCGCGTTGCGCTCCCAATGCTGGCCGTCGAATTCGGTGGTGAAAACGGAGGTGAACTCCCGCTCGTCGAGGCAGCGGAAATTCACGCTGTAATCGTTGGGATGCGAGCGCGGCACATAGAACGACTTGATCCCGCACACCGAACAGAACAAATGTTTCGCGGCACCGGTGTTGAACTGATAGGTCGAAATGACCTTCTCGCCGCGCGTGAGCTTGAAGTCCTTCTTCGACACGATGAGATGCAGATAGCCGGTCTTCGCGCACATCGAGCAATTGCAATCGACAAGCTCGACTTCGTTCGGCGCACGCACTTCGAACGCGACGGCGCCGCAATGGCATCCGCCCTTGTGCCAGGCCATCGCTTTTTTCTTTTTCGTATTTCTAGCCATCGAAGGTGTTCTTCGTTGTTCCGTTGTAAACCGTCACCCATTCTTGGTCGAATTTCTGCCGCATGGCCTCCAGCGTATCCGACATGCTGGAAACACCCTCTTGCTCCAGCCCCTCAGCGACATGCTTCAGCATTTCGGCAGCTAGAAACCCCCAGTTGGTCGCATCTTTAAAAATGGTTGGACGAAACGAGATTTGCAGACGGTCGTCGACTATCCACGCCCTGAGCACTTCGGTTGATTCATTTGTCATCAAGGCGTCGCGTGGCGCGTCGAGTTCGCCTTTATGAATGACCATCGCTTTTAATCCCTATAACAAACCGCTTTCGCGGCGGCGACGATGTCGTCCACGGTCGGGAGCGCGAGCTTTTCGAGATTGGCGGCGTAGGGCATTGGCACGTCTTTACCCGTGACCTTGGCCGGTGGCGCGTCGAGCCAGTCGAACGCTTCGCTCACGACTTGCGAACAGATTTCCGAACCGATGGAGCAGATAGGCCAGCCCTGCTCCACCGTCACGATGCGATTGGTCTTGCGCACCGACTGGATCACGGTCGCGGTGTCGAGCGGACGCAACGAGCGCATATCGATCAGCTCGGCATCGATGCCCTCGGCAGCAAGCTTCTCGGATGCTTCGATGATCTGCCCGACACAGATTGAATACGCGACCAGCGTGACATCCTTGCCTTGTTTCACGACGCGCGCCTTGCCAATGGGCAGCACGAAATCGTCGAGTTTCGGCACCGGGAACGAGCGCCCGTAGACGATCTCGTTTTCGAGAAACACGATCGGGTTCGGATCGCGAATCGCGGCTTTCAACAAGCCCTTCGCGTCGGCGGCGAAATACGGCGCCACGACTTTGAGGCCCGGTACGCTCGCATACCACGCGGAATAATCCTGGCTGTGCTGCGCGCCGACGCGGGCTGCCGGCCCGTTCGGTCCGCGGAACACGATAGGCGAATGCATCTGGCCGCCGGACATATAGCGCGTCTTGGCGGCGGAGTTGACGATCTGGTCGATCGCCTGCATCGCGAAATTCCAGGTCATGAATTCAACGATGGGACGCAAGCCGCCGAACGCAGCGCCGACGCCAAGACCGGCAAAGCCCTGCTCCGTGATCGGCGTGTCGATGACGCGGCGCGCGCCGAATTCTTCGAGCAGACCCTGGCTCACTTTGTACGCGCCCTGATACTGCGCGACCTCTTCGCCCATCAGGAAGACCGTGTCGTCGCGGCGCATTTCTTCCGCCATCGCGTCGCGCAAGGCTTCGCGCACAGTCTGCGTCACCATTTCGGTGCCTTCGGGCACTTCGAGAGTTACGTCGTCGCCCTTCGAGACGCTCGCGTCCGCTCGCTCCTCAGGGTGACGTTCTGATGGTTTGGTTTGTTTGGAAGACGCGTCACCCTGAGGAGCGGCCGCAGGCCGCTTCTCGAAGGATGACGGCTCTGTCGCCATAGCCGACTCTGCAGTGTCCCCATCACCGACCAACTCGGCAATCGGCGCATTGACCTTCACGCCTTCGGTGCCTTCGGGAACAAGAATTTTACCGATCTTGCCTTCATCGACCGCCTCGAACTCCATCGTCGCCTTGTCGGTCTCGATCTCGGCCAGGATGTCACCCGACTTAACGGTGTCGCCCTCTTTCACCAGCCACTTGGCAAGCTTGCCCTCTTCCATCGTGGGCGAAAGCGCGGGCATCAAAATCTGAGTCATGCCAGCACGTCCGTATAAAGCTCGGCCGCATCGGGTTCGGGGCTTTCGGTCGCGAACTCGGCGGCGTGGTTGACGATCTGGCGAATGTCCTTGTCCATCGCTTTGAGTTCGTCCTCGGTCGCGAGCTTTTCGACCACCAGCTTCTGGCCCAGATGTTCGATGGGGTCGCGCTTCTCGCGCACCGCGTGCACTTCCTCGCGCGTGCGATACTTCGCGGGGTCGGACATCGAATGTCCGCGATAGCGATAGGTCTTCATCTCCAGGATGATCGGGCCGTTTCCGGCGCGGCACCAGTCGATGGCTTCGCGCCCCGCCTGATGCACGGCCTCGACGTCCATGCCATCGACCTGACGGCCGGGGATATTGAACGAGGAGCCGCGCTTGGAGAAATCGACCTGCGCGGACGAACGCTCCACGCTCGTGCCCATCGCATACTGATTGTTCTCGATGATGTAGACGACGGGCAGCTTCCAGAGCTCCGCCATGTTGAACGCTTCGTAGACCTGCCCCTGGTTCGAGGCGCCGTCGCCGAAATAGGTCATCGTCACGGAACTATCGCCCCGATATTTGTTCGCGAAGGCGAGACCTGTGCCGAGCGGAAATCTGCGCGCCGACGATGCCGTGCCCGCCGAAAAATTTCTTTTCCTCGCTGAACATATGCATCGAGCCGCCCTTGCCCTTGGAATAGCCCGAGTGGCGGCCGGTCAGTTCGGCCATCACACCTTTCGGGTCCATCCCGCAGGCGAGCATGTGTCCGTGGTCGCGATAGGCGGTGATGACCTGATCGTCGGGCCCGGCGGCCGCCTGCATGCCCACGACCACGGCTTCCTGTCCGATGTAGAGGTGACAGAAGCCGCCGATCAGCCCCATGCCGTAAAGCTGACCCGCCTTTTCCTCGAAGCGGCGGATCAAAAGCATGTCTTTGTAAAACGTCTTGAGACCGGCCGAATTCGAGGCCGCTGCGGCGAAGCCGTTACCCTTTGAATCTTCAGGGTTTTTCATGCAATTCCCCGCGTAAGAAAGGGGGTGAGAACGCGTGACATGGCGCGGTTGTGGCAAGCGGCCTGGACTTTGGCAAGCACTGACGCTTTGTCAGCGGTGAACAGTGTTCAGGGCGCGTGGCGCGGGATCGCAACCTGGTTCGGAGCGCCGTTCATCAGCTGGCCGCGCGAGAGTTCCTCCACCATGTCAGGATCGACCTGGCCTGGGCTCATCAGCGCAATGCGGTGTTCGAGCCGCGCACGCTGATCGTGAATTTCGGCGAGTTGTTCCTGCCGGATGCCGAGTTCGGCCTGCGCATCCTGAAGCGCCAACGCGCCGCGTGCGCCCCAGATCGCGTAATAGCCGAAATAGGCGGAGACGGCGCCGCAGATCGCAGGCAGCACCATCGCCGCGAACACGCGCGTCACACTTCGCCTGATTCGCATCCCAAGAACGAATCACCAACCGATTCGGCGCGTCAAGGAGAAATGCATTAAAGGTGAGATGCGCGCACGTTAACGCGCCAGTCTCAGCGCCGAAACTCTGAAGTAGTCTCGTGAAACTCTGGCGGACGGCGCGCGCTATGATGAATGTGCAGAACGATCAGATCGTCATCTTCGACCGTGTAGTAGATCGCGTAGGGATACCGCACGAGCGGAGCGATCAAAACGCCTGGAACATCGCAGGCATGCCCCATGCCCGGAAACAGCGCAAGCCGCCCAACCACGACTTCGACACGCCTGACGATGGCAGCCGCGGCACGAGGATTTTCATGTGCGACATAATCGAAAATTTGCGTGAGTTCGGCCGACGCGTTCGCAGTGTATCGAATCTTCACGCTTTATGACGAGCGAAGAATGCCGCCATATCCTCATCGGAGGCGAAGCGGCCGTTTCGCAGGTCGTCAAGCCCTCGCTCTACCCCTGCCCGCTCGCCCTCGGACAATGCGACCGATGCGCTTCCCAAGGCCTCGATGGCCAAAAGCGTTTCCACAGCTTCCTCTTGAAGAGGCGATGGCCAAGTCCGAACCCGATCCAAAATTCGCTCGATCTGCTCTTTTGTCATACCGGACTTCTAGCACAACAGGCCTTCGCGGCAGTCGGGTTGTGAATCAAAACCTTCGCCGCAGCGCTGACGTTCCTTGACTCAATCGCGAATGAGTCGCAGCCTCTGCCTCGGGAAACGTCGATAACCTGAGGGCATGGGGCAGGACACACTGTTGTCCTGCGATCCAGTTCGACGTTCCGTTCACTTAAACCGAGAGAGGGAGATTTTTCGTGACGACAAAACTTTCAGCAGCCGCAAAGTTCGCCGGCGCGGTCATCGCCGGTGCTTTGTCGGCAAGCGCGTGTTTCGCACCCGCCCAGGCGGCAACAGACACCGCAAGTCTCCAGCAGGCCTGGAGAGACACCATCGCGCACACCCCAACACCGGCCGGAGGTTGCTTCACCGCGACCTATCCTTTGACGGTGTGGAGACAGGTTGGCTGCGTGACGGCACCCAATCGTCCGTACGTGCCGGCGACGGGCTCGCATAGCGGCGCCCAGACGACGGGCGACGGCAATGACTATGCCGCGGTGAGCACGGCGCTCGTCTCCGCCATGGAAGGGTCTTTTCCGAAGGCCAAGGGCCTGAAGTCCGAGACCGACGGCGGATCGAATGTCTATTCGATCCAGCTCAACTCTCAGTTCATGACGGGCGATCAGGCATGCGCCGGCGCGTCCGTTCCGGCGAATTGTCTCGGCTGGCTGCAATACGTCTATTCCAGCAGCGAGCACGCGGCCTTCATGCAGTATTGGCTGATCCACTATAGCGGCGGAAGCATCCACTGCCCTTCCGGCTGGAACAGTTTCTCCACAGATTGCTACAAGAACAGCAAGGCAATCACCGTGCCGCAGGAACCGATCACCGATCTTCCCCAGATCACGCTTACGGGAAATGCGGTTGCGAACGGTAACGACACGCTCAAATTCGTGGATGGCTCCAACGCCTACAGCACCAGCGGTCTGGACACAGTCATGTATCTCGCGGCCGGCTGGATGGAAGGGGAGTTCAACGTCATCGGCGATGGCGGCGGTTCTCAGGCGAATTTCAACACCGGCACCAAGCTGACGGTCAAAATCGCGGTGACGAACGGCTCGACGGCGGCGCCGACCTGCAAGGCCAACGATGGCACCACAGGCGAGACCAACAACCTGAACCTCGGCAAGTGCACGGTGAAGGCGGGCAAAGGCAAGAAGCTGCCCTTCGTGCAGTTCACGGAATCGAACTGACACTTCGCTTTAATTGACCGATCGACAGCGCGCCGAGCGGAAACGCCCGGCGCGCTTTCTTTTGCATAAGGCTATGCGTCAAACGCGTCTTGAACACGCGTACCCCAATCCCCATTTTCCGCGGTCCGGTGGAATGCTTTTCCGCAAGAAACGAATGAAGGGGGGCGGGAGGGGGATGGCGTCAAACTCGAAAACAAAGATCAAGCAGTTGCGGGTTGGCGCTTATGCAGCACAAGCGCGATCGATAGCGCTGCAACGCAGCGAAGGAAGGCGAATATCGTTTGTGTGTCGGCGTTTACGCGATGCGCACGGTATTTGAATTGCGAATTCGAATGAAATCTTCCGCGTTCTGTACAGAACCGCTGTACGCCGGCCGGGGTGAGTGCAATTTTCTCTGCACCTCTCGTCTTCAAACACGCGGTTTAAATCGGTAAACGCAGCGCGGGAGGAAAAATTGTTGAAAACGCGATATTAAGTCTCACGATGTTGGGTACATCGCTGAACTGCACACGAAATCTGGAATTGACGAAGGGAGAGAGGTCCAGCCCCTCCCCCATGAAAACATGCGGTTCAAATGGGCAGCGAACGGCTAGGCCTTGAGAACGCTCCGGCCCGCATAGATGGCCTGATCGCCCAGCATCTCTTCGATGCGCAGAAGCTGGTTGTATTTCGCCAGCCGGTCCGAGCGCGCGAGCGAGCCGGTCTTGATCTGACCGCAATTCGTCGCGACCGCAAGATCGGCGATGGTCGAATCCTCCGTCTCGCCGGAGCGGTGCGACATCACCGCGCGATAGGCGTTGCGATGTGCCATATTCACGGCATCGAGCGTTTCGGTCAACGAACCGATCTGGTTGACCTTGATGAGGATCGCGTTCGCGGCGCCCTTCGCGATGCCTTCGTTCAGACGCGCGGTGTTGGTGACGAAGAGGTCGTCGCCGACGAGCTGCACTTTCTTGCCGATGGATTTGGTGAGCGCGATCCAGCCGTCCCAATCGTCTTCCGCCATGCCGTCCTCGATGGAGATGATCGGATAGCGCGATGTAAGGTCTTCATAGACCCTCACCATCTCATCGGGGCCGAGCGTTTTGCCCTCGCCTTCGAGAACGTACTTTCCGTTTTTGAAGAACTCGGTCGAAGCCGGATCGAGCGCGAGATAAATGTCTTCGCCGGGCTTGTAACCCGCCTTCTCGATCGCCTTCATCACGAAGCTCAGCGCTTCGTCGGCGCTTTTCAGGTTCGGCGCAAAACCACCTTCATCACCGACATTGGTGTTGTGGCCTGCGTTGTGGAGCTGCTTCTTCAGTGTGTGGAAGACTTCCGCACCCATGCGGAGCCCTTCGCGGAAACTTTCCGCGCCCACCGGCATGATCATGAATTCCTGGAAGTCGATCGGATTGTCGGCATGCACGCCGCCATTGACGATGTTCATCATCGGCACCGGCAACACCTGCGCCGATGCGCCACCGACATAGCGATAGAGCGGAAGACCCGAACTTTCGGCGGCAGCCTTCGCCACCGACAACGACACACCCAGGATCGCATTCGCGCCGAGCCGCGCCTTGTTCGGCGTGCCGTCGAGTTCGCACATGATGCGGTCGAGGCGCGGCTGATCTTCGGCATCCATTCCGCAAAGCGCATCGAAGATTTCAGTATTGACCGCGGCGACGGCCTTTTCGACGCCCTTGCCGCCGTAACGCGTGCCGCCGTCGCGCAGTTCAACAGCCTCATGCGCGCCGGTCGAAGCGCCCGATGGAACCGCGGCACGGCCGAACGCGCCGTCTTCTAGCGCGACATCCACCTCGACCGTCGGATTGCCCCGGGAGTCGAGAATTTCGCGGGCGGTGATATCCAGGATAGCGGTCATGGTTGGTCTCGTCGCAGAACAGGCCGAAGTTCCCCGCTTCTATGCGATGCCGCGCGCTCGAGGCAAGCCGCGACGGAGAGAGGCTTTCTCCACGTTGAAGAAACATCTAACGGAGTTTTCCAATGTCTATGACCAGAATTCTTACGGCAGCCGCCGCAGCCGCATTCCTTTCCACCGCGGTGGCGTATGCCGTCCCGCCCAGCGCATCCCAGGTCACCGTGCCACCCGGTACCCAATCCGGCCAATATGAGGGCAAGATGAGGGCTCTGTTCAGTTCGCCCGAGGAACTCATGATGTTCCGGGTTCAGCTGCGCGAGGCCACCAAGGGCATGAACCGCGATCAGAAGCGGGCTTATCGTGGGCAGCAATTCGCGAAAATCCGCGCCATGACCAACAGTGAGAAAGCCTCCTGGCGTCATGGCCTGGATGCGCAGTGGGCGGCGCTGCCTGCCGATCGTCAGCAGCGCATGGAAGCCCGCATGCAAAAGCAAGAAGAACGTCACGAAGCTAACGCCCAGAATCGTCAGAACAACAGATACGGCCAGAATATGGGCGGCCAGGACATGGACTACGGCGGGGCTCCGCAGCAGCAGTAACCACGGGTTCGGAAATCCGCTAAAGTTTCCTTCAACAGGCTCCCGCGCGATTCGTGCGGGAGCCTTACTATGAGAGGGGACATAACATGATTTCTTCACTTGCGACGTTGCTCGTCGCCATCGTCACCGTCATCGCGGTTTTGGTTTTCTTCTGGACCGGCTATCGCGTCGCCACCATGCGCGGCAAGCACGACATCAAAGCGCCTGCTGTCACCGGTCATCCGGAGTTCGATTGCGCCTATCGCGTGCAAGTGAACATGCTCGAGCAGATCGTGATCTTTCTGCCGCTGTTGTGGCTCTCCGAAGCGTATTTCAGGCTGTTTCCGTATCTGACAGGCGCGCTTGGACTGGTATGGATCGTCGGACGCATCATGTATGCAACCGGCTACAGCGCAGAAAATCCAGGCGGCCGCAGCACCGGGTTCCTCATCGCGGGCGCGGCCACGATAGGCCTTCTGATCACAACGATCATCGGGCTTGTGCAGGCTTATCTGGCGCTTTCAGCGGTTTAATGTGTCACGCGTTTCTTGGCGATGCGGTCGATCTCGACCAATTCGCCGAGGATCGCGGGCATGTCTTTCAGCCGGATCATGTTGGGGCCGTCGGACGGGGCATTGTCCGGATCCTGATGCGTCTCCATGAATACGGCTGCGACACCGACGGCAACGGCAGCACGCGCGATATAGGGCGCCATGTCGCGATTGCCGCCCGATTTGTCGCCTGCGCCGCCAGGCTTCTGCACCGCATGCGTCGCGTCCATCACGACAGGCGCGCCATACTTGGCCATCTCGGGCAGCGCGGTCATATCGACCACCAGCGTATTGTAACCGAAGCTCGCACCGCGCTCGGTGACAAGGACGTTCGCGTTGCCGGATTCCGTGACCTTGGCGATCACGTTCTTCATGTCCCAAGGCGCCAGGAACTGCCCCTTCTTCACATTCACGACCTTGCCCGTATGCGCCGCCGCAACGATGAGGTCGGTCTGGCGCGACAGGAATGCCGGAATCTGCAACACATCCACCGATGAGGCGACGAGCGCACATTGCTCGCGCTCGTGAACGTCGGTGAGCACAGGAAGACAGAGGCTTTCGCGGATCTCGGCGAAGATCGGTAGCGATGCGTGCAATCCCATGCCGCGTTTGCCCGCGCCGCTGGTGCGGTTCGCCTTGTCGAAGCTTGTCTTGTAGATCAGTCCGACACCGGCCTTCGCCGCGATCTCTTTCAGAGCGGTTGCCATCTCCAGCGCATGCGCACGGCTTTCGAGCTGGCAAGGACCTGCAATGATGGCGAGCGGTTTGGCATTGCCGATCTCGACATTGCCGACTTTCACGACGGGATTGGGAGCGTTCATGGCGCCTCCTTAAGCCAGAACGGCCCAAGGCGCGAGTGGATACTTGTTTAAGGGCGCAGCGCGTAGGCCAGCGGTAAAGCCATGGAAGAAGCAGGCGACAGCCAGGACGCGACAGCCCAGAACGCGGTTTGATCCACGCGCACGACGTCACCCGGCCGTATCTTTACGGTCTCGTCGGTTGGAACCTCGTGTTCCTTGGTCTCGCCTTCGTGGCGGATATAAACGGTGGATTCTACCGCATGATCCGTGAACCCGCCGGCGACACCGATAGCATCCAGCGCGCTCATGTTGTTTGTGTAGGGATATTGGCCGGGCCGCGTGATCTGTCCGATAATGTAGAATGGGCGATAAGTCGTGACCTCAACCGCAACCCGCGGTTCTTTCAGATAGCCGTCGGAAAGCGCTTGCTCGACGGCGCCTTCGAGCTGATAGACGGTGCCCCCGGCGGCTTTTACCTGACCGATCAACGGCAAGCGCACATAACCGGTCGAATCGACCTCGAACTCACCGGAAAGATCGGTTTCGTCATAGACCGTGACGCGCACCTTGTCGCCGGTGCCGAGGCGATAGTCGGTTGTGCGCTGGGCATTGACGACAACCGTTTCCGGCACGTCCTGCCGCAAGCCGTCACTTGTCGCTGCCGACGCGAAATTGCTCGCAAGCACAGTGCCCGCGACCAAAAATGCCTGCAAAGACCGGGTAAAAATCCGCATGGCGCGATCTTATGGCCGCGACACTTTAGGAATTCCCTACCCCGCACGAAACGTGGTGAAAGTTCCGTTAAGCTTGTTTGCGAGGCCCTTGTTTCCCGCGCTTTCGAGCGTAAATGGCGTGGTCTATATCTCCCTCCAATTCGATCAAAGGACCGAACATGCGAACCGAAGAGCCGCGCGCGATTGCCCTGCAGGACTACCGCGCGCCGGAATACAGGATTTCGCAAATCGCACTCGACTTCGTGCTCGATCCCGAAGTCACGCGCGTCAAGACGACGATGAAAGTCACCCGCGCGGCCCAGGCTCCTTGCCCGCTCGTCTTGAATGGCGAGCATCTGAAGCTGATTTCCGTCGCGATCGACGGCAAAGCGCTGACCACGAACGACTATGCGGTCACGGAAGACACGTTGAGCATCGCGTCGATGCCGTCGAGTTGCACGCTGGAGATCGTCACGGAGATTTCACCGGCCAACAACACCACGCTGATGGGCCTTTACACCGCGAGCGGGATTTTCTGCACGCAGTGTGAGGCGCAGGGCTTTCGCCGCATAACTTACTATCTAGACAGGCCCGATGTTCTCGCGGTCTACACGACGCGCATCGAAGCCGACAAAGCGAAATATCCGATCCTGCTTTCCAACGGCAATCTGATCGAGAGCGGCGATCTTCCGGGTGGCAAGCACTTCGCGGTTTGGAACGATCCGTTTCCGAAGCCCTGTTATCTGTTCGCGCTCGTGGCCGGCGATCTCGGCGTTCTGAAGGACACCTATGTCCGTGGCTCGGGCAAGCCGGTCGATCTACGAATCTATGTCGAGCACGGCAATGAGCCAAAAGTCACTTATGCGATGGACGCGCTCAAACGCTCCATGCGCTGGGATGAGGAAAAATATGGCCGCGAATACGATCTCGACATCTTTATGATCGTGGCCGTCAGCGCGTTCAATTTCGGCGCCATGGAGAATAAAGGCCTTAACATCTTCAACGACCGCCTGCTGCTCGCCTCGCCTGAGACAGCGACAGACGATGATTACGTGCACATCGAAAGCGTGGTGGCGCACGAGTATTTCCACAACTGGACCGGCGACCGTATCACCTGCCGCGACTGGTTCCAGCTTTCGCTCAAGGAAGGCTTGACCGTCTTCCGCGACCAGAGTTTCTCCGCCGACATGCGCTCGCATGGTGTCAACCGCATCCAGGACGTAAAGTCGCTGCGCATGCGCCAGTTTGTCGAGGATGCCGGCCCACTCGCCCATCCGGTGCAGCCGCAGAGCTATATCTCCATCGATAATTTCTATACCGCCACGGTTTACGAGAAGGGTGCGGAAGTCATCCGCATGCTCAAGACCCTGGTTGACGATGACGGCTATCGCAAGGCGACCGATCTCTATTTCGAACGTCACGACGGTCAGGCCGCGACGGTCGAGGATTGGGTGAAATGCTTCGAGGACGCCTGCGGACGCGATCTCAAACAGTTCCGCCTCTGGTATGTGCAGTCCGGCACGCCGGCGATTGAAGCCAACGGCGCATACGACACAGCGAAGAAGACCTATGCGCTGACGCTCAAGCAGACGCTTGGCCCGACACCGGGTCAGCCGACCAAGAAGCCTATGCACATTCCGGTGCGCCTCGGCTTTGTTGGATCAAACGGCGCGATGCCGCTGACGCTCGAAGGCGAGAACGCGAAAGGCCCGAACGAGCGGGTGCTCGAATTGACCGAGCCGGAGCAGCGTTTCGTGTTCGTCGATGTCGCGGAAGAGCCGTTGCTCTCTGTCGGCCGCGGATTCTCGGCACCGGCGGTGTTCAAAGTGCCGACCGATCGCAAATCGCATGCGGCGTTGATGGGCCACGATGCTGACGCGTTCAACCGCTGGGAAGCAGGTCAGGCACTTGCCACGGATATTTTGAAAGAGCTGGCATCCAACCCTTTGGCGACGCCGGATGCCGCTTACATCACCGCCATCGGTGAAGTGCTGGCGCGCGCCGATGAGGACATCGCGTTTGCCGCGCAGATGTTGGTTCCACCGCTGGAGAGCGAACTGGCGCAAGTGATGACGCCACCCGATCCGGAGGCAATCCATCGCGCCCGCACCGCACTGGTCCGCGCCGTTGCTGCCGCGCATCACGCAAAGATCGAAGCGCTTTATAAATCGCTCGACACCGGCGGCGCGTTCACGCCGGATGCCAAATCCGCAGGACGGCGCGCACTGCGCAATGTACTGCTGCGCTATCTGACCGCCGCCGACGACGAGACCGCCGCGACACTGGCCGATGCGCATTATCGTGCTGCGACCAATATGACGGACATGATTGCGGGTCTCGCTGCGCTCACACGCATGGATTCGCCAAGGCGTCAGGCCGCCTTCGATCATTTCCACGAGCGCTTCAAGGACGATCCGTTGGTGCTCGACAAATGGCTGAGCCTTCAAGCGAGCTCCTCTTTGCCGCAAACAGCGGAGCGTGTGCGCGCCCTGCTGACGAAGATCGATATGAAAAATCCGAACCGCGTGCGCTCGCTGGTGGGTGTGTTCGCCGCCAATCATCTGCGCTTCCATGCCGCCGATGGATCGGGCTACGCGCTGGTCGGTGAGACGATCCGCAACATCGACGGCATCAACCCGCAAGTCTCTTCGCGCATGTCAGCGGCGTTCGAAGCGTGGCGCCGATACGACCCCAAGCGGCAAGCGCTGATGCGCGCCGAACTCGAGGCGATGCTCAAGATCGAGGGCATCTCGGCGAACCTGTTCGAGGTCGCGACCAAGATGCTTGGCTGAAGTATTAACGCCCTCGCCTGCAATTCGTTAATGACAGCGACTCGCTGACTCGCATAATCGTTAAAGCGAATCACTTGGCTGCAGATGGGGTGCGCCGAGCATGGCGCAGAGCGAGACAGCATTCGGGCCGATCGATGCCGTGACCGGGTTCGCCGGACACGCAGCCCGCTTTGCGTCGCGCAACATCAAGACCACGGTCGTGCTCTCGGTCGTGCTGATCTGTGGCGTATTTGCGGCCGCGTCGGCACTGCAGATGCGCTTCGACCGTGTGCATGCGTTGAACCAGGCGACCTATTTCGAAACCCAACGCGCAAACGACATCGCCGCTGTGGTCGCGAGTAACCTCGATCGCATAGAAGCAGAAGGACGTGACTTCGCAGCCGACCCATTGGCAAAACATGCGACGGCCGCCATTCGCAACATCGCCGTTTATGACTCCGCTGGAGCAGCAACAGCAACGCTGATCGGAACGACAGCGCTCGTGAAGCTGCCATCCGATGTGATCGCGGCGGTGCGCGGGCAAAAGATGCTGATCGCCGGAAACGGCGTCGCCACCGCGGTCTTCACGCGTGAAGCGAATGTCATCGCAGTGGCTTTCAATGCGGATTTACTGGCGCCGGCTTCGTTACTTCGCAACGCGCAGATCCAGACAGCACAGGGACTTCCCATTCTTGGCGCGGCCTTGGAAGGCACCATCCGGGCGCCTGTAAACGGCTGGCCTGTCGTGATTTCCACGACGGTCGACGATGCCGCAGCGTTGAACGCATGGTACGGGTCGCTGCCTCTCTATCTATTCGTGATTTTGGGGCCGGCGCTGGTCGGCGCGTGGCTGGCCACGCTCTTCGTCGGAGAGTTCGAGCGGCGCGCAAAGGCCGTAGCGGCTGTAAAAGCACTCCGCTCGACCAAACCGGAAGACGCGCGCCTGCTCGTGCGCCTGGCGCAAGCGGAACGCGACGTCATCGAAGCGCGGCGCAGCAAGGCCGAATTCCTCTCGCATATGAGTCACGAGTTGCGCACGCCGCTCAATGCCGTGATCGGCTTTTCTGAGATCATCGAACGCGGGATGTTCGGCGCAGTGGGCAATCCGAAATACACGGATTATGCGCGCGACATCGGAACGGCGGGCCGCGGGCTCCACAGCAAGATTGGCGACATTCTGGAATTCGCCAATCTCGAAGCCGGGCGCTACCCGCTTAGCCCTTCGCAGTTCGATCTGGCCGAGCTTACGGGCACCATTGTCGATGAGCATGTTGGACGCGCATTTTCGCGCCGCATAGCGCTCGACATGGTGCGATGCGCGCGGCTTCCGGTTCAAACCGATCCGCAAGCGGTGCGGCGCATCCTCGTCGCGCTCATCACCAATGCGCTTGCCTATACGCCGGAGGGCGGCCGCGTTCGCGTGACTCTGGCGGCGCGCGAAGACGCCATCGTTCTCTCGGTGGAGGACAACGGCCCCGGTTTCCACCCACAGGAGGCCTCGCAAGCCGGAAACGCGTTCCGCCGCTTCGACCGTCTGGGCGGCAAAACCGGCTCGGGCCTCGGCCTGGCTATCGCCATGTCGCTGGCCATGCGCGTGGGCGGCGCGCTCAAGCTTCTGTCTACGCAGAACAAGGGCACGCGCACGGAATTGTGGCTCAGACGCTGATCAGAGATACCATTCGTATTCGGCCGGTGAGATGATTTTGGCGAAACGTTTCGCCTCGAGTCTTTTGGTCTCGCCATAGAGCGAAACCGTCTCCGTGCCGAGATACTCTCCAAGCACCGGCGCCTCCGCGAGTTGGTTCAGTGCCGCATCGAGCGTGAAGGGCAAGGCAAGATCGGGTTCGCGCGAGACATTGCCGACGGCTGCGGGACCGGGATCGATCTTGTTCGTCAACCCGTGATGAAGCCCAGCCAGGATCGCGGCCAGCATCAGATACGGATTGGCATCGGCACCGGCGGCGCGATGCTCCACACGGCGCGCGTCGCCGGGGCTCATCGGGATACGCAGACCGGCGGAGCGGTTGTTCACACCCCAGCGGCGATTGACCGGCGCAAACATGTCGGGCTGGAAACGGCGATAGGAATTGATCGAAGGCGCAAAGAACGCCATCGAGCCGGGCATCACTGCCTGCATACCTCCGATGGCATAATGCAGCGCGTCAGAACCAGCATCGGTGCCGTCGTCGAAGATGTTGCGGCCCTTCTCATCGACGACGCTGACATGGACGTGCAAGCCCGTACCCGCGCGGTCCGGATACGGCTTCGCCATGAACGTGGCGTCAAAACCAGCCGACAGCGCCGCCGATTTGATGATCTGCTTCAGGAACACCGCGTGATCTGCGGCGAGCAGAGCATTCGCCTGATGGCGCAGATTGGCCTCGAACTGGCCGGGCGCGTATTCCGAACTGGTCGCGCTGACCGGGATGTTCTGGTGCGCCGCCGCGCTGGTAAGCGCAGTCAAGAAGCTGCGATAGCGGTCGAGGTCTTCGACGCCGTAGACGGAGTTATAGCGTTCGCGCACTCCGCTTCGGGGATCACGCGGTGGCAGCGGTGCGCTACCCTCACCGCGTTCGCGGTCGATCAGATAGAACTCAAGCTCCAGCGCGCAAACTGGCCGCAGGCGCAACTCGGCAAAGCGCGCGACCACGCGTTCGAGCGCGGCGCGCGGCTCGGCCGGGTGTGGAACGCCGCGGTCGTCGCGTAGGGTCATCAGCATCTGCGCGCGCTTCGGACCTTCGCCCCACACCGGCGCAATCGTGTCGGGGATCGGCCATGCCGTGCCGTCGGGATCGCCGTCGCCGATGCCCTTGCCGAACGGATTCACCATCTCGCCGCTCGCATCCATCAGATAGATGGACTGCGGGATTTGCATGCCATGTTCAAAGAGATGGCTGGTGCCACCTTTGGGAAAACGCTTGCCGCGCAGCACACCGCAGATATCGGCGAGCAGCGCGTCGATGAATTCGATGTCGGGCTGGGAGCGCAGCAACGCATCGAGTTGCGCCCGTGCCTCGTCCACAAAAGCGGGTCGCAGGAAATTGGATTCGGATGTCCTGTCCATGATCAAACTCTGTTGAACGCAGAAACGCCTGCACCATGGACACACCAGGATGCAGTGTCGCGGCTAAAGATGAAATTTACGGCAGGAAACTTACCACAAGGTTTTGCCGGACAAAATCTCCGGCAGTTCCAGTGGGTTAGGGCTTGCGAAACAGCCTGCGAAGCTCGGAACGGTCGGGCCGCTGCGTCTCGCCGGCGATGGCGGCGCGCTCTTGCGGCGTCAACGCTGCAACGCTTTCGGCAGTGACTTTCATCGTCTCGGCCTCAAGTGCGGCATCCGCGGCCTGCACGGCGGCGAGCGATTTTGCGAAGTCTTCCGCCTTGAACTCCTTCGATTGCAGCAGATCGAACGACTCCACACGAGCCTGCATCGCCGCTCTACGAAGCTCACGCATGCGCTTGCGATGGGCATCGAGGATAGCGCCGATCTTGCCTTCTTCCGCCGGAACCATGCGCATCAGGGATTGCGCACTCAGACCCCGTTTGCCTTCGTGCGGTTCCGCGTGATGAATGCCGGTACGCATATAAAAGCTGGCGACCAGCGCGATAAGCGCGATGTTCAAGCAGAGCGAAACAATCAGCAGGACGCTCGGCTGACGCTTTGGCGCAGGTACGGGATCGCTCATGAATTCTCGTTGAGATCGAATGCCGGGGGTGCGTCAAGCGCGATGCTCGCCGTCTGCTCGTTGTTATCGGCCATCGCGCCTTCCAGCGGAACGACTGTCCCGGCCAACACACCAATCACTAGGGAAAACGCCACCGCCGTGATCGGCCGCCACACCGGCGCTCCCGGCCAGACGGCGTCGCGGATACGCGCGAACACGCCCGCCCGGCGCCGCGCCACGACTACATCGAAGGACGCGAGAATGTTCTGCTGCAACGCCGCTGAAACCGGAACGGTTGGCAGCGCCTTGAGCATGCCGGTCGCCCAGGCCGCGTCGTCGTTTGGTAAATTTCCGTTCCCCACTTCGGTCTCCTAAGCGTCCTTCAAATGAGCCAAACGGGCCCTGAGCGTCCTGCGGCCCCGCGCCAACAGGGACTCCAATGCTTCAACGCTGATCCCCAGAATTTCCGCCGCTTCGATATTGCCGCATTCCTGATGATGGCACAGCACAATCGCGGCTTTCTGGCGGTCCGGCAGGGCGGCCAGCGCGGCCTCGATTTCTCTGCCTAGGGCCGCATTTGCCATGACGGCGTCAGCCTGGGGTGCCGCGTCCGGAACCTCCGCCGCTTCATCCAGATTGGCATTGGGCCGCTTGCGCAGCCGGTCGTAGCACTTGTTCATCACGACCCGGTACAGCCAGGTCTCGAACAGGGCCTTGCCCGGTTGCCAGCGAGAAGCATGGGTCCAGACTTTCAGAAAAGCATCCTGAACCGCGTCCTCGGCTTCCGTCTGGCTGTGCAGCATGCGCCGGGCGACTGTCAGCATCTTGGGCAGATGCCGCGCCATGAGCGCCTGTGCCGCCGCGCGGTCACCCTGCCCTGCCCGGGCGACGAGGTCGGTATCCGGATCGATCATCTCAATCGGTTTCGACCATGCCGGTGATGCGGGTGCAATCCGCCCGTGAAAAGGCTGTCAGAGCTTTAACGCGAGCGCGGCCCTGTTCCGTCGCCGAGCGCCGCATCGAGTTGGCGCAAAAGCGCCTTGCGATCCGCGGTCGTGGTGGCGGGAAAGCGTTCAAAATCCTCACCGGTGCGCAGATCGGCGTAGAACTCCGCGCCATGTTCATGGAAGTGCAGAAAGGCTCTTGAACCACGATAAAATATGCCGCGCGATTTTTCTTTCAGTGCAGGGTTCTTTCTGATCTCGCGGAGCAACGGCTCCAGTTTGTCCAGCGCGTCCTGACCGGCATGTTTCATTTCGTGATTGAATCGGGAATGGGGAGAAAGGGCAGGGACACCACACGCGCCTGCGCGCCTTGCGGCAGCATCAAAAGAGTGCCGCGCGCGGACACAGACACATCGGCCGTCGCCAGTGCGATGGCACGGTGCAGCGCCGGCGAATAAAGCGAATTCATCGTCTCGCCGACACGCCGGCAGCCGTGGGTGAGGGCTGCATGAGGGGCAGGGGTTTCGTCTTTGAACTCAACGCCAATCAGAGTCCGACGGCGCGCCGCCAGAAGAAAAGCGGCGCGTCCGTTAAAGCACAGATGATCGTTGTCGATCAGAGATAGCAGACCCAGTTCAGCAGGCGTAGGTTGCGCGGCAAAGCCCTTGCGTGCAGCCTGATAATCCCGGCCGGGGCGCGGAACGCCGGCTTCCAGATCGAGAACGTCCATGGCATCCGTGCCCGCGAGCCCGAATGCGAAAGGCTCCGCTGCCTTTGCAATCCTGTTCCAGACCAGCAACGCATCGTCGGCCTTGCACCAGAGTTCATAGCCGCCATGTTCACCGAAGCGCGACAGCGTGACATCGAGACCGCGCCAGGACACGGTTCGAAAATTCAATGCTTCAAGCGTCGCATCGAGGCCGGCCGCTTCGGCAATGTTTCGTGCGTAAGGACCAATGATCGCGAGCCCGCCTTCCTCCTCGCCGATTTCGCGTACCCTCACATCGAACAACGCGGCTCCCCGCGCGATCCAATCGAGATCGGATTCGGTCGCGACGAGCCGGAAAGCGTCGGGGCTCAATCGCGCAATGGCTCCTGCACCACGGACACCACCGCGATCCGTCAGCCAAAGCGCTTTGAAGGCTTGTCCCGGTTCGAGCCTGGCGGGATCGCGCGTCAGCAATCGCGAAAGAAATTCCTCAGTACGCACACCTTCGATCATCACGCGCCAGCGCCAAGAGATGTCGGCGACAATAGCGGTGAGGCGCGCAGCAAGCGCTTCTGCCGCGGGATCGCCATAGTGCGCAGCGAGTGTCCAGCCGTTGCGATTGGTCCAGGCATTCAGCCGGTTAGCCGCGGACGTGCGCGCATGAAACGGTGTGGCGCGAATGAGGCTCATGGGCCTTTCTTCCGCGCGAGAAATGCATTCGCAATCCCGGCCGCCAGACGCCCAGCACGGCCGGAAATCGCATTCATCGGTTCTGCTGACGCGCCGCAAAGGAACAAACCCTCGATGGGCGTGTTTATGCGTTCCGCATACGCCGTCATCAAACGTGTGCCGGATTCCGGTTCTTCTTCGACAGGCATACGCGCATCGATCGCCAAAAGACCTTCACGCAAATGAGGCGTGTGGCGCTCTAACGCTGTCACGACTTTCTCAAAAAGTTTACCCGTCAACGCGGGCCAGCCCTGCTTCGGCGCGAGGGGAAGCCTGGTTACCCGTACCGAGACAACATGTTGACCTGACGGCGCAAGGGCCGGATCGGCCGCTGTCGGCACTGTGACCTCCAGAAGCAGATTGTCCGGCAATATGCCGTCGCGAACGGCCGTGGTCGCTTCCGCAAAATCGTCCAACCGGTCCGCAATGACAAAGCGCGCGGTTTGCGGGATGTTTGCTCCGCCGAAATCCGGAATGGCGTTGAGAAGAAAAAGGACGAGAGCCTCGCCGGCACGCGGCGCAGCCCGCATCAGCTTTTGCGTTTCGGCAAAACCGGCGCTCGCTGTAGGCGCAAGATTCAATAACGTTGCGCGGCGCGTGAGACCGGAGAGAACGGACCGGCCTGCAATCTCTTCACCGGTATCCAACACAACGCCAGTCACCGAATTGCCATCGAGGCGCATCCTCTCGACCCGGGCTCTGGTGCGGATGTCGACCCCAGCTTTTCGCACGGCGTTCGTGAGCACTTTGATCAGCGCGACCGGACCGCTCTGGATCGTTGCGACCGCGCCCTGAAGACCGCACATCTCTTGTGCCGCGCGCCAGACAAGCGCCAGCGCAGAACCGGATTCCAACGGCTTGCCCGCATCGAACGCGAGCATCGACCGCAATGCGTCAGATTCCAGAACGCTCAAATAAGACGCCGCGCTCGTCACTGCGAGACGCGGCAGAAGCTGTGCCTGCGCTGCGTCGTGTAGCGCTGGCGTATTTGCCGCTTCCCACCAGAACGGGCGCATCGCGTGCGCAAGCGCGAAAATTTCTTCGCGGAGCTTTCGATAAGACTGCGCGTCCTGAGATGACTGCGGTGCGATTGCACGAAATGCCGGCTGCGCATCGCGGCCGAGCACCAGATGACGCCCATCCTCGCGGAGCGCGACCGACAGCATGTCACGCACGGCGAATTTCAATTCGCGCAGATCGAGATCAGTCACGATCCGCGGGTCCAGCGCGTACAACGCGCTTCCCGCAAAGCCCGATCTGATCCCGGCAATCGAAGACGATGCTCTGCACGCGCCGCCAACGGAGGTTTCGGCTTCAAGCAAAAGCACACTACGCCCGGCGCGAGCCAGGTATGTTGCGGCGACAAGGCCGCCGACTCCACCGCCGATCACAATGGCGTCTTTGCGTTCACTCATAGGAAGCGCCTGATACTGAGATCGGCGATTACGGCACGCGCGGCGGCGACACCGGCGGCGCACGTGCCGAGCGGTCCGGCCGGCGAAGACATACCGCCGAGATACAGCCCACGAATGGGCGTTCGACCGCCAGGATGCTCCGCGAACCCACGCTCGGCGAACATCTGGTCCGGCGCGATCTCACCGCCGTCGAGATCGCCTTCGGTGATGCCGAGTTGTTGTTCGATGTCGGGCGGCAGGATCAGTGCGGAACCGAGAATGCTCTTTGAGACACCGGGCAGGACGGTGTCGATCTGCCTCACCGTCTGTTCGCGTAGCGCGACACGTTTCTCATTGGTCCATGCGCCATCGAACCGGCGATGCGGGATACAACCAATCGTCGCGGTCAGAACCGCTTTGCCTGCCGGCGCGAGGCCGGGATCGACGGCGGAGACAAGCCGCAACGTCAGGGGCAGATGCTCCGGCACGATGCCGTTGTGCCATGCGTCATGTGCCTGCGCGAAACGCTCGATATCAGGAGCGATATGGATTGGGCCGCGGGCGAAATCTGCGTCGCACTCCGGCGGTGCGTCGAGCGCGAGCAGTAGACGCGCTTGGCCGGCGGCGTAACGAAACCGCGAGACACGCCGCTCTACGGTCTGCGGCAGGTCCCTCCACGCGAACAAGGAGAAGAAAGTCCGCCGCTGATCGAGCGTCGAGATAATCGCGCGTGCTTCGATTTCGGTCCCATCTGCCAGATGAAGGGCAACCGCGCGATCGCCACGCAGCGCGATGTCCGCAACCTCCAGACCGAACAAAATCTCGGCGCCAGCGGAACGCGCCACCGCTTCCAGCGCGCCACTGAGGGTCGCAAGCCCGCCCATCGGCATTCCTCCACTTTGGCGCGCGAGAAGATGAAGATAAAGCGCGCTTCCAGGCGTGAATGGATCGGCTGAACGGCCCGACAAAGCCGTGGCGAGCAGATGCGCTCGCGTGTCTTCGTCGCCGCCCGCATCTTCCAAGAGGCCTGCTGAGAGAAAGCAGCGACAGTCTTCGCCGGGCCACGGCGACGGCATCGGCGCGGGGCTGAACCAGCGGCGCGCCGGCACGACGGCCGCGTCAGAGGATGCTTTGGCAAGGACTTCGCGCGCGCGCTTTTGCGCCGCGGCTAGCACTCCATTGAAGGCCGCACACCCCGTCCAGCGAAGAACCTCATTGCGCCGGTCCGGCCATATCGCCAGCGATGACGTGGAGGGAGCGAAGATCGCACCATGCCGCGCGAGATCGAGATCACGCATAATCTCTGCCGGAATTGGCGCGAGTTCGTCGACGAATGGCGAAGCGCGAAAGCCCGGATGAAACTCGCGCGTCACCGCGCGGCCGCCACAGAATGCGGCGCGTTCGAGCACGACGGCATTCAAACCGGCGCGCGCTAGCGTGGCCGCGGCCGCAAGACCGTTCGTGCCCGCGCCGATAATCGCAGCATCGTACCGCACACCACTTACCCCTCTCCGCGATCACCCTTGGTGGGCGCTTGAACGGAGTAAAGGCATGCTAACGATTTCGACGTGCAGCACTAAGGGTCGAAACCGCTTTCGAGAAGCTGTTTCGACCCTTGGTTAATGCGTGTTCTACGAGTGCCTAGACGGACGCCGCGCTTATGTTCGCCGACCACAACGCGGCCGGGATTGAACGCAGCCTTGAAGACATCCAGCGCTTTGCGGGGTTCCGCATCGCCGCACATGAACACGTCGAACGCCGCATAGCCTTTTTCGGGCCATGTGTGGACGCTGATGTGGCTCTCCGCCAGCACCGCCACGCCGGAGATTCCGCCGCCATCGGTGAAGGTATGGAGATGGATGTGAAGCAGTGTTGCGCCTGCTTCTTTCACTGCATCGATCAGCGCCTGTTCGATCCGATCGCGATCGGCCAAACCCTCGGCCTCCCACAGATCGATGATCAGGTGGCTGCCCGCATAGGTCAGACCATTGCGGGTGATGAAGTGGTCTTTGTGTTCCTGTTCATTGGCAGGAACGAGTTTCACGGGTTTCGCGGAAGTCCGGACGCGAGGCGTCTTTGCTTCTTTGGTCGCCGCAACAAGTGCGAGTTTAGCCATTTCGGGCACCTACCCAGTTAAGAGTTGACACCTGCGCCTTGGCCTTACGGACTTCCGGACGCTCTCAAGAAGAAAGCGGCAAAGACGGAAGGCCGTCTCGCCGCTTTGTCCTGTTGCCAGAACACGGACGAATATAGGGACGTTCCCCCCCTATGCAAGAATTTTTTGACCCCAAGCGTAATTTTTTCTGAACGCGTGTCGCTCGGACACGCTCGCTGTCACATTTCTTCATCGTTGAGGCAGCGGTGAGCGGCGATAGACAGCGCAGCACGCCAGTTTTATACGAGCGCGCCTTCCGCCGCTCGCGGAGTCGTTTGAGAGAGGAAAAACCGATGCCAAAAGCGTTTCAGGAGCGTCTGCACAAGGGCTACGCGCAGAGCATGGAGATCGTCGGCCAACCTCTCGTCGATGAGAAGAGCAAGTATCAGCGAATTAAGATTTTCGACACCGTTGCCAACGGGCGCGTGATGACGCTCGACGACATCGTCCAGGTTACGACGCGTGACGAAAGCGCCTACGCCGAAATGCTGACACATTTGCCGATCCTCGAGCACGGCAGGGTCGAGCGCGTGATGATCGTCGGCGGCGGCGATCTCTCCATCGCCGACGAAGCGTTGAAGCACAAAGGCGTCAAAGAGGTCGTTCTGGTGGACATCGACGGCCAGGTGGTCGAGCGCTGCAAGGAACATTTCGCCGAGTTCAACGCCAAGGCGTTCAAGGACAAGCGCCTGAAAATCGAGATCGCCGACGCCTTCGAATATCTAGGCCGCAAGGAGTCCAAGAACCGTTTCGGTCTCGTCATCGCAGACCGCCCGGATCCCGTCGGCCCCGGCAAGGCGCTGTTTGGCGACACCTTTTATGACCGCATCAGGGGTGCGCTGAAACCCGGCGGCTTTGCGACCTTCCAGACCGGCGTGCCGTTCTATCAGCCATGGGAGATTACAGAGGCGCTGGAGGAACTGGCGCACTTCTTCCCCTCGTCCGGTCTCTATCTCTCCGTGGTCCCGACTTATATCGGCGGCTTCATGGCGCTGAGCTGGGCGTGCAAAGGCAAAGCGAAGCTCGGAACACCGGCCGGTATCCGTAAAGCGACGGCTGCCTATAAGAGGGCGAAGCTCAAAACCGACTACTATAACCCCGCCATCCATGCCGCGTGCTTCGCGCTGCCGGAATGGATTAAGCGTCTGGTGCCTTAAGCCTTATCGCGTCTCGTTGCGAACAGGATGTAGCCGATAGCGAGGGCCGCCCCGCACCATGCGAGCGCGGCCAGATGAATGTCGAACGCGGGCACGGCAGCTTTGCCGTGCGTATCGCCTCTCAGATAATCAAGCATCGTGTAAGCATAAGGCAGCCATGCGCCGAACTTCGACGACAACGCCGCAAGCGCCGCGACCCAAGCGAGAAATCCGATGCCGACGGGAACCAGAAAACTCTTAAAGCGAAGACCGAGCGCGTACTGGATCGCCACGATGGGTAGCGTGTCGAGGAAGTAGAACGCTGCATCCCGCACGAAGCTTCCGATCGGGGCGTTCAGCGGAACCGCGACGCCAGACAGGATCGCCGGCAAAGCACCCGCCAGATAGACGCCGAGCACAAACAGCGTCACGAACTCAGCCATCAGGACGAATATCACTAGGAGCTTGGAAAAGAAGATCGTCGCCGGCGTCAGCGGCAGCGTATGGACGTGCTTCCACGCATTGTTGCGAACTTCGATCTGGGTCACGAGTGCGGTGGCGAGAATCGCGCCCATGGGCAGAAAGAAGATCGCCATCGATTCCCAACAACTGTGCCAGAGCGACGGCCAGAAATCGGGCTTGGCCGAGAGTGCGGCCGCTTTGCTCAAATGCAGCAACCGCGTGCCAATAACGATGGCCGGCGTGAACAAGGCGCCGACAATCACCAGCTGCGACGCTAGGCTGCGACGCGTTTTCAGCCACTCGCTCCCAAGACTGTCAGTGAACGCCATCGCCGCGGCCCCCGATCATATCCATGAAGATCGCTTCCAGATCGTCGCCTTTCGGCTCGATGGCGTGGACATCGACACCCTCCGCAATCAGCGAACGGTTCAGCGCTGCGATTTCGTCGTTTGAAAGTCCTTCGCGGATCAGCAAGCCCTGGCTCGTGGTGAAGACGACGGTAGCGCGGCCTTTCTCTTTCAATGCGTCCAGTTCACCCTGAAATATGAGATGCCCATCCGCGATGATGCCCAGATGGCTGACAAGCTTGTCGATCTCGGCGAGCAGATGGCTCGACACCAGAATAGTCGTGCCGTAGCGGCGGTTGCACTCTTTCAAAAGCGCGCGGATCTCGACGATGCCATTGGGATCGAGGCCGTTTGTCGGCTCATCGAGGATGAGAAGCTTCGGCTCGTGAAATAACGCCATCGCGATGCCGAGGCGCTGTTTCATACCGAGCGAGAAGCGGCCCGCGCGTTTGTCCGTCGCATCAGTAAGACCCACCAGGTCCAGCACCTCGCGCACGCGCGCCTCTGGACGGCGATAGATTTTGCGCAGCACCTCCAGATTCTCGGCCGCGGTGAGGTGCTCGTAGAGAGAAGGGCTTTCGATCAGTGCGCCGACATCTTTCAGGATCGCGCGGCGATCCGTATCGAGCGCCTTGCCGAAGATGGCAACGGCCCCCTGCTGCTCACGGATAAGGCCGAGAATGAGCCGCAGAGTGGTGGTCTTGCCCGCGCCATTGGGGCCCAGGAACCCGTAAATGCTTCCCTCAGGCACTTTCAGGCTGACACCGTTCAAATCCTCCCCCCGCCCCGATAGGCGTGGACGAGGCCGGACGTCTCGACGCAGTACATGTGACTCTCTGATGAAGTTGGTATAAGGCTTAAATACTTTGTCCAGAAATTTAAGTCAAACTTAAATAGGAGGAACCGTGTCGGCCACCGACATCCGCAGCCGCAGCGCCGGGTTGCGCAACGTGTTGAGCGTCCTGTTCGTCGCCCTCGCGGTGCTGACCGTACTCGAGCGTTTCAGTGTCCCCCCTCATCGACCTCTGGCGTCACGGCGACCGGCCTGACGCGATGAACACGTTGAGTGTTCAGGCCGTCAGGATATTGCCGGAGTGTTCTATCTCACTGCGCTTTGGGGCATCCGGATCGCGCTGGCAGGTTTCGCGAAAGGCGACTTTTTCGCGCCGACGATCGCGACAATGCTGAACCGCGTCGGCCTGTGTCTCGCGGCCGGCGCGGCGGCGAGTCTGTTCGTGGTGCCGCTTGTCATGCGGATACTCGGCGACGGACCGGGCTATTGGATCGCCTTCGATGTCTCAGGCCTCGTGCTCGGCGCGGTCGGTCTTTCGCTCACAGTTGTGAGCCGCGTGCTCATGCGCGCCGCGCCTTGCAAACCGAACTCGACGAGATGTTCTGATGCCCGTCCGGATCACACTCGACGAAGTGCTCGCAAAACGTCAGATGAAGGCCAAACAGGTTGCAGCCCTGATCGGCGTCAGCGAGACACACCTTTCCCTGTTCCGGACCGGCAAGGTCCGCGGCGTCAGGTTTTTCACGTTGGCAAAGCTCTGCGCCGTACTCGATTGCCTGCCCGGAGATCTCATCACCTATACCTACGACACTACCGATCTCAAGGCGAAAGACGACGAGCATGATTGATGCTGACGCACGCGAAGCCCTGTTGTACGTACGCCTCCGTGCGCTTGGCATCGCGTGGACGCACTATGCTCATGCGCCGGTGTTCACGGTTGAAGAGGCTTTACAAGTCAATCTCTCGCAACCCGGTGGCCATACCAAGAACCTGTTCCTGAAAGACAAGAAGGGAGGACTCTGGCTCGTCGTGCTGCGCGACGATTTCCAGCTCGATCTCAACGCGCTGTCCAAACAGATCGGCGCACCACGCTTCTCGTTCGGCTCCGGCGAGCTTCTGATCGAGACGCTGGGCGTGCCGCCCGGCTCGGTGACACCGTTCGCGCTTATGAATGACACGGATCACAAGGTCCGCGTCGTGCTCGATGCGGAGATGCTGAAGCAGGGAGCCGCTGAACTACCACCCGCTTCGCAATGACCGCACCATCGCCGTGAGCAAAGACAATCTGCTCAAATTCATCGCGTCCTGCGGCCATACGCCGATAATCGAGGCCCTGCCGGAGAACACGCCCGGCTGACGACATACCGGGCGTCGGTTCCAGGCGTTATATTGGGAGCCGCCGGACTTGGGTCTTTTCTTTCGCCGCCTCGCCCCCCATGTTCCGGCCAAGGAACAAAGAGAGTCTTTCCATGGCATTGATCGGTCCCGGCGGACGCCCCATCGCTTCTCCCAAGCCTTCTGGTGAAGCCGAGGCAGGGAGTGGCGCGTCCGGCCCTTACATTAAAGACAGCTCGCTCGAGACCTTCGCGGCCGACGTGCTGGAAGCCAGCCGCGAAGTCCCCGTGATCGTCGACTTCTGGGCACCCTGGTGCGGGCCATGCAAAACGCTGGGCCCTCAGCTCGAGAAAGCCGTCAACGACGCCAAGGGCGCCGTGAAGATGGTCAAGGTCAATATCGACGAGAATCCGGAGATCGCGCAGCAATTGCGTATCCAGTCGATTCCTACCGTCTACGCTTTCAAGGACGGCCAGCCGGTCGATGGCTTCATGGGTGCGGTCCCGGAAAGCCAGATCCGTGCCTTCGTCCAGCAACTGACAGGCGGACACGGCGGTCACGATCACGCGGAAGAAGTTCTTGCCGCCGCCGAGAGGCCTTTAATGCCGGCGACGTGACGATGGCGGCGCAGGCCTACGCGCATGTTCTCCAGGACGAGCCCGGACATCCCAAAGCCGTGGCCGGTCTTGCGCGATGCTACCTCAAGAGCGGCGATGTCGAACGCGCGAAGACCACGCTGCAACTCGTCCGTCCCGACGGCGCGACCGACGAAGCAATCCGGGCTGTCGAGGCCGAACTGAAACTGCGTGAGCAAGCCGCCGTCAAAGCCGGCGAGACCGGTGCATTGCGGGCCAAGCTCGACACCGATCCCAAGGATCATCAGGCGCGCTACGATCTGGCCATGGCACTGGATGGCGCGGACGACCGCGACGGCGCGATCGAGCAGCTTCTCGAACTCGTTCGCCGTGACCGCAAATGGAACGAGGAAGCCGCCCGCAAGCAGCTCGTCACATTGTTTGAGGCGATGGGGCCGACAGACCAGCGTACGCTCGACGCGCGGCGCAAACTTTCTTCCATCCTGTTTTCGTAAAGACGCGCGATGAGCCGCTATCACAACATCGACGACCTTCCAGCGACACTGCCGATCTTTCCGCTGAGCGGCGTGCTGTTGCTGCCCGCGCGGACAATTGCCACTGAACGTGTTCGAACCGCGCTATCTGGCGATGGTCGATGCGGCTCTGTCCGGCAACCGGCTGATCGGCATGATTCAGCCTGCGGAGCGCGAAGAAGTCACGCTGAAGCCGCAGCTGTCCGCGGTGGGATGCGCGGGGCGAATCGTCGCCTATCGCGAGACCGATGACGGCCGTTACCTGATTACGCTGTCCGGCATCTGCCGCTTTGGCATCGGGGAAGAACTTGAAGTCACGACGCCGTACCGTCAGGTACGCGCGGATTTTGCGCCCCATTCCGGCGATCTGGCCGAAGCGGACGAAGCGGAGTTTCCACGCGAGAGACTTCTTGGCGCGCTGAAAGCCTATCTCGCGCAACGCGACCTGAAAGCCGACTGGCGGAGCGTGATGAACGCACCGGGCGAGGCGCTGGTGAACGCGCTGTCGATGCTTTGCCCCTTCGAGCCAGCAGAGAAACAGGCACTCCTCGAAGCCGGAAATTGGGAAGAGCGCGTCGTGGTTTTGACGGCGCTTCTGGAGATGTCGGGTGCGGGCCCTCGCGGTTCCACGTCGATGAACTGAGGACACGATGGAGCCGGACGCCAAGCTGCTGGAAATCCTCGTCTGCCCGATTACCAGGGGCACGCTGACCTATGACCGCGAGAAGCAGGAATTGATCAGCCGCGCCGCGGGGCTCGCCTATCCGATCCGGGACGGCATCCCGATCATGCTGCCCGGCGAAGCGCGCGGGTTGACCGACGCCGAGCGCGACGCGACGTGACCGAAGCTGCGGCGCGTCCCTGGCCGACCGAGCTGCGTCTCGACAGCGCCAGGACGACCTTCACCATTGTGTACGACAACGGCCAGCGCTTCGGGCTGCCCGCCGAATATCTGCGTGTGGAGTCGCCGAGCGCCGAAGTGCAAGGCCATGGCCCCGGTCAGAAGCAGGTTGTGACCGGCAAAGAGAACATAAAGATCGATCGGCTGGAGCCCGTCGGCAATTACGCCGTCCGCATCTGCTTCGACGATGGCCACGACACTGGCCTTTATTCGTGGGAGTATCTGCACGAATTGGGGCGCGAGAGGACCGCGAAATGGGCCGCCTATCTCAAGGCGCGGGGATATTGAGGTGCCGACGGTTCTGCGCTGGAAGGGATACCGCTTCTATTTCTTCAGCAACGAAGGTGCCGAACCGGCGCATATCCATGTCGATAAGGACGGAAATACGGTAAAGTACTGGCTCGATCCCGTTCGATTGGCGCGCAGGATCGGCTTTACGGATCGCGAACTGCGTATCGTCGAAGATAAAGTGCAAAGCGAACGAAATAAGTTTCTTGAGGCCTGGGATGAATATTTCGGCGACCATCGCTGACCCGCGCGTTGCGGACGTAAAGGTTTCATCGTCGATGCTGACTGTTGTCCTTCGCGATGGCAGGGCAGGTCAGCGCGCCGCTCGACTGGTTTCCCAAACTGATGAGCGCCTCGCCGCAAAAGTGCTCGGTCTGGGAAGTGTCCGCGGCCGGCCACGGTATCCATTGGCCTTTGCTGGACGAAGATCTGAGCGTCGATGGGTTGCTGCGCGGCACGCGGGCGCCTGGGCAGCCTTGATGTTACCGTTTCAAGCTGCGCAGTGAGCACGCCTCTCGATCCCAAACGGCCTCCGCCATCGCCGGCGTTTCGCACCGGGGCGTTCCGGCCGCGGGAACGGCTCGCCATCGTCAAAGGCCAGGACACGGGCCGTTACACCGATCTCTATCATATCGTGCTACGCGCACCGTGGTGGCTGTTCTTCTTGGGCCTCGCGGGCGTTTTCGTCGCGGTGAATGCGGTTTTCGCCCTTGCCTATGTCATCGATCGCGGCGGCATCGATCACGCGCGGCCCGGCAATTTCTGGGATGCATTCATCTTCAGCGCCCAGACCATCGGCTCAATCAATTACAGCGTCATGGTGCCGAAATCGGCCTATGTAAACATCCTCGTTATCGTCGAGGCGTTCACCGGCTATATCGTGCTCGCCCTGTTTACCGGGATGATCTTCGCGCGCTTCTCGCGGCCTTTCGCGCGCGTCATATTCTCCAAAGTTGCGGTGATCTCGCCGTTCGACGGCGTGCCGACGCTCATGTTTCGCACCGCGAACCAGCGCGGCAATCAGGTGCTCGACGCCACTGTGACAGTTACGCTCGCAGCGCCAGCACGTGAGCAGCGAGGGCATCGTCATGCGGCGGTTCGAGGAGCTGAGCCTGGTCCGCGCGCGCACATCGCTGTTCGCGCTTTCCTGGACCATCATGCATCGTATCGATCAGAGCAGCCGCTCTATGGCGTGAGCGAAAACGACATGGTCGACAAACAGATGGAGGTCGTAGCGCTGCTATCCGGCGCCGATGCCACCATGGCCGAGACGATCTATGCGCGCTATTCCTACGGCCCGGACGACATCGTGCGCGGCCACCGCTTCGTGGACGTGCTGTCGTTGTCGCCGCGCGGCCAGCGCGTGGTGGACCTCAACCGCTTCCACGACACCTGCCCTATTTAAGGCTCGACGATCACCTTGCCGATGGCTTTGCGATCCTCAAGCATACGCATCGCGTCCACGGCTTGCGAGAGGGGAAAGCGCGCGCAGACGTGCGGGTGGAGTTTTCCGTCCGCGAGCATGGCATCGAGGGCTGCGATATTCTCGCGTCCCTTCTGCGGAAACTTGCGGCCGTATTCTCCGGCGCGCATCCCCATGACAGAGAACCCTTTGATGAGCGGAATGTTGACGGACACCGTCGGGATTCGTCCGCTGGTGAAACCGACGACGAGCAAACGCCCGTCGAACGCAATACAGCGCGTGGATTCATCGAACACGTCGCCGCCGACGGGGTCGTAGATCACATCCACGCCGCGGCCGTCAGTCAGCGCCTTCACCTCTTCGCGAAAGCCGGATGACGACAGCACGTGATCGGCACCATAGTTTTTGAGGAAGCTGCGCTTCTCGTCCGTCGATGCGGTCGCAATCACGCGCGCGCCGAGCGCCTTGCCAAGATCCACCGCGGCCAAACCGACGCCCGCCGGCGGCGCCATGCGCCAGAAGCCATTCGCCTCTTTCAATCCGAGCGCGGCGCACGAGACCGACATAGGCGGTGAGATAGGCGGCGGTAAATCCCGCGGCTGTCGCATAGTCCGCACCAGACGGAATTGGCCGCAGCGCCGTCACCGCGACTTGCGCCTCTTCCGCAAAACAGCCGAGCCCGCCCACGATCACACGGTCGCCACCCCTCACATTCGTCACGCCGTCGCCGACGGCGATGACATCGCCAGCACCTTCGGTGCCGGGCACATAGGGAAGCGTCGGCTTGTGCTGATACTTGCCCTGTACCGTGAGGATATCGGGAAAGTTCACAGCCGCAGCGCGGATGCGCACGCGCGCCTGACCCGCACCGGGCGGCGGCAAATCGATGTCTTCGATCCGAAGCGTTCCGATATCGTCCGCGATCTCGCGGCACACAAGCGCCTTCATGCGGCGTCCGGCTTGGACGCGGCATCCGCATGCGGGAGCGCACGGATGCCGCCGAGCAGAAGGGCGGTCGCGAAATCGGCCGCCGCTTTCGGATCGCGGTTCTCGCGGCGCAGGATGTGGTCCATGATCTCGAACGCCACCCCGACGATCGCGGCCATCAGGTAATCCGCATCGATCGGCGGGAAACACGCCTTTGGCAATACCCGCCTCGATGTCCTCGCGCAGTTCATCGAAACCCGCGACGACCTCCGGCGTATCGACTCGCATGCGAGAGACATCGGCGTTGTGGCGGATACTGCGGAAATTCATCTCGTCGCGCGTCACGACCTCGAAGAAGGTGCGGAACGTGGCGGAGATGAATTCCTCGACGGTCGCAGCCTTCTGGCGCTCCTCGCGCAGTTGCGGACGTATGGCGAGCGCCGCTTCGTCGCGGATGGCCTGATAAATCTCTTCTTTCGACTTGAAGTAATTGTAGAACGTGCCCGAGGCCAAAGGCGTCGCGCGGATGATGTCGCGCACGGTCGCCGCGCCATAGCCCATTTCCGCGAAGACGCCGCGTGCCGCCTCCAAAATGATCTGGCGGTTCTGAATCTTGGTCTGCTCGCGCTTTCCTTGGGAGCTCTGGCCGGTGTGGGATTTATGACAATGCTTTCCATGAACGGAGTCTAACTATTAATGACGAACCGTCAACTTTTCGGGCATTGACCGGAAAAGCCGCGCCGTTATCAACGTTGCATGAGCGAACCTGCAGAGTTCTGGCGCCAGGCCATGGCGCAGGGCATGGGACAGACGGCGTTCCTGCGCGCACTCGGCAGCGAACTCGTCGCGTTCAAGAAGGGCATTGCGCGTTTGCGCCTGCCCTATTCCGAGAAGCTCGTTGGCAATCCGGCGACAGGTGTGGTGCATGGCGGCGTCATCACAGCGATGCTGGATCAGGCCTGCGGCATGGCGATCGGCTGCGCGCTCGAAACGCCGATGGGGATGGCGACGCTGGACCTGCGCATCGACTATATGAAGCCGGCGACGCCGCTCGAAGAAATTCTGATCGAAGCCGAGTGCCTCAAGCTCACGCGCGAGATCGCATTCGCCCGCGCGCGCGCCTTCCACACCGCCATCGACGATCCGATCGCGATCGCGACCGGCACCTTCATGCTCATGCCGATCTCGCGGCTGGGGGCGCGCTGATGGATTTTTCTCAAATCCGGCGGTAAAGCGGACCCGAATGCGATTCTGCAAACTGTCCCTTATTGCGTTTGGCTGGGCCTTATCGCGCGTATCGAAGACGGCGTGCTGATCCTCGACATGCCGTTTGACGCCAAGCTGATCGGCAATCCCATTCTGCCCGCGCTGCATGGCGGTGTCGTGGGCTCGCTGCTGGAGACCGCCGCCATCGTGCAGACGATCTGGGAGACGGGCGCAGACAAGCTGCCCAAGCCTGTCGACATCACGGTCGACTATCTGCGTAGCGGCCGCGCAGTCGAAAGCCATGCCCGCGCCTGGCTTGCACGGCAGGGGCGGCGTGTGGTGAGCGCGCGCGCCGAAATGTGGCAGGAAGACACCGCCAAACCCATCGCCAGCTTTCGTGGGCATTTCCTGCTTAGGTGACTTCGACGCCAACGGCATCGCTTACATGCGCAAAGCCGTCGCGCGAGAGACATTCCAGAAGCTCGCGCTTGATGCGCGCGACCAGACCGGGACCTTCATAGGCAAGTGCCGTGTAGAGCTGCACCAAACTCGCGCCCCGCCCGAATTTTCGCATACGCATCCGCGCCGCTGGAAACGCCGCCGACGCCGACAAGCGCGACCCGCGTGCCGACGCGTTGACGCATCGCCTTCAAGACCTCTATGGAGCGTGCAAACAATGGCTTTCCAGAAAGTCCGCCAGTCTCTTTGGCGTTCGAACTTTGCAAAGAAGCAGGACGCTCGACGGTCGTGTTCGACACGATCAGCCCTTCGATGCTCGACCCGAGAACGACAGCGGCAATGTCGTCCATCGCGTGCTCATCGATATCCGGCGCGATCTTGAGCAGCAGCGGGCATGTGCGCCGATCCGCGCGTGGCTGTCAGCGTATCGAGCAGCCGCTGGAGTTCTTCTCGATTCTGAAGGCCGCGCAGCCCCGGCGTATTCGGCGACGAAACATTAATCGTTACATAGTCGGCAACCGGCGAAAGACATTCGAACGCGCGCGCGTAATCCGCGATGCGATCTTCACTGTCCTTGTTTGCGCCGATATTGACACCGACGATGCCGCGGCGTTCGCGGCGCGCGAGACGGCGCGCGGCCCGCCTCCATCCCGTCATTGTTGAAGCCCATGCGGTTGATCACCGCGCGATCTTCGCGCAGGCGAAACAGACGCGGCTTCGGATTGCCCGCCTGTGGGCGCGGCGTGAGCGTTCCGCATTCGACAAAGCCGAATCCGAATCTCAGCATCGCGTCGGGAACCTCGGCATTTTTGTCGAATCCGGCCGCCAGCCCGACGGGATTGGGAAAGCGCAGGCCGAAAGCCTCCAACGGCCTGCCGGGGGTCGTCAGGCCTGGCCGGTGGAATCAGGAACCCAAAAGCCGAGGCGAGTCCGATGGTTGCGCGATGGGCAGGCTCGGCGGGAAGCAGTCTCAAGGCACGCGCGGCCAGATCGATCATGACTTTCCTCTGGACCAGCCCTTCAAAACGATATAGGAATTATTCCCGCCAAATCGGACCCATTTCTTAGCCCGATGCTGACCCACAAACAAATCTGGAGCGCGCTCGACGCGCTCGCCGCCCGCAACGGACTTTCGCCTTCCGGATTGGCGAAACTCGCCGGACTCGATCCCACCACCTTTAACAAGAGCAAGCGTGGCGACGCCACCGGGAAACTGCGCTGGCCATCGACCGAGAGCATTTCGAAAGTGCTCAGCGCCACCAACGCGACACTCGACGAATTCGTGTCGCTGGTCGAGGGCATCTCGGCGCGCACACGGATGGTGCCGTTGATCGGCATGGCGCAGGCAGGTTCGCGCGGCTTCTTCGACGATGCGGGATTCCCGGCTGGCAATGGTTGGGAAGAAATCGCGTTTCCAGAACTCGCCGACGAACATGCCTATGCGCTCGAAATCACGGGCGACTCGATGCAACCCGTCTATCGCGATGGCGATCGCATCGTGGTGTCGCCCGCGACCAATCCGCGCCGCGGCGACCGCGTGGTGGTCAAGACGTTGGAAGGCGAAGTGATGGCGAAGCTTCTGCACCGCATGACGGCACAACGCATCGAACTGCGCTCGCTCAACCCCGCGCATGAAGACCGCGCGTTCCCGCTGAGCGACATCATCTTCGTCCATCGCATCATCTGGGCGAGCCAGTAGGAATGCACAAAACCGTGCTTGCGGGATTTGATTTTTGCCGCGTGGCGTTATGATGATCCCATGGCTTCATCATGGGACGACATGCTCGACGAGTTTCGGGCGCTCGGCGGGACAGCGGAGAATATCTGCCTGAGAGACGGCCCATTGGGGCGGGGACTGTTTCCTGCCGACCCATCAAAACCGATCGAGCTTCACGCGTCGGAGGCGCTGCTCATCGATACCAAATACATCACATTCGACAGCGATGGTTCCTTTCGCTTGCACCCGAAAGCACCGGTCGGCGCGCGCGAGCGCGCGTTTCTCGAAGCATATCAACGCGACTTTTCGTGGGGCACAAACCAAAACTATACCGAAACGCTGCTGAGAATGTTGTTGGAAGCGCCGCAGGAGCTGCGCGCGATGCTCGAGGCGCCTTTTAATGCCACGTACTGGCTTGGCGGCCCGACCGCGGCTGAGGTGCGCGAGCGTTATTTCGCGACGCGTCATATCACCTATAAGCAACGCAGCGTTCTGATGCCGTCGTGGAACTCGTCAACCATAGCCATACTCCGGTTTCGTTCGACAAGGAGGATGGCATCCGCGTTTCGGGCGTCTTCGAAGACGAGATATTGGTTCGGTACTGCTTCACCGATGCGCTCGACATCTTCAGCAATTGGGGTTTTGCCAGCGAATCGCAGCCTTTTGCGCTCAGCTTGGAGCTGACACTCCAAACCGAAGCCGGGGAAATCGTTATCGGACGGGGCGACGTCAGCACGGACCCAAAGCGTCGGCCCTTTTATCCCGATGTAAAGATCGAGGGCCGGCGCATCACGCTTTCCTACATGATGCTCGGGCACAAGAACTTTCCGAAGCTCGCGAAGGCCAATTTCTACCGTATCATGCGCAATGCCGGACGCAGCGATGCCGAAGAGATGTTCGACAGGATCAAGCAGATCAACATCTCGCAGTTCCTGAAGCTGATCGCGGTCTCGGAACACGCTGCGCCGCAAACCGGACGGCTGATACGCGATGTCGCGCGCATCCAACTCGACGCCATGTCCCACGCCGTCGGCACGCGAGAGCTTTAGAACCGCATCATTTGGGCGGAAGCACGCACGGTATTTGGTTTTGGAAATCCGGCGCTATGATCCCTTACATGGCTGCTTCATGGACGGCATGCTGGATGAGTTTCGCGCGCTCGGCGGGGTGGCGGAGAATATCATTCTAAAAGAAGGCCGGTTCGGGCGCGGCTTGTTTCCCTGCGATCCGTCCAAGCCGGTCAAGTTGTACGTCCCGGAATCGCTTTTGGTCGAGACCAAATATATCGGCTTCGACGGCAACGATTTTCGCTGGCACGAAGATGCGTCCGTCGGAGCGCGGGAGCGCGCCTTTCTGGATTCCTATCAGCGCGATTTTTCGTGGGGCGTCTATCGCGGCCAAACGGAAGCACTGCTGAGAATGCTTGCCGAAGCTCCCACGGAATTGCGCGCACATTTGGCATCGCCGTTGGGCGTGAACCGATGGCTTTCCGGCCCCACAGAAGCCGCCATCCGTCAATGCTATTTCGGCGCACGCGCTATCAGGTATAAAGGGAACAGCGTCCTGATGCCTGTCATCGAGCTTGTAAATCATGGGCCGGATGGAGCGGTTTTCGATCGCAAAGACGGCATAACCCTTTCGGGCAGCTTCGACGGCGAGATTTTGGCGCGATACGGCCTCACAGACGCGTTCGACATCTTCCGATATTGGGGGTTCGCCAGCAAGGGACAACCGTTCGCTCTCAGCATCGGAATGGGCATTTACACGCCATCCGGCGAAGTCGCCATCGAACGGGGCGACATCGATCTGGATCCAAAGCGCAGACCTTTTTACCCCGACGTGAAGATCGAGAGCGGGCGCATTACGCTTTCTTACATGCTGCTGGGTCACAAAGATTTTCCGGCGCTGGCAAAAGCCAACTTCTACGCATCATGCGCGACGCCGGCAGGAACGACGCCGAGGAGACCTTCGACAGAATCGCGCAGATCAACAAAACAGAGTTTCTGAAGCTCATCGCTGTCTCGGAACAAGCGGCTCCCCCGCTCGGAAAGCTCATGCGGGACGTCGCGCGCATCCAGCTTGATGCCATGTTCTACGCTGTCGTAAAACAGGACCGCTAAGATACGAGCGCCGCGCGGATCATCGCGGCCGTTTCCTTGCAGCCATAAAGTGCGGCGAAGGAGCCGAAGCGCGGCCTTGTGTCTGGCCAAGCACGACTTCGTAGATCGCCTTGAACCAGTCGCGCAGCGGATCGAAGGCATGGCGCTTGCCGATCTCGTAGATCTCGAACTGCACCTTTTCGGAATCGCGCTCCTTGCCGAATTCCTCCAGAACATCGGCGAGTTCGGCCCAGCGCCGCGCGCTCCTTGTCCGTCGGCGCGCGGTACTGCTTCGTCGGCTTCACGAAATCTTCGTAGTAGCGCAGCGCATAGCCCACGAGACGGTCGAGCCCGGGATTGCTGTCGGGATGCGCTTCCGGCGCGTAGGCGCGGATGAAGCCCCACAGAAGATTGCGGTCGTTCGCGTTCGATGCGCTCACCAGTGTAAGCAGCAGCGCGAAGCTGACAGGATAAACCTCATCCGGCGGATTGCCGTTGTGGATATGCCAGACCGGATTTTCGATTCGCGCCGTGGGATCGTTGGTCTCGCGATACTGCGCGAGCAGCGCGATGTAATCGTCCACCGCCTTCGGGATCTGATCGAAATGTAGCTTCTTCGCCGTACGCGGCTTCTGGAACATGAAGAGCGCGATCGACTCTTCCGGCCCATAGGTCAGCCACTCCTCGATGGTGATGCCATTGCCTTTCGACTTCGAGATCTTCTGGCCATGTTCGTCCAGGAACAGTTCGAACACGAAATGCTCCGGCGGCTCGCCGCCCGCAATCCGGCAGATGCGATCGTACAGGCCCTGATTGGGCTGGTGGTCCTTGCCGAACATTTCGAAATCGACGCCGAGCGCGGCCCAGCGCATGCCGAAATCGGGCTTCCATTGCAGCTTGCAGTGACCGCCGGTGACGGGAAACGGTTTCCTCGCTGCCGTCTTCCTCGATGTAGGTGATCGTACCCTTCGCTTCGTCGCGGCCCACGACTTTCGCCAACAGCACCTTGCCGGAGCGCGGCGACACCGGAAGAAACGGCGAGTAGGTCTGCTGCCGCTCTTCGCCGAGCGTCGGGATCATCACCGCCATCACGCGATCGTATTCCTTCAGCACATGCAGCAACGCATCGTCATAGATGCCGGATTTGTAGAGTTGCGTCGCGCTGCCGAACTCGTAATCGAAGCCGAAGCGGTCGAGGAACGCGCACAGCCGTGCGTTCATGTTGTGGCCATAGCTCTCTGCCGTGCCGAACGGATCGGGGATCGACGTCAGCGGCTTGCCGAGATTCGCGGTCATCATCTCCTTGTTCGGCACATTGTCCGGCACCTTGCGCAGACCGTCCATGTCGTCCGACACCGCGAGCAATCGCGTCTTCACATCCGGCCGCATCAACTGAAATGCGCGCCGCACCCATGTCGTGCGCGCGACTTCGCCGAAGGTGCCGATATGCGGCAGGCCGGACGGGCCATAGCCGGTCTCGAACAGAACTTCCTTTACTTCTTCGCCTTAGCGGCGCGACGTTCCAGGCGCGCGACAACCTTGCGCGCTTCCTCGAACGGCCACGCCCTTGGCCGCAAGAGCTGCATCGCGCAAATCGCCGGAAGACATTGGAAATCCTTAAAAGCAGGGCGTTTCAAAAAGGGCCGCGAAGCTATGCCCTCGTAAGGGACCGCGTCAATCGCGCCAATTCGCTTTCAGACGGCCGTTTGAGCAGACGTTTTGGCGGCATCCGTCCATCCGATGGATATTATTTCACGTGAGCAAAGCGCCCGGCCCGGCGCGCGAAGGCGTTCAAAGATCAGCCGGACAGATTGCTGTCCCGCATTGCCTGTCGCGGAGGCAGACCATGTACGACTTGCTCGTTGCGTCCGTCTGGTCGCGCGTAATTCTGGATTTCTTCGCAAAACTTCCGGTTCAGTCGGCGTCCCGGTCGCGGTGGTGACGCTCGCTATGATGACGTTCACCCCGGTCTCCCCGATCATGATGGCGGTCGCAGGCTGTCGCCGTGAGCGCCACGGCAACGACAAGGAGCAGTTTGGTGATCTGTTTCATCGGCTTCCAACGCTAGGCATCGTCTCTTTTCATCTTACCCGCGTCCGGCCTACAAGTACAAATGCCGAACGAAATCGTGCCGCGCCTTGATCTGCCTGCGCTTGTGCCTGCGACGGGTGGCGCGGTTGTTTGCGCCGTGGACGGCAGTTGTGCGCGCGCGCGGATCGATGAAGCGCGGCATCTGTTCCGCTCCGGCAATGTCATCGTCGCGCATGCGGCGTTCGTCGCGGGACGTCTGAAGACCAACCCCGCCGCGGCGCTGTTCGATGTGCTGGAAACTGTTCGTGTTCGTGCGGCCGGGACAGCCCTGCGTACCGAGCGCGCTGGGACTCGCGCGCTGTCTCGGACTCGACATCCCACACACGCCGGAGGAGTCCGCGCGCGTGTTGCGCGAGGCGGCGGAGCATCTGCTCGGCGAACTCGCGCGCCTTGACGAGAAAGCACGCGCGGCGCTCCGTCCGCTCACCGAGACGATGGGCAAGTCGGGATGGCGCTGGTCGACACACATTCTCGAAGCCATCGGGCGCACGGAAGAAAAACTCTCGCCCATCGCTGGTTTCGAAACCTGGCGCGGTCTGCCGGCATGGGAAGACGATGCAGCGCCGGACAAGCCGGGCTCGTTGCCCGTCAATGCGGATGATGGCACGCGCGCGGTTGCAGCAGCTTGTCGGTCTCGCCGGAGAGTCGCGTCCCGAGCAGGCGTCGTACACGGACGCTGCGTCTTATGCCTTCACCGCGCGCGAACGCGTCGGCGCGCCGCGTATCGCGCTGGTCGAAGCGGGCACCGGCGTCGGCAAGACGCTTGGCTATCTCGCACCCCGCAAGTGTGTGGGCGGAAAAGAACGGGCCGGGACTCTGGATCTCCACCTACACCCGCAACCTGCAACGCCAGATCATGCAGGAGATCGCGCGGCTTTATCCCGATCCCGCGGAGCGCAACGACAAAGCGGTCGTGCGCAAGGGCCGCGAGAATTATCTCTGCCTGCTGAACTTCGAGGAAGCAGCAAAAACGCACGGCGCTCGCGCCCGGACAACGCGCCGTAGCCCTCGGCCTCATCGCGCGCTGGATCGCCGCGACGCCCGACGGTGATATTTCGGGTTATGGCTTTCCCGCCTTTCTCGGCGCGTCACTGCCGCTCCGCGAGATCACAGACAGACGTGGGCGAATGTGTCTATGCGGCGTGTCCGCACTATCGCGCCTGCTTCATCGAGCGTGCGATCCGCCGCGCGCGACATGCGCCGATTGTCGTCGCCAATCACGCGCTCGTCATCGCGCAGGCCGCACAGGATTGGCTGAGCGTCGATGAGACGACCGACACGCCGCCGGAACGGCGTGTGCGCTATGTCTTCGACGAGGGCCATCATCTTTTCGACGCAGCAGACAGCGGCTTTGCCGCCCTCGTCTCCGGCAGCGAGATGGCCGACATGCGCCGCTGATCCGCGGACCCGAAGCGCGCGCGCGTTCACGATCACGCGGCTCCCCGAACGTCTCGACGGATTGATCGAGGACAGCGAGGAAGCGAAGCACGCGCTCGAAGAAGCCGTCGCCGCATCGAGCGCTCTCGCCGGTGAAGGCTGGATGTCGCGGCTGCACGGCGGCGGCGGACGCGGACCGGGCGAAGTGTTCCTCGCCGCGTGTCATCAGCACATCCGCGCGCGCAGCGAGGATGCCGACGCGTTCTATTCGCTCGAAGCCGAGACCGTTCCACTCGGCCAGGATGTCATCGATGCTGCGCGCGAACTCAGCCGTGGCCTCAAACGTCTCACCGCGCCGTTGCTGCGCCTCGCGCACCATCTGCGTAAGACGCTGGACGACAAGACGAAGGAACTGGAGACATTCCAGCGTGCGCGCATCGATGCGGTGCGGCGCGGGCTGGAGCGGCGTGCAAAGATCATTTCTCCCGGGCCTGGATGCAGATGCTCGATGCGTTGGAAACCGGCGAGGTCAACGACGAATTCATCGACTGGTTCATGCTGGAACGCGACGATGGCCGCGATCTCGATGTCGGCCTCGAACGCCACTGGGTCGACCCCACCATTCGCTCGCGGGCGAAGTGCTCAGCAACGCGCATGGCGCGCTCATCACGTCGGCCACCTTGCGCGACGCCGCCGATGCCGAGGACTGGCAGAGCGCGGAGGTGCGCACCGGCGCCAATCATCTTCCCGAACCGCCGAAGCGCGCGAGCTTCGGCTCGCCGTTCCGCTATGGCGATCAGGCGCGCATTTTCGTGGTGAAGGACGTGAACCGGCGCGAGATCGACCAGATCGCCGCCGCCTATCGCGAATTGTTCATGGCAGCGGGCGGCGGCGCGCTCGGTCTCTTCACCGCCGTGCGCACCTTGCGCGCGGTAGAGAGCCGCATCGCCACGCCGCTGAACGAAGCCGGTCTTACGCTCTACGCGCAGCATGTCCGACAAACTCGATGCCGGCGCGCTGGTCGATCTCTTCCGTGCGGAGGAGAATGCCTGCCTGCTCGGCACCGATGCGCTGCGGGATGGCGTCGATGTGCCGGGTCGGTCGCTGCGCCTCGTCGTGTTCGACAAGGTGCCGTGGCCCAAGCCTACGATCCTGCACAAGGCGCGTCGCGCGCGCTTCGGCAAAAGCTATGACGATCTGCTGACCAAGGCTTCGATTGAAACAGGCGTTCGGCCGCCTCATCCGTGGCCGCTACATGCGCGATCTGGAAAGCCGCGGCAAACTCGATCGCACGGTGGAGTTCCTGCCGGACGATGCGCAAATCCGCGTCCGCGCGCAGAACGACAAAGGGCCTGACGCGTCCCGAACTCGCCGTGTTGCTCGCCTATTCCAAACTCGACCTCAAGGACGAGCTGATCGCGAGCGCCCTGCCCGACGATCCGCATTTCGAATTCGAGCTTGCGAGCTATTTCCCCGATATGATGGTGCAGAAATCCGCGGCGAGATGGAAAACCATCGCCTGCGCCGCGAAATCATCACCGACGTGCTCGCCAACCGAATCGTGAATCTCGCCGGCCCCGTGTTCGTCTCACGCATGAAGGAGACGACGCGTGCGCCAGTCTCTGAAATCGCGCGCACTTACGTCGTGGCTGAGGGCGCTTTTGGGCTTTCTAAGCTCAAGGAGCAGGTCGACGCGCTCGACGGCAAGATCGATGCCGCGGTGCAGACCGCGATGTATACTGAGATTGCAGAGCTTTTGCGCCGTCTGGGTCTCTGGTTCATCGTCAACGTTCCCGCGGATGCCGACTTCTCATCCACCATTGCGCTCTACCGCTCCGGTCTCGAGAAGCTCAAAGGCACGTTCGAAGGGTTGGTATCCGAATACGAAAAGAAGACACGCTCGATCGTATCGCGGAGCTCGAGAAGGCGGGCGTTCCGCACGTGCTTGCCGATGAGATCGGCGCGCTGCCCCTATCCGGCACAGCGCCGGAGATCGCGCAGATCGCCAACAACAAGGGTCTTAGCGTCGATCTCGTCGCGGGCGCTTATTTCGCCATGGGTGCGGAAGTTGGTATCGACCGTCTGCGCGGCCTGTCGCGGCGCATTGTGGGCGCTGAGCACTGGGATCGTCTCGCCATCCGCCGCCTGAACGACGATCTGTTCTCGGCGCAGCGCGCCCTCACGAACGACGCGCTCTCGCTGCTCGACAAGAGCAAGGAGAGCGGAACGCGGGAAGACGGCGCGGCGGCAGCGAAACGATGGGTCAAGGAACACGAAGGCGCACTGGCACGCGCGAAGAGTTTCTCGCGGCGCTCGAAAGCGCGGGCGAATTGTCGATCGCCAAGCTCACGCTCGCCAACAGCCAGATTCGTGAGCTTGCGGCGCGCTAGGGCGCTTTACACTCGCCGTCGTGCGCGATCTTGGCGTTTGCGTGTTCCGAAACGCAGATGCCCGAGTATGTTTCTTCCTTGCCGCTTGCAGGATCGATGCCGCAGACCGGCTTGTAGATCATCGAGCACATATCGCCGCCTTCGCAGGCGTTATCGTGCAGTACGCTTGCGCCCACGTTCTCCGCCATGCAGCTGTTGCTGAATGTAGAACGCACCGAGCCTTTCAACGCGCAGACCCGGCTTTGCGATGCGCGGACAGGGCTTTCTTGGGCATAGGCAGCGCTGCTCGAGAGCAACGCAATCGCAGCAAACGCAATCAGACGTTTCATGGAACTTCTCCTGTCAGCCCCAATCCGCATCCTAGGGCAAGCGGGACGATGCGCGAAATTCAATTGACCCTGAGCGCGGCCCTGCGCGGAATCTCGACAGCAAACACCCATGCGTTACCGAAGGACAGATAAAGACACGCGATCTCGCTGGGGATCAGGAGATAGAGCGCCTGCGCATTGCCCAAAATGAGGCTTATACCTGCGAGCACCGGCAGCAACGTTCCAATGTAAGCCAGAAAGGCACGCACCGTACGCGGACCTTTCGAACCGAGCACATGCGACTGTTCGTTCTCCGGAAAGTTATAGGCGAAAACAGAGATGCCGCCAAGGATCGCCGCTCCCGTGACCACGAATTCGGCGCCCAGCACCCAGCCCGGCTGTGCCGGAACGATTCCAAACAGGCCGATCAGCAACATCTCGAACTGGATAAAGAGCGCTGTGAACGCGCGGGATAAGTAACCGTAGCCTTGCAGCATATGGCCGAGGCTGATCGTGAGCCCCACGAACAGCAAGCCCGCCAAGGTCGCACTGACCGCGGCGATGGTCAGGAAGTAGTCGTGCCAGGAGAGAATTGCGGCCTGCATTGCCCGTTCCCCTCATGCGCGAGCAGATACAGCATGAGGGGATTCTAAGGCGATGGCTACCGGGGCGCCATGCGAATCGAGCCGTCGAGACGCACACATTCACCGTTGAAATACCCATTCTGGATCATCTGTAGCGCGAGCGAGGCATATTCCGGCGGATTGCCGAGGCGCGGCGGAAACGGCACCTGCGCGCCGAGCGCCTGTTTCACCTGCTCGGGCGCGGCCGCGAGCAGCGGTGTATTGAACAAGCCCGGCATGATCGTGTTGCAGCGGATGCCTTCCTGCGCGAGGTCGCGTGCGACCACCAGCGTCAGGGCATTCACACCACCCTTCGACGCGCTATACGCAGCCTGACCGACCTGTCCGTCCTGCGCCGCGACCGAAGCAGTGTTGACGATTGCGCCGCGCTCGCCGCCTTCCAGCGGATCGAGCGAGAGCATGCCCTGCGCCGAAATCGCGATGCAGCGAAAGGTGCCGACGAGATTGATCTGGATGATGAAGTTGAATGCGTCGGACGGGAAGCGGCGCGTCTCGCCGGTCTTCTTGTCGCGCGACGCGGTCTTGATCGCGTTGCCGGTGCCGGCGCAGTTCACAAGAATGCGCTCCTGCCCGTGCGCCCCGCGCGCCTTCTCGAACGCCGCGACCACACTCGCTTCATCCGTGACGTTCGCTTCGCAGAACACACCGCCAAGTTCGGAGGCAACCGCCTCACCCTTCGTCTTATTCATGTCGAGCAGTGCGACCTTCACGCCCTTCGCGGCCAGCGCGCGCGCCGTCGCCTCGCCGAGACCGGAAGCGCCACCGGTGATGACGGCGGCAATCGAAGAATTCAGTTCCATGTTGTTTCCTTCCCTTGAATAGCGGAGCCGCGGGACTCTTAGACTGGCCTGCAAAACGGCGCAAAGCGTACGCTAGGTAAGCACAATCTGCGTCTGGGTGACGACCGCGACGAGTTTGCCGTCATCGCGTGTGATGCGTGTCGTCCAAACCGACGTGCTTTTTCCCACATGAACCGCTACGGACTCACCGGTTACGGTCGAGCCTGCTTTTGCGGAGCCGATGAAATTCGTTTTGCTCTCCATCGTCGTTGTTCCCGCACCAGGCGGCAGATTCAGGAATGCGCCCGTCGCGCCCAGCGTGTCGGCGAACGCCATGATTGCACCGCCGTGCAGCGTATCGAAGGTCGTGCAGATTTCCGGCCGCACTACGAGTTTGCCGACAATCCTCGCCTTCGTCGCCTCGATGATCTCCACTCCGATCAGCCTGGCGAGCGGCTGCGGCGTATCTGCAATTCCCTGATCGATGGCCATAAATGTCTCCTCTCTGGAAATTCTAGCCGCTTGAGCCACGCGATAGCCACTTTTCCGCCACGGAAGATGGGAGGATACTAGGCTATGGCCAATACGCTCGACTTGCCCGATCCGACAGCCCCGCAGCTTCCCGCCGTCATCGCGCGCAATGAGCGTACGGTACGCGAAGGCTTCTGGAAAAAGCTCCTGCGCGTCGCGGGACATATCCCGTTTGCCGATGACGCCGCAGCCGCTTATTTCTGCGCAGCCGATCCAGCGACCCCGAGCAAAGTGCGCGGCGTTCTGCTCGCTGCGCTCGCCTATTTCGTCATGCCGTTCGATGTGATCCCGGATTTCATTGCAGGCCTTGGCTACACAGACGATGCCGCAGTGATGGCGATGGCCATTGGTCTCGTCGCCAAGCACATCACGCCGGAGCACCGTGCAAAGGCGTGTGCGGCACTCAACCTGCCGCCACAAAAGGCAACGTGAATGCACGTAACTTTTGTGTGCGTTGAATTTCAGAAACGGTGGCGCTAGCGCGCCTTGGCGATTTTGGTGGAAAGGCCTTCGGCGGTCGACGTCACAGGCGAGCCTCCGATGAACTCGATGCCGATGCCCTGATCGTGATGACGCGCCACGCGGCCTGCCATCTGCCCGATGAGCACAAACTCGCCGATCGGCGGGCGCACATCGGTCTTCAGCGAAACGCCACGACCGAGAGGTCCATCACCTCGCATGCGACAAACTGGCCGTCGGCACGCGTGAACCGCGGCGATGCCTTTGGTCGGCGTACGGTCGTGACGGCGCAGGCTATCGTCCTCGTCGATCAATCCACGGTTCATGAACAGGATGAGCTGCTCGGCAATACGCTCGCGCTTCAAGGGCGTGCAGTTGAAACGGATGCCGAAATCGCCGGGATTGTTGCGTATGATCGTGCCTTCGAGACGCCCGAAGCCATTGACATACAGAACGGCGGAAGCGTTCAGCTCCAGAGCAAGATCGCATTCCACTGAGGCGCCGCCGGGCGAAAGGTCCACGACCTTGCAATGGCATTCGCGCGAATCGGCAGGTACAAACAGGCGTCCGCCCAGATCGACGCGCACGCGCCGGAAGCGGCGCCGCTCCGCCTTGGCTTTCGCGATTACGGGCTCGACATCTTTCATTGCAATCGCCGGGACCTTGCTGGTCCCGCCCTCTCGCGGGAGATTGTGACCAAGGACGGTCAACAGAAGGTTACTATTTACCGCATAGCTTGCCCTTATTTCGGAGCGGTTAAGCGGCACTTAACCTTCGGCACCTGCCGCGCTATAGCAGTTTCATCCAGCCGGAGATCAGGCATGACGCTTTCGCACATTTTGTCCCGCTTTGCCGTCCTGTCGATGGCGGCAGCACTCCTTGCCGGGTGCGTCAACGAACTTGCGCTGGACGATCTGCAAGACGCAAAGCCTGAGGGTTCCGCATTCTCGAAAGCCCTTTTCAAAGACTATTCCGCCCTGGCGTATTCGTTTGGGCCTGTCGGTGTATCGGCGGGCCGGGCTTTCGACCATGGCGGCTCTTTGGAGATGACGGAGATGGACAGCACCATCGGGGCGCTTGCCAATGACTATGCCGAGAAAGCGCTGATCGCGGCGCGCGGTGCCGTTGTCGAGCCAGAGTCCGGAATCGACGTTCCGACACACAAGATGCGCGACCGCCTCATCCGGGCGATTGAACGCGGGCGCGAATCGTTTCCGCAAGATGCCGCACGCGCGCAAATCGACTACGATTGCTGGCTGATGAACGGTGAAGTACCGGCCATGAGGCGCGCGTCAGACAGATGCCGTGCGTCGCTCGATGTCAGCCTCGCAAAGCTCGAGGCGGAGGCCAAACCGGCACCGGCCGCTCCCGTAGCGCCGCCTCCCACCGACAACACAGACAAGCCTGCCGTTCAGCCATGAAAGCCTACGACTACATCATCGTCGGGGCAGGCAGTGCGGGATGCGTTCTCGCCAACCGTCTTTCCGCCGATCCGAAAATTGAAGTCCTGTTGATTGAAGCCGGCGGACGCGACAAGTCTCTGATGATTCATATGCCGGCAGGCATCCCGGCGCTGATCGGAAAGCCAAATCCGTACAATTGGTATTACGATACCGAAGGTCAGCTTCATCTGAACGGCCGCCGGCTTTATTGGCCGCGCGGGCGTGGTTGGGGCGGCTCCTCCTCGATCAACGGCATGATCTATATTCGCGGTCACGCGCGCGACTATGACGGCTGGCGGCAGATGGGATGCGAAGGGTGGTCGTTTGCCGATGTGCTGCCCTATTTCAAACGTTCCGAAACGAACCAAAACGGCGGCGATGCGTTTCACGGCGGCGACGGCCCGCTCTACGTTTCGAATGGCCATTCAACTAATCCGCTGTTTCGTGCGTTCGTGCAGGCGGGTCTCGAAGCCGGTCACAAGCAAACCTCGGATTTCAACGGCGCGCAGCAAGAAGGCTTCGGCGCCTATCAGCTCACCATCCGTGACGGTAAGCGTTGGAGCGCCGCCAAGGCCTATCTTCATGACGTTCTCCAACGGCCCAATCTGACAGTCGAATCGAATGCGCATGTCTCTCGCGTGACGTTCGAGGGCAATCGCGCCGCGGGTGTCGAATATGTCCAGAACAAACAGACACAGAAGGCGCGCGCAACACGCGAAGTGATCCTGTCGGGTGGCGCTGTGAACACACCGCAAGTTCTGCAGCTCTCGGGCGTCGGCGATGGCGAAACACTGTCCCGCTTCGATATTCCGGTCGTGATGGAGCTCAAAGGCGTCGGCAAAAACCTGCAGGACCATCTCGACGCGTCAATCCAATATGAATGCACGCAGCCGATCACGCTCTACAGCCAGGCCAATCCGCTGAACGCGCTGAAGACAGGACTGCAATACATGTTGTTCGGCACCGGGCTCGCGACCGGGCAGGGTCTGGAATCGGGTGCCTTCTTGAAGAGCCGCCCCGATCTGGAGCATCCCGATCTGCAATATCACTTCATCGCCGCGTTGATGACGGACCACACGCGCGTCAAGGCAGACCGTCATGGATTCATGGCGCATGTCTGTCAGTTGCGGCCACAGAGCCGCGGCTACATCACGCTCAAATCGGCGGACCCTCTTGTCGCGCCGATCATCCAGCCAAACTATCTCGAAGCAGAAGAAGACCGCCGCGCGATGCGCGAAGGCGTGAAGTTAGTACGCGAGGTGTTTGCACAGGAAGCGTTCGATCCCTATCGAGGTCCTGAGCTTATGCCCGGCGCGCATGTCACCAGGGACGAACAGATAGACGCATGGGTCCGGCGGACAGCGGAGACGATCTATCATCCAGTCGGCAGCGCCAAGATGGGCACAGACGCGGAAAGTGTCGTGGATGCGCAACTCAGGGTCTATGGCGTGGAAGGACTGCGCGTGGTCGATGCGTCGGTTATGCCAGCACTCGTTTCGGGCAATACCAACGCGCCGACGATCATGATCGCCGAGAAAGCGTCGGACATGATTCTCGGTAAATCCCCGCTTCCATCGCAAAACGTTAAAATTGTCGAAGATTTCACGCAGACCGCCGCTGCCTGAGCGTATTTGCGACGCGTGGCGGCTATCTTCGCCGCAACTTCAAGCGTATCTTGGCGTTATGCCCAGTATGAAAACGTTTGTTTTGACAAGTGCAACGTTTGCGCTGGCTGCCTTTTCCGCGCATGCACAAACAACGCGTTACGACGTCAAGACGTTGAACTTCGATCTCTGGTGCCAGGAGACGGAGAAGCTAGACCCCGACCGTTGCGACAAGCGCTTGCCGCAGGACGAAAAGAATTTCGAAGCCTATCGCGCCAAGGTCGAAAAGTACGAAATTCCATATCTCAAACGCAAAGAAAACGACGAGCTTCTCGACCGCAACGTGCTTCATGCCGACCCGGTCGATAACCCACTCGATAAGAACTACCAGGCGCAGACACAATCGACACCCTCGAGCAACGAGAACGCGCCGCAATAGTACAGATCAGGCCGGCCGGACCGTTCCGCCAATCATGTCGAAGACGCGTTGCAACATCTTATCGGGCTGGAACGCCGGTATAGCTGACCTCTCGCGCGATACGACCAATCTGAGATGCGGCGCACGCGGGTGATTGCGCGGACTCTGAACGGCTGGCGCCGGGGGCACAGGCGGATTGCTGTTCGCCAGAGGTTCGCTTTCACGAACGATCTGGGAGGCGACAAGCCTTTGAAACGCTATCGTGCGACCGGCGATTTGCATCGGATCGCTCAAGAGCAATGTCATGCCGAGAAATCGGGTCGGCTCGCCGCCGTTGAGGCTGATCGGAAGAAGCATGGTTTCCAGCTCGACCATCCCGCTGTCGGCGCTGGCACCGATCGATGAAAGACAGATGGGCTGGCGGAGTTTCATCGCCTGCCGCATCAAGGCGCTCAAGGCCGTGCGCGATTGCCCGTCCCAATGGAGGAGGAATCCCATTCCTTTAAGCTCCATTCCAAATCGTTCGCAAAGCCCGGTGCCGGCCAGACGATAAGCCGGTTGGCCGGGATTGGCCGCATCAAGAATGAAGATCGAAGCAAGCAAGCGCTTGACGGCGCGCGGGTCTATGTCGGTTTGATCCGGAACGTCACGGCCATTACGCAACCGGCTCCAGTATCCGACCAACAGATGCGAATTCTTGTGCTTCACAGACCGCTCGCCCCAATATCTTCGGCGGGCAGGGTGATCCGGATTGGAACGCTGCCGAGCGCCTGGAACTCGTGGGGAGCGAAAGCTGTGCCAAGGCTAAGACCATGGGCCACGCTGGATAAACGGCCCGAAGAATCGCACGCCGCGCGATTTCAGGACAGGCGTGGAGAACGAGTCCTGCGCAAAATCCTCCGACATGCGCCCAGAAGGCAGTGCCTGGCTGAGACGGATCGGTTAGCGCGGCGCTCAAGAGTTGCATGCCGAACCAAATCCCCACCACCCACACCGCTCTGATCCAAATGGGATAGAAAATAATCCCAAGCGGGATTATCACATGCACACGCGCGCGTGGATAAAGAAGCATATAGGCACCGAGAACACCCGAGATCGCACCAGAGGCGCCGATCATCGGGACATGGGAGTGCGGATCGATGAACACCATCATCAATGCCGCAAAGAACCCGCAGACGAAATAGAACAGCGTGTAGCGTGCGTGGCCCATCGCCTCTTCGATGTTGTTTCCAAAAATCCAGAGATAAAGCATGTTCCCGCCGAGATGCAGGAAGCCGCCATGCAGAAACATCGAAATGAAAATCGTGGCGTAGGACGGCACACCAATTGCCTCTGAAGGCGCGTCCGCTCCCGACAACGTATCAGGCGTGAACCCAAGCACGGCAAGGGCCGTGTCCATCCCGCGTTGACCGAGAGACAGTTCCCAAACAAACGCTGCGACACACGCCGCAACCAAAAGCCAGGTCATAAAAGGCGTGTGATCAACTGGGTTGTCGTCCGAGATCGGGATCACGAGCAGGCTTCCGGAACACGCCGATCCCGAGCCGTCTCAAAACAGGACATTTCCTGACCGGATGGCGAACCCGTGAATGGCACAAATCCTGAAATGATGAACTCGATCATTAGGCTTTGTTCCATGATTCCGGCGCGGACGTGGAGGGCCCTGTCTAGGATGATCGGAGCAGAGGAGCCATAGCATGTCCCGGTTTAGAAACGTCATGTCCCTGGTCACCGGGGCGGCTTTGGCGACGGCAACGGTATCTCCGTCGATTGCCGGAGCGTTCTATACCGGCACAGTTCCCAGCGTCAGCGCAGGCGGCAGCGGCGGAGTTGTCATCAACGGCGGCTACGGCGGTGGCGGCGGTGGCGGTGGCGGCGGTGGTGGCGGTGGTGGCGGATGTCACGGCGGCGGCTCGACCATCATCATCAACAAGAACATCAACCTGAACAAGAACATCAATATCAACAAAGTCGTTGTCATCAACAAGGTGAACGTCCAGGTGGCCGCATTCGCGCAGGCGCTGGCGGAAGCCAACGCACATTCCGGCGCATCGTCGGTGGTGATCTATAGCGGCGGCAGCTACGAAAACGTGACCGTGAACAACAGCGGGAACATCGGCACCGTCGCCGCCGAATCTGGCGGTCACTGCGAGATGCAGGAAGCCAGCGTCGTCAAATCCATTCACGCCGTGTGCGTGAGCGCGGAAGGCCGCGAATTCCCGGCATCGCACATGCTGGCCGAAACCTGGATCGACACCTCCTATGAAGGCGAGGTCGCGCGCTGCATCGCTGGCTCGCATCTCAAAATAACGATCGGTGAGGTTGTACAGTCGGATCAGGGACTGGCAGGCACCTATTCCAGCGGCGTCATCCTGCAATGCGCCGAGCACGAGGCTGTGCGGCACTATAAGGATGGCATGCTGAAATGCGCGCCCGCCATGCCCGTGCCGGACTGCACGGAGCGCACAAACCTGCGCAAATACGGCACCGGCGATCTGTTCTTCAGCTATCGCTCCAAGGTGTGCGCGGAGACCGCACGAGCCACCACGCGCGACATGGAAGTGGACGGCAACGCACTCGGCGGCGGTGTGGGCGCCAGCAACAGCTACTGATCCCGTTTCGAAGTCATTAACTCCTCTCGCCTAAAAGCAGGGCCGCGGAATAGGAACCACGGCCCTGACCACGCCCATCCAGCGTGTACTGCTTGCCGCTGTCACGGCCATCGTCTCCGTTGACGTCGTTTGGGCGAGTCTCATTCACGCCGATCTCGACATCAGGTCATATGGCTTCCTCGCCATGCTTACCTGCGCTCTCGCCGGCGGTGCGGTTTTCTACGACCGTGTACGCAAGGACGAGCGCCTGGCCACAATGCTTTTCGGCACCGCGTTCCTCATCGCGTTCTCCGCGGCTTTCGCGATGCTGAACTACCTTTTGCTGACGGTCGCCGGTCCGCGTATCGATAATTTTCTTGCCGCCGCAGACCGCGCCATCGGTATCGATTGGCCGGCGATGATGGCAGCGATGGCAAATCATCCCCGCGCCAATCTTATACTTCACATCGCCTACGACTCGGTAATGCCACAGATCGCTGTCCTGATTATAGTGTTGAGCGGCTCGAAATATCGCGATCAGGTCTATCGTTTGTGCCTCTCGATCGTCGCCGGCGCGATGCTGACTGTGTTCTTTTGGACCGTATTTCCATCCTTCGGTGCGTTCTCGGTATACAAACTGACACCATCCGTCACGAACCACCTGAACCTCGCACTCGATGGTCGTTACGCGCACGACTTGGTCGCGCTGCTTAAATCCGGGCCCGGCCTGATATCGCCGCGTAGCGCCAAGGGACTTGTCGGGTTTCCGTCTTTCCACGGCGCGCTTGCAATCCTGATTGCTTGGTATGCACGCCAGATCAAACTCTTTCGCTGGCCTGCCTTCATCTTGAACGCACTTGTCTTAGTCGCAACACCGATCCACGGCGGTCATCATGTCGTGGATGTTTTCGGGGGATTTGCCGTCGCCGCGGCAGCAATTGCCGTTGCGAATCGCGTCGCGCGGATTGCCCCGAACCCTGTCGCGGAAACGCTGCCCGGTCTGGCCCCGCCGCAATTGACCTAAGGGCGTCCTGCGCCGATGCATCGCGCTTGCCCGCCGGGGTTCGGCTGGTATTGTGCGGCGCACTGAAATCCCCGCATCAGCTAGGTTCCCATGAATATCCACGAATATCAGGCCAAAGAAGTCCTGCGCGGCTTCGGCGTCGCCGTGCCCCGCGGAAAGGCCGCCTTCACCGTCGAGGAGGCCGTTGCAGCGGCGAAAGAGTTGGGCGGACCCGTCTGGGTCGTGAAAGCACAGATCCACGCCGGCGGACGCGGCAAGGGTGGCGGCGTGAAGGCCGTCAAATCCATCGAGGATGTGGAGAAAGAAGCCAAGCGCATGCTCGGCATGACGCTGGTCACACACCAGACCGGACCGCATGGCCGCGTCGTGCGCCGTCTTTATATCGAAGACGGTTCGGCTATCGACCGCGAGCTTTATCTTTCCGCCCTCGTCGATCGCGCGACCAGCCGCGTGGCGTTTATCGCCTCGACCGAGGGCGGCATGGATATCGAGGAAGTCGCGCACAAGACGCCGGAGCGCATCAAAACATTCCAGGTCGAACCGGCCGCGGGCTATTCGCCCTATGTCGGACTTGAGATCGCGACGGCGCTGAAATTGAAAGGCGATCAGGCGAAGCAGTGCGGCACGTTGATCAAATCGCTCTACGATGCGTTCCTTGCGAAAGACATGAGCCTGCTGGAGATCAATCCTCTCGTCGTCACGAAAGACGGTAATGTTGTCTGTCTCGATGCCAAGATCAATTTCGACGACAACTCGCTTTATCGCCACAAGGATATCTTGGGCTTACGCGATCTCGACGAAGAAGACCCCATGGAGGTCGAGGCATCGAAATACGATCTCTCCTACATCAAGCTCGACGGCTCCATCGGCTGCATGGTGAACGGCGCGGGCCTCGCGATGGCCACGATGGACATCATCAAGCTCTACGGCGAAGAGCCCGCGAACTTCCTCGATGTCGGCGGCGGCGCGAGCAAGGAGAAGGTGACGGCCGCGTTCAAGATCATCGTTTCCGATCCGAATGTGAAAGGCATTCTGGTCAATATCTTCGGCGGCATCATGAAATGCGACATCATTGCGGAAGGCATCGTCGCCGCGGCGCGTGAAATCTCGCTTTCCGTGCCGCTGGTCGTGCGCTTGGAAGGCACCAATGTCGAATTGGGCAAGAAGATTCTTGCTGAGAGTGGCCTTCCTATCGTGTCCGGCTCTGACCTTGCCGATGCCGCGCAGAAGATCGTGAAAGCCGTAAAGGGATGAGATACGCGCTCCTCATCGCCGCATTTCTAGGCTTGACCCAGCCGGCGGCGGCCGACGGCGCGTGGATCGTGGCGCCCGCGCCACAAGGTGGGGGCTCGATCGGATATGTGCCCACATCCATCGCGCCTGCAAAAACGGCGAACCACAAGCTCATTACGACAATGGTCTACGCCACGGCGGCGCAGAATTTCGCCGGCAAACAAGCAAATTTCCTGATGGCGCGCGTCGAATTCGATTGCCCTGCCAAGAAGGCGCAGACGATTGCGCTCCAGGCCTTCGATGCCGACAGCAAACAGGTCGGAAGCATTCTGAAGAGCGCCGGCTTTAATGCTGTCGATGGCGATCCATGGATGTCGTTCGTGGAACCGATCGCGTGCGACGGACAAACACCGCAAGGAAATGTACCGGCCAGCGATCAGTCCGACGCTATGCAGAAGATGAAGGCGCATGGCTAAAATGCGTGCTGGAATTGCCTGCCTTTTCTGCTGCGCGCTGTTGGGCGCGACGCCGGCTTTGGCGATTGACGCAAACGCACCGGACCAGTGCATCACCGGCCCCATCGACAAGATCTACGGCGGCACAACATGGCTGGTCGCGAGTTGCAGCGATGGCAAAAGCCTCGTCTTCATCGCGAAAGATGGCAGCAAAGCCGCACCGTTCGAATTCGATCTCACCTTTGCCAATGACGACTATGACCTAACGGGCCACGGCGATGGCAATCGCAAATACACCGACGCGGCCTATGCCGATCTGCAGAAGCTGACCGGCAAAGATGTGCTCGACCTGCTCAACGCGACCAAAGCCGCGAAGCCCGCAAAATTGCACTAAGAAAGACCGCGCATGTCCATCCTCGTCGACAAGAACACCAAAGTCATCTGCCAAGGATTCACGGGCAACCAGGGCACGTTCCATTCGGAGCAAGCCATCGCCTATGGCACCAAAATGGTGGGCGGCACGTCGCCCGGCAAAGGTGGCACGACGCATCTGGGCCTGCCCGTGTTCGACACGGTGCGTGAAGCAAAGGAAGCGACGGGCGCTGACGCCAGCGCGATCTATGTTCCGCCGCCATTCGCCGCCGACGCGATCCTCGAAGCCATAGACGCGGAGATCGAACTTATCGTCTGCATCACCGAAGGCATTCCGGTGCTCGACATGGTGAAGGTGAAGCGCGCGCTGTCGGGCTCGAAGTCGCGGCTCATCGGACCGAACTGCCCCGGCGTGATCACGCCCGGCGAATGCAAGATCGGCATCATGCCCGGCCACATCCATCGTCGCGGCAGCGTCGGCATCGTCTCGCGCTCCGGCACGCTCACCTATGAAGCCGTCGCGCAGACCACCGCCGTCGGCCTAGGCCAGACATCGTGCGTCGGCATCGGTGGCGATCCGGTGAAGGGCACAGAGCACATAGACGTGCTGGAGATGTTCCTCGCCGATCCAGAAACGACATCCATCATCATGATCGGCGAGATCGGCGGCAGCGCCGAGGAAGATGCGGCCGATTTCGTCAAGCACAACAAGACCAAGAAGCCTATGGTCGGATTCATCGCGGGCGTCACTGCCCCGCCCGGCCGCCGCATGGGTCATGCCGGCGCGATTATCTCCGGCGGCAAGGGCGACGCGAAGTCGAAGATCGAGGCAATGCAAAGCGCTGGCATCCGCGTCTCGCCGAACCCCGCCGCGCTTGGTACGACATTGGTGGAGTTGCTTAGCGGAAAATGAAACGCTGACGTTCAAGCGTAGCCGAGCTTTTCCACCCAAGGCGCCAGAATTCCCATCACGGGCGAAAGCTCATTTTCATAATTGCGCCATTGCGCGACGCCGTCACGATTTAGACCGCGCACCACCTGGCTCGCACTGGGTGTGCTGATCGTGCGGCCACGCGCGTGGGCAGCGAAGTCCCGCACGTCGTCGGACCAGGCAAGACCGAGAAAATCACATAGCGCATGCGCTTGACCGTCGAAATCGCCGACTAGCGCTTCGTGGCGAAGTTCATGCCAGTCGAGATCGAGTTTTTCACGATAGATCTCACACAAAGCCATCACATCGCAGAAGAAGTGCGCGGCACGCGGCAAATCCAGAAACTGGAAGGTCGATGCGTTGATGCCAAAGCGATGCCTAAAGCAGCTCAGCACCACGTCACGCGGATCGCGCAGGGCAAAAATTATTTTCGCATGTGGAAACAACTTCGCTACCAACGGCAGCTTCAGCGCAGCAAGCGGATATTTGTCCACAAGGAACTTGCCACGCACATCCGCGCCGTAGTCCTTCACCTTTTGCCAGTAGCGGGCGCGCTGGTGCGCGATCTCATCTTCGCCGAGCTTGGAAAGACGCTCGCACCCCTCGGCGTCCAACAGAAATTCAGCCGCGATGGGAAGCAGCGTTTCACGCTCATCCAGCGTGACGACGCCGGGATGCGCCGCAAGAATCGATTCGAGCAGCGTCGTGCCGGATCGCGGGAAGCCTACGACAAACGCGTGACCTGTTGCGCCGTCTCTGTCGTCGCTGAGTATGTCGCGGGTGTCATACGACCATCGCTCACGGCTCGTGTTGGAGAATTGTTCAGTCAGCCAGCGACAATAGCTCTGGGCGTCTTCGCCGCCATAGCGCGCCGCGTTCAGATGGAAGAGCGCGCGGTTGCGTGTCGTATAGGCAGAGAACGCCTGTGCGTAACGGCGTTGAGCATGACGCAAATCGCCAAGGACACCTCTGGCAATCGCACCGTCCTGTGAGTTCTGCGGCGTGGCCGCTACGAGGCGGCGCACAATCGCATCTGCTTTGTCGAGGCCGCGTTCGGCGATTGCGATCTGCGCTCGTGCAACCAGCGCGGCGAAATCTCCCGGACGAAGCGCGAGCGCGCGGTCCGACCATGCGGTGGCAGCTGCGAGATCGCCGCGGTTGAGCGCAAGCGTCGCCAGGCGCGGTAGCGGTTCTACAAACTGCGGCGCAAGTTCCGCCGCACGCTCATAATGCCGGCGTGCAGCATCAAGCTCACGCAGTTCCTCATGCGCTTGTGCAAGCTGGAAATGCGTCGCTGCGTCCTGGGGAACGAGAGTAAGTGTTCCGGCAAACACCGCAGCAGCTTCTTCCCATCGGCCCGCAAGTCCGAGCAGACTGCCGTAGGAATTGCGAATTTCGATATTTCCCGGCGCCATTTCCACGGCGCGTGCGAGATCGGCAAGGGCTTCTTCCACTCTACCCTGTTGCTGTAATCCCAGAGACCGCAGACCGAGGAGTGTCGGATGCTCGTGCTTTTCTTGAAGCGCGGCCTGCGCCAGCGCGATCGCGCCGGACAGATTCTTGGCGCGGACCATTGTCTCGATCTCACGCAATACTGCATCGATGCTGTTCACCTTATCCTTCGTCTCTCACTTGAAAGCCCCACAGCAATTATGCCGCGAAAGCCAGCACAGCGAAACTTGCACGAACATTCTTCAAACTTGCCCTCGTGCCGTAGATCGCTCGGGCAATCGCTTGCGCAGCCAAGACTGCATCGGCCGTTCGAATGCGTTGAACGATAATGTCCCAAGCCCTATGAGGACTGCATAGAAGATAAGAAGCGCCAAGCCGTTTTCAAAGAAGGCGGACGTTAGCGCGAAATGTGCCGCGATCAGCGCCAGCGAAAGCTGCATCGGGAAATGCAGCAGATAGGTCGAATAGGAGATATCTCCGACAAAGGAGAAGCGCTCCCATTTCCCGCCCAGCACGCGCTCGTGTAGCGCCAGCGCGATAATCGTCAGGGGGCTCACGGTATAAATGAACAGCAGGACGAACACGACCTCGCTGTCGGCGATGTACCACGCGCCCACACCATCCGAGATGTGCCCGGCGATCCAGTACGCGGCGCTGTGCAGCGGACCGAAATAGGCATCGATCACAACCAGCGTCCATCCCGCCAGCGCGGCAGCACACAGCCAGCGCGCGATACGCGCCGCATCGGGACGTGCCGCAACGTAATTCGTTGCCGCGAAGATCGCGCCGCCGAGAAAGAAACCCATCGCGCCGCGTGAGAGGAATTCGCTCCGCGCCAGAAGCGGGATGGCCAGGACAGATACAAGCAGCGACCACCATCCGCCGCGCAATCCGACACGGCAAAGGCCGAAGAAAATTCCATAGAGCAGCACCTCGATCGACACCGACCATGCCGGTCCGTTGAAGGTCTGATCGGTGTTTATCGGCAACCATTGCTGCGCCATCACGAGACCCGCTAGGAAATGCTGCAGGTCATTGATTTGATAGATGAAGAAATGGCTCGTCGCTCTGTGAAAGAAATATTGCAGAATCGCGACGACAATCAGTGTCACGACATGCAGGGGGTAAAGTCGCGAAAATCGCAGCCACGCGAATTTTCCGAGGCCGATCGCGCCTTCCCGGATCGCCGGGGCGTAGAGCCAGAAAAAGATGAACCCCGAAAGCGCGAAGAATAGATCGACCGCGATCCAACCCGCATCATAGATCGGCTTGAGTACCCAGTAAAAAGGCTGCGCGGTGCGCTGCCATCCGCCTGCCATACTCCGCTGATGGCGTAGAAGTGCTGCCAATGCCAGATGACCACGGCGGAGCGCGGCAATGCCCCGGAGTGTGTCGAGCGCATGCAGACGCTTCATTCGCAAAATCGCCCCATTGAACCCATATTAACGATGGAAAGCGTTGTATTGGCGAGCATTCGGCAAGTACCACGCCAATCCCTTTTCGCGGGTTCCGCACAGGACAGGACGCGCCCAAGAAGCCCGTCTAAGCTATTGATATGACAAGTCAATCCCCTTCAGATCGGCTCAGCCGCGTTTCCAACGACATCCTCGAAGCGACCACCTTCCTGCAGGGCACGAACGCGGCTTATATCGAGTCGCTGTATGCCCAGTATCAGGAGAACCCAGGACGCCGTCGATGAGACGTGGCGCGCCTATTTCGCAAGCCTGGGGTGAACAGAGGCTCGACCCGGCCCAACTCGGCCGCGGGCCGGAGTGGCGGCGTGATGTAAAGCCGGACCTTGCCAATAGCGAGGTCGTCGGCGCACTTACCGGTCAATGGCCTGTCAAAGCCGGCACGCGAACCGGCGACAGCCGCGCCGCCGCACTCGATTCCATCCGCGCGATCCAGATGGTGCGCGCCTATCGCGTCATCGGCCATCTCGAATCCAATCTCGATCCGCTGAAGCTCTCGCCGAAGACGCCGCATCCGCAGCTTGAGCCGTCGTTCTACGGCTTCCATAGTCCGACATGGATCGCCCGGTGTTCGTCGGCGGCGTGATGGGTCTTGAGACAGCCACGCCGCGGCGCATGTTGGAGATCCTGAAGCGCACCTATTGCGGGCGCATCGGCTATGAGTTCATGCACATCAACGACGCAGAGCAGAAGGACTGGCTGCAGCGTCGCATCGAAGGGCCCGGACAAGGAGATCGCGTTTCACGCCGGAAGGAAAGCGTGCTATCCTGAACAAGCTCGTCGAAGCGGAAGGCTTCGAGAAGTTCAGCGGCTTGCGTTTCCTCGGCACCAAGCGTTTCGGTCTCGACGGCGGCGAATCCACGATCCCGGCGCTGGAGCAGATCATCAAGCGCGGTGGCCAGCTCGGCGTGAAGGAGATCGTGCTCGGCATGAGCCATCGCGGGCGGTTGAACGTGCTCGCGAATGTGATGTCGAAGCCCGTATCGCCAGCTCCTTCCACGAACTTCCAGGGCGGCAGCGCGCAGCCAAGCGAAGTACAGGGCTCGGGCGACGTGAAGTACCATCTCGGCGCGTCGTCGGACCGCGAATTCGACGGCGTGAAAGTGCATCTGTCGCTGACGCCGAATCCCTCGCATCTCGAGGCCGCCGATCCTGTCGTACTAGGCAAGTCGCGCGCCCAAGCAGTTCCAGCTCAACGATGTCGATGCGCGCGCGAGCGTTCTGCCGTTGCTTATTCATGGCGACGCGGCGTTCGCGGGGCAAGGGCGTCGTCGCGGAATGCTTCGCAATGTCGGGTACGCGCGGCTTCAACACCGGCGGCACGATTCATTTTATCGTCAACAATCAGATAGGCTTTACCACCGCCCCGATCTATTCGCGCTCCTCGCCCTACCCGTCCGATGTCGCGTTGATGGTGCAGGCGCCTATCTTCCATGTGAATGGAGACGATCCGGAAGCGGTCGTGCATGTCGCGCGCATTGCGACCGAATTCCGCCAGTTGTTCCACAAGGGACGTTGTCATCGACATGTTCTGTTATCGCCGCTTCGGCCATAACGAGAACGACGAGCCGGCGTTTACGCAAGCCTTTGATGTACAAGGCGATCAAGGACCATCCGACCACGCTGGAGCTTTACGCAACCAAGCTCGTTCTCCGAAGGCACGCTCGATCAGGGCGATATCAAGGACAGTGATCGGCGCGTTCAACACGCGGCTGGATCAGGAATACGACGCCTCGAAATCGCATCTGCCGAACCATGCCGACTGGCTGGACGGACGCTGGAGCGGATTGGCTGTCGCGCCCGCCGGCGACCGCCGCGGCGAAACCGCGCTTCCCGTCGAAACACTGAAAAGCGTGGGCGCCGCGCTGAGCCATGTGCCGGACGGCTTCCACATTCACAAGACCGTGGCACGCCAACTCGAAGCAAAAGCCAAAATGTTCGAGACCGGTGAAGGCTTCGATTGGGCGACCGGTGAAGCGCTGGCGTTCGGCACGCTTTTGAAAGAAGGCGTACCGGTGCGCCCTCTCGGGACAGGACTCCTCGCGCGGCACGTTCTCGCAGCGCCCATTCGGCCTTCGGTCGATCAGGAGACAGAAGAACGCTATCTGCCGCTCAATCATCTGGGCGGCGAACAGGCGCCGTTCGAGGTCGTGGACTCCCTGCTCTCCGAAGAAGCCGTCCTTGGCTTCGAATATGGATACAGTTCTGCGGAGCCCAAGGCGCTCGTACTCTGGGAAGCGCAATTCGGCGATTTCGCGAACGGCGCGCAGGTCGTGATCGACCAGTTCATTGCCTCCGGTGAAATGAAATGGCTGCGCATGTGCGGCCTCGTGATGCTTCTGCCGCACGGTTACGAAGGCCAGGGGCCTGAGCATTCCTCGGCGCGTCTGGAGCGCTATCTCCAACTCTGCGCGCAGGACAACATTCAGGTTTGTTACCCTACGACGCCCGCGAACTACTTCCATGTTCTGCGCCGTCAGATTCACCGCCCGTTCCGCAAGCCGCTCATTTTGATGACGCCGAAATCGCTGCTGCGTCATAAGCGTTGCGTCTCGTTCCTGTCGGATATGACGCCGGGGTTCGTCGTTCCATCGCGTCTTGCGCGATCAGGCGGAAGTTGTGCCGGGCGCCACGACGGTGAAACTGGTTGAAGACGCACAGATCAAGCGTGTGGTTCTCTGCAGCGGCAAGGTCTATTTCGACCTGATGGAGGAGCGCGAGAAGCGTGGCGAAACCGCATTCAGATCCTGCGTATCGAACAGCTTTATCCCTTCCCGGATCAGGTGCTGGCGCTGGAGTTGAACCGTTTCCCGAAGGCCGATCTGGTGTGGTGTCAGGAAGAGCCGAAGAACCAGGGTGCATGGACCTTCATCGCCCCCCGCATCGAAGAGACTATCGCCCATCTGGGCGGCAGCACGCGCCCGCGCTACGTTGGACGTCCCAAATATGCGTCACAGCTGCGGGACTGATGAGCCAGCATAACGCGGAACTGAAAGCGTTCCTGAACGAGGCCCTGACGCTATGACCATAGAGATCAAAGTGCCCGCAATGGGCGAATCCGTGACCGAAGCCACTGTGGCGCGCTGGTTCAAGAAGGAAGGCGACAGTGTTGCGCGTGACGAGCCTTTGCTCGAACTCGAAACCGACAAGGTGACGGTGGAGGTGCCCGCACACCAGCCTCCGGCGCAATCGAATCCATTTCGGTGAAGGCCGGTGACACGGTTCAGGTCGGCACGATCCTCGGCGCGATTGCAGAAGGTAAAGCGGGAGCGCCCTCTGTTGTCGCGGCAAGCAATCCCGACAGCGCTGCGCCAAAACCTGCGCCTGTGCAAAGCCTGCTGCAGCCCCTGCCGTACCGAATCCCGCAACAGTTGCCGCAGCAACCCGTGATGCCGTCTGCGCGACGCATCGCGGAGGAAAACAACCTCAATCCGGCAACCGTCGCAGGCTCAGGCCGCGACGGCCGCGTAACGAAGGGCGACATGCTGTCGGCGCTCGAAGCACGCGCCGCGACGCGCGACGTGAAGCCCGCGCCGGTGCATGTTCCTGCCGGTCCGCGCGCGAATGCGGATCGCGAGGAGCGCGTGACGATGTCCCGCCTGCGCCGCACCATCGCGCTGCGCCTGAAGGAATCGCAGAACACCGCCGCCCAACTCACGACCTTCAACGAAGTCGACATGAGCCACGTCATGGCACTGCGCACTGATTACAAAGAAAGCTTCGAGAAAAAGCACGGCGTGCGCCTCGGCTTCATGGGCTTCTTCGTAAAGGCGTGTATTGCGGCGTTGAAAGATCTGCCCAACGTCAATGCCGAGATCGAGGCGATGACATCGTCTACAAGAACTATTACGACATGGGGCATCGCGGGTCTCGACCGAGAAGGGCCTTGTCGTGCCGGTGGTGCGCGATGCCGACAGGCTCTCGCTCGCGGGCATCGAAGCCGCAATCAACGACTACGGCACGCGCGCGCGCGACGGCAAGCTGAAGCTCGAAGAGCTGCAGGGCGGCACGTTCTCCATCACCAATGGCGGCGTGTTCGGCTCGCTGATGTCGACGCCGATTCCTCAATTCGCCGCAGTCGGGTATTCTGGCATGCACAAGATCCAGCCGCGCCCCGTCGCCATCGACAACAAGGTCGAGATTAGACCAATGATGTATCTGGCGCTCTCCTACGACCACCGCGTCGTCGATGGCCGCGAAGCCGTGACGTTTCCTGGTGCGCGTGAAGGAAAACCTGGAAGACCCGCAGCGTCTGTTGCTGGACATCTGATTGCGTCATCTCGACGAGGCCCGCAAAATCTGGGCTGAGTTTGTTCCCAAGAGCGGTCAGGCAGATACCGCGCAGGGCGAATTGCTCCGTGCCGTTGAAAAACTGCGCGACGGAGCCATCCGCAACGGTAATTGCAATTGGGACCAAGGCTTCGAGATATTGCTAGGCTATTTGGAAAAAGCATCTTTTGGATTCCCGCAGCGTTCGCGCCAGAGGTCGTCGCTACGACAAGAGCCACCTTGACGCGGCTTCACGACTACGAAAACCCGTTGCTCGAAGACGAACCCTACGACGCACTGGGGGATCGTGTGGTTGAATATTTCCGCTACTACGGATCGCAGCCAAATCCGCCCAATTCGAGATTGCTTCGTTAAGCGACCCGCTTATCCATCATCTCGAGCTTGGCGAGTTCGACATGGGCGCGGAGTTCGATCTCGTCGAGAACGTTCTGAAGCTTCGGATCGGCGAAGCCCTCATGCCTGCGGCCGACGGCGACCGCGAGACGGTTGAGCGTGGAGCGCGGGATGCCGCCCGCGAGCAACCCGTCACGCACCTGGTCGAGCATGTCGAGCAGATGTTCGCCGCGCTGCAGACCTTTGGAACGCCCGCTCACCGAATCGTCCATGCCCTGAAGCGTGAGAATGGAATCGAGCGCGGTTCAGGGGGCCCGGCGCCGCGACGGCGGTGAGCCGTCCGTCGCCCGAAGATGACGACACGCTGAACGTGGAGTCGCTGCCGCCTCGCGCCCTTGGCGACGCGGCGGACGGAGGTGGAATCGACACGTCCCGAGCTTTTGATTTTCCATGGGAAACGTCCCATTGCGACAGCACCACTATCGCGCGTCATGGTTAAGGAGTGGTTACGCGCGCTCCCTTGTCAATTCCCGGCCTCGCGTAGCGAGGGGAACGGGAACCCAACTTCGAGAGGCTGAACCCGTCTAACCAAGTTGGGTCCCCTTCCCCTCGCATCGCATGCTTCGCACGCGATGCTCGCCGGGGATGACAAGGTCAGTTACCCCCGGTGATACGGATGCCCGGCGAGGATCGTAAGCGCCCGGTAGACCTGCTCCGACAGCATCGCCGGCGCACGAGGAGATGCGGCCAGGTCTGCGGCCCGAAGGCGAGGCTGCGGCCCGGTTTGATACCTGGCAGCTTGCCCAAACCGTCCGGTCCGCCCGATCACGAACACCAGATGCTTCGTGGCCCGCATCGCGGAGCGCACCGATCATCTCGGCGAAGTCCTCGGACGTCATGCCCTTGCCCTTGGCGTCGAGAAGAACGAACTTGCGCGCCGTCAGGCACACGCGCGGCGAGACGCTCGGCCTCTTCCTGCATGCGTTTGGGAGTTTCGCGCGATTTGGAGACCGCGACTTCCTCAACCGCCACATCGGCGATTCCCATACGCCGGCCCATGTTCACGGCGCGGCCGACGAAATCTTCGGTTAGCGCGCCTTCGGACGTTCCGCGCGCATGGCCGACACAGAGAATGAGAAGCCGCACGCTTTATCGCGCGATGCGAGCACGGGGCGTGTCGTCCACCGACCACATGCCTTCGAGGTCGTAGTACTGTCGCACTTCGGGCCGAAACACATGCACGACGACATCGCCGGCATCGACCAGAACCCAGTCGCCCTGACGCGCGCCGTCCACCGGCCGCGTGCCATAGCCCGCTTCCTTCAGGCGCCGCGCCAGATGCTCGGCAATCGAGGCGACATGACGCGACGAACGCCCGGTCGCGATCACGATCGCGTCACAGAACGCCGCGCGGCCGGTGAGGTCGATGGTCGCGATGTTCTCGGGCTTTATCGTCGTCCAGCGATGTCAGAATCCGGGTGAGCAGCGTCGTTTCGGGAGCTGGCGCCGCCTTCTTTTTCTTCGGGGCGGCTTTCTTGGGGGCTGCGGCCTTCTTCGGCGCACGCTTGGCGACGCCGGTCGTCTTTTTGGCGGTCAGGTCAGGTACTCCACATTTAATGAACTGAGTTTAGCACGGCGGAATCGCGCGCACCAAGGCCTCCCGCGGCAAGGGCGCGAATCGCCGTAGAGCTTTGGGCGTTGCGCTTGCCGTCGAGGATCGCGATGGCGGGCGGTTTTTCCGTCACCAATGTTTCATCGCCGCGCCGCACCGCGAAGCGCTGGATAATTTGGGCGTTGAGCGAAGCCAGCGTCGTTCCCGGACGCTGGATCACGGCGATGGGGATGCGCGCCACGATCTCCTCCCATCGCTTCCAGCGCCGGAAGATCGCGAGATTGTCGCTGCCGATCAGCCAAACGAAATGCACGCGCGGGAAGCGGCGTTGCAGCGCCTTCAGCGTGTCTACGGAATAGTGCGTGCGAGTACAGCGCTCCAGATCTGTCACGATGATCCGCGGGTGGTGCGCGATCTTGCGCGCCTGACATACGCGGGTTTCGAGCGGCGCGAGACCCTTGCTTGCTTTGAGAGGATTCTGTGGCGTCACCAGCCACCATACATAGTCCAGCCGCAAACGCTTCAGCGCGACGTCGCTGACATAGAGATGGCCTTCATGCGCCGGATTGAACGAACCGCCGAGCAGACCGATACGCATTCCGTCGGCGACCGGTCCCGGCGGCCTCAACCAACGGCAAGGTTCGCCCGCGTGCCTCAACCGCGCACCTGACCAGCACCACGCACGACATATATGACGTGGTGAGCTGCTCCACGCCCACGGGCCCCGCGCGCATTGCAGCTTGCCCGTGCCGATGCCGATTTCCGCACCCATGCCGAATTCTCCGCCATCGGCGAACTGGGTTGAAACGTTCCACATCACGATGGCGGAATCGAGTGCGGCGAGAAACCGCTCGGCCACTACCGCATCTTCGGTCACGATGCTTTCAGTGTGGTCCGAGCCATAAGTTTCGATATGGCGGATCGCTTCTTCCACATCGTCCACCACTTTCACCGCAAGGGTCGCGTCGAGATACTCGGTGCGCCAGTCAACTTCGGTTGCTGGCATCGCATCGGGAAAGTGCGCGCAGACGGCTTCGTCGCCGTGAATTTGACAGCCCGCTTCGCGCAGGTCTCGCAAAATCGCAACACACCCAGATCGTTCAGCACGGCACGGTCGATAAGCAATGTCTCCGCCGCGCCACACACGCCCGTGCGCCGCATCTTCGCATTCAACACGATGGCCCGCGCCTTCGACGGATCGGCTTTGGCATGCACATAGACGTGACAAAGGCCCTCAAGATGCGCGAGCACGGGCACACGCGCTTCGTCCTGCACCCGTGCAACCAACCCCTTGCCGCCTCGCGGAATGATGAGGTCGATAGCGCCACTCAGCCCATCCAACATATGACCAACGGCGGCGCGATCAGTCGTCCGCACGAACTGCACGGCTTGTAGCGGCAGCTTTGTCAGGGGGAGCGCCGCAGAAATTGCCTCATATATTGCCGCGTTCGTGCGCGCCGCTTCCGAACCGCCTCGCAAAATCACAGCATTTCCGATCTCAAGCAAAGTGCGGCAGCATCCGCCGTCACATTCGGACGGCTTTCATAGATCATGCCGATGACCCCGATAGGCGTTGCGACACGTGCAATGTCGAGACCGTTCGGGGCCGCGTCCAACGTGCAAGCTCCTGGCCAACGGGATCGGCAAGAGCGCCGACGTCTTCAACGGCTTGTGCCATCGCCTCAACGCGCCGTTCATCGAGCAGAAGGCGGTCACGCAGCGCCGATGTTAAATCGGGAGTGTTTTGCAAATCCCTATCATTGGCATCCAGTATTAAGTCGGCACAATTTCGAAGGGCCTTGGAAATCTCGAAAAGCGCAAAGTCCTTTCCAAAGGCTCGACTTGTCGGAGTTTTCTTGCCGCATCGCGCGCGTCTAGCCCGATCGCGAGCATCTCTCCTGCGAGTTCGGAATTGCTATTGGGCCTAACTCTCATGTGCCACCCGTCAGGGCGAGATCGTCGCGATGGATCATCTCGTCGCGGCCGCGATAGCCGAGGATCGCTTCGATCTCGGCGGTGCGGCGCCCAGCGATGCGCTCGGCATCCTCGACATTGTAGGCGGCAAGCCCGCGCGCGATCTCGCGGCCTTGCTGGTCGCGCACGACCACCGCATCGCCCCGCGCGAAACGTCCATCGATCTGACGGATTCCCGCTGGCCAAAGGCTCTTGCCTTCACCCAGCGCGCTGGCCGCACCGGCATCGACAATAAGCACGCCTTCCGGATTCAGCACGCCCGCGATCCAGCGCTTGCGTGCAGCCGCGGGCGTGCCGCTGGCGTGGAAACGCGTCACGCGCGCGTCTTCTGCCGCGATCGGGTGCAGTGTCTTGCCTAATGCGATCACGACCTCGCAACCGGCAGCGGTCGCGATCTTCGCGGCGGCGATTTTCGACGCCATGCCGCCTCGTCCGACTCCGGAGATCGACACACCTGCCATCGCCTCGATGTCCGCAGTGATCGTAGGCACGTCCGCAATATGATGCGCCTGCGCATCGCGCGTGGGATCGGCGGTGTAAAGACCATCCACATCCGAGAGCAGAACCAGCAGATCGGCTTCCATCATCGAGGCGACGCGCGCAGCCAGCCGGTCGTTGTCGCCGTAACGGATTTCCGCGGTCGCCACCGTATCGTTCTCGTTGATCACCGGAACGCTGCCGAGTGTAAGCAAGGTCTTGAGCGTAGCACGCGCATTCAGATAGCGCCCGCGTTGCTCGGTGTCGCCAAGCGTCAGCAAAATCTGCGCCGCGACGACGGCCTCGCGCACCAGAATGTCGGCATAGGCTTCGGCGAGCCTCACCTGTCCTACGGCCGCCGCAGCCTGGCTTTCTTCGAGGCGCAATATGCCGGGCTTCAGTCCCAGCGCCGCGCGGCCAAGCGCAATCGCCCCAGAGGATACGAGGATGACGTCCTTGCCCTGCCGTTTCAGCACGGCCACGTCGGCGCAGAGCGATATGAGGCCAATCTCGGCGGAGCGTACCCGTATCGCGATCGATCAGAAGCGCGGAGCCAATTTTGACGACGATGCGTCTAGCGTCCGCAAGCCGCGCAATCACGGCGCCCAGCTTCGCGTGGGCTTGGCGGCGGGCGCACGATCCTTTACGCGGCCCTTCACGACAATCTTGGCCAGCGCGCGCAGAACGTCTTGGATGCCCTCCACCCGATACGCCTGAAATCGCGAACACCGGATGCCCGCAGGCTTTCCTCCAGCGACGCCAATTTGCGCAAGATCTGCGCTTTCGGAATCGAATCGACCTTGTTGAGCGCGACAATCTCCGGCTTGTCTTCCAATCCGTTGCCATAAGCTTCAAGCTCAGCGCGGATGGTCGTGTAGGCTTTCGCGATGCCGGTTTCCGTGCCATCGATCAGATGCAGGATCGCGTTGCAGCGTTCGGCGTGGCCGAGGAACCTGTCGCCCAGTCCAACGCCTTCATGCGCGCCTTCGATCAGACCCGGAAGATCGGCGACAACGAAATCCGTCTCGTCGATGCGCACGACGCCCAGCTGTGGTGCGAGCGTGGTGAATGGATAATCGGCGATCTTCGGCCGCGCTTCCGACACGCGGGAAAGAAACGTCGACTTGCCGGCATTCGGCAAACCGATCAGACCGACATCGGCGATCAGTTTCAGTTTGAGGATGATCGTCTTTTCTTCGCCAGGCTGACCGGGATTGGCGTTGCGTGGCGCCTGGTTGGTCGCGCTTTTGAAATGCGCGTTGCCGAAGCCGCCATTGCCGCCGCGCAGAAGCTGCACCCGATCGCCAACGTTGGGGAGATCGGCGATGAGGGTCTCGCCGTCTTCCTCATAGATCTGCGTGCCCGGCGGCACCTTCATCACGGCATCGTCGCCGCCCGCGCCCGTCATCACCTTGCCCATGCCGTGCTCGCCGTTCTGGGCGGTGACGTGCTGCTGGTAGCGGTAGTCGATGAGCGTGTTCAGGTTATCGACCGCCTCGACCCATACGTTGCCGCCGCGTCCGCCGTCGCCGCCATACGGCCCACCATACTCGATGAACTTCTCACGCCGGAACGCGACACAGCCGTTCCCGCCATTGCCGGAGCGGATATAGACCTTGGCTACGTCGAGAAAGCGCATCGAACAGTCCTGTCAGGCCGCTTGCCGCTGGCCGAAATCGGCACGGCTCATCGTCACCAGATTACATAGCACGCTCTCGCCTCGCGCGGCGCTGTCACGCCGATCGCTGCCTTTGGGCCCGGAAGCCGAGCTTTTCCAGTACGCGGCCAGAGGCCGGATTGTCATGAAACCAGCCGGCCCAGATGGCATCGGCGCGCAGATTGCGGAAACCGAAGGCCAGAACTTCAGCCGCCGCCTCGGTCGCATAGCCCTGTTTCCAATACGGCTTGCCGATCCAGTAGCCCAGTTCGAAGCCGTCGTCCTTCAGGTGCAACCCGCATTTTCCCATCAGCGTGCCGTCGTTTTTGCGCGTGATCGCGAAGACGAAATCCGTGCCCTTCGCGCGGCCGTCATCCTGGCGTCCGATGAAGGCGCTCGCGTGCTCTTCAAGATAGGGAAACGGCGCGGACGCCAGATTCTTCACCACATCCCAATCGTTCATCAACGCCGCGATCGCCGGCACATCCAACGCCTCAGGCTCACGCAAGAGCAACCGCTCCGATTCCAATCTGAAACAAGGCATGACACGTCCCTCCTTTGGCGAGGGAACAAAAAAGGGAGACGGCGGACCCATCTCCCTCGTCACAATGGACCGCCAATTGGGTGGCGGTCGTTTTTTCGCGAGCCGCCTATTTCGCTGCGCTCTTCGCCGCCGGCTTCGAATCTGCCGTAATGACCGATACGAATGTGCGGCGCTTGTAGCCCTCGCGGAACGCAACTTGGCCGTCGCTAAGCGCATAGAGCGTGTGGTCGCGGCCCATGCCGACGTTCTCGCCCGGATGGAATTTGGTGCCGCGCTGACGCACGATGACGTTGCCGCCTTCGATCTTCTGGCCGCCGAAAATCTTCACGCCCAGCATTTGGGGTTTGAGTCGCGGCCGTTGCGGGACGAACCGCCTGCTTTCTTGTGTGCCATGAGGTCCGCCCTTAACCCGCGTGAATGTCTGTGATCTTCACTTTCGTGAAGTGCTGACGATGACCGCGCTTGCGGTGCGTGTTCTTGCGGCGCTTCTTCTTGAAGGCGATGACCTTCTCGCCGCGGCCCTGACTGACGATCTCCGCCGTCACGGAGGCGCCCGAAACCAGCGGCGCGCCGGACTTCGGGCTGTCGCCGCCCAGCATCAGAACCTCGCCGAACGTGATCGTGCCACCGGCATCGCCGGCGAGCTTTTCCACGCTCAGGACATCGTCCTTCGCCACTTTGTACTGCTTGCCGCCCGTGCGGATGACCGCGAACATGACTTAAGTCCTTGAATTCTTGAGGCTATTTTAGCGTGACTCAGGCTTTCCCGCGAAGCCTCATCCGCAAGAGCCGCGCAATATACTTAGGGAGCCTCACGGGTCAAGGGCGATCCTCGAACGAGGCAACGTCTTATGACCAAAGGTATAGTGGACACGCTGCGAAAATTGACTCCCAAAACCGCGAGGGCGAGAACTGGCCCAATCGTGGAGAAGCATCTATGGCCGACAGTAACAGCGAGCCAAAAGCCCCGGAGACAGAACCGGAAAGCGCCGACGAGCCCGGCGCATTGATCACCGATCTCATGCAACTCGTTGTGAACATGAACCGCGTGTTGTTTCACCTGGAAAAGGCAGCAAAGGACGCGAGCATCAATATCTCGCTGACAGACTGGATTCTGCTTCAAACTTTGTCGAGTGAAGGCCCTCAACCGATGTCGAAAGCAGTGCAAAAAATCGGCATGTCGTGGCAGCGCATCTACCAGCAGTGTACGCCTTTGCAGGCAGCAGGCTTATTATCAATGACGCAAATGGACGATAGGTCCAAGGTTCTGGAAATTTCGCCCTCGGGGAAGGCAGCTTGCGCTAACCCTTGAGAAGGAATTTTTAAGGGCCATAACCGGTGAAGACGGCTCATTGGCCGCCGGTCCTGTGCGCACAGCAAGAGCCCAGTACAACGAAATTGGCAAGAGTCATGATCGCGAGAGCAAGGGTCGATCAAGGCTCATAGAAATCTGCGCAATGAAAGAAGGTTTTATTGCCTATTCGGATGACTTGGTGGCAACCCGGAGAAAAGCACAACTTCGGTGACGATCTTTCGCCCCTGATTGTACGCGCCGTCTCGGGACGAGATGTGAAACGCGTTCCAATGAGCGACGCAGACCTCCTAGCGGTTGGAAGTCTGCTTAGCTTTTATGCAAAGCTGCCAAATATCCTCAACCGAACCGCCCCCCTGCACGTATGGGGGCACCGGAACGCTGCACCCCATAGATTTCCCGCAGCTTTCGCATTTACAGGTTTCGTCCATTAGAGGGCCGCTTACACGCAATGCTATAAGATGCATTCAAACGATTCCATTAGGAGATCCGGGACTGCTCACGGACAGGCTCATTTCTCCTTCAAAGGAAAAGTTACATGCGTGGGGCGTCATTCCGCATCACTCCCAAGTGGAGCAATCAATATTCAAAGAATTGTCGAGCGCACACCACGCAGCATATTTATCGATGTGCGCGACCCCCGACACGATCGGCACGATTGAGAAGATTGCCTCTTGCGAGCGTATAGCTTCCACGAGTCTGCACGGACTTATCGTTGCAGACGCATTCCATATTCCCAATTTGTGGATTTCAAAGGATGCGCAGGAAAAGAGGATCAGTTGGAAATTTATCGACTACTTTCTTTCAGTCGGACGTAGCTTGTTTGAATCTCGTCCTATACCGCCAAGTTACGACCTGAACGACCTGACGGACAGCGAGCACTTGGACTATTTCGATATAGTCGAAAGCAAAAAGGTGGAAATCGCGGCGGCTTTTCCGCCCATTTAGAAGAAAACCACGTTCAATCGAGCCAATCGCGATAAGCCTGGAACAGCGCCTTTCGCCGCTCTACTTGATAAATAGGGTCGAACAACACGGCCCAGGCCGCTTTGGCGTTAGACGAAATTTTCTCGCACGTCGCTTGGTTTTTTTTCGCACCAGTCAAAAACATCCATAATATCTGACGCGTCTTCCGCGATGGGAACGAAATGCACCCATGGAACAAAATAACTGTCGCCGAACATCAACCAGTCGCTCTTCTGTCGTATGACGTCAGAGTTGGAGTTCAACATCCAGTACCATGAAGACGGACCGTCGTATCCGTCGAGCGCCAAAAGATAGCGATGCGAAAAATGCTCGGACACCGTGGCGCGAGATTTGATGAGATTCGACAGCACCGCGTGATGCCGCATATCACCCTGCTGAAAGGGAAACACCATACCGACGTCCAGCCGGTCGTCGGTGGCACCTTGCTCAGCCAGCATATACCTCGCTGACTTTCGCAGAAAAGTTACCCTTTGATCGTCGCTTAATGCGCTACTCGAGACGATCTCGGACAAGGAAGAGTTTTCAGCTTCCGTTTTTACGACGCCTGCGAGATTTCCCCGCCAAAACATCACAGACTTTTTCTTCGATAGCGGCGTGACATCCGGCACGCGAGGAATGTTTTTTTGATGGATACTCGTGATACCCGGAAAGCGGATGAATGATGGCTTTCAGGGATTTGTGCCTGTGGTATTGGAAGACCGGGATGGGCTTTTGGGTTTGAAATATTTTACGGTAGTCGTGTAAGCGCCTGTCTCTAAGCGCAAAAGCGAACGGAATCGTGTCCGCCATGAGCGCGTAGTCTCTATTTATAGTACGAAGAGTTCGCAGGTGCTTGTCGTAGGTAATTTCAATGTCGCATTCGATTTTATCGAATGTTAATCTGCAGGAGTTCTGGAAAAATTCGCTTCCGAAGAATTCTGGAGGACTCTTCTGAAAACAGACAAAACTTGGGTCGGCGATTTGATGTTGTTGGCAGACTGAACGAACCGACCGGACTTCGTAGTCATCACGCTGTCCCAAATGAAAATCCAAATCTGCCTGAATGACGCTTTCAGGGTCGAAGTCGGTTCCGGCTACGATCATGGTCATACCGAAACAATTCTAAATTGTGCCGTAATACCGGGCCATCCAGCCATCAACTCTTCCGGATATATGCGAAAAAGGTCGTCGTAGATTGGACGCAGCCTTTTTCCTCAGAATTTTTCGGACGCCATCAGGCATCTGTTGTTTATCGCCGACGTGTACAGGCATTTCAGCCTTGCGAAATGCTTGGGGCCGGTCTGTGACACCCAGAAAAGCGAAGACCTCCGAGAGAACGGAGTGCGGCTGCGCTTTGATATCGTCCATGAAGACCACCAGGAAGCGTTCCGGCGGTACAAACTTCCCCCAGGTTCGAATGGTTGCTGCATAGTTCGATTTATGCACCAGCAGCGGGTTCAACGCCATTTTCTCAAAACTTGGATTACCGGGCAAGGCTCTTTGTGCGCATCATCATGCGCATTTTGCGACCAACTTCGTTCGATGGGGTCGCGGAGGGAGAAAACGATTTTGATCTGTGGCGACAGTCGAAGGATGCGGCGAACGCCGTCTTCCGGCAGAGTCGAGTATTCCGGCGTTATCTCGCCGCAAATCTTTGCCGGACCTGCCCGCCCAAAATGCGTCCGTACCATTCGTCAGACACAGGACCCTCCATGACCTCGCGCAGGCAGGCTAAGAAGGCTGCGTTCTGTTCTCCCTCCGGAGTCTTCTCCAGGTATTTTTGAAGTCTGAGTGTCCCCTTTTCCAGGCGATGCTTTTCAGTCCATTTGTTTTTGCCAGATAGATAGAGTTCGTCGAAGTAATGCAGCTCTTTAATGGGCGGCAACCACAACTGCGGATGACGCCGCAGATTGCTGTCCAGCCATGTGGTGCCCGCCTTTTGCGCACCGATGCAGAGGAAACTGGGGATAGCGCAGCTCGATCTGTCGCTCGTTGCGTTGGAATAGCGGATTCGCGCTCTGCTGAGAACCTTCAGGCATCACCCTAGATAGCGTTTCCGCTTGCGCGCGCCAATCAGGAAACGAGGTGCCCGAGAGCGGCCTCTTCGCACGCCATTTTCAACTCGGCAAAATTCTCGACAACCTCGCGCAATGGCGGCGTCACTTTCTGCACGCGGGGATTGAACGGCTTCTTCAGCCCCGTGTTGAGGAATTTCGTCAGCGCGTGTTCGGCCGGACGATCTTTGCCCAGATCGCTCGCCACCTGCTCGTAGGTCACTTCGACCCTGGCGTTCTTGTTCGTCCAATGCCGGAACAGGCCGATCTGCCGTTCCAGGAGTTTCGCTTTCCCGGACAACCTCTTTCACGGGCAGGCTATACGACACCATCTCGGATGCGTCGGCCTGCCAGGAATGCCAGACCTTGCGCTTCTCCGCGACCATCGCAGATACGGTCGCTTCGACAACATTCTCGCGATACAGATGAATGATACCGATCCCCGCACTCTCGCAGATACTCAGAAGAGCTGGCCGTTCCAGAAACGGCCACCAGCACCACTCGAAATTCTGGACATGGCCATATTTGATATCGACGCCCAATCTTGTGCGGTTCGCGAAGCGACTGCAGATGCTGAAAATAGGACAGCACGAATTCGCGATGATCTTTGAAGGACGGTTCGAGCATCAGGTTCGGATTGGACATAATGGCGTCATACCGGAACCGGTGAAACGATTCAGGCGCCCTTGAAGGCTTGACCGCATTCGGATTGCAGACTTCGTCATACATCCGAAAGTCGTCGAGCGAACCCAGAAACTCGCCGACAAAATGACTTCCGGACCGCTCATGCGACAGCAATATGAAAGCGTTCGCCAAGACGCTACTTCCTGCTTCTGAGGGCCGGCTTAACGCCGCGTGGAAACATACAACATGCAATATAACAAGCGCATGACTCTCTTATAGCGTGAGTCACGATTTATGATCTACTGCGAAGAGAGCCCTTGCCGGTGCGCCCAGAACACCAGGCCCAGCCGCTGTCCCCTTCGAATTCGTTCCGGATCTGACGATACGCCTCGGCATGCGCCTCATCCGCTTCGGCTGCGAAGCTGCGGATGACCGTCCAAAGCTCTCTCTCCGTCCCGGCCTTCAAAGCCGGCACGCCGGAGCGAAGCGACGGATGCATACCGACGCCCGAACACGAAACCAGCGGAACATGCAATCGCTGCAGAAGCTCGCGGCACAACATCAGCCCGGCGCTCCTTGCGAGAGATCGATCGCGAAATCCGGCAGGGGCGAACGATCGAATGCGTCCAGATACGCGCCGGCGTGGACGGCACGCATCGCGCCGCTTTGAAGAGCCTGGCGCTGATCGTGACCGAGGCCGCAAATCACGAAAGGCGCCAGACCCCACGCCTCGGCCATCATTCCCGCCATCTGGACGGCGGAATTGTCCGGCGCGCCCAAAAGCGCGACCGTCTTGCGTCCGCCCGCGGAACGCGCGGTTCGGTTCACCCTGCCGAGACGATGAAAACATGGCGTCAGGACGATGCTCGCGCCCGCCCGCACGGCAAGCGAGGCGACATCGGTGGAAGCTTTTGGCGCCGCGATCAGGGAGCGCTGAAAAACCGCGCCCCGGCACGTCCGAAACCGGCGCGCCCTGCGAGATCGCGATCAGTTCGGCGCGCGATATGACGACCGTGTCCGGGCAACGTCGTTGTGAAAAGCGCGGGGTGTAGCGCATCGACGATCAGCATCTTCGGACGTGTGCCCCTCAGCCACGTCTCGACATCGACAACATCGACGGCATGCTTGTTGAGCGGCCCGGCGCAGCGCTCGGCATCCGGCAAGTCGCCCGCAACAACGATGCGAAAGAAACGGTCCAGCACTTGTGCGTGATCGACGAGATCGGACGCCGATCCCCGAACGACAAGCACGGTCATGTGCCCCAGATGACGAAATACTCGCGCAAGGACTCCAGCACCCGTTCAGGATCGTGCCGGGGACAAAGGCGCGCGAATCGACGGTCAAACGATGGACGGCGCCGCCGCGCGAATGCGGCGGGCGGTTTCGCGGAAGGACCGCTCGATCGCCGCCGCGGTCACGGCATAAGAGGTCCTCGAGGCTTCGGCGAGCACGTCCAGACGGTCTCTGGCGGCGAACGACAAATCCACCAGCGCGTTCGCCATCGCCTCGAAATCCGGCAGCTGGTGCAACGTATCCGCCGGCTCATATCCCTCGAAAGCGTGCGTCAGCGAGACGATGGGCACGCCGAGCGAAAGCGCCTCGCCGGTTTTGATCTTCAGGCCGGTGGAGGCGCGCATCGGGACCGCGGCGCAATCGATGGAACGATAGAAGTCCTCGACGTTTTCAATGGGTCCGCGCAACTCGACGAAGCGACTGTCCGTGGCTTGCAAAAGCTCACAGATGGTGCCCGCAATCACGAGTTTTATGGGCGCGAACATGGTCTCGAACACCGGCAATGCCGTGCGCAGAAATTCGGTGATGTTGATCCGGTTGATGTTGTTGCGCGCGCCGATGATGCCAACCGTAAGAATTCCATCCGCACCGGTGCAGGCCGCTCGAAATCTCTTGGCGGATCGAGATGCGGCAGTGTCAGAACCGGCATCTTCGCCATCTCCTCGAACAGCGCTTTTTCCTGATCCTTGATGGCCCAGACCAGATCGGCGCGGCCAAGAGCGACCGCTTCCTCAGCTTTTGTCGTGTAGAAAAACTCGGGTCCAAGACCCAGCGAGGCGAGCACCTCTTTGCGATCCGATACTTTGTCGTGCGTATCGAGGATTTTGAAAATGCCGTGTGGCGCAAATTCCAGCGCTTTGCTCAACCACGCATAATTGACGATGAAGGCGTCAAACGCCTCCATCCTGAACATCCATTGCAGGAATTGGCCGATGGCGGGATCGAACCATTCGTCGATGGCGTGCTGGGGGCCTGCCGGCTCCGTGTGTGGCCAACGTGTCGGTGGAATCATAAAGTAACGATGCCAGCACCTCCCCGCATCGCAAGCTCTGCGCCGGCCGGAAGCTGGGAACGCCACTCCGCTTCGGACGGATAATGCAGAAAACGTGATCCGCGCGCCATTGTCTTGGAGATTTTTGCAAACCTCGAAGATGCGTTTGCGATTTCCGTAATCCTGCGGATGGGTGGGCGTCGGCGAAAGGACAAGAATGCGCCGCCCGGCGAAAAATCGGAATTCGGATTCGGCGGTCATCCGCTAACTCTCGTCCAGGTCGGCAAACCCGGCAAGCAATGCGAGCGTGAAGTTGTAGATGGAAGAAATCTGCATCTGAAACAGGCCAGGATCGCGCTGATCGATATAGAAACCCCGAGGCGTGCGGTCCTTCGCGGGCAGCAGCGCATAATAGGCCGTCACGCCTTTCCAGTATTGCGGCGCCTTTTCGAACATGCGCTGCGGATTCTGGAGATAGTCCGAGACCGCTTGCCATGCGGCGCGCCGGCGAAACCCAGGATTGCTTGAGCCGCTCCGCGGGCACTAGGTGCTGCACGGATGCGTGGGGCGCGTAGATCACCCAGATATTTTTGGCGCCCAGCTTCTCGACGACATCGACTTCGTCGTTTGAAAGCAAAGACTGGCCGCCATGCTTGCGGCCCAGATGAACCGGAAAGCCCCCGACATCCTGAAGCGCCTTCACCCGAAAAGCGATGTTGGTTCCTGCAACCCACTCGGAGTCCGTGGAGATGCGCGTCGCGCCGCCCCAATCGACGACGGACACATAACCCAGAAGACTGTCGTGCAACCATTCAGGTCTTGGGATTTCCCAAAGCGGTTCTACGCGGCCGCCGGCAACCTGGGCCGATGTGCCGAATTCCTCGAACGCGGCAAGCATCGCCTCAAGCCAGTCGGGACGCGCGATCGCATCGTCATCCATATAGGCGATGATCGGCGCGCGCGCGCGATCGCTGGCCACGTTCCGTGCATTGGAGAGGCCGGGCGTCTTCTCAATCACCCAGGTCAGGTTAGGTATTTCGAGAAACGACTTCGATACGTCTTTTGACTTCTCATGATCGGGCGAGTTGTCGATCACGAGTATCTCGTAGTCGCCGAAGTCGAGGCTCTGCCGCGTAAGACTGCCAATCGCCTTCGAAGAAGATCGTAGCGATTGTAAGTGCAGATAGCAGCGGTGATGCGCGGTGGCCGTCATTGTCGATCCCGAAGCCATCTAAAAAGCGGCGCCATCTCCATTGAAAATCTCGCCGCTTCGCCCGTCTTCGCCAGAGCGATCCTGCGCCGGCTTCTCATCCAGCGCGACAACCGTGAGGCTTGCAAACGCAAGACCGAGAGACCGGTTGTCTTCGCTCGCCGGCGGCTTCAGCGTTGCGGGCACTAAAAAAACGAGATTTGTCGCTTCGCAACCCTGTCTGGACGGCAGCGTTCCCGTCAATGTCAGGCCTTCGCCGCTCGGCTCCGCCGTCAGCGCAACGCGCTCGCCATCGACCAGAAGCATCACATGCTTCTGCACTTCAAAATCGATGAAGCTAAGCGCATTCAGACGCAGTTCCGCGCTGTGCGTACGATCCACGAACAGGTCGAACGAAAATTGAGGCGAAGGCCCTGTCCATCGAAACGGCAAGCCGGCGGACGTCCACTCCGTCTGATAAAACCCGTCCTGGGCCTGCAGCGCCTGATCCGGTCCAATGTTCACAAATCGGGGCAATCTGACGATGCCCTCTGCCGTGCGCTCGATCGCAAGCCAGCGGTCGCGAGAAGCTTGATAGTCGGTCAATGCGGCCAATTCACGCCGCAACGTGACGATTTCGTGGGCAAGCCGCCCGAATTCAGCGACAATGCCTTCGATAAAATCCTGTCCGCGTTTGTCCAGCAGGCTCTGCAACCGCGTATCGAAATCCTTCATATCGCTCATTGACGAAAGCAGCTCCTTAGATCGCTGTTCCTGCTTTTGAGATTGGTCGGGCAAGGATTAACATGGCCTTGTTCTTTCCGACAAATGGCTTTTCTAAGTCCGCGAGTTGCCTGCAGGCGAAAGAAACCGCAACGCCCAGGCCAAAACACAGAGCGCTGCCCATCCCGCCACCATCGCCGCGATCCAGACCGGCCAGCTCCACAAAGCAACAGCGCCGGCAGCAATGGCGGCAGATGCGATTTCCATAGCAGGATAGAACACCGAGATGATCCCGCCGCAGACGCGGCACCGGCGGCTCTGAATAACCCAGCTCAGCACAGGTATAAGCTCTAGCGCGCCAAGCAGATGGCCGCAGTGCGGACACGCGGACCGCGCGAGGGCAATGGGCTGTCCTCTGGGCAAGCGGATCACCAGCGTCGCGAGAAAGCTTCCGACAAGCAGCCCTAATAGCGCGGCGACCGACAACATCGCATAAAACGGCACGGTCGCCGGATCGGCCATATGCCGCTACTTGGCTTCCTTCAGCGCAGCCGCATGCCGCTCGGCAGCTTCGCGATTCGCCGGTTCAAGAGCCATGGCGATGGCATAGGAGGCGATCGCGTTTATCCACAAACCTTTTTGACCGAATGCCGCACCGAGCTGCAAAGACAGCTCCGCGCTCTCGGAACAGGCGACGATGGCATTGCCGGTAAGCACAGTTTCGGGAATGTCTTTTTCGGCTTCCTTGCAGGCGCGAAACAGCAACTCATACCCGCTGGGATAATAGGGATGCGCCACGATGAGCTTGAGCGAACGTTTTACCGCCTCAGGAACGCGGCCTTCGCGAAACGCGCGAGCCGCGAGGCGGCGCAGGACCTCAGGATGGCCAGGCGCGAGTGTCGCCGTCGCCTTCAGACGCTTAGTCTCGCCCTTTGGAAGCGGTTCCTCGGCATCGCGAAGCAGGATCAGCCCAAGCAACTCACTACCGGCATAAGAGCCGCCGATCTCCGGCGCGAATCCAAAGCGCGGACAACGCTCGAGGACCCATGCCTCAAACGCGCCCAGCAAATCCTTGTCGAAATAGGGGCTGTCTTCACTGACGCGCGGCTTGAAACCGGTCTTGGAACGCGGCGAGCGGTTTTTCTCGACAACCGCATTGAGCCGCTGCGCATCGGCCAGCCCCGTCGTCCGCCCGATGATCTCTTCCAACAGAGTGGCCGGATCGCCTGCGAGCGCGTTGTAGTCGAGATACATCGCGTTCGGCAGTTTGTTCGCGATCCATTTGTCGTGGAACTTGCGATAATAGACTGCTTTGCCGGCGAGCCAATTTACGTAGCTCTCGCGGGTCTGGCGATAGGCAAGCGGCACGCGCCCCAAAGTCTCCTGCAATTCGAGTTCGCGATCAGACAGCGCCTCCGGCACCGGATGGCGATATTGAATGAGATACAGCGCGTCTGAAATATCAGCAGGCAGCGCGAAATCGCGATCGTGACTCTTCTGATAGATGATTTTGTGTTGCCCGCGGCGCGTGCAAGGAGCGGAGCGGCAGCAACTCGGAAGCGTATAATATTCGCAGTAATAGAGATCGCTGCCGTAATAGCCCGTCATCATGTTTGCGAGAAAATGATGGCCTGAGCGCGGAATCGAGGCGCCTATCAGAACTTTTGGATTGCTGGGGCTGGGAGCGATCATCGCGGTCTACTCACCGTAAATCTTGTCCGCGTGGCGTTGGATGAACTCGCGGTCTTTACGGAGCCTGGCGTTGATCCAGTCGATCTGCTCTTTCGTGAGGTCCTCCCGTGTCACGCCGGCCGGGCTGGCATTGGCCGTCGGAAGCGTTGTGAGCTCGGGCACGCCAATCTTTTTCGCGACCAATTCCAGACCGGCATCGAGCTTGTCGTAGGAAATGAGCAGGTTCGTAACCAGCCGGCCTTCGCTGCCGATAAAGCGCTGGTGCTGGTTCTTCAACTGATCCGCATTCTTCGGCACCCATTGCGTGATGAACTGATCAAAGCTCATATCCCCGGTATACAGACGCGGGTTGTCCTTGAATTGCTCGCGCTTGTGAGAGTTGTAGAGGCTCAACACGAAATCGACCGGATCGCGGATCACGCCGAAAATAAAAAGATCGTCGATATTCGTCAGGCCAAGCATCCAGCGGAAGCGCTCGGCGAACTCGATGAAGCTCTGATGCTTGCCGTGATTGGATTGCGTCAGACGCAGCTCACAATGCGGCGCCAGCACGCGCTCGATCGAGGTCGAGGCAGTTTTGAGGTTGGCGATGAAAAGGAATCGCTTGTTCAGGCTTAACAGCATGACGCCCTCAAAAGCCCATATGGCGTTCAAAATCAAGGATTATGACGATTCGGCGGGCTGTTTGCCTTTAACCGGTTTTAGGCCGCCCGGCTTCGTGCCGGCGGCCCGCGCCGCAGCCTTGTTCGATCTGGCACGTTCGGCGACTCTCTCGAATTGCTCTTGCTTGCGCTGCCAGAGATAGGCGGCGATCTCAACCGCCCGATCCACAGTCAGGCCGGCATGACGGGTCCGGGCACGCTTATCGGAAGGAGGCGAGAATAGCGGGTCGCCGTCGCCGTCGCGAGCGCCGCCGAAATATTCGATCGCAACCCTACGGTTGGAATCCTCGAACAGTTTCATAAAGGCGGCGAGATCCTCCGGCGGCAAGGTAATCAACGGCCCATTGGAAATCCCGCTCAACAGCGTCACGATATTGTTGCGGGAGAGATTGATGCCACCTCCCTCAAAGCGCGGAACGTGTGCATTGAACAGGCGCAGAAATTCGAGCGATTCCGCATCGAGACTTTCATTGGCGTCCTGCGGACGGCTGTAACCGGCCGGATCGATGCCGCAGATATCGAGAAAATCGTCTACGATGTCGCCCGATTTCAGCGCCGCCCGCTCGAACTTGCGGCAGACGATGTGCTCGCGCCCGAACACGCGCACCCAGCGCGACAACAAATCCCAATGATTGTAACGCATCTGCATCGATCGCTCGTTCGGCATGCGAAGCGCGTGCGTAGCACCGGTCTTTATTGAGGTAGAATAAGTGCTGAGCAGATAGTCGTCCTGCCGCCTGATATAGAGTACGATTGTGATCTCATCGAATAACGGCGACAGCCAGTCTTTCAGCCACGCGACTTCACTGTCTTCCAGCAGACGTGACGAGCAATGTTCGCCCGACATGACGACGGTGTGGTAGCTGCCGGTATCCAGTTCGGCCTTGAACCCGTCCTTCAACTTGCGGCGATGCTCCTCGATCTGCTCGTCGGTTTTCAAACCAAGCGATTTGCGCAAGGGACCGCGACGTTGAAGTCCCTCAGCGGCCATCGCGAGACCCGTATGGTTATGGTTGCCCGGTGTAACGGGGTAAAGTATTCCGATACGGGCTAGCGCTTCGCGGTTCGCACGAAAGAATTTCTGAACCGAAGATGTTCCGGTCTTTTCCGTGCCGATGTGCAGAAAAAGCTTCAACTCATCCTCGCCGGGGCCGTTGAATTTCTATCTATCAGGGGGAGCGATTTCATTGCAACTGCGATGAAGCGGTTGTCAGGCCACATTCGCGAGCATCTGTTCGCGGCAGGCCGCAAACCATGCAGGATCGTCGCTTTGGCAGGCATGCTCGATGAAACCGGCAAAGCGCTTCGCCAGTTCGCGCTTTTGAGCATCGTCTAACTCATCTTCAAAGCGATGCTTGCGAGCCTTGTTTTTCTGCGTGAAAGCATCTTCAAACGCGTGGTGCTTGACCGCGTCGTGATCCGCCGTCACGCCCAGAACATGCTCAATCCTGGAAATGGCTGTGTCTGGTTCGAACGCGACCGTATCGAAATAGAGCTTTTCCGTTCCGGCGAGCGAAGCCCACCGCCGGAACTTTAGAATTGCTCGACTGACCATGTCCGCGGCATCTGCGAGATCATCGACGTGTGCAAAGTCGCTGCGGCCTGCTTCACGCGCACGCGCACCGTGATCGATCAGCGAAAGACAGATATCGCGAGGATCGCGATATGAGGCGAAAACCTGTACTTTGCGCGCCGCTTGCATGTCTTCCATCCATGAGAACATGTCTGCCGGCAGCGGCCTGTGCGTCTTAGCGGCGACGATACGGGCGGGCCCGATCGTATCGACTGCGTCGAGAATCGCTTCCCGCGAAAGCTCTGCGATGTGGTTCCCGCGACCGCGCGGCTTCATCGCGGCACAGTTCACTTTTTTTTGGCTATGCCCCGCCGACATGAGCACGCCTTTGACAAGTTCGTAGCCGAGTGTGCTTCCCGACTTGGCCATGCCGTAAGAAATGACGAGCATCGATCGGCGTCCTGCGCGCTATCAGGTGTGCAGGAAGAAGTCGTTTTTCAGGCGGCTGCCGCTCGATACGCGCGAAATCGTTGAGCGCGAGCGCCTCGACCATGCGCAACCGCGCGAGGGTGTCGTCGTCGCGGCAGGCATAAAACCAGCGTACGCCGATGCCGCAAGAACGGAAGTCACGGCCACCTGTCGGAATGCGGAAGTCCGCCATCACGTCGCAAGACAGCGTGATCACGACCAACCGGGCGTCATCAGGTGAGGGCGGCAGCGTTATCGAAAACGTCTTTTCCTGCTCAGGGCCCATCGGCACGGTTTGGGTGCGAATGCCGTCCGTCTTGACCGTGACAACACTGCTTTTACCCTGCACGCCTCTTATTCCGACATAGACTTGAATTGTCTGTCCCGCGACACCCTCAAGAACGAAGGCCACCTGCGAGGGGCCGGTCTGCTTCATCCAGCTACCCCAGTGTTCGGGCCACCACCAGCCAGGACCGTTGCGATAGATCTCGCCACTTTTGAGGCCTGCCCACAAGGTCGAGCGCTGATTGCTGGTGAGCGGGTGCAGAATTCCCATTTCTGCAACCACCGGCCAAACGCCATGCGCCGAAGCCGAACGGACCTTCTCCGCCGGCGCCGTCTTCGCCCACTCTCGTAGCTGATCTACGATCTGCGCGCTGACCTCATCCCAGCCGCGCGCACGGAACCCTTCCGAAATCTTCTGTTCGCGCTGCGTACGGAATTCGTCGTCATAAACCACTCGCTCAACCGTTTCGAGAAGATCCTTTTCCGAGCCAGGGTCGAAATACACCGCGAATTCCCCGCCGGCTTCAGGCAGCGACGAGACGTTGGAGACGATAGGAACCTTGCCGTAGCAAAGCGCCTCTGTCACCGGCAAACCCCATCCTTCATAAGAACTAGGATACAGCGTGCAGACACAATTCTCGTAGAGCAGAGCAAGCGCAGAGTCCGGAATTTTGGACAGCATCAGGACGTGTTCGCTCAAAAGCTCGCTCGCCCTCAGCTTGGCGTAGGCCGCGTCGTTCAACCAGCCTGGATTGCCGACGCAAACGAGCTTCGGCACATTCTTGATGCCGTGCTTTTTTATGAGATTCAGCCAGACCGAGAACGCCGCGATGTGGTTTTTACGGGATTCGATGGTCGACACGAAGAGAACATATTTGCCGCTCTCCAGACTAAGCTTGTGCAAATAGCTGGCCGGATCTCCGATATCCATAAGCACCGCATCGTCAGTCAAAGTTCTGCGGAAATCGGCATCCAGGGTGATGACGGCCACTTCTCGCGGCCCGTAGCCCAGTTTCTCGCCGACCGTCTGCAGATCGGCCAGCGTCGCCTTCGAATTCACCAGGAAGAAATCGGCATGATCGAACGCGCCGATCGCCCAAGTGATGAAATCCTGCCGAAGATCGGACACACAGTGTTCCGGCGCCATCACGGGAATAAAATCGTGCACGAAAGGCACATAGCGGATGCCATAGAGGCTTTTTGCAAGACGCACATTCAGAAAGTAATTCTGAAGCCACCATGACGTGCCGAGGTTCAGAAGGACGCTGCCGCGCGCGAAATTGTAGTATTGCTTGCTCGCGAGAACGGTATCGAGGTCCATCAACAACGACACCCATTCCAGCGCCGTATGATCGCCGCTGACCACAGCCTCCCGGCAAAAGCGATTGAAAAGAACCTCGGGGATTTCGATCCAGAAGTCGGTCTCTTTTGTGAAACACACAATCGAAAAGCCAACGTCCGGCGCTTTGCTTCGCACAGCGTTGAGAATAACCTCGATCTGCACGCGCTGAATTCCGGTGGGTAGCCGCGCATTGCGGAAATAGTGCATCAGATCGCTGACGTCGAAGACGATATTAAGCGCCTTGACCGACGGCGCCTTCCCACCGCGCGAACGAGGACTGACGGAAGGCGTAAAGGAGCGCTGCGCGTTCTGTTCCGACGTCAACCGCTCGCGCAGGCGATCGATTTCGGCATGGGCGTCCTTCAACTCCGGATCGAAATCCTGCGCTTTCATGTAGGCTTCCAGCGCCTGCGTGAAGAGGCTGCGGATTTTGTAGAGATGCCCCAGCTGCAGCCAGCAATCGGCGTCATCGGGTTTAAGGTCCAGCGCCTTGAGATAGGCAGCTTCGGCGCCGGTATAATCACCCAATTCCTTGCGTGCGTGACCGAGCTGAATCCAGATGTGCTGAAGTTCAGGGTTGATCGCGAGCGCCCGATGGTAGTTGTCGCGCGCGGCTTCCCAATCGCCACTGTCGCGGCTGACATCGCCGGCCGTTATAAAGCCGCTCGCCGTCGCATTATCGTCGTCGCCGGCTGGCTGAAGGATGATTTCGTCCGCGGTCACAGGCGAATTTTCGGATAAACCGTCAGGAGGGCACATGCGATGCTCGCAAAATTTGGGTGGCGCAATCTAGGTCATCACTCGCGTAAATTCCACAGCCCTGCAAGTAGCAATCGGCGTAACCGCAGGAAATTTGCGACAATTTGCAGATTCGCTGCGCTGCGCGCATTTCGGCTTACCTTTCGCACCGCAATTGTTAGAATTGCCGCTCACACCCGGCAATTTTCTTCGCTTCGATGCAGGTATGAAAGACATCACCGAGAACCGCGTCAAAATCTCGCTTAGCGAGAAATCTCGCTCCGCTCTTGTAGTATCCATTTTTATGTTCCCGCCCGTCTCGATGCCGATGCGGCCAAAGCCGGTGGCAAAATCGATGCGGGACACAACAAAAAGTTCGGTAAAAGAAAACTAGAACTGATGGAAAAGGCGCAGGTGATTTCTGATAGAAAATTCCGCGACGAATTGCCATGCGCGCCCGGCCATGCTTGGCGCCGGCCGGCGCTCTATGGTGTCTGGCGAGAACGCAGGCTAGGTTCGCGCGGAATTCAACATGTTTAGGGACGTGTACGGGGTTCCATGATCGACAATAAGGTCAAGCTGGTCGTTTGGGACCTCGACGAAACATTCTGGCAAGGCACGCTCAGCGAAGAGGGTATTGTTCCCGTTCCGGACAATGCCGAAATAGTAATCGCGCTCTGCAAGCGCGGAATCATCAGCTCGATCTGCTCGAAGAACGATTATGGACAGGCGAAGACGAAACTCTCCGAACTGGGCATCTGGGACTATTTCGTATTTCCGGCGATCAACTTCGCGCCCAAGGGCAAAGCCCTCGCCGAAATGATCGAAAGCGCAGGCTTGCGCGCCGAGAATGTGTTGTTCATCGACGACAATCCGATGAACCTGGAAGAAGCCAAGTTCTTCAACAAGGGGATTATGACGGGCCACCCCAATGAATTGCTCAACGGGTTGCTCGATCACCCCAATCTCGCGGGAAAGCCAGATCCGGAGCTTTCGCGCCTGAAACAATATCGCTTCCTGCAGCGCAAAGTGGAGGAGCGCGGCGTGAGCACGCTCTCCAACGAGGAGTTCCTGCGCACTAGCAACATCCGCCTCACGATCGATTACGATATCGAGAAGAATTTCGATCGCGTCGTCGAACTGATCAACCGCACCAACCAACTCAACTACACCAAGGTGCGCCTCGAAACGCCTGAGGCGTTGGAACAATTCCGTGAGGATCTGAACATTTTCGGCGCACACGCCGGATGCATTCGCGCAGCGGACAATTACGGTGATTATGGCCTGATTGGATTTTTCCTGATGCGGCGCATGGGCTGGCATCAAGAAGATCATCCACTTCGCCTTCTCCTGCCGCGCGATGAACATGGGCATCGAGCAATATGTTTATGAAATGCTCGGAAAGCCGGACATTGAGATCGTGCGGCCGGTGACCGAAGAACTGGACGCGCACAAATCGATCGATTGGATTTCGCTGGGCCGTGCCGGAGATGCGCCCGAGACAAAAGCGCCAGCTTTAAAGCTTGTTCTGCTCGGCGGTTGCGATCTTCTACAGCTTGCGAGCTATTGCAGCACAGAACGCACGGAGTTCGTCAACCGTGTCCAGGACGGTCAGAGAGTTCGTTACGACGACCCAGGATTTATTGTCACCGATCGCGAAGCAATCCGCGACTGCGCGCCGTTACGCCTGATCGCCTGCTGGTCCTATGAGGACGCTCTGGCGTTCGATGCGGCACTGGCGTCGTCGGAAATCAGTCTGATTTCTCTCTGGCCTGCGTTCAGCGGCGAATATCTGAGAATTGACAACGCTCTTACCATCCGCCTGACGCGGCAGCAGCTTGAGCGCCTCAAAAGGAAGAAAAAGAGGTGGTACGAGAAATACGCTGTACCGCTCGATCTGCCGCAGGAGGAACGTCTCGATCTTGTGCGGGCATCGCTGGAGCGGATCGCGGAGCGTGCCCCCACCTCGAGCAAAATCTTCGTGATGGGAACCTATTCGTTGGGGCCGATTACCAGAGCACAAGCGGAACGAAGAGGTGTCTACAACGGTTGGTGCCGCGCGTTCTGTGCGACGCGGCCGGACCGTTTCACCTATATCGACGTCGATGCGATCGTTCCGCGCGACAGCCTTTTGGACGAGGTGCATTTCAATCGCGCCGGCTATTTCACGCTCGCGCGCCATATCCTCGCGCTGATGCCGGAAACCGGCGAAGCCCTGAAAGCGGCGCAGTAAATCGCGCGGCGCTATTTCCCCTGCGCGTTCTTCACGGCGAACTCGGTTTTGACTTCACTCTTGTCTGAGAACTGGAGCGTCACACTAACCATGCCGCCCGGTTTCATCGCCGGTGCCGGGTTCATGCACATCAGGTGATAACCGCCGGGCGCGAACTTGACCTCGCCGCCTGCGGGCACCGGCACGGTCTTAACGTCTTCCATGCTGCTCATGCCGCTCATGTTCATGCTCTGATGCAGCATGAGCATGCCGCAGGCCGGCGAGCTTGCGCCGGTGAGCGTCACTTCGCTTTTGCCGGTGTTCCTGAGCGTGAAATAGCCACCTGCGGGAACATCCGGTGGTGAGCGCGCGCATCCAGGCCTCGCTGATCTCGACCTGCGCGGCGGACGCCGGTGTCGCAAAAACCAGCGCCATAAGAATCAAATCAATTCGCTTGAAGCGCATTCTCCGCCTTCTCCTCATTGATCCGCATGATCGCGAGCACGGCGATCATTGCGGCAAAACTCGTTAGCGTTCCGGGCAGCCAGACGATCAGGCCGCCATAGTGCTGATCGTTCAGCGCCGTCATCGCGAAAAATGCGTCCGCAGATCGTGTAGACGGGATAATACGTCCGTCATCGACAGCGAGAGAATGGCGCCGAGCAGCATCTGCGGCAATTCGATCAGCAGGATCATTAGCGCGCGCATCAGGCTCGAAAGACGCGCCGGCGGCTTGGGCCTTGGGTCGAGCACCAGCCACCAGAAGAAGATGCCGTTGATCGCCATTGTCCAGTTCATCAAATCATAGAGATTGGCATCGAGCATCACGCGTGTGTGGATCGCGGGGATCAGCCAGAAATAGAGCAGCCCCACGAACAGCACCGGCGCGACCGCGGGATGCTGCATGAAATCGCACAGAGCCCGCACCGGCTTTGAATCGAGCAGAGGCCGCATGAAATCCGGCATGCCCGCACGGACGGAGGGACCGGCCGCACCGAGCGCGATCAGAAATGCCGCCAGATGGTGTAACACGAAATGCGCCGCACGATGCACGAAGAACATGTGCTGCGCATAGAAATCGACATGCGTTTGCAGCACCGCATAGTCGAGCACGACACCGAGCACGAAGCAGAAGGTCAGCAACGCACCCGGCCGGTCTTCCGGAGCGATCAACGCTCGGCCGCGAAAGAACCACGCCAGCGACAGCGTCGTGACCAGGAATACGGGCCACGAAAACTCCCACGGCATCCAGAACGGCAGGTCGGGCCGGATACTGCGCGCAGACCACATACATCGCCGCGCCAACCGCCAGTAGAGCGCCAT
>JBBCHP010000017.1:0-53010 GCA_037201525.1 Rhizomicrobium sp. | reverse complement strand
TTAGATGCCCCATAGGTTTGCTCCTAGAATTGAGCTTTTTAGCCACTATTAGTTGTACTTAAAAGTACCAAATTTATGCCTGCTACGAATTCTCGCTCAGCACCGCGCCCGCGAGATAAAGCGATCCGCAAATCAGAATTCGCGGCGGCGGTTCTTTGGGATGGGCGCGGGTCCAGGCGGCGATTTGCAGCATCGCGTCTTCGACGTCTTCGGCAGGCGCGGCATCGAGACCGGCGGCGCGCGCGCGATCGTAGAGTTCGCCGGCGCCAAGGCTCATCCCCTCGCCCGGAATATCCACGGTCGCGACGTGACGGGCGAGCCCGCGGAACGCCGAGAGAAATCCGAGCGCGTCTTTCGTGCGCAACATGCCGCAGATGAGATAAAGCGCACGCTCGCCGCGGTCTTCGAGATCGGCCATGGCCGAGGCCACGGCGGCGGCGCCATGCGGATTGTGCCCGCCATCGAGCCACACTTCCGCGCCTTTCGGCGCCGCGTCCAGCAGCGGGCCGTGATGCAGGCGCTGTAGCCGCGCGGGCCATTCGACGGTGCGAAGGCCGCGTTCGATCGCGCTGTCCTTGCCCCAACCGCCACCGGCGCGGCGCAGCCCCGCAATCGCGGTCGCGGCGTTTTCGATCTGATGGCGGCCGATCAGTTTCGGCAGCGGCAGATCGAGCAGACCGTCCGTATCCTGATAAACCATGCGGCCATGTTCCTGATGCGCAAAAAAATCCTGCCCGAACACATAGGCCGGCGCCGAGAGCGCATCGGCGCGGCGCAGGATCACGTCGCGCGGCGTATCTTCCTGCGCACCGACGATCAATGGCACGCCGCGTTTTATGATGCCCGCCTTCTCCGCCGCGATGCCCGCGATCTGTTGGCCTAGAAACTCGGCATGATCGAGGCCGATGGGCGTGATGATCGTCATGCGCGGCTTGGCGACCACATTGGTCGCGTCGTATTTGCCGCCAAGCCCCACTTCCAGAACCAGCGCGTCGGCCTTATGCCGTGCAAAGGCGACAAACGCCGCGGCCGTCGTGATCTCGAAGAACGTGATCGGCGCACCGTCGTTCACCGCGCTCGCATTCTTCCAGCGTCGCGGACAATTCCTCTTCGGAGATCAGGTGACCGGCGACGCAGATGCGCTCGCGGAACTCGACGAGATGCGGCGAGGAGTAAACGTGAACCTTGAACCCCTGCGCCTCCAGCATCGCCCGGCTGAATGCGCAGGTGGAGCCCTTGCCATTGGTGCCCGCGACATGGATCACCGGCGGCAGCGCACGCTCCGGATGACCGAGTTGTGCGAGCAGGCGCTGGATCCGGTCCAGCACCAGATCGATCTTCTTCGGATGAAGCGAGAGAAGCCTTGTAAGAACCGCGTCGCTGCGCGTTGCCGGAAGGCTCACAGTGCGTCGCCCTTCGAGGCTCGCCCGGCACAAGGCCGGGGTCGCACCTCAGGGTGACGCGTATCCAACCCGTCATCCTGAGGTGGCCGCACAGCGGCCCTCGAAGGAGGACGGCGGCTCACGCCCGGCTCGCCGTGGCGTTCACCACCGCGGGCGGCGCGGGCGCTTTCTTCGGGCGCGAACGCTTCATCATCAGATGCACGAGCCGCGAGAGCGTCTCGCGCATCTCGTGGCGATGCGTGACCATATCGAGAAGGCCGTGCTCCAGCAGATATTCCGCGCGCTGGAATCCTTCCGGCAGTTGCGCGCGGATGGTCTGCGCAATCACGCGCGCGCCGGTGAATCCGATCTGCGCGCCGGGCTCGGCGATCTGCACATCGCCGAGCATCGCGTAGGACGCGCTGACACCGCCGAAGGTCGGATCGGTCAGCACGACGATATAGGGCAGAGCCGCCTCGTTCAGCATGTCGACCGCGATGGTCGCGCGCGGCATCTGCATCAGAGAGAGAATCCCCTCCTGCATGCGCGCACCGCCGGACGATACGAACAGGATGAACGGCCTTTTCTCCTCCACCGCGGCCTGCATCGCACGGACAAGCCCTTCGCCCACGCCCATGCCGAGCGAACCGCCAAGAAAATCGAACGGCTGCACCGCCACCATCACCGGCATGCCGTCGAGCGTGCCGCGCGCGGCGGAGAACGCTTCCTGCCGCGCGGTCTTGGTGCGTGCGGCTTTCAACTCGTCGGGATATTTCTTCTCGCCGCGAAATTTGAGCGGGTCGGCGGCGACGGACGGCACCGGCAGTTCCTCGAACTTGCCGCCGTCGAACAGCGCCGCGTAGCGTTCCGCCGCACCGATGCGCATGTGAAAACCGCAATTCGGGCACACGTTCTGCGCCGCCACGAGGTCGCGGTGAAAGATCATCTCCCCGCAGCCCGAGCATTTCTTCCACAGATTATCCGGCGTGTCGTTTTGCGCGCGCCCGCCAAGCAGACCTTTGATCCGTGGACGGACGAAATTGGTGATCCAGTTCATTCTCGCAACCTAACACATCTCAAGAACGCGCCGCATGCACGGCATCTGCAAGCGCCTTGCAGAAACCGGCGACGTCGGAGACTAACGCGTCGCGCTTGGCTTTGGCGTTAAGATTTTCGAAGATTTTGCTCACAATCGCGGTTCCCACAACGGCGCCATCTGCAAAACGGGCAATGCGGGCCGCCTGTTCCGGCGTGCGGATACCGAAGCCCACGGTGCAGGGCAGATTCGTTTTGGTGCGCAGATGCGCGATGGCGGTTTCGACATCGCCCGAATCGACCGCCTTGGTGCCGGTGATTCCCGCCATCGAGATATAATAAAGATATCCGCTCGCACCATCGAGCACGGTTTTGAGCCGCGCATCATCGCTCGTTGGCGTGACGAAGCGGACGACATCGAGCCCATGCGCCGATGCAGGTATGCGCAGCACCTCATCTTCTTCCGGCGGAAGATCGACGATGAGGAAACCGTCTATGCCAGCTTCCGCTGCATCCTTGCACAAACGCGCGGTGCCATAGGCGTGGATCGGATTGTAGGAGCCCATCAGAACGACCGGCGTCTTCGCGTCCGTCTTGCGGAAGCGGCGCATCATTTCGAGCACCTTGGGCAACGTCATGCCCGCTTTGAGCGCGCGCAGATACGATGCCTGGTTCACCGGCCCATCCGCCATCGGATCGGAGAACGGAATACCAAGCTCGATCAGATCGGCGCCGGCCTTCGGCAACGCCGTCAGCAGCGCGAGCGCGGTGTCGAAATCCGGATCGCCCGCCGTGATGAACGGCGCGAACGCGGCGCGATTCTGCTGCTTCAGCGCCGCGAAGGTTTGGAAGATACGGCTCATATCGTCTCCCCAAGCGCATGCGCGGCGGAGAACACATCCTTGTCGCCGCGGCCGGAGAGGCAGACGGCGATGAGCTTGTCTTTGCTCATTTGCGGAGCGACCCGCGTCACATGGGCGATGGCGTGCGCGGATTCGAGCGCGGGGATGATGCCTTCGAGTTTCGACAGCAGCACGAACGCTTCCAGCGCGTCCTTGTCGCTTGCCGAGAAATACTGCACGCGGCCCTGATCCTTCAGCCACGAATGCTCAGGCCCGACGCCGGGATAATCGAGACCGGCCGAGATCGAATGCGCTTCCAAAATCTGTCCATCGCGATCCTGCAACAGATAGGAGCGCGCGCCGTGCAGCACGCCGGGCGAGCCCTTGGTCAGTGTCGCGGCATGGCGTTCGGTATCGAGCCCATCGCCGGAGGCTTCGACACCGTGAATCTGCACACCGCTGTCGTCAAGGAATGGATGGAACATGCCGATGGCGTTCGATCCGCCGCCGACACAGGCCACGACGAGATCGGGCAACCTTCCCTCACGGTCCTGCATCTGTGCGCGCGTCTCGTTGCCGATCACGGTCTGGAAATCGCGCACCATCTGTGGATAGGGGTGCGGGCCCGCCGCGGAACCAATGATGTAGAACGTGTCGTGGACGTTGGCGACCCAGTCCCGCAACGCCTCGTTCATCGCGTCCTTCAATGTGCGCGAACCCGACGTCACGGAGCGGACCTCCGCGCCGAGCAAACGCATGCGAAACACGTTCGGCTTCTGCCGCTCGATATCGACCTCGCCCATATAGACGACGCAGGGCAGACCGAACCGCGCGGCGACGGTTGCGGTCGCCACACCATGCTGGCCAGCGCCGGTCTCCGCGATGATGCGCGTCTTGCCCATGCGGCGCGCGAGCAGAATCTGGCCGAGGCAATTGTTGATTTTGTGCGCGCCGGTGTGGTTGAGGTCTTCGCGCTTCAGATAAATCTTCGCGCCGCCGAGATGCTCCGTCAGACGCTCGGCAAAATAGAGCGGGCTTTCGCGGCCTACATAGTGCGTGAGCATGCCGGAGAGTTCGGCCTGGAACGCGGGATCGTTCTTGGCCTCTTCATAGGCGCGCTCCAGATCGAGCACGAGCGGCATCAGCGTCTCGGCCACGAAGCGCCCGCCATAACCACCGAAATGGCCCTTCGGATCGGGGCCGCTGCGGAAGGAGTTGGGGCGTGTGTTCATGCGCGCGTCTCCGCGAAAGAAGCGGACCGCGCCGCCACGACAAAATCCGAAATCATCTGCGCACTCTTCATACCCGGCGCGGTCTCGACGCCAGACGACACGTCCACGCCCGGCGCGTCGCTGGTTTGGATAGCGCGCACGACGTTCTCGGGATTCAAGCCGCCGGCCAGAAGCCACGGCCGCGAGAAACTCCGTCCACGGAGCAATTGCCAGTCGAACGCGACGCCATGCCCACCGGCACGCGCGGCACTCGCCGGCGCCTTGGCATCGAACAGGAACATATCCGCTGCGTCCGCATAAGAAGAGATACGCGCGAGATCGGCCGCGTCCGCAATCGCTATCGCCTTGATGATGGGAATGCCGAACTGCAAACGTGCCGCGCCGACGCGCTCCGGCGTTTCGTTGCCGTGAAATTGCAGGAAGTCGGGACGCACGGATTTCGCCACCGCGCCGATCTCTTCGTCCTTCGCGTCCGCAAGCAACGCCACCAGACGCACACGGCCCCGCATGCGCTCCGCCAGACCCTGCGCCTGCTCGCGCGTCAGGTTGCGCGGCGAGGCCGGATGGAACACGAGACCGGCAAAATCCGCGCCTGCGCGCACCGCTGCGTCGGCGGATTCCACGCTATTTATGCCGCAGATTTTGACCTGAATGCCCATGAGAACGGGGCTTATCGCCTTCGACCTTGCGGAAATCAAGGGAACCGCGATCATGCAGAACCCGCGCCTCGTTTCCGGCACAATCGCGCCACCGAACAACCCCGATTGCCCGGAAACCATACGCGACCGCAATTCGTTTTACCCTTGCAAAAAGGACGGAGATAATCATGCGCCTTTCGAGAATTCTGGCTTTGAGCGCGGCGGGTGTTGCATTCGCGACAGCGGCCATGGCGCAAGACGCCTATGATCAGGATCGCTATCAAAACGGTCCGTCGGAACAAGTCATCGTGACGGCACCACACTATTCGGTGGATCGGGGACATCTCGGCAGCTCAACCGAAAAGGTCTCCCTGTCGCAGGCCGTCAGTTTCGACGATCTCGATTTGACGACGCGACGCGGCGCACATGAATTGAAACTGCGCATCCGCGAGACCGTGCAGGATATCTGCGCACAGCTTCGCAATGAGGTGCCTTACGCGCAGCCCGGAACTCGCTCCTGCCACCGCGATGCGATGGTCACCGCAATGACGAGCGCCGATCGCGCCATCAGCGATGCTCGGGATGAAACGCGCGATGGATACGACGACCACGGTTACTAGGTGGAACTTGGTTCGATACTGGAAGCCATGACAGCTGGAAGGCTGTCACGGCCATCTCTCTATGCGGCAATGGAAAGCGGGAACCGAAATCATGTCCGGGCCGCGTCGCGTGCCTTGACGTTCTACTCCACTACTTCTAGCTTTCACCTACTGCGTATTCCGCGTACTTGAGAAAAGGGGAATCTCATGAGCAAGGATGCGACGGCAACACTTTATGCAAAGATGTTGACCGATCTCGAGTTTCGTGGCGCGATTTTGCGCGCAATATCTCTCTGAATGGGACCTGACGGACGGCGAGCGGTCGGCCTTGCTTATAGACGCGGCCTCGCCTGACCCACACCGCGTGCTTTCCGATAGCAAGGTTATGCATCACTTAAGACGCGGTGCGCCATTGTCGCCGCGGGTCGCGTCCCTGCTGGGTGCAGCTTTAAACGGCGCCCGCGGCCTGCCCACCAAAAGTGTAAAAGACGCCGGTCATACATCCGGCGCGACGGATTGCTGTCCGTGGAACAAACCGCCTGTTCCCTGGGAAGGCGGAATCTCCGAGTGAACCCGGCAGACCGCCCCGACCGTAAATGTAAGGTCGGGCGGGCGTTGGTCGACGCCAACGCTTGTCGGCGATCTTCTGCATCTGTTGCGCCCTCGAACGTGCCGCCGCGCATGTGGCCGCGGGCTGGATTCCAAAGATCGCGGATCTCGACGCGAAGATCTGGCTGGGCGGGACAATTCGAATCTTTCATGAAGCGCGCCATCGCGCTTCGCCAGCAGTCCGCTGATGTTGTTGGAACGCGATGGGAGCGGGCTTTGCGTCTCTCGCTCATGGATAAGCCGCTACGTGATTTGGACTCTTGTGCGGACGCGAACAGGCTTGTGGACGCGTTCGCTGTGCTGCGGAAATTCCTGCTTCAGCGCTATGATGACTTTCTAAAGCGGCTCGACCCCTGCTCGACGCGCGACCGTATCGATCGTAACGATTGCGATCGAATCCCTGCAAACATCAGAGCGCGATTGTAAAGAACAGGATTGGCAGTCGTTGCCGATTGAACTCGAAAACGCGACCGCCGCGCGTGAAGATGATTTCGTCGCGCTTGACGAAATGCTTGTGGGCGCCTCTCGACCGAGTTCCCGTACCCGCACGGCCCGCCGACCGGCCGCGGCTGTGCCCGGTGCGCGCGGACACGTCAGGTCTCAGTCGCGCCGCGATCCTGTCGATCTTTCATTGAGTTGAACGACAACGTGATGTCCGAACTCTGCGCGATGGAACTGATGGCGCGGTGTTCGTACGAGCATCCGGATTTGTCGTGGTCCAACATTTGTCGCTTGCCACGCATGTCTGCGACGAGGCACGGCACGCCGCCATCTTCCGGCGGCTTTTGGTACAGCACGGATTTTCCGAAGCAGGGGATGCCGCAGCACGGCGCCAATTATGAATATGCCTACGCTTTCCCAGAATGCGAACCGGGCAGCAAGCATGAACTGATCTGGCGATTGCTCGTCATGTGCACGATTCTGGAAGCACTTGCGATCGACAAGCTTCCCGTGGAGATCGCCACGCGCGATGCTGTTGGACCAGCCGATTTCGCGGCGCGCGCTCGACTACATCGCCGCTGACGAGTTGTTCCATACGGAAAACGGCCCTGCGCCTGACCCGGCAACTCTGTGCCCGATACGAACTTGATCCCATGCTGGAGCGTGAGCTGGTTCACGGCAGATTTTTCGGACGTCAACGGAAGATTCGCGCGGAATATCTGGCCGCAGACCCCGAGCGAGCGGCATGGGAGATCGCGATTCTGGAAGCGCCGGATCCCGACGGCCTCACCTTCGAGTCGCGCACCGAAGTCGAGCTTCGGCGCCGCGCAAGCTTTACCGAGGAAGAATGTGCGCAGGTCGATCGCTGGGGTTACAACCCGCTTTCGGCGACACAGCAACCTGAACACCTGCACAAGAGAAACAACGATGGATAGACAATCCGGGAATTTTCCCGGTCCGTATGTGTGAGCGTTGCCTTCGAGTTTCACTTGCTTTCTTTGGGGATCATGCAATGAAACATCTCTCTCGCCTGACATCAATTGCCGCCATCGCCGCAGCTGCGCTCGGTTCGACGGCACTGCCCGGCATCTGCGCAAACATTCACCGTGGTCAAAGCGTTCGGCGGAGGACCGATGTCCAATCTCCGCGCGGTACGCTCGCTCAAGGTCAGGACGGCGTTCTGTATGGAACGACGCTGAAAGGCGGCAGCACGGGTGACGGCCGGCGTGTTCGCGCTCGCGCCCGGCGGCGACGAAAACATCGTCGCGAGCTTCGCAGGAGGTGCCACGGGTACGACTTGTAACACGGGGCTCAATCTTGGCCGTGATGGAGATTTCTACGGCACCTGCTCGGGAGACATTCCGCCCTTCGACAGCGGCACCGTTTTCAGCATCCCGGCGAAGGGAAGCGTCAAGACATTGCACGGCTTCGACGGAACCGACGGCGAGACGCCGGAGCCCGGTAGACCGGTCCAGGGTACCGATGGGAATTTCTACGGCATGACCGAGGAAGGCGGCGCCAACGGTCATGGTACGGCCTATAGCATGACATCAGACGGGCACCTCACGACGCTCCATGATTTCGGTGGCGCGGGCACCGTCGACGGCAGCGATCCATCCGGGTCGCTGACGCTGGCGAGCGATGGCAATTTTTACGGCACGACGATCGGCGGTGGCACGCTGGGTGGGGGCACGGTCTTCAAGATGACGCCGGCAGGCACAGTCACGGTGCTTCACAATTTTCCAGGTACGGGAAAAAAGGAGGGCCGTCAGCCCATGGGCGGCGTGGTCCAAGGCAATGATGGCAAATTCTATGGGGTGACCTTTGGCGGGGGCGTGGAAAATCTCGGCACCGTCTATGTGCTCAAACAGGACGGCAGCACAAAGACCCTGCACAGTTTCAGCGCCGCCGAAAGCTTGGCGTTTCCGTGCGACGGCCTCGCGCTCTCCACGGACCGCACCATGTTCGGCATCGCTGCCGCTTGTCAGGACGGCAAGTGCGCGATTCGGTATCTTCGAAGTGACGTCAAAAGGCAATTCAAATCGCTGCACACGTTCAGTCCCTCGACCGATGGCACCATGCGTCGGCGGGTTGTTCCTCGACACGAATGGCATTTTATACGGGTTGACGGAGACTGGCGGACCGGGTGGCGGCGGGACTGCCTACAGCCTCGATATGGGCATCGCGCCTTTCGTGCGCGTGTCGCCGGAATCCGGCGTCGTCGGCGATACCATTCAGGTCTACGGACAGGGGTTCACCCAGAAAGGGACTAAGGTGACGCTCTCAGGTGTCAAGGCGAACACGACGTTTGTCACGCCGAATTACGTCAAGTTCGTCGTGCCGAGCGGCGCAACGTCGGGGTCCGTCAAAGTCAAAACACCGGCGGGGACGCTGAAAAGCATCGACACGTTTCGTGGTGTCCCACTGACGGTTACAGCGTGGAAAGAGGTTCACGGCAACGGCTCGCCGGCCGGGCTGTGGAGTGTAAAGCTCATTTCACTCTCGGCTGCTTTTTAGTCTTGGTCTTCGCCGCGAACACGATCATCTTTTCAAAATCTTCTCGTCCACATCAGATAGCCGCTTGATATAGAGACAGCCTTTGCCGGTTGTGTGCTTGCCGAGCTTATCGAGCATCGCTTCCGCACTGCGCGCGACGCCATAGAGCACAAGCGCCGGCTTACGCGGCGAAAAGCCGATAAGCGGCATGTCGCCTGCCCGGCCCGCTATCGTAAACGTAGTGGACCGAGCCAAAACCGATAATGCTCGGCCCCCACATCGCGGGCTTTCGCCAGTGGCGTTCTGCATCAGTTTGATGAGCGCCATGGCGTCCTTGCGCTTCGCCTCGTCGGGAACGGCGGCAATGAATCCGGCGACGCTGGCTTTGGTGGCCTTCGTCTTGTTTTCCGCTTTGCTCATTTAAGGCTATCATGGATTTCGCGCGCCGCAGCACCGGGATCCGGCGCTGCCGTGATCGGACGGCCGATGACGAGGATATCGGCACCGGCGTTGGCCGCCTCGCGCGGCGTCATTACGCGGCGCTGGTCGGCAAGATCGCTCCCGGCAGGGCGGTTTCCAGGCACGACCAGCAGGAAGTCGTCGCCGCACGCTTTACGGATCGCCACGATCTCGTGCGCGGAGCAAACCACGCCGTCGAGACCGGATTTCTGCGCGAGGCTGGCGAGCCGGACCACCTGCTCCGCCGCCGTGCCGCGATAACCGACGGCAGCTACGTCGTTCTCGTCCAGGCTGGTCAGCAGGGTCACTGCGATGATCTTCATCTGCGGATTGATCGCCGCTGCGGCGTCTTTTGCCGCGCGCATCATGGCCTCACCGCCGACGCATGAATGTTGAAGATCGAGACGCCGAGCCTGGCGATCTCGCGCGACGCGCCGGCCACCGTGTTCGGGATGTCGTGAAACTTGGTATCGGCAAAAACCGGGCGGCCGAGCGCGGCTATCGCGCGCACCCCGTCAGGCCCCCGCGCGGTGAGAAACTCAAGTCCGACCTTGAGCCCGCCGACATGGGGACCGGCGGCCTTCGCAATGGCCAATGCCTTGTTGAGATCGGGAGTATCGATGGCGACGAAAACAGGATTGGAGAATCGAGGCGTACTCATCGAGGCCGGGTCATAGGCGTGCGAAGGCACCATGACAAGCGCTTATTCCGCCGCCTTGCCGTTGATATTCAAACGCTCACGCAACTCCTTGCCGGGTGCGGAAAAACGGCGCGCGCTTTTCCTCGACTGACACCGGTTCACCGGTGCGCGGATTGCGGCCGAGCCGCGACGGACGCGTTTTCACCGAGAATGCGCCGAAGCCTCTCAGCTCCACGCGATGACCGGTCGCCAGCGCGTCGGTGATCTTGTCCAACACGGTCGAGACGATACGCTCGACATCGCGATGATAGAGATGCGGATAGCGCTCCGTCAGCCGCGCAACCCAATTCAGATTTGATCATTACCCCTGCCCCCGAGGCGGAAGCCCAACGCTGAAGCTTGCTCATCCCGAGAGACTCCAAGCCACCCAAGCGTGTCAGAGGAGCGCCGGGCCGTCAACGGGAAGTCACTGAAACCGCAAGCGTTTTTCGGAAATGTGACAGAAATCACTCAAAAAGGCGGCTTGCGCCCGGGATGGAACCCGCGCCCACATCCTGATAGAGGCGTGATCGAGCCAAGCGAGGATTCTCATGTCGCACGACCCTGCCCTTGAAGCCCACGAACACAGCGAACATGCCGAAACATGCCCGCCCACGAACGCGATCCTTTCACCTCAGGGTCGCGATCACCGTGGCGGTTTTGGCGGTTCTGGCGGCCGCAGCCGGCAGCATGGAGACGGTCGAGGGCGGTTTTGGCCATCACGGCCTCCAGCGAGGCGGTGCTGAAGGCGACCAGGCGACGGATGCCTGGGGCGAATATCAGGCCGACAGCATCAAGAAGAATATGTATGGCATGGGTGCGCAGCTCAGCGGCGCGAACGCGGACGATCTGAAGAAAGAGTCCAAGGCCGAAGCGGCAAGCAGGACAAAGTCAAGGAACGGGCCAAGGATTTCGAGGCTGAACGCGACAAGCTGGTTCGAAGAAAGCATGACGCACGAGAAGCGTCATCATTGGCTGACGATCTCGGCCACGTTGATCGAGGTCGGCATCGCGCTTTCCACCGTGGCCATCATCACCAAGCGCAAGCCGTTTTGGTTCGGCGCGGTCGCGCTGGGCGTGATAGGCGCCACCCTGGGGCGCCATTGCTTATTTGTCTTGAGTTTTGCCGTCTCTGAAAAAGGCGCTCGCGGCGGCACAGCGCCGCCGCGAGGTATAGGCGTGCCTCAATGGAAGGCGTAGCGCAAATTCACGCCAATGAGATCCTCATCGTGATTGCGGGTCTCGGTGTTGCTGGTCGGTGATGTCGGAAACAGATTGCGGCCGTTCTGATAGAAATTGTGCTGATATTCGAGCGAGGCCACGACCGCGGTTCGGCTCGAATTCGTAGTTGAGGGAGGCCGAGACATCCGTCCACGTCGCCTCCGGTAGCGAGGTGCTCCAGCCCGGTTGTCTGATTGAACACGGTGCCGTTGCTCGCGAATGTGTGGCCCACGCCGGCGTTGACCGAGAACATGTCGTTGATGCGCGCCTGCGAGGCGAGACCGAATCTGTAGTTCCATAAAGATTCCGTCCGGTTCGGGTCGCCGCTTATCTGATTAAAGACGTCGCGCGGCCCGAACCACATCGCGTTGAACACGGCCGCGACGGTAAACATCGGTCCCTCATGGCCCGATCGTCCGCCGAATCGGCGTACTGCCCGCCGCGCGCCACCGTTCCCTCGTCATCGACGGTTTGCAGACTTCGCCGGGAAGGCATCCGGCGCATAGTCGGCATGCACATCGAGCGTCAGCGGAGAGTCACGCTGGTCCAGCACGCGATATGTCAGACCAAATTGCGGATCGTTCCAGCCAGAGCTGTCGCGGCGGGTTTCGCTTCCCCCCACGGGATTGCGGCTGGCAATATCGGAGATGTCGTAGCCCCAGTTGAAGCGAAGCGTGAAATCGTCCGTGATGCCATATTGAAATTCCTGCGTGATCGCGTTCGACGTCAGGTTCGTCGTATCGATGCGCGCGCCCGTCCGAGTCGAATGTATCGCGGTGGCGCTGCCGTAGGTATATTCCGTCGAGCCATAAATCTGGCCCCTCAGTGGCAGATATAGCGGGTCGGACAGAATGCGCGCGCTGCTCGATTCCATCTCCTGCGCGAGCGCGGGCGTTGTCAGGGCAAAAACTGCTGCGGCAGCAAGGAACTTCGTCGAACGCATTACGCACTCCTCCAAAAAGTTCATGACAGGCAGGAAATGGCGCGGTGGCCACAATCCATCGTCCCGGAACTCTAGGAACCAGGCAGGGGTTAAACGCGCGAGCGGAGAAATCCGTTTGGAGGCAATACCTTACCTTTGCGTAATGTCGTTACCAGGTGAAATATTACGTCATAGCTATCGTCTGTACACAGATTTAACGCGTGCAAAAACAAAACCGCGCGGAACATGATCCCGCGCGGCTCCGTTTTGGCCGATGGAAAAGGCGGAGAGGGATTATTCCTCGTCGCCGCCCTTCTTGGTCGCCTTCTTGAGCGCGGCGCCCAGGATGTCGCCGAGCGAAGCACCGGAGTCCGAGAGCCGTACTGCGCCACGGCTTCCTTCTCCTCGGAGATTTCGCGCGCCTTGATGGAGAGCGAAATCCTGCGGCTTGCCTTGTCGATCTGCGTCACGAGCGCGTCGATCTTGTCCGCCCTTGCCGAAGCGCTCTGGGCGTTGGTCGGCGCGGTCGCGGGCGAGATCGCTGCGGCGGATGAACGCCTTGGCGCCGCCCTCGAGGGCCACTTCGATACCGCCGTCATTGACTTCGGTGACGGTGACGGTGACGACGCTGTTCTTCTTGAGCGGACCGGCCTTCTCGATCGGATCGCCGCTGAGCTGCTTGATGCCCAGGCTGACGCGTTCCTTCTCGGTGTCGACGTCGAGCACCTGCGCCTTGACCACCTGACCTTTTTTCATAGGCCCTGATCGCTTCTTCGCCCGGCTGATCCCACGACAGGTCGGAGAGATGGACCATGCCGTCGATGTCGCTGTCGAGGCCGACGAACATGCCGAATTCGGTGATCGACTTGATCTCGCCTTCGATCTCGCTGCCGGCGGATGCGCCTTCTCGAACGCATCCCACGGATTGTCCTGCGCCTGCTTGAGGCCGAGGCTGATGCGGCGCTTGTTGGAATCGACTTCCAGCACGACCACTTCGACATCGGTGCCCGGCGTGACGATCTTCGACGGCGCCATGTTCTTCTTGACCCACGACATTTCGCTGACGTGGACAAGGCCTTCGACGCCCGGCTCCAGCTCCACGAACGCGCCGTAATCGGTGACGTTCGTGACCTTGCCGGTGAACTTCGCGCCGACGGGATATTTCGCGCTCACGCCTTCCCACGGATCGGTCTGAAGCTGCTTCATGCCAAGCGAGATGCGCTGCGTGTCGTGGTTGATCTTGATGATCTGCACGGTGACGGTCTGGCCGACGGAGAGAACTTCCGTCGGGTGCGAGACGCGCGCCACGCGATGTCGGTGACGTGCAACAGGCCGTCGACGCCACCCAGATCCACGAACGCGCCGTAGTCGGTGATGTTCTTGACGACGCCTTCGACCACCTGCTTCTCGGCAAGGGACGCGACCAGCGAGGTGCGCTCCTCAGCGCGGCGCTCTTCGAGCACGGCGCGTCGCGAGACGACGATGTTGCCGCGGCGGCGATCCATTTTCAGGATCTGGAACAGCTGCGGCTGGTTCATCAGCGGGCCAACATCGCGCATCGGGCGCACATCGACCTGCGAACCGGGAAGGAACGCGACCGCGCCGTCGAGATCGACGGTAAAGCCGCCCTTCACGCGGCCGAAGATCACGCCTTCGACACGGTCTGATCGTTGAACGCACGCTCGAGCTTGATCCAGCTTTCTTCGCGGCGCGCCTTGTCGCGCGACAGCACGGCTTCGCCCATCGCGTTCTCGACGCGCTCCGAGATAGAGACCTCGACGGTGTCGCCGATGGCACCTTCGCCGGCACGCCCGGCATGGAAAATTCTTTTAAGGACACGCGGCCTTCGGTCTTCAGGGCCGACGTCGACCACGGCGAAATCGTTTTCGATCGCAACGATGGTCCCTTTGATGACAGAGCCTTCGGCGGGCGAGCGGCCCTCGAAGCTCTCTTCCAGCATCGCGGCGAAATCGTCGCGGCTGGGCATGGACATGGATTCTTTGACAACAGTGGCTTGCTGATGGCGGGCCATTTATTTCCTTCAGTTCAACAGACATGCCAACCGGCCTTAAGACCGGCGGTTCTCCCGCGCGCTGCCGCACGGGCGGATTGGTTTTCGATTGCGTTCGAATCTCGAAGAAGTGCCGCCGGGTCTCCTTAACCCCTTGGCTGCACTTTGAGCGCGGCCTCGACTTTGGGTTCCACCAAGGCCAAGGCTGCCGCGAACGCGGGCGTCTATATCCAAATCGCTGGTATCAAGCAAGAGAGCGTCCGCCGCCGGTTTCATGGGCGAAATCGGACGGTCGCGGTCGGCCGCATCGCGAGCAATGAGTTCGTCGCGGATATGGGCTTCATCGCGAGCAATTCCAAGACCTTGCAGCTCTTTCCAGCGGCGATTGGCGCGGACTTCCGGCCGCGCGTCGATGAACAGTTTGGCGGTCGCCTCGGGACAGATGACCGTGCCGATGTCCCGGCCGTCGATCCACCGCCCCTCTGCTCTCGCCCACAGGCCGGGCCGCGAAGTCGCGCTGGAACTGAAGCAACGCCGCCCCGCACGCCGGGGATGAGCACTGACGACAGACGCCGCCTTGCCGATGGCATCGGTGCGGATCGCCGGATCGCCCGCGCGTGTGAGGTCGATCGCATGCGCGGCGTTGATTGCGTGGACCTCGTTCGCCGGCTCGCCCTTCGCCTCAACCACCGCCAGCGCACCAGCCGATAGAGCGACCCTGAGTCCAGATGCGCGAACTGAAAATGCCGCGCCAGCCTCTTCGCCAGAGTCCCCTTGCCCGAGGCGGCCGTGCCATCAACGGCAATAACGATACTCAACCTACCCTCCCCTTGAGGGAGGGTCGAACCGCTGAAGGCGGTTCGGGGAGGGGTGCGCCCGCTTGCAATAAGCGCATGATCTATTGCCGTAATGATCACATCGCGGTGTTTTAGAAATTCCTCATTCGAAAAACGAAGCACGCAATATCCTTGCGATTTCAGCCAGCCATCTCTCTCAGTGTCATAGGCCACGCTCTCATCGGTCCCGTGCTGGCTGCCGTCAAGCTACGACTATCAGTTTGGCCGCTGAACAAAGAAATCCCACGATGTAGCGGCCTACGGTTGCTGCCGTCGAAAGCGCAATCCGCCAAATTTCTTGCCTCCGCAGAATTGCCCAAAGCTTTTTCTCGCATTCCGTCGCATTGATGCGCAAAAATTTCGCAGCGCCGGTTTTGAATTGCGTGCGACGGTCTGCATTTGGTCGTTTCGGTATCGAACCAGGCATCAGCAAAGCATATCCGATTTCCCACCCTCCCCTTGAGGGAGGGTCGACAATTTGCTGAGCACAGCGAAGCAAATTTCGGGGAGGGGTCCTCTCAAAGCCATTACCCCCGCCCGAAAAACCCTTCGGATTTTTCGACCCTCCCTCAAGGGGAGGGTAGAAAATCCGCGCCTAACGGCGTCGGGGCCCATCGCCAGGAACGACACCGCGGCGCGGCTGTCGATGCGTATGGCCTTACTTCGCGCTCGACGCATGAATCTCAGCAATGTAGGCCGCCTGGAAATTGCACGAACGCGGCGTTGCGATGATCGGCGCTATAGGGCGGCACAAGAATGCTCGCGCCGGACGCCTGTGCTTTCGCGAGTGTTGCGGGGAGATCGGAAACTTCGTAGCCGGTCATCTCGTGGCCGAAGGGATAGGGCAGATGTCCGTCGGTTATGAGCACCGTGATTTTACCGAACAGCGAATCCAGCCGTACACGGCGATAGGTTTCACCCTGCCTGCCGATCTCCACGCCGGGCGCTGCGGCCACATCCGACACTTTGGTCCCGTGCGCGAACGACAGGAAATCTCGGATGAAGACGTCGGCACTATCCAGCGAGACATAGACGCGGTTTTCGGGAACGGTCGCCAGCGGCGCATAGGACGGCGCCGTGAAATGCCAGTAGAGCTGCATGGTCACGCCACCGGGCCATTGGATGATCGCATCGCGGCCAATCGGATCGGGGAACGGCGCGACGACGACATCCGCGCCGGCGTCACGCGCAGCTTTCACGGCGACATCCAGATCGGTGACGAGATAGCCGGTGCGCTCCGTGCCGAACGGATACGGCACCGGCGTCTTGAAACCAAATACCGAAACGATACCGGCAGGCGTCAGCGCGATCTGCGATATTGTCTGGCTGGCGGTGGGCGTCACCGTAAAAACCCCCTGTTTGGACAATGATCCGCCGAACGTCGCGACAAAACTCGCCATGAAGCGATCAAAATCCTGCGGTGCGACATAGACGTGGGTGGAATCGTATTGCGGGCCGACGGCAACGCAGGGCGTCTCCGCTGCGGCACCGGTCGCAAACAAAGCAACAGCGGACAAAATCCCGATCAGCTTCATGCTCAGGCTCCTCCCGCGGAAAATTCCGCTCCCAAACCGCGCATCAAATCGCGAATTCCGGAAAGCTGGTTGCGATCATCGAGACGTCATCGACCGTCACGGCATCGCGCGTCGCGAGGCCCATGATGAGGAACGACATCGCGATACGATGATCCATGTGGGTTGTGACCATGCCGCCGCCCGCACGCCGTCGGCGCCACGACCCTCAACGATCATGCCGTCTTCGGTTCTTCGACACCCACGCCATTCGCGCGCAGACCCGCACCGATGGCGGCGAGACGGTCGCTTTCCTTCACGCGCAATTCCTCAAGTCCGCGCATCGTCGTGCGGCCTTCCGCGAAAGCGGCGGCGACAGCAAGGATGGGATATTCGTCGATCATCGACGGCGCGCGTTCTGCCGGTACATCGACTCCTTTCAAGACGAGAACTTTGCACGGAGATCGCCGATCTTCTCGCCACCACCTCTCGCGCTCGTTCGTAACTGCAATGTCCGCACCCATTTCTTTCAGCGTGTCAATCAAGCCGATGCGGCGCGGATTGAGGAGAACATCCGGTAGCGTGACTTCGATCCCGGCACGATCAGCGCCGCCACCAGCGGGAACGCAGCCGACGACGGATCGCGCGGCACATCGACCGTCGCGGGTTTCAGATCGGCTTCGCCGGTCACCTCGAACCGCTTCGCCGCCGTCCTTCAATTCTTCGACCGCGATTGTCGCGCCAAACGCGCGCAGCATCCGTTCGGTGTGATCGCGGGTCAGCGCGCGCTGCACGATCCGCGAACGTCCCGGCGCGTTGAGCGCCGCCAATATCAGCGCCGACTTCACCTGTGCCGACGCAACCGCGACTTCGTGTGCGATGGCGAGAGGCTGGCGCGCACCTTTGAGCGTCACCGGCATCAACCCGCATCGCGCGCCGTGTATTCCGCACCGAACAGGGTCAGCGGCTCCAGCACGCGCTTCATCGGACGCGCCGCAAAGATTCGTCGCCTGTGAACACCGCAGTTATCGCCGTGGTCGCGACAGCGCCCATCACAAGCCGCGAGCCCGTGCCGCTGTTGCCGAAATCGAGAACGCCGTCGGGCCCCGACAATCCGCCCACGCCCCTGCCCCACACGCGCCAGGCGCCGTCACTGTCGCGCAGCAGATCGGCGCCCAGCGCACGCATTGCACTTGCGGTATTGAGCACGTCCTCGGCTTCCAGCAACCCCCGCGATCCGCGTCTCGCCGATGGCCAGGGCGCCCAAAATAAGAGCGCGGTGGGAGATCGATTTGTCGCCCGGAACCGGCGCAGTTCCCCGTAAAGCGCGCCCGCGGCGGGCAGTCAGGGAATGAGGCGGAATATCGGACATTTGCGGCAAAGCCTTGAAATATCAGGGTCGGGTCGTTATCTGCGGCACCGGGTTGAGGCCGGTCAGGGATTCTTTGACAGGCCGGGCAGAAGTGGCAAACGACCCCCCTTTCGGAAACCTGAAATTCACGCGGGAAGCATCACTTTGGTCAAGGCGGAACTCGGAATAAGCGCGTATGCCCGCAATGCGCGGTGCGTTTTTACGACCTACAGAAGCGGCCGATCGAGTGCCCGAAATGCGAATCAGCTTCGAGCCCGAGTCGCTCTACAAGCAGCGCCGCACGCGCCAGCCTGAGCCAGTCGCCGCCGTTCCCATCCCCGTCGACGCGGAAGACGATGAGGAGAACGAAGACGAGAACGAGGAGGCCGAGGCGAAGAAGAGATCGTCGAGACTGTCCCCGATGAGGCGCCGGTGGTGATGTCCGACGACGACGATGAAGTCGTTGAGGAAGAACCCGAACCCGAATCCGCCGGCATGTCCGTGCGCGACGCCGATGAAGACGATGTGGTCGCGGACATCGAAGTGGAAGATGACGAGGAAGGCGCCGATGACGCCCTCCTCGAAGAAGTTGAAGAAGACGAAGACAACGTCAGCGATATTATCGACGCCGATATAAAAGACGACGAACGCTAAACACGTTCGTCCCCGGAATTGGGGCCATAGCTCAGCTGGGAGAGCGCCTGCATGGCATGCAGGAGGTCAGCGGTTCGATCCCGCTTGGCTCCACCAGGCTTCGCGACGCGCCAGCGGAGCGAAGACTGCCCGGCGTAGCCCGAAGGGCGAAGCCCGGGCTTGTTGCCGCGCGCTACGCCTGGCAAGCCACGCTTTCTCCTATTGCTTGTGACATATTGCCTTAGCGCTGAGGTCGTTGGCGTTGCTATGAAATATGTCTATTTTCTCGAAAGCATCCCTATCCGACCAAACCTATGTTGGTCTGGCGGACGATCTTCGAGCACGCCCTGAAAAAGCATAACTCTGGCGGCTCGTCTCACACCGCTAAATTCAAGCCTTGGCGTCTCACAACGTACGTGGCTTTTTCAGATGCAGACAAGGCTATTCAATTCGAACGCTATATGAAGACGCATTCTGGCAGAGGCTTTGCGAAAAAGCGGCTCCCGCTGAAGCCACTTCCCCGACACATCTTCGACAAGACTTTGACCTTGGCCCTCGGCTAACTTAATCCTCACCTGCCGGGGGCATCGAAAGGCAGATTTTTTGCGTGCATTCATCGACGCCCGCACCGTTCCCGCGGGCACCAGCATCGATACGGATATCGCGATCATTGGCGGAGGCCCGGCTGGGATGTCACTCGCGCTTGCGCTCGCATCCGCGCCGGTCCGCGTCGTGCTGCTGGAAAGCGGCGGGATGAATTTCGATGCCAAGACGCAGGACCTCTATGGCGGACCGCAGAGCGGCTATCCCTATCTGAAGCTCGAAGCGTCGCGGCTGCGTTATTTCGGTGGCAGTTCCAATCATTGGGGCGGCTGGTGCGGCCGCTGAGCGAGATCGATTTCGAGACGCGTGACTGGATGCCCCATTCCGGCTGGCCGTTTTCGCGCAAGGAAATCGAACCCTATTTCAAGCACGCGCAATCGCTCGTCGAGGCGGGGCCTTATATCTACGACGATGGCATACGATGGCTGAAATCCTATGGCGAGCCGCTGAAGCTCGGCGAAGGCGGCGTCTATACGAGCTGGTTTCAGTTCAGCAAAACGCGCGACTCCGTGCTGCCCAACTTATTTCGGGCATCGCTATGTCGACGACCTGAAACGCATCTCCGCGTTTATCGGTTTACACCCACGCCAACGTGACAGGTCTGCGTCTGACACACGACGCGGCCAAGCTCGATCACCTCGACGTCGCGACGGTGACGGGCAAAACATTCACGATCAAACCAAAATTCGTCGTGATTGCCGCAGGCGCGATGGAGAATGCGCGGCTCCTGTTTGCATCGAACGACGTGGTGCCCGCCGGTGCCGGCAATGGCAACGATCTGGTGGGGCGATTCTTCGCGGACCACGCCATTCCACGCGATTGCGCGACGATGGTGATTTTCGATGGCAAGCTCACAACCTACTATCCGAACAACACGACGGAGCGCGGTGCGATCCTGCGTGGCGGCGTTTTCTCCCACCGAAGACTACCAGCGAGAAAGAAGATCGTCGCCTCGCTGACCACCGTCGAGAACGAAGTGAAGCTCGACGAACTCGGCAGGCAGCGGTGGCAACGACTGCGTCGGCGCTCGGCATCGATGCCGGCAACGCGAAAGCGTTCTCCGTGGGTGCGGTCTGGAGCTTTCGCCCAACCCGGAGCGCAGGCTCGTGCTGAGCGAACAGCGCGACGCGCTTGGGATGCCGCGGCCTGAATCTCCAGATGCGCGTTGCCGATTCCGATTTCGCGCAATACCGCAACCACGCTGAAAGAGCTTGGCCGACAGCTTCTCGCCACGCGCATCGGCATGATCCGCCTGAACCAGAAGACGCATGGCGACTGGCTGAGCGTGATGGACTGGGGCAATCACCACATGGGCACGACACGCATGAGCGCCGATCCGAAGCTTGGCGTGGTCGACGCCAATTCACGGGTTCATGGCATCGGCAATCTCTATGTTGCCGGCAGCTCCGTGTTTCCGACTTATGGCGCGTCAAACCCGACATTGAACCTTGTCGCGCTGACATTGCGTCTCGCGGCCCATCTGCGGAGAGTGTTCGCATGAGCCCGCCGCCGAAGATTTCACGCCGCGGCGTAGCCATCAGTGGAGCCATTGCAATTGGCGCGGCGGTTGTTGCCCGGCGGTATCTTCGAAGGGCCGCGGCTGTTCAGGCGGCGCGCAAGTGGACGCTATGCGGACATCGTCAACCATCTCGACAATCCGGTAAAACGCGGCGCTGCTTGGCAAATCGGTTGAAATGGTCACGCCGGACGGCGTGTCGATGGCCGACGAATCCGCGCGCGATCTGAAAGACCGCCTCGCCAAGCAGCCACTCTCGGCCCTGATGAAGAGCGACACGAATACATTGGAGAGCATGCGGAGGCCAGCGGCTGGATAGTCCCACTGGCATTGGCGGAAGTCTGCGTGCTCGCGGCGGAGTCGGTTTAAACTGCTTCGAGCGCCTTAACAGGCTCGGCTTCTATCAGCCCACGCAGAGAATTGCCGAAATAGACTTCGCCTTTGCGCAGATCGTCCGGCATCAGCATGGCCTCGCGGCATCTGCTTGAGCAATCAGTTCGCGGCGCAGTACGCTGTCGAGAATGCCTGCGGACAGCGGTGGCGTGAGAAGCAGATCGCCGTGCTTTACGAACACGGTGCTGCGGCTGCCTTCCGCGACCTCGCCACGCTCATTCAGGAAAATCACTTCGTCGCACCCTGTCTCGCGGGTTAGACGTTGCGCCTCGCTGTCCCACAATTCCCGCCAGTTCGTCTTGTGCCGCGCAAGCAGATCGCCGCTTTGCACGCGCTTCGGCGAAATCGCGTAAGTCCAGCGCGATGGTGCTTTGCCCAACGGAGTGGCAGAGCGCACGAAGACGCCCTCTTCGTTCAGCGTGATGCGCACGCGCAAATCTTCGTCGCCGCATCGGGTAGGACAAGGCGCTCACGATCGAACGGAATGCCGAACGCTTTCAGCGGAACGCGCCAGCCGAACGCTTTCGCGGAACGCGCCATGCGCGCAAGATGCGCCTCCAGCCGGACAAATCCCGCGTCCGGCGACCAGCGCAGCGTCTCGATCAATTCCAACGGGCGGCGCGCGCTTTCGAAGTAGCGCGCCTTCAAAAGGCACTCGTCATATTCGGAACCGCTCGCGGAATCGCGCACGACCCGCGCCGCCGATGCCGAGTTCGCCCGCGCCACCCCTAATCGTCAGCGTGCGGATCGCGACATTGAATCGCGCAGACCCGTTCGGCGCGAAATGACCGATGGCGCCGCAATAGACGCCGCGGGGATTTTCTTCCAATTCGCGGATGATTTCCATCGCGCGAATCTTCGGCGCGCCCGTAACGGAAACCGCACGGAAATACCGCGCGCAGGATCGTGGCGGCATCCGCACCCGGCTTCAGTTTCGCGGTAACGGTCGAAACCATTGTGTGCAGGGTCGGATAGGTCTCGACCGCGAACAGGCTCGGGACGCGCACGCTTCCGATCTCCGCGATGCGGCCGATGTCGTTGCGCAGCAGATCGACGATCATCAAATTCTCGGCACGATCCTTTTCGCTCGCAGCCAGCGCGTCTTTCGCTCTGGCATCGGAGCGAGGATCGCCGCCGCGTGCGATCGTGCCCTTCATGGGACGCGCAGTGAGTTCACCGTCGGCAGACAGATTGAAGAATAGCTCCGGCGATAAGCTCAATATCTGCCGCCCACCATCGTCAATATATGCGCCATAGGCTGCGGCTGAGCGCTCCCGTAGCTGGAGATACAGCGCCAGCGGATCGCCCGCGAACGCGAACCGCGAGCGGAAACTCAGATTGGCCTGATAGATATCGCCGTCCGCGATATAGCGCTGCACGCGATCGAAGTGCGCTTTGTACGCGTCTTCATTCCATTCGTGGTGCAACAGCCCGGCATAAGCCCGTCCGCGCACGTCAGCGGCCAGCACATCGGCAACGCGGCCATCGACCATCTCCATCGCCTCGAACACGCCAAAACCAGAGCAGCGGCACATCGCGCCTCTCAGGCAACAGTCCCGCGAGCTTCGGCTCCAGCAGATAACCAAGTTCGTAAGCGAAATAGCCCGCGACTTGGAAGCCGGACAGCCGCGCCTGTTCGATGGCCGCCAGCGCCGGGGGAACATCTTCAGCGCACTCCGCCGAGATCGCCCTCGCGAAACCCCACGAAACGGGTCAAAAGTTCCCGGCCGGGCGTGGCATCGTCTAAAAAAACGGCGGGGAAACCCGGCGGATCGCGGCAAGGTCTGGTTCATGATCCGGCCAACAATACCTTGATTGAACAGGGAAACACCCCACATTGTATGAGGAACGGCGCCCAATCCGGGGCCGCAATGCACTCTTGGTGGTTCCCTTAAGAACACCGGCCGGGCCGCTTGAAGGAGGGCCCAGGACATGAATCGCAATGTTTATTTCAACAGCCCATTTCTTCTGGGGTTTCGATCATCTGGATCGCCTGCTGGAACGAACGGCAAAAGCCGCGGCCGATGGCTATCCGCCCTACAACATTGAACAATCCCCGGATGACCGGCTTCGCATCACGCTCGCCGTCGCCGGGTTTTTCGCAGGACGAACTGAACGTCACAGTGGAGGACCGCCAGCTTGTGATCCGCGGCAAACAGAACGATGCGCCCGATCGCACGTTCCTACATAGAGGTATTGCCGCCAGACAGTTTCAGCGCGCGTTCGTGCTCGCGGAAGGCATCGAGGTGACGGGAGCGGAATTGAGTAACGGACTTTTGAGCGTCGAACTGGCGCGCCCGAAGGCGGAAAGCATCGTGCGCACCGTTGAGATCAGGACGGGCGAAAACAAACCGGCATCCGTCGAGAGACGCAGGGCCGCAGAAGGAGGTCAATCATGACCGACGATTTTGAAGTTGAATTCCAGCCGGAAGCGGATGCGGAAATGCAGGCGCGCATTCGCCTACATCAAGCCGACGGGATCGGAAGAGGCGCATCGCCTCGGTATCATTCCCGCAGGCATCGAACTGCCGCCGGGCATGAAGCTCTACGTGCTGCACGGCATCGATGGACGCGTTCTCGGATACACCGATGCCTATGCGTCTGCGTATGGCGCGGCGGTGCAGAACGACCTGACGCCGGTGTCCGTCCACTAAGACGCGCGAACAGCGAACATGAAAAGGGCCGGAGCAATGCTCTGGCCCTTTTTATATCGCGCGTGTTATACAGCGCGTATCAACCTTCCATCCTCAAGCCTTTCGAATCCGAGATATTCGTAGAACATCGCGGCGTTTTCATCCTTTGCATCGACGATGAGAAAATGCGCTGCAAGATCGGAGTTAGCGGCGCGCAAGAGAGCATCAGCAACCAACGCCGCTCCAAGCCTTCGGCCCTGATGCGCTTTCGCGACAGCTAGCCGTCCCAAAAGTGCGGAAGGCACGAACGGATAGCGAGGCAATTTACGCGTCCATTCTGGCGCTAAGACCTTTAGAGCGATAGAGGTCGCAGCCAGAGTATAGAAGCCGCCAATCTCATCGACGCTCGTAACGGCAACAAAAGCATTTCGTGAGGCGCCGCCGAATATCCTGATTGACCGTTTCGCGAAAGTAGCGATCCAAATCCGATGATCCACTGACGAACGTGCTGCGGTCACGTCCGGCTAGCGGTTCGATCCGGTAGCCAATCACTTGCTGCTGACAATCAGCCTACGATGCGCTTCAAACGCGCGCTTGAGTGCCGCGTTGGGCCTGGGAGGATTGATCAGCATTTCTGCCAGTTTCTTTTGATCGGCCAACGATAAGCGGATGATGTGAGCATCCTCAATGGCCCTTTGAGCGGCTTCGTGCGCGGCAGCCACGACGAAGTCGCTCACGCTGCGGCCTTGCATTTCGGCAGCGCGCTTGACCACCGCCAACGCCTGGGGGGCGATGCGAGCTTCTAGCCGCGTCGTGCGGGCCTGTAATCTTAGCCATACATGGAATGTACGGTAAATCACCGGACAATTCAAGAACGGCTACGCCGCGCGCGAATTCGCGCTCAGGGTCGGCTCGGTGAGGATGGCGTAGAGCGCTTCAGCCTTCGTCGCGGCGCGCAGCTTTTCGCAAGCCTGCTGGTTGCGCAGAAGGCGCGATACCCGCGCAAGCGCCTTCAGGTGATCCGCGCCAGCGTCTGCGGGCGCCAGCAACATGAACACCAGATCGACGGGCTGCTTGTCGACAGCATCGTAATCGATGGGAGTCTCCAGCCGCGCGAACACGCCGACAATGGAATTGATCTCCGCCAGCCGGCCCGTGCGGGATCGCAATGCCCTGCCCCACGCCGGTCGAGCCCAGGCGTTCACGCTCGCTGAGAATTTCGAAGACTTTTCGTTCGGGGAGCCCGGTCCTGCGATGCGGCGCGCGAGGCCAGTTCCTGTAATAGCTGCTTCTTGCTGTGGACCTTCAACGCCGCGAGAACGGCGTTCGGCGCAAGCAGATCGGAGATGTTCATCTAAGACCTATTGGTAGCGCGCGAACCGGCGCGCGGAAGCATACGACTGAACGTCTTCAGAGCCATTTCGGAACGCTCCAACGCATTGAAATTTTCAGTCTAAGAACGCCCTGACCTGCACCTTGGAACTGTTCAAAAACGTTCCTTTCGGATGCGTATTTGCGAAAGCGGCGGGACACTTAGGCCCGGCTTTCCGTATTGTCAACGCTTGCAATTAACGAAGTCCGGCGTCAGCCGATTCCCCGAATTTCAGGCGACGCCTCTCGACTGAAGACGGGATGCGCATCGCCTCGCGATACTTGGCGACGGTGCGGCGTGCAATGTTCACGCCGTCCGCGGTGAGCAGCGAAACGATGCGGTCGTCGGAAAGAATTTCGCGCTTCCCCCTCGTTCTCGATCATCTCGCGGATGCGATCGCGTACGGCTTCCGCCGAATGCGCCTCGGAGCCGTTCACCGACTGGATCGATGCCGTGAAAAAAGTATTTGAGCTCGAACACGCCGCGTGGCGTTGCGATATATTTGTTCGAGGTGACGCGGCTGACCGTCGATTCATGCATCGTAATCGCGTCGGCGATCGTGCGCAGATTGAGCGGCCTTAAGTGACGCACGCCATAGGTCAGGAAACCCATCCTGCTGGCGCACGATTTCACTCGCGACCTTCAGGATCGTGCGCGCACGCTGGTCCAAATTTCTCGGCGGCTTCCGGCGTCGATGTGCAAATCCAGGCGGACGCCGGCGGCAGACCGGTCATCGGGCTCGAGACCATCGACCAGCAAATGGCTCTGCTCGCACCGAGCGATCCGAAAGTAGAGCTGCAGGCATTCGAGGCGAGCCTGAAAACTTCCAGCGCGGCGTCGATGGATAAGGAGATGGGCCCCTTGCTCGATGCCTGGATGCATGGACGCGTCGATCAACTCGCGAGCCTCACCAAAAAAGATTTCCAGCAATATCCCGACGCACAGAAAGCGCTGTTCGACGATCGCAATGCCGCGTGGGTGAAGAAAATCGCGGCGCTCCTCGACGAGCCGAAGATTTACTTCATCACTGTCGGTGCGGGCCATCTCGCAGGCCCGCACGGTGTGCCGGCGCTTCTGCGCGCCGAAGGATTCCGCGTCGAAGGTCCGTGAGAGCGGCAATCGGAACGCGGCCGCAAATGGCTTTTCAGGCGGACATTTTGAATCCTGTTGCCGCCTCTACCGCACGGAGGAGCACCGCCGGATCGGATACACCCTGGTCGTCCCGCCGAGAGGTGTAAGGCTTCTCCAGTCTTGCGGCCTCATCGTCCGTCAGGATGATTGAAAGCGCCGCCACTGCATCGTCGATATGCTTGGTCTTGAGTGCGCCGACGATTGGCGCGGCAACGACGGGATTGCGATGCAGCCAGGCAAGCGCGATCTGCGCTGAGCTAACATCACGTTCGGCCGCAACAACTCCCACGGCATTGATGATTTCTTTGTCGCTTGCGGCGTTGACGTCGCGCGCGCCTGCGTAAGGCTCGGCTTCCGAACGGGCGGTGCTCTCGCCCCACGGTCCTGGCCAGACGGCCCCGCGCGAGCGGGCTGTAGACGATCGTCTGCACGCCTTCGTCGCCACAGAGCGGCAGCATCTCGTGTTCTTCTTCGCGCATAAGCAGATTGTAGGTATCCTGCATCGATACGAAACGCGCCCAGCCATTCGATTTCTGCAGATGCAGCGCCTTGCTGAACTCCCAGGCCATCATCGAGGAGGCGCCGAGATAGCGTACCTTGCCCATCTTCACGAGATCGTGGAGCGTTTCCAGCGTCTCTTCCCAAGGCGTCCTCTGATCGCGGCGGTGAATCTGATAGAGATCGATGTAGTCGGTGCCAAGCCGCCCCAGACTATGATCAACCTCGGTCATGATCGCCTTGCGCGATAGGCCGAGTGCATTGGGGCCGTTGCGCGTGGGCGCGCTCAGTTTGGTGGCGATAACCATGCTGTCGCGGTTGCCGAAATCCTTGAGCGCTCTGCCGAGTATCTCTTCGCTCGATCCGTTCGAATACATGTTGGCCGTGTCAAAGAAGTTTATGCCCGCCTCGACGGCATGCCGGATCACTTGACGGCTCGCCTCTTCATCCAGCGACCAAGCTGGATAGCCGCGGGAAGGGTCTCCAAAGCCCATGCAGCCGATGCAGATCGGGGAGATGTCGAGGCCGGTGCGGCCGAGCTTTATGTATTGCATGTTATCTTCTCCTCACGATAAGAAACGGGCATCTCTCCGGTTTCCAAACGAAGAATTACCGGAGAGCTCTCCGTTTAGTCAAGGGCATTGATGGCCGAAGAAGACGAAAAGCTGCGGGCTGATGCCCGCGCGAACCGGGATCGCATTCTGGATGTGGCACGCGAGGCCCTCGCGGCCGATCCGAGCGCGTCTCTTAACTCCATCGCCAAGACGGCGCGCGTTGGCGCGGGCACTCTGTATCGTCACTTTCCGACCCGGGAAGCCCTGGTGCTGGCGTCTATCGGAAGGAGGTCGATGCGGTGGTCGCCCTCGCGCCCAAGCTGCTGGCCAAGCACAAGCCACTACGGGCTTTCCGGCTTTGGTGCGACCGGCTTGCCCAATTCGGGAGAGTGAAGCATGGCGTCGCCGATGCACTTCACGCGGCGCTATCGGATAGGGATTTTCAGGAGACCTATTGGCCTATGATGGGGCGGTCCGCCAGTTGATGGAAGCCTGTGAACGTTCGGGCGACATCCGTGCTGGCGCCAATCCCGAAGACTTCCTGCAACTTCTGGGTTTCCTGCGGCAAATCCCGCCGAGTTCTGCCGGAGAAGCGCGGGTAAAACGACTTCTGGCGCTAATTTTCCGCGGCTTGGGCGCTAAAGACACCGCATCAGAATCTACATCGAATAAAGATATGTAGATTTCTTTATATCCTTCTTGCCCGTCCCTGCCCGCGCTGTTATACCCCGCGCGCCATCAGCAGGAATCGTCCATGACCGCCGCCCACGACTACATTGTCGCCGACATCAAGCTTGCCGATTTCGGCCGCAAAGAGATCTCCATCGCCGAAACCGAGATGCCGGGCCTAATGGCCACGCGCGAGGAATACGGCGCGTCGAAGCCGCTCAAAGGCGCGCGCATTGCCGGATCGCTGCACATGACAATCCAGACCGCGGTGCTGATTGAGACGCTGAAAGAACTCGGCGCCGATGTGCGCTGGGTGTCGTGCAACATCTACTCCACACAGGACCATGCCGCCGCCGCTATCGCCGCGGCCGGCACGCCGGTGTTCGCGGTGAAAGGCGAGAGCCTGAAGGACTACTGGGATTACACCGCCAAGCTGTTCGAATGGCACGGCGGTGGCTTCCCGAACATGATCCTGGATGATGGCGGCGACGCGACGATGCTCGTCCATCACGGCCTGCGCGCCGAGAACGGCGACACCGCGTTCCTCGACAAGCCGGAGAACGAAGAGGAAGAAGTCTTCTACGCGCTGATCAAGCGCCTGCTGAAAGAGAAGCCTGCGGGCTGGTTCGCGCAGGTCGCGACGCACATCAAAGGCGTGTCGGAAGAAACGACGACCGGCGTGCACCGCCTCTACCTGATGGAGAAGGACGGCCGCCTGCTCTTCCCCGCAATCAACGTCAACGACAGCGTCACCAAGTCGAAATTCGACAATCTCTATGGCTGCCGCGAGTCTCTTGTGGATGGCATCCGCCGCGGCACCGACGTGATGATGGCCGGCAAAGTCGCGATGGTCGCGGGCTTCGGCGATGTCGGCAAGGGCTCCGCTGCGTCGCTGCGCCAGGCCGGCTGCCGCGTGCTGGTGAGCGAGATCGATCGATCTGCGCGCTACAGGCTGCGATGGAAGGCTATGAAGTCGTGACGATGGAAGATGCTGCGCCCCGCGCCGACATCTTCGTGACGGCCACAGGCAACCTCGATGTCATCACGCTCGACCACATGCGCGCGATGAAGGATCGCGCGATCGTCTGCAACATCGGCCATTTCGACAGCGAAATTCAGGTCGCGTCGCTCAAGAACTTTAAGTGGGACAACATCAAGCCGCAGGGTGGACGAGATCACGTTCCCGGATGGCAAGCGCATGATCCTTCTCTCCGAGGGCCGCCTCGTGAATCTCGGCAACGCGATGGGCCATCCGAGCTTCGTGATGTCGTCGTCGTTCACGAACCAGACGCTGGCGCAGATCGAGCTGTTCAAGAACGAAGGCAAGTATCAGAAGAGAGTCTACACCCTGCCCAAGCATCTCGATGAAAAAGTCGCGCGCCTGCACCTCGACAAGATCGGCGTGAAACTGACCAAGCTCTCGAAGAAACAGTCGGACTATATCAGCGTGCCTGAGGCCGGTCCGTTCAAGCCGGATCACTATCGCTACTGAGGAACTGAGCCATGAGCGACACGATCGAATCCTTGATCCTCGATCTTGTCGCCTGGATTGCAAAAGAACCTCGCGAATACACGGAGGTCATGGAGGCGTGGCGCACATCGTGCCCACACCTTCCTGTTTGGGAAGAAGCCAACGCGCGCGGCTTCGTGACACGCGAGCTTGGCGCCAGCGGCGTCGCAATGGTGCGCGTGACAGACACCGGCCGCTCGATGCTGACAAAAACGGGCAGCGCCTTCGGATATGAGAACCAACCATTTTCTGGAGATTCGAATGGTTGAAGGACGCTGTCACTGCGGCAAGGTTCGGATCGAACTCGATACGGCGCCGGAAGAAGTGAAGAGTTGCAACTGCTCCATCTGCCGCCGCACGGGCACGCTCTGGGCTTACGACTCGCCAAAGCAAATCCGCGTCATCGAGACCGTGCCGACCGACACCTACATCTGGGGCGATCGCGATCTCACGCTTCATCGCTGCTCGGATTGCGGCTGCATGACCCATTGGCGCGCCACCGATCCCACCTACGACCGCATGGGCGTCAACGCGCGTCTGCTGGCGGTGGAAGTTTTGGCGGCGGCGCGCGTGATTCAGTTCGACGGCGCCAGCATGGGAACGCCGACGTTCTAACCCTGCTCCAAGTTTAATTGGTGAGACGCTCGAAAGCTTTCTCAGCTTCGGGGCGACTGGAGCTTTCGAACAGAACCTCCGTTCCGTCGGGCGACATCACAAAGTACATGCGCTCCGCCTCGGCTCCTGCCGCACCGTCAGTGGCTTCGGCCTCCTGGAGCAAAAAACCGTTCTTCGACATCAAGGTGATGGGAGGCATGTGCTTTCCTTCTTGTTCGGATGAATTTCATTTTAGCTGCTCCCACAGTGAGTACACCGGGCATCAAGCAGAGACGTGTCTCATTCATTCGCTAAATCTAGTTTCATTGTACAGATTTGGGACTTTTACGATTTATTAACCACAATCTCTATGCGTACTCGGCCAATCCCGATACCTTGTTGATTCTTAAGTGATTCGCGCCGTTTGGCAGGAATCAGGGGTTGCCGGGATGGGTCCCACGAAGGGGCAAAACAAAAACCCAGGCACTGGGAATGGATGGATACGACGGGCGGCCGGGGCAGCCGCGGCGGGGTTCATTCTTCTTCCTGTGCCAGCGTTGGCCGAGGGATTGCCGCTACTCGACGGGAACGGTGTGGCGCTGGCCGCTGTCACTGGCGGCGCAGTTGCGCTTGCCATTGCAGCGGCGCTCTGGGCGATTGCCGAGCAGAAGATCAGTGGCCGCTTGAAGCGTGCGCTGCGTGTCGCAGGCTCACGCACGCGCACGGCTGTGGGCGAGCGCGACGCATTGCTCTCTGCGGGCAAGGAAGCGCTGGTCGTTTGGGGCCGCGACGGGTCCGGGCCCTATTCCTACGGCGGCGCAGATGCCGTGATCGATTCCTGCCTGCACGGAGCGGAGGCATTGGAGCTTTCGCGCGCGCTCGACGCGCTCAGCGCCGCGGCCACGCCCTTCGCGCTCTCGGCGCATGACCGCAACGGATTGCTGATCCATCTGCGCGGACGCGCGGTCGGCGGGATGGCGGCGGTGTGGTTGGAGCCGGACCAGGCAAAGAAGTCATCGCAGAGCATCGACTTCCGCAAAGTGCTCGATGCTTTGTCCGTGCCGGTGTGGTTGCGCGACAAATCTCTTTCGCTGGTGTGGAGCATCGCGCCTTCGCCGAAGCGACGGGTGTTGAAGACTCCGAACAGGTCATCTCCAAACAATTGGCACTGGACAGATCCGAAGCCGATCTCGCCGCGGCTGCACGGAACGCCAACGAGATTCAGCAGACACGCCGCTTCGCTGTTGTCGGCGGACACCGCCGCGCGCTCGCCTTCACGCATGCGCCGTTGGAAACCGGGGGCGTTGTCGGCAGCGCCGTCGACATCACCGACAACCTGCAGGCCGATGCGAAATTGCAGCAGCACGTCGATGCCCATGCCGATACGCTGGACCGGTTGGCGACAGCGGTGGCAATCTTCGACAAAGACACCAAGCTCGTGTTCTACAATCGCGCCTACGCAAAGCTCTGGGGCCTGCCGGAGACGTGGCTGGACACGCATCCAGGCGACAGCGAAATCCTCGACCGCTTGCGCGAGGGCCGAAAACTTCCCGAGCAGCGCGACTATCAATCCTGGAAGCGCCAGCGGTTGTCGCTCTACAGCCAGTCCGCAGATTTTCTGTCCGAGGAGCTTTGGCATCTGCCGAGCGGCAAGACCTTGCGTGTCGTGCCGCAGCCGCATCCCTTCGGCGGCTTGACATTCCTCTACGAAGACGTGACCGAGCGCATCGCGCTGGAAAGCTCTTACAACACACTTATCAAGGTGCAGTCCGCGACGTTGAACACCTTGCAGGAAGGCGTGGCGGTGTTCGGGCCGGACGGCAGGCTCAAGCTCTACAACGCCGCTTTCGCGCGCATCTGGGAGTTGACGCCGAAAGACCTCGCCGGAGAGCCGCATGTGCGCCTGATCGCGGCAGCGAGTGCGGAAAAATTCGGCGCATCGCAGGTATGGGAGAGCCTGATCCAGGCCATCGTGTCGGGCAGCGGCAGCGCCCGTCCGTTGGGAGAAATGGAGCGCAACGACCGCACCATTCTCGCCCTATCGCTGTCGCCGTTGCCCGACGGCGCGATCCTCGCGACGTTCATCGACGTGACCGATCGTTTTCGTATCGAGCATGCGCTGCACGAGCGCAACGCCGCGCTGGAAGCCGCGGATCGCCTGAAGTCCGATTTCATCAAGCACGTGTCTTATGAGTTGCGCACGCCCGCTCAACACGATCATGGGCTTTGCCGAAATGCTCGATAACGGCGTTCCGGGCGCACTGAACCCGCGTCAGGCCGACTATGTGAAGAATATCGTGTCCGGCGCAGGCACGCTCACCACGCTGATCGACGATATCCTCGATCTTGCGCTGATCGAATCCGGCGGCCTCCGTCTTGAACTGACACGTCTCGATCTCTTTGCTTTGCTATCCGATGTCGCAAAGCACTCGCATCAATGGGCGGCCAAGGCCCATATCACCCTCGCCGTCGATTGTGCGGAGAACGCCGGCATGTTCCTGGGCGACGACCGGCGTATCCGCCAGGTCGTCTACAGCCTCCTGAACAACGCGTTCCGCTATGCACCGGATGGCAGCACGATCACGCTCTCGGGCCGCATCGTGGGCGAAGACGTGCAGATCGCCGTCGCTGACAACGGGCCGGGCATTGCGGAGGAGGTCAAACCGACCGTGTTCGAGCGCTTTGAGTCCAAGAGCCGTTCCGGCCAACGTGCCGGCGCCGGTCTCGGCCTCACGCTCGTCAACAGCTTTGTGGAACTTCACAACGGCTGGGTCGAGATCGAAAGCGAGAATGGTACCCTGGTCCGCTGCCATCTCCCGCGGCGCATCCATGACGAAACCTCGCCGCAAGATGCGAGCAAAAGCGTCGCCTGATTTTCCGAAGCTACCCGCGCCCGGCATGGCCGGGCCAGCGTGTGCAATGGGGTAAAACTAGTGCGCCGTGCCTATCTTCCCAAAAGCATAGTCATGCCTCGGAGGATATTATGAACATCAGATTTGCCATCGTCCCGTTCGCCGCGTTGCTCGCAACGCCCGCTTTTGCCGCGACCGCCGTTCCAGTGGGACATTTTGAGTCTGTTTCGCTCAACGGCGGCGGTCACGTCACCATCCGTCACGGCGCGACACAGAGCGTGACGTTCCTGAAAGGCAGCCCGGAATTTACGACCGTCAAGATCAAGCATGGCGACGATCTCGATATCGAGGCCTGCAACGGCGATTGTCCGGCCATCTACGATCTGGAGATTGAAATCGTCACGCCCGATCTGAAAGCGGCAGCGATCGAAGGCGGCGGTCACATCACCGCCGAAACCGGCTTCCCGAACAGCGGCGAAATCTCCGCGGCGGTCGATGGGGGCGGTCATCTCGATCTCACAGCGCTGAAAGCCGGCAAGGTGAGCGCGGCGGTGAACGGCGGCGGCCATATCGAAGTCACCGCATTGCGCAATCTTTCGGCCGCGGTCGATGGCGGTGGCTCGATCGTCTATCACGGCAATCCGCAAGTCAGTCAGGTGATAAACGGCGGCGGCTCCGTCTCACGCGCGACGAAATGAGTTTGCGAAGCGGCCGGCTTGTGCCCGGCCGCTTCGTTGTATCTGTTCAGGCTTTGATAAATGCCAACAGGTCAGCGTTGATCACGTCGGCCTGTGTCGTGATCATCCCGTGCGGATAGTTCTCATACGTCTTCAGCGTGCCGTTCTTGAGCAGAGCGGCGGACTTCGGTCCGGAGTCGGCGTATGGCACGACTTGATCGTCCTTGCTGTGCATCACCAGCACGGGAACCGTGATCTTCTTCAAATCTTCAGTGAAGTCGGTTTCCGAGAATGCCTTGACGCAATCGACGTGCGCCTTGACGCCACCCATCATGCCTTGCCGCCACCAGTTCTGGACAAGACCGGGGATCGTCTTCACGCCGGGCCGGTTGAAACCGTAGAACGGCCCCGACGGCACATCGAGATAGAACTGCGGGCGGTTGAACGCCGTCTGCTCGCGGTATGGATCGAAGGCTTCGCGCGGAGTGCCTTCGGGGTTGGCAGCGGTCTTCAGCATCAGGGGCGGCACTGCGCTGATGATCGCGGCTTTCGCGACGCGCTCCTGATGGCGCGCAACGTAATGCACCACCTCGCCGCCTCCGGTGGAATGGCCAACATGAATGGCACGCTGTAGGTCGAGATGCGCCGTCAGCGCGGCGAGGTCGGCCGCATAGTGATCCATGTCGTTGCCGGTATCGGTCTGCGTCGAGCGGCCATGACCGCGCCGGTCATGCGCGATGACGCGATAGCCCTGGCGTACGAAGAACATCATCTGCGGATCCCAATCGTCCGCCGATAACGGCCAGCCATGGCTGAACACGATGGGCTGACCCGAGCCCCAGTCCTTGTAATAGATCTTCACATCATCGCTTGTCGTCACATAGCCGTCGGCTGTACGCGGCGTTGTCGTTGTTTGCTTGGCCGTGGCCGGCGCGGAAGTCACGACGGCCGCGGCCGCGGCGATACCCACGCTGCCCGCAAGCAAGGCACGGCGGGAGGCATCAGTCATATTGTCTTTGGACATTCTTCGCTCCATCGGTTTGGGGGAAATACGCAGCACTACTTCGACAGAATTTCCACGATCAGCTTTGTGGCGCCCGCGGGATTCTCTTCCATGATCCAGTGACCGGAATCTGGCACCACACCGCCGGTTACGTTGGTAGCGACCTGATCGAGATCCGCCTTCATCTGGAGCGCGTAGGATTTCTCGGCTCCAAGCGCCCAAACCGGCATCGTAAGTTTGCCCTTCGCCAGCAAGGCGCGATTGTCCACACCGTCCTGCGGAACGCCTTGAATTGCTCGAACGCGTCGTGCATTGCGTGAGGCTTGCCGTATAGCGCTGCGTAATGCGCGCGTGTGTCCTCGTCGATCCGCTCAGGATGCGCCGATAGCTCGTTGTAGAAGCGGTCGAGGAAAATCCGCTCGCGGCCCGCGACCAAGCGCTCCTCATCAGGCCCATAGAAATTGAAGTGCCACGTCTTCGGATTGGAAAGCTGCGCCTGCCAGATCGCACCGATGCCGGGCAGCGGCGCGTCGATCGCGATCCACTTGGTGATGCGCGCGGGGTATTGCGCGGCCAGCGCATAGCCGACCATGTTGCCGATGTCATGCGTGACGAGATCGGCCTTGGCGATCTTGAAATGATCCATGACGCCGGCAATGTCGGCCGCCTGGTTCTTCTTGGTGTAGCCCGTATCGGGATGCGCGGAGAGGCCCATTCCGCGCAGGTCGGGCACAACGACCGTGTGATCCTTGACGAGCACGGCGGCGACCGGCGCCCACATATCCCCGCTGTCGCCGAAGCCATGCAGCAAGACGACCGCAGGACCATGACCGCCGATGCGCACATGAAGCGTTGTGCCGTTGGTCTTTACGTCTTCGGCTTTGAAGCTCGTCGGAAACGGTTCGATCGCGAACGCGGATGTCACGATCAGGGACGCTAGTACGGCCAACGCAGAAACCCGCAGCATGAAATCCCCTAAAAAATACAATTGATGCTGCACTGGCCGTTGGCCGAATCCAAGCCAAATCACAAATGGCATCGTCATGATCTTTTGCTTTTCGATATGATAAATCTATTGAAGCAGCCATAATCATCAGCGGCCCAGAAAATGCTCGCGCAATTCATTAGGCTACACAGTGCCTTATATCTCTTTCTTCTAAGCCAAATTGTATCCCCGGCTTGGGCGGATGTATCGAACGATCTTGTCCTTTGCCAAGGCAAATCGGACGATGCAGCAATTCGGGCTTGCACAGCGTTGATAAATACGCCCGGCGTGGCGACGAGTGATCTTGCAGCGGCCTATGGCGCGAGAAGCTTTTACTACGAGCACACAGATCAATATGAAAAAGCGCTCGCAGATACAAATGAAGCGATCCGCTTGGATCCGAGTATAGCGTTTTTCTATGACAATCGAAGTAACGCCGAGCGGATGCTCGGCAATGTCGAAGCCGCTTTCGCGGATGCGAATGAAGCTCTTAAACACGATCCCACGGATTTGCCTGCGCACCTAAATCGTGGCTTGGGATTTTACAACAAGAAGGCATACGACAGCGCGATTGACGATTTTTCTGAGTTTATTGCGAGCAACGCTGACGATGCTGAGGCATTCACGTTCCGCGGAATGTCGTATTGGGCGGAATCCCGACCAATATTGGCACTGGCAGACTTCAATACCGCTATTAAAATCAATACCGATGGAGCTCGCCCGTACAATTATCGTGGGGGGCTCTATATCGATCTCAAGGAATTTAACCTGGCGATCAAAGGCTTTTCACAAACGCTAGCCGTTTTCCCGGATAATGCCACCGCCTTATACGGAAGAGGGATCGCAAAGATTGCTTTGAACGATACCGCGAGCGGGCAACAGGACATTGACCGGGCGGTTAAGCTCGATCCCGACATAAAGTCCGAGTTTGATCGAAGGACAGGCAAACGCTAGCACGCGAAGACGATGTGGTGCCGGTGAAAGTCCAACTTTAGTGCTGGCTCTTCGGCGTGCGCACGGTGAGGCCTTCGAGTTCCGGCGTTACCTTGATCTGGCACGATAACCGGCTGTTCGGTTCGAGTTCCTGCGCGAAATCGAGCATCGTCTCTTCCATGTCGGATTTCGGCGGCAGCTTGTCGATGAACGCCGCGTCCACATAGACGTGGCAGGTCGCGCACGCGCACGCGCCGCCGCAATCGGCATCGATGCCGGGGATCAGGTTCTTCACGGCGCCTTCCATGACGGTCCAGCCGGTGGGCACGTCCACGTCGTGCTCTTTGCCGTTGTGCTCGATATATTTGATCTTGGGCATGGATGGTCCTTTAGGCTTCTTAAGCGATGTTTTTCATGGGAATGGCCATGTCCGCAAGCCGTTCCGGCGCAATAGTCGCGCCATCGGCGATGAGCTTGCGGCCGATCAGGTATTCCGGCGCAGCGTTGACTGCCTCTACGGCAGCTACCGCGCCCTCACGGAGATGGAAGACCGCGAATTTGCGCGCTGCCGGATCGCCGCGCAGAACGATCTGGTCGCCCGGTTTGGCAAGGCCCGCGATCTGGAGCTTCAGGTCATACTGGTCCGACCAGAACCAGGGCACCTCATTGTAAGGCGTTGGCTTGCCGACCATGGCGAGCGCCGCGTGCTTGGCCTGGTCGATGGCGTTCTGCACGCTTTCGAGCCGGATGAGATCGCCGTTGCGGCCGTGATGGCGCGTACAGTCACCGGCCGCGAAAATCGCGGGGTCTTCGGTCGTACAGGTCTTGTCGACATAGACGCCATCGCCGCATCTGAGGCCAGCGGCTTCCGCGATCTCGCAATTCGGCACGACGCCGATACCGACAAGCGCGATGTCGGCGGGAAAACTCTTTCCGCTCGCGCGAACGGCCGTGAGCTTTTCGGCACCCTCGAAGCCTTCGACTCCGGTGTTCAGATGAAAAACGACGCCGGCTTCACGGTGAACGCGCTCGTAGAATTCCGAAACCGGCTTCGAGGCCGACCGCGCCATCACCCGATCCATCGCTTCGAGCACAGTAACGTTGAGATCGTATTTGCGCGCGACGGCAGCGACTTCCAATCCGATATAACCCGCGCCGACGATGACGAGGTTCTTCGCCGTATTGAACGCGGGCCGAAGCGCGTCGACATCGGCGATGGAGCGCAGATAGTGAATGCTGGAAGTTCGGCGCCCGGCACTTTGATCTTGCGCACGCGCGTGCCGGTCGCGATCAGCAGTTTGTCGTAAGCAAGAACGTGCCCATCGGACAACGTGACCGATTTCGCCGCGCGATCAATGGCGGTTGCGCTGGTGTCGAAGATCAACTCGCACTTTGCCTCGGCGTAAAACGCATCGGGTTTCAGGAACAGCCGGTCGCGCTCCATCGTGCCCATCAGGTAAGTCTTGGACAGCGGCGGCCGCTGATAGGGCGCATAGGCTTCATCGCCGATCATCGTGATCGCGCCGGCAAAGCCCTCGGCACGCAAGGTCGCGACGGCCTGCGCGCCCGCCTGCCCCGCGCCGATAATGACGATCCGTTCCTGCATCGAAGGCCCGAAATTCCCTTTGTCCGTATGCCCGGAACCGGGGCTAACATGCCCTTTGTGCAGGTGCAAACGGCGGGCTAAAAGACCGGCAATGACCGAGGATTCTCAACCCTTTGCCGCACGCATCGCCCTGGCCGATCCCGCCGCCACCGTGGCGCTCGGCGGACGCGTGGCCAGGGGTCTGGAGACCGGCGACGCGGTTGCGCTGGAAGGCGATCTCGGCGCCGGAAAGACGACCCTCGCGCGCGCGATCCTGCGGGCGCTCGGCGTGACGGAAGATGTGCCGAGCCCGACTTTCACTCTGGTGCAGATCTACGAGACACCGCGCCTCACCGTGCGCCACTACGATCTCTATCGCATCGAGAACGCCTCCGAGATGGACGAGCTTGGACTGGACGACGCGCTGGCTGAGGGTGCGGCCCTTATCGAATGGCCGGAGCGCGCGGAAGGCCGTTTGCCTTCGGACACCTTGCACATTGCTCTGGTAGCAGCCGGCCCTGACTCGCGGATCGCGACCATCCTTGGCTCCGCGAAATGGGCGAAGCATTTCGAGGATGCGCATGCCGCCTGAGCGCGAACAGGAACGGCACGATTTCGTCGAGCGCTCCGGCTGGCGCGGTGCCGATATCGTTCCGCGTCCCGGCGATGCCTCGACCCGTTCCTATGCGCGCGTGACGCGGAACGGCCGAAATGCGATGCTGATGGACCAGCCGCAATCGGCGGAGAAGCCGGCTGCGCCTGCGAACGCCACGCCGGAAGAGCGCCGGGCGCTCGGCTACAACGCGGTCGCGCGACTGGCAGGCGGAGACGTTGTGCGCTTCGTGGCGGCGTCGAACTATCTGCGCAGTCTGGGCCTGAGCGCACCGGAGATTTACGCCGCCGATCCCGCAAGCGGCTTTGCGCTGATCGAAGACCTTGGTGACGCGCTCTATGCCGATGTGCTGACCGATGGTCGTGGCGACGAGCGCACGCTGTATGAATCAGCTGCTGAGGTCCTTGCCGCGCTCCATGCGCCGGGCGCGCCGGATGTGCTTCACCCCGACAAGGCGCTCCACGCCTATGACGAGACCGCCCTGCTCGCCGAAATCGATCTGATGACGGAGTGGTACGTTCCCTATGCGCTCGGCCGCGCGGCAACGCCGAAGGAGATCGCGGAGCATCGCGCGCTGTGGCGGAAAACTCTGGAGTCGGTCAACGAAACCTCTCCTGTCTTTGTGCATCGCGACTTTCACGCGCAAAATCTTCTGTGGCTGCCGGAACGCAAAAACACGGCCCGCGTAGGCCTCATCGACTTTCAGGATGCGGTCGCCGGCACGCGCGCCTATGACCTTATCTCGCTCACCGAAGATGCACGCCGGGACGTGCCGCCGGAGATCGCGGAAGCAACCACCCAACGCTATCTCGCTACCACCGGCGCCGATCAGGAGAAATTCCGCGCGCAGATGGCCGTGATGGCGGCGCAGCGCAACGCCAAGATCGCGGGGATTTTCGCGCGCCTTTACAAAAGAGATGGAAAGCCGCGCTACCTTTCCTACCTGCCCCGTGTTTGGGGGCACCTGAACCGCGATCTGGAGCACCCGGCGCTGGCCGCGCTCAGATCGTGGTATGACAAAACCATTCCGCGCGACCGCCGCGGCGAAATCGATGGAGCATAAGCCTTGAGTGGACCGACACGCGCGATGGTGATGGCGGCGGGGCTCGGCACGCGCATGCGGCCGCTGACCAATGACCGCCCCAAGCCGCTGGTCGAGGTGATGGGCAAGGCGCTGATCGATCATGCCATCGACCGGCTGGTCGACGCGGGCGTAACGCTCATTGTCGTCAACGCGCATTACAAATCCGATCAGCTCAAGTCGCATCTGGCAAAACGCAAGGATGTCGAAATCCGCGTCTCGGAGGAGACCGACGAACTGCTGGGCACCGGTGGCGGCATCCTGAAAGCGCTCCCGAACTTCGGAGGCGAGCCGTTCTTTGTGCTCAATTCTGATTCCATCTGGGTCGAAGGTATGGGGCACGCGCTCGGCCGCATGAAGGAGCGGTGGAATCCGGACGAGATGGATGCGCTGTTGCTGATGGCGTCGATGGTCACGGCGATGGGTTTTGAAGGCACCGGCGATTTCAACATGGATTCCGAAGGCCACCTGTCCCGCGTGCCGGAACACCGCGTGTCGCCTTATGCCTATCCCGGCGTACAGATCGTCCATCCACGCATGTTCGACGATGCAACCGAGACATCGTTCTCGATGAATGTGCTCTGGAACATCGCCATCGAGAAGCGGCGGCTCTTCGGCATCCGCCTGGACGGCGTGTGGATGCATGTCGGCACGCCCGAAGCGGTGAAAGAAGCAGACGCTTTCCTGGCAGACCTTGTCCCGGCCTGATCGCTCACCGAACGTCCTGACCATATCGGCGAGCCAGCCCTTCGCCGAGACGCTGGCGCGAGGTTTGATCGCGCGTCTCGGTACAGACCCGCTCGCGCTCGCAGCCGTCACGATCTATCTGCCGACGCGGCGCGCGGCGCGCAGCTTCGCCGATGTGTTCGCGCGCGTTCTCGGCGGCGCAGCACTGCTTCCCGATTTCCGCGCGCTCGGCGATGTCGATGAAGACGAATTCCTGTTCGACACGGACGCCGATACGCTCGACCTCGCACCGGCGATTGCGCCGATGCGGCGGCAATTATTGTTGGCGACGCTTATCAAGCGGTGGGACGAAACACGCCGGCAGGGGACGCTCGGCTTTGCACAGGCGAGTGCATTGGCACGAAGTCTTGCGCAGTTGATGGACGAACTGGAGACGCAGAACGCCGATACATCGCGGTTTCCCGATCTCGCACCGAAAGCGCTGGCCGAACATTGGGCCGAGGTTCTGGGCTTTCTCCAAATCATACGCGACAGATGGCCAGAAATTCTGATTGATGAAGGCACGATCAATCCCGCTGCGCGCCGCAACACCGCATTAGAGGCTCTCGCGCATCGTCTCGCGGAGCATCCGCCCGAAGGCATGGTGATCGCCGCCGGTTCGACAGGCTCGATTCCGGCGACGGGAGAGCTGCTCGGCGTCATCGCGCGCCTGCCGAAAGGCATGGTCGTCCTCCCCGGTCTTGACCGCGAACTGGATGCGGAGAGTTGGAACGATCTCGACCCCGGCCATCCGCAATACGGCATGAAGCAATTGCTCGAACGGATCAAAGTCGGGCGCGAAGACGTGCGCGATTGGTCCGAGGCCGTGCCGTTCGCGGCACGGGAACTGCTGCTGCGCGAGACCTTGCGTCCCGCGCCGACAACCGATGCGTGGCGCGCGCTCGCTGAAAGCGGCGGCGAAAAGATCGCCGACGGATTGAAAGGACTCTCGCTGATCGACGCCGCCGATCCGGCGGAAGAAGCGGCGATCATCGCACTTGCGCTGCGCGAGGCGCTGGAGACGAAAGGTCAAACCGCCGCCCTCGTCACACCGGACCGCGCCCTTGCGCGCCGCGTCAGCGCGGAGATGGAACGCTGGGACATCGCCATCGACGATTCCGCGGGCAAGCCGCTGTCGCACACGCAACCGGGTACTTTCCTCTGTCTGCTCGCCGAAGCCGCCGATTCCGGGTTCGCACCCGTGGCGTTGCTGGCGCTGCTCAAACATCCACTCGCGACGATGGGCGGTGACGCCGCCGCGTTCCGGGAGAAAGCGCGCGAACTCGATAGGGCGTTGCGCGGGCCACGGCCAGACGCAGGACTCGACGGCATCGCGCACGTCATCAAGGACCGTGACCTCGCCGAGTGGTTCGCGAAGGTTGCAGATATCCTCCGCCCGCCTGGCGACGCCTTGGCCGGACGCGAAACGTTCATCGCCGATGCGCTCGCGCTGCATCTGGACGCGGCGGAAAAACTTTCGACGCCCGATCAGCTCTGGCGCGGCGAAGCAGGTGCAAGTGCCGCCGAGCTGTTTGCGAAACTGAGCGAAGCTTCCGCCGATCTTCCCGCCATCGAACCCGGCGCCTATGCGCCGCTGTTCCGCGACTTCGCCAGCCGGATCGCGATCAGACCGCCGTTCGGGAAACATCCGCGCCTTGCGATTCTCGGCGCGCAGGAAGCGCGTCTGCAAAGTTTCGATCTCGTCATTCTCGGCGGATTGAACGAAGGCACATGGCCGCGCGCGGCCGCGACCGATCCCTGGTTTTCGCGCCCGATGCGCAAGGCACTGGGGCTGGAGCTTCCCGAATTCCGCATCGGACAGGCGGCGCACGACTTCGCAACGCTCGCCGCCGCGCCGCGCGTGGTGGTGACACGCGCGACAAAGGCCGATGGGGCGCCAACCATCCCGTCGCGCTGGGTTCAACGCCTGATCCAGCTCACGCGCGGGCTCGGATTCGAGGATGCGCTGAAGCCGAAGATAAACTATCTGGGCTATCATCGCGCACTCGAAGAACCCGCAGCGGTCATCCGCATCAAGCCGCCTGTGCCGAAGCCGCCTGTTGCCGCGCGTCCGCGCAAACTTTCCGTTACCGAGATAGAGACATGGCTGCGCGATCCTTATGCGATTTATGCACGGCGCGTTCTGAAACTCGAACCGCTCGATCCGCTCGACGCCGAGATCGGGCCGCTGGAACGCGGCAGCGCGGTGCATAAAGCGCTGGAAGATTTCGTGCGCGCGTTTCCCGATCATGTTCCCGAAGGCGCGGAATTGCGCCTGATCGAATTCGCTGACATGGCTTTCCAAAACGAGGGCATTCCCAAAGCCGTCCTGACAATGTGGCGGCCCCGCTTTATCAACGCCGCGAACTGGTTTGTCATAGTGGAGCGTGAGCGTCGCGCAACCATCGCGCGCTCGTATCTCGAAATCCGTGGCGAGCGCGTCTTCGCAGGCAATGGCGGCGACTTTACCCTCTATGGAAGAGCAGATCGCATCGATGCACTGCGTGCCGGCGGTGCGGCGATCCTCGACTACAAGACCGGTGCGCCGCCAAGCGACAGCCAGGTGAAGGAGCTTCTGACGCCGCAGCTTCCGCTCGAAGCCGCCATTCTCGAAGGCGGCGGCTTTACGGATGTCGCGCCGATGGCAGCATCCGAACTGATCTATATCCAGTTTGGCGGCGGCAAGAAGCAGGGCGACGTTAGAACCATCAAGGTCGATGCGCAGGCCATCACCGCCGAAGCCGTCGACAAGCTGACACAGCGCATCGCCTTCTTCGACGACGAGACCACGCCCTATCGTTCGCGCGTGAAGCCATACCGCACCGATATTTTCGGCGATTACGATCACCTGGCGCGCGTGCGAGAGTGGTCGCTCGCGGGTTGGGAGGACGGCGAATGAGCGACGCCTCTCTCAACGCCTCCGATCCCACACGTTCCGCCTGGGTCGCGGCCAACGCCGGCGCGGGCAAGACGCACACCCTCGCCAATCGCGTGACGCGGCTCCTTCTCGCCGATGCGAAGCCGGAACGCATTCTCTGTCTCACTTACACCAAGGCCGCCGCCGCGGAGATGCAGGACCGGCTGTTCAACCAGCTTGGCCGTTGGTCCATGCTGCCGGACACCGAACTCGCCACTAACATCGAAAGCATCGGCGCGGAAGCGAAGGACGCGAAGTCGTTGCGCAAGGCGCGGCGCCTGTTCGCACAAGCGCTGGAAACGCCGGGCGGCCTCAAGATCCAGACCATTCACGCCTTCTGCCAGAACCTGCTTGCGCGCTTCCCGATCGAAGCCGGCGTGCCGCCTTCGGCACAGGTGCTGGACGACCGCACGGCGCGCGATCTGATGAGTACCGCGCGGATGCGCGTGCTGGAACGCGCGGCATCCGGCGATGCGGCGCGCGCGGCCGCTATCGCATATATCGTCACGCAGACGAGTGAGAGCCGGTTGAAGACGCTCCTCGACGCCGCGCTCGGCGGCGACCGGCGCAAGATCGAACGCTTCTTCCATACCCATAGCGGCGATGCGATGGCGATAACGCGCGAAATCCGCCGCGCGCATGGCGCGGGGCCGGACGATACCGAAGGTAGTATCGCGGAGAGCTTCGTTGCATCGCTCGACCGCGCAAAGCTTTCCGAGATCGTTGCGTGGCAGAATGGTGGCGGAAAAGGCGATGTCGAACGCGCGCAAACGCTCGGCTCTGCAATGCAGACCGATGATCCGCGCGGGGCTTTCGATCTGTTTCGGAACGCGCTCTGCACCGGCAAGCGCGAGCGCGTGAAGAACCTCGCGGTGAAAAAGATTGCCGATGCGCGGCCCGATCTTCTGCAAGCGTTGGAGGACATCTGCGACCTTTTTCTTGACGCGGACGAACGCATGCGCGCCGTGCAGGCGGCTGCGTTGTGCGAGGCAACGCTGGTTGTCGCCGATGCGGTACGCGAGGTTTATGCGACCGAGAAACGCGTGCGCGGCGCGCTCGACTATGACGATCTGATCGCACGGACGGTAGAACTGCTCGACCGGCACGATGCGGCGTGGGTGCTTTACAAGCTCGACGGCGGGCTCGATCACGTCCTCGTCGATGAGGCGCAGGACACTAGCCCGGAACAATGGCTCATCGTGCGCCAGCTCACCAACGAGTTCTTCTCGCGCGAGGGCCGCCACGGCGAACCGCGCACCGTGTTCGTCGTCGGCGACGAGAAACAGTCGATCTTCAGCTTTCAGGGCGCCGATCCCAAACAGTTCGACGTAAACCGCGAATATTTCCGCAACAAGATCGAAGGTGCGAGCCATCATTTTGCGGACGAAAGCCTCGCGACCTCGCGCCGCTCAGCGCCGCAAATCCTGCGTTTTGTGGACGCCGTTTTTGCGCCGGATGAGGCCCGCGCCGGGCTCACCTCGCAGGGCGCCGTCATCGCGCACAAGGCGCTGCGCGAGACGGCGCGCGGCCGTGTCGAACTCTGGCCGACGATCAAGCCCTCCGCTGCGCCAGAGCCGGACGTCTGGCGGCCGGTCGATCAGCCCTCCGTTATTAGTCCGGTCGTGCAGCTTGCGATCAAGATCGCGGAAGAGATCAAACAATGGACCGACGGCAAGACGCGCCTGCCTGGCCATGACGATGCCATCCGGCCCGGCGATATCATGATCCTTTTGCCGCGCCGCGAACCGTTCGGCAGCGAGATCATCCGTAGACTGAAGGAACGCGGCATCGCGGTTGCGGGTGCGGATCGCATTCGCCTCAACGAGCAGATCGCGGTGATGGACCTGATCGCGCTCGGCCGCTTCGCGCTTCTGCCGGAGGACGATCTCAATCTTGCGGCTCTGCTGCGTTCGCCGCTGGTGGGCTTGAGCGAAAAAGAGCTGTTCGATCTGGCTTATGGAAGAACCGGACATCTGTGGGCGCAGCTCGCGCAGAAGCGCGGCGACTTTGCGGCGGCTTTCGAGTTTCTCGGCGAGATGCGGTCGCGGGCGGATCAGATTCCGCCGTTCGAGTTCTACGCCCATGCGCTCGGCACACGCGGCATGCAGACGAAGCTTCTGGCCCGGCTGGGGGTAGAGGCCAACGACGCCATCGACGAATTTCTGTCGCTGGCGCTTGCGTATGAGAGCGCGAACACGCCGTCGCTGGAGGGTTTCCTGCATTGGATCGAGCGCGGCGGCGCAGAGGTCAAGCGCGACATGGAACGCGGCCGCGACGAGGTTCGCGTGATGACGGTGCATGGCGCCAAGGGTCTGGAGGCCGATATCGTCATCCTGCCCGATACCACCGGCGTGCCGGGACCAGGCAGCGACAGCGGACTTCTGTATGAGGACGACGGATTTCTATATCCCGCCACGAAGATCGACGCGCCGAAACCGGTACAGGTTGCGAAAGACGCCGCGAAGCGGCGGATGCTGGAGGAACGGCGTCGGCTGTTGTATGTCGCGCTGACCCGCGCCAAGGATCGCCTGATCGTTTGCGGCTTCGAGACGAAGAAAGGCGTGTCGCCCGATTCCTGGTATGTACTGGCGGAACGCGCGGCGAAGGACATCTGCACCGAAACGGAGCGCGACGGCGAAACCATCCTGGCGCTTGGGGACGATCTGGAACGCGGCACGCCACAGGCGCAAACCTCCGCGGCCGAGAAGACAGCCCTGCCCGGATGGATACGTGCGAAGGCGCCGCTGGAATTCGCGGCACCCCGCCTCATCCGGCCATCCGAAGCGAGCGGCGACGACGAACCGCCCACGCATTCGCCGCGCGACGACAAACGCTTCCGCCGCGGGCTTCTGGTCCATGCGTTGCTCGCGCGCCTGCCGGAGATCGCGCCGGAAGACCGCCGCGACATCGCGCTCAAATTCCTGAACGCCCAACGCGACGTGACGGACGCCGATTCCATCGCCGACGAAACACTCCGTGTACTGAACGATCCGCAATTCGCCGCCGCCTTTGCGCCGGGGAGCCGCGCGGAAGCCGGCCTTGTCGCGGACCTTCCCGAACTTGGGCTGGGCGCGCGCATCAACGGCCGCATCGACCGCCTCGCCGTGACCGACGACGAAGTCCTGATCGTCGACTTCAAGACCAACCGGCCGCCGCCCGCACGCGAGGAGGACCTGGCGCAAATCTACAGAACGCAAATGGCCCTTTACCGCGCGGGGGCAACCAAGATTTTCCCCGGCCGCCGAATCGCCTGCGCGCTGGTTTGGACGGAGGGTCCGCGCCTGATGAAGCTGTCCGACGCCCTTCTGGACGCGGAACTGGCGCGGATCGCGGCGCGTTTAAAGGCGCGTTGATTTTCGCTGCTCCCGTTCCTAGATTCATGGTCAGCTTCAAACCCAAGGTGTGCCCATGCCTCTCAAAGTTTCCGATTCCTCGTTCCAGAACGACGTCCTCAACGCCAAAGGCCCGGTGGTGGTCGATTTCTGGGCGGAGTGGTGCGGGCCGTGCAAGATGATTGCCCCGGCGCTGGACGAATTGTCGGCGGAGATGGAAGGCAAGGTCACGATCGCCAAGATCAACATCGACGAGAACCCGCATGTGCCGCAGAAATACGGCGTGCGCGGGATTCCGACGATGATGATTTTTGAAGGCGGCCAGGTCGCGGCGACGAAGGTCGGCGCGCTTCCCAAATCCAAGATCAAGGAATGGATCGAAAGCTCGGTTTCCACGAGCGCAGCAAAGACGGCGTAGGCGCCCTCGCACGCATTCACCACCGCAGCTAAAATTGTCATGGCCCGCCGGAGTGCGGGCCACCCAGATGAAGCTTGCTCTACTTAGAAGAACAAGTTTCCGGCGAACCGTTTTCCAACGCGCGGAACCAAGCTGGGTGGCCCGCATTCGCGGGCCATGACACTGAGCTTGATGCTGTTCTTTCGCCGTCACCCGCGCCAACGCCTCTGCCCTGTGCATCGCATCGCGCGCGTAGGATTTGAACGCATGAATCCGGCTGCGCAGGTCGCGCATGCGGGCGCAGTGATAGCCGGTCTTCCAGGCGTTGCGATTTCCGGGCCTGCCACCTCGCTTTGGTTGCCAAACCGCGCCGGGACACAACAGCTTGATTTTCGTTTTCACCGGCGCGCGCGTTTTTTCTTGTCTTCCGGTTCCGCAAGCGACGGATTGCGAACGATAGCAATGCTCTTGCCCAACGCCGCGCTGGTTTCGGCCAAGGTGCGAGCGCTCTCGATGAATCTGATCCGGTCGTTGGCGATGGGTGTGGTTCGCGCGGATTCGAATGCCATCTCGCGCATGAAATAGCGGCATTCCGCGATGACGGCGGTGAGCTCCGTTTCCGCATCGTCGAGCACGTCAGGCTGCGGTTCGTAGCGGCGCGCGACTTTCTCTTTCGGCGCCGCCACGCGCGGCACTCTCGTATCGACGCTGTATTCGTAAGGATCGCGGGTATCGAACGGCGCCAGCCGGGATTCGCGCGTTTCGGCATCGCCCAGGCGTTCTTTCTCCCAGGCCCGCAGCGAGGCTTCGCGAAGGCGTGCGTCGCACGCTTCCTCTTCCCAGCGCTTTCGCTCCTTTGTTTCCGCGCGCTCCAGCATCGCGGGATGGATCTGCTGCCGTTCGGCCCAGGGATCCGCGGTTTCCGGCGGATCTTGCGCGTCCGGCGGCGGCGTTTCAGGTGAGAGCGGTTCAGGCGGTGTGAAATCCGGTATTTCCGTAAGGGTAATTTCTTCCATGATGCAGAGTCTCCTGTCAGCAAAAACTCGGAGATAATATGCTAATATTCCCATTTATCCGGTTGACACCACAACATCAATATGCTGTATTTTCGGCACAAAATGAGGCCGCTATGAATATCTTCTCCGAACCCCGCTTTCACAATGAAGCCGCCGCCCGTGAGTGGTTTGAGGCTACCCGCTGGCCCAACGGCCCGATCTGCCCCCGCTGTGGTTCTGACAAGCACTATACGACCAAGAAGGCTGGCGTGTACCGCTGCGCCGCCCCTGCCTGCCGTAAGGACTACACGGTCACGGTGAACACCGTCATGGAGCGCAGCCATGCGAAGCTGACGCTTTGGGCTACGGCGTTCCACCTGTTCGCCTCCAGCAAGAAGGGTTTCTCGGCCCACCAGTTGCACCGGAGCTTGGGCTGCAAATACGAAACCGCCTGGTTCATCCATCACCGGGTCATGGAGGCGATGCGTCAGGGCGGTTTGGACCTTCCCCCGATGGGCGGTGAAGGCAAAATTGTCGAGGCCGATGAAACGTATTTCGGTGGGGTCGAATCCTCCAAAATGCGCACGGCTCGCACGTCCGGTGCGAAGTTCATCAACAAGGGCAAAGGCGGCGCCAACAAGCGGGCCATCGTCACGCTGGTCGAGCGCGGCGGTAAGGTCCGGTCATTCCACGTTCCCCGCGCCGATAAGGCGACGGTTAAGAAGATCGTGGCGGATAACATTGCCCACGAGTCCCGCCTGCACACAGACGGAAGCCGCCTTTACATGGAAGTGGGCGGTTTGTTCGGCGAGCATGAGACCGTGAACCATACCGCGAAAGAATACGTTCTCGGCGACGTGCATGTGAACAGCGCCGAGGGTTACTTTTCGATCTTCAAGCGCGGCATGCGCGGGGTCTATCAGCATTGCAGCGAGAAACACTTGCACCGCTATCTCGCGGAATTTGACTTCCGTTATAATCATCGTGAGGCGTTGGGCTTTAATGACGAGGCCCGCACCATTGCCGCTGTCCGGGCAGCCGAAGGCAAGCGCATCACGTATCATCAGCCTAACTAAGTCGAAGTCTTACAAGGCGAAAGCCGCGCATTTCTCGCGCTGGCGTGACAAGCAAAAGCCCCGGAAATGACTCTCCGGGGCTCCGCCTCTATCCTAGGAGTGCGACCTACCTAGGAGAACAATGATGGAAGACGCCCACTCGCGGGCCTATGGCTTGGCATACAGCAAGTCATGTCAGAACTTCTGAAGAGCTTGATCCTTGCAAACGTTCTTTCTCCGCACACCGTTCAAGCGATGCTGGAGCGAGCAGGGACGAATCTACTTGCCAAAGGAACGGAAGTGGCTGCCGCTGCTGCAACGCAAGTTTCTCTTCTGGGGTCGGAAGTCGGGGTAACTCCGTCACAGATTGGTTTGCGAGCCAATTAAGTTGTGCCCAGAGGAAGTCTGACATCCGATTGCTCCTGCGCGCACACTAAGGAACGTGCGAGCCCATGTCATTCCAACTCGCGCCACAAGCTCTCTTGCAATAGCAGATAAGATTAGGCTGCTGGTGCCACGTTAGAGCGCTTGTACCACGGCTCTCTTTGCACCGTGGGATGGACGAAGAGATCTGACTCCAGAGAAGCGCCGCATTGTGCTGGAGCAGCGGAAGCTTGTCTTTAGTCAGGTTTTGTGCGGTTGCCTCGATTACCGCCCAGACAAAAACCTGACTCGTGCACGCATCTCGCACTTTGTATCGCTCCCAATTCCGAGCGCACATCTGTGCAGCGGCTAACTCGCTGAACAATTCAAATTCGACGTACCCGACATCGTTGCCAGATAAATCGTGGTAGGTCTGCCGAAGGCCATCCCATGTAGAATTCTTCACCTCTCCCCATTCGCTAGGCTGCTTCACAAAATGATGAAATTCTTTGTCGCCAAGTAGCGCGCGCTCTGTGCGTGTAGGGTGAGGCCGCGACTTTCGACCAAGTAGCAGCGCTTTGTAATCGCTAAGAACCCCCGTGCCGCAATCTCGTGTTTCAGTCGAAGGCGAATGTCAGCAAGCAGCCAAGCGCAAGCGACAAGCGAGATAAAATCAACGTGAGCATGGCTATCTCCCCTGGCGACCGGGGAGTTAGAAAACCTCAAACAGGCAAGGTCAGGTCGCACGCGCCTTTAGCCTTTCGGCCTGTTGTATGCGCACGTGCCTCCCCGACCATAGGGTCAAGGAGTGCGATTGCGGCTGCACTAAGCCGCCTGTTTGAGGGGTTTCTACGCCCCGAACCGGCGTGAGCGCCGATCTGCGGGAGAGACTACTGGCGAGGCGTTAGGAAGTCATTAAGGCCTGAATCAGGCGGGGCGGTTGGTCTTCTTTGCGCGCGGCGGTTGAGCCTTTGAAAACTTCTTAGGGATATCTTTCATCTGCGTCGGGGGGCCGGAAAACGCGCCCTTGAGCAGCTTTTGCAAGCGTTGCTCGGTCTCTTCGGGGCTGTACTGCTCAGACTCATTACGCATGGGAGCACCTATGCCAGAACAACCATCTATAACAGTTCAAGTGAAGATGCCCAAGCGGCCCACGCCTAAGCAGCTTGAAAGGATGTATCGGCCCTACGCCGAATCCCTCGGCAATCTGCTCTTTGCGTGGAATCACTTGCAAGAAGGTTTGGGCGTTTCTATTCGGCTCGCTGACGCGCCCTGAGAACGAGAACATCATGATGGCGGCTTGGCATGCCACTGAAAGCGATGCGACACAAAGAAGGATGCTCAGGGATGCCGCGAGGCAGGCATTCTCAAGCCCGCTCCACAAGGCGCAGCGCGAAGGCATTGAGACGCTCGCAAAAGAGGCTGGCAACATATCGGGCACACGAAACGATGCGATACATGCGCCCTTAATCTTTACGACCGATTCAAACGGAACGCGCGTAGAGCCTAAGTATTTCTACGGCCACCCCAAGGCAGTAAATCTTCGGGACTATGACATGATCGCGCTATTCGATTGGGCGCGGGGTGGCTGTGATTTGCTCAGGACGTATGCGTTTCAGGCCGGTCACTACTTGCGCTCTAAGGGCGCAGCGCAACCATGGCCAGATAAACCCGAGGTGCCAGATCGTCCAGAGAAGGCAAATGCTCAGCCCCACACAGGGCATCCCAAAGCACGTCTAATCCTGCCTCGGCCATCGCGCGCGTGACTTCGATCTCCGGATTTGAGTCTTCTCTGGGAATATTGTCACTCATAACGCCTGATTTTCGCGTATTTCAGGGGGTGTTTGTCAACTGCCTTGCCAAGGTACTGGAATTACTAGCTATTGACCGTGTGGTGTCAACAGGATAAATGGGCTAATATTCCTATTCAAGGACCGAGGGCATATTTATTTTTGCGGCAGGATGCTCAGGCTTAGGCCGGAATTCTGTACAATCCCGCAGACACGCGCGGCGTTACGTTTGGGACGCGCAAAGGGGGGTGACATGGTCAGGATCGCATTGAGCGTCATTGCGGGAGTCGTCGTGTGGATCGTCGTGGTCACCGTGATCGACAGGACGATGCGCAACTTCTGGCCGGACTATGCGCATGTGTTTGAGGCTATGGCGTTCACGTTGCCGATGATGCTTGCGCGGCTTGCCGAAAGCACGGTCGCACTCATCGTCGCGTCACTGGTGACGGTGCGCGTGGCAAAAGGCCAGCGCCCGGCGCCGTGGGCGCTGGGCATTCTGATGTTCGCGTTCTTTGCGCCCTATCACTACACGCTGTGGCCCAAATTCCCGATCTGGTACCATGCGTATTTCTTGCTCTCGCTGATCGCAGTTCCGGTTTTGGTTGCGGGTGGGATGCGAGTCAGTCAACCGACCGGCCCGCAGCACTGACTATTGCGGCTTCCAAGAGTTGCGCGTTCCAACAGTGTATTGACTGCCACCGCCGCCTACTCCAAATCCGTTGACGGCGATGATGTACCATCCGTCCACGAAGTTCACGGTGACGTCGCCCCGCTCATCAGCGTCAAGGCCAACAAGAAGGCCGTTGGTGTTGAATGACGTAACACTTAACTTCTTCTTGCTGAGATCGGATACAATAGCCCCCGTGCTGGTACCAGCGTATACATCAGTATCGTTTCCGGCCATGTAGCACTTTGCCTTGGAGCCGCCCGTCATGCCGAGCTCAACCTGTTTGGTGAGTTCGAGATCGACGCTGTCGCTGTTCTCGCTGAACGTGTCCGTACGCGTGTAGACGTACAGCATTACAGATGTTTTGCTCGAACTGCGCTTATCCAGAACATAGATGTCGCGTGTCATTACATTGCCGTTGGTCTTTGGCGAGCCTTCCAGCAATGCGCAAGCATGTTCAAACGGTGGCACCATCGCGCCGACGCCGTAGCAGCCGTCCGTTTGTCCGACCGCGCCACAAACTACCACATCATAGCCCGTGCCCGGCGGACCGTCCGCGCGATACGTGGTATAGAGACGCTCGTCGAGAGCAGCCTTTTTTGCTTCAGCGACGCTGTTCAATAGACACGTCAAAACCGCAGCCACGATGAGCGGAAATTGCTTATACAT
>JBBCHP010000016.1:0-152887 GCA_037201525.1 Rhizomicrobium sp. | reverse complement strand
GCGCAAAACTCCTGATGCCTGATGTAAGGTCAGGCACCATGCCGTCAAGCAAGACGACAAAAGCGAAGGAAATCGCCGCCCGCGTCCGGGAGGCTGGCCAGCGCGCCGCTGCCGAAGCCGAAATGCGAAGAAAAGCCGGGCAGCCTGAACCCCATCCAGCAGAGCTTGGCGGGCAGAAAGGCCCGGAACCCACACGTTATGGCGATTGGGAGAAAAAGGGCCTCATTTCCGACTTTTGAACGTGGTTGAACCAGAGCCGTTCAAAGTCCATCTAACACTCGCACCAGAACGGTTCCAGAAAGTACAGCGATGTTCATCCAGACCGAATCGACGCCCAACCCCGCAACGCTGAAATTCCTGCCCGGCCGCGACGTGATGGGCGAAGGTGCAGTGGCGGATTTCCCGACCGGCGAGAGTGCCGGCCGTTCGCCGCTCGCCCGCACGCTGTTCGCGCTGCCCGATGTGTCGCGCGTGTTTTTCGGCTCCGACTTCATCTCGGTGACCAAGACCGAGGACGCCGACTGGAAGCACATGAAGGTGCCGGTGCTGGCGGCGATCATGGATCATTTCACACGCGACCTGCCGGTGATAGAAGGCAGCAGCGAGGAATCAGATGATTCCGCGCACTACGGCGAAGGCGATCCCGAAATCGTCGCCCAGATCAAAGAGCTGATTGATACCCGCGTGCGGCCCGCCGTCGCGCAGGACGGTGGCGATATCATCTATAAAGGCTTCGACGGAGGCTCCGGCATCGTGTTCCTGCAACTGCACGGGTCGTGCGCCGGATGCCCCTCCTCGACCATGACGCTGAAGAATGGCATCGAGAACATGCTGCGCCACTACGTTCCAGAGGTGAATGCTGTCGAGGCGGTCTAAGATCGCGCGATTCGACATTCGAGGCCCGCATGCAGCACGCCATCAACGACGAAGCGCTCGACACGATTTTCCGAAATGCGCGCAGCCAGAACAAATGGCTCGACAAGCCGGTCAGCGCGGCGCTGCTGATGGCGGTGTACGATCTGATGCGGATGGGGCCGACGAGCGCGAATTGCTGTCCGGCACGTATTGTTTTCCTGACTACGATGGAGGCGAAGGAGCGCATCAAACCGCACCTGCTGCCATCCAACATCGAAAAATCGATGACCGCGCCGGCTGTGGCTGTGATTGGGTACGACCTCGATTTCCCAGAATATCTGCCGCGCCTTTTTCCGCACAATCCGGGCGCCAAGGATTGGTTCGGCGATCCGGTGCTACGCGAGAAAACGGCATTTCGCAATGGATCGCTGCAAGGTGCCTATTTCATCATTGCTGCGCGCGCGCTCGGTCTCGATTGCGGTCCGATGTCGGGCTTCAACAATGACGCTGTCGATAAAGATTTTTTCGCTGATACCAACATCAGATCGAATTTTATATGCGGCGTAGGCTACGGCGATCCGTCTGGCGTCTTCGAACGCAATCCCAGGCTTGAATTCGACGAGGCCTGCAAAATCCTGTGAGATGAGGCGGTGAAAATTCTCGCCGTTGATACTGCGCTGGGCGCATGTTCGGTTGCTCTGATTGAGGGCAAGCGCTCACTTGCGCATCGTCACGAATTCATGGAGCGCGGCCATGCGGAAGCGCTAGCGCCAATGGTCGAAAAGACGATGCACGATGCGAAGCTTGAATTTTCTTCGCTTGATCGCCTTGCGGTCACGACAGGCCCCGGCACCTTCACCGGACAGCGTGTCGGACTCGCCTTTATGCGTGGGTTGCGCATCGCGCTGCATCGCCCGTTGAGCGGGATCACAACGCTTGCCGCGATGGCGGAAGCTGCAAAAGCGGAAACCGGCTTGGCGTGCGCGATTGCCTTGCACGACGCGCGGCGTGACGAGGTCTATGTCGAAATCGATAACGGACCCGAAGTGCTTCCTTTCGACGAGGTGGTGCGAATGCTTCGCAACATTGAGAGTGGGATGCCAATTGCTCTAGCGGGCACAGCGGCAGTTCGCGCTTGCGATGCACTCTCAAAAAAGTTTGTGCTTTCGACAATTCGCCAGCCTGACGCATTGTGGGTCGCACGACTGGCGGCTATCGCTGACGAAACAGATTCGGCGCCTCGACCGCTTTATTTGCGAGCGCCCGACGCCAAACTTCCGGTGGTCAGATTATGACGATCGCCATTGTTTCTGCGCTCGACGATCTCTCCGCACTCGCATCTTTGCATGCTGCCTGCTTCGAGGATCCGTGGTGCGAAAGCGCCTTGCGAAACCTGCTAAAATCCCCCCGTACTGCTGCATTTGCTGCATCGGACGGCTTCATCATCGTGCGCGTTGCGGGCGATGAAGCGGAGATCTTGACGCTGGCCATCGCAGCCACCGCGAGACGCAAAGGATTAGGCACAACTCTCATGATAGAAGCCGCCCGTTACGCCTCGGGCCGTGGTGCCAGAACCATGTTCCTGGAGGTCGCGACCTCCAATGACGCAGCTCACGCGCTTTATGCCCGGTTGGGATTTCACGAGGTTGGACGGCGCAAATCCTATTACGCGCCCGGCGAAGACGCTCTCATTCTTCGTACGGAATTGCCACTGATCCCATTGGGAAATACAACGGCTTCCACTAGTCTTTGAGCAGCAACATTAAGGGGAATGCCGTGACGCGCATCGAACAGCTTTGCGTCGACAAAGGATTGCGCATGACCGAGCAGCGCCGCGTGATCGCACGCGTTCTGTCGGATGCCGTCGACCATCCCGATGCCGAGGAGCTCTATCGCCGCGCATCCGCGATCGATCCTCACATCTCCATCGCGACTGTATATCGGACTGTGAAATTGTTCGAGGATGCCGGCATTCTTGAGCGCCATGACTTCCGCGACGGCCGTTCGCGCTATGAAGAAGTGCCGGAAGCGCATCACGACCATCTCATCGACATTCAGAGCGGCAGCGTCATCGAATTCCGCAACGAGGAGATCGAAGCGCTACAGAAGCGCGTTGCCGAAGAGCTTGGCTTCGAACTGGTCGATCACCGCCTTGAACTGTACGGCGTGCCAAAAGGCGCGAAAAAGCCGCGATAGCGTATGCAAACGCTGAGGGGCATTTTCATTCTCGTGATCTTTCTGGTCACAGCCGTCGCGACCATTCCGTGGCAAAGTTCGGCGATTTATTTCCGGCTGAAGCGGCGCAAGACGCTGCCCAATCGCTATAGCCGCTTTCTCTGCAAGCTCTTCGGTATCCACATCACCATGGTTGGAACGCCGGTGCGCGGCCGGGGCGTGCTGATGGTTTCCAATCACACATCTTACTTCGATATCATTGTGCTGGGCGGAACGACGCCGGTGTCGTTTGTCGCCAAAAGCGAGGTGAACACCTGGCCGTTCTTTGGGCTAATGGCCCGGCTGTACGAAACCGTCTTTGTCGAGCGCTCACGGCGCAGCCAGGCGGGTGTAGCGCGTGACCAGTTGCGCGAACGGCTGCAACAGGGCGACGCACTGATCCTGTTCCCGGAAGGCACATCTGACGACGGCAATCGCGTGCTGCCCTTCAAGAGCGCTCTCATGGGCGCGACTGAGGCTGTCATCCAGGTGGATGCCAAAGGACAAGCCGAGCACGTGCCGGTGCAGCCTGTATCCATCACCTATACCGGCTTTCACGGCATGCCGATGGGCCGAGAAAACCGGCCGCTGTTCGCCTGGTATGGGGACATGGAATTGGTCCCGCATCTGTGGGAGGCCGTGAAGGCCGGTCCTATCGACGTCTTGGTCGAGTTCCATGAGCCTATGACGGTGGACAAGATGGGTGGCCGCAAGCCACTGGCGGCACGGGCGGAAACCATTGTCCGCGAGGGGCAGTCCCGCGCATTGGCTGGATTGGTGACCGCGCCACGGCCGGTGCAGAATCCCGAACTTGTCGAAGCGATTGCGTGAAAAGGCCTAAACGCGCATAAACCGCCGCCTGATGAAACGGCTTTTCGTCAAAACCTATGGCTGCCAGATGAACGTCTACGATTCCGCCCGAATGGCGGATCTGCTGGCGCCGCTGGGCTATGCCCAAACAGAGACGCCTGGCGACGCCGATATGGTGATCCTGAACACCTGTCATATCCGCGAGAAAGCGGCAGAGAAGGTCTATTCGGAACTCGGCAAGCTTCGAAAGATGAAGGAAGAGAGGGCCGAAGCCGGACGCCGCATGATGATTGCGGTCGCAGGCTGCGTGGCGCAGGCCGAAGGCGAAGAGATCGTGAGGCGTCAGAGCGCTGTCGATCTGGTTGTCGGACCGCAATCCTATCATCGCTTGCCGGAGATGATCGCGAAGGTCTCGCGCGCCGGCGGGCAGGCGCTGGAAACAGATTTTCCAGCAGAGGACAAATTCGACACCCTGCCGGCGCAAACAAGCGCGGTCGGCGCAAGCGCGTTTCTCACGGTGCAGGAAGGATGCGACAAGTTCTGCACCTTCTGCGTGGTGCCCTACACGCGCGGCGGAGAATTCTCGCGCCCTGTCGAGTCAATCCTAGAAGAAGCGCGGCGGCTCGCCGATCTCGGCGCGCGCGAAATCACACTGCTCGGCCAGAATGTGAACGCGTACAGCGGCGCGAGCCCCGATGGCGAAAATTGGGCGCTTGCGAAATTGCTTCACGCTTTATCGCGTATCGAAGGCCTCAGGCGGCTGCGCTACACGACCAGCCATCCACGCGACATGAGCGACGATCTGATCGTCGCCCATGGCGAGATCGAGGGATTGATGCCGTATCTGCATCTGCCAGTGCAGTCGGGATCTGACACGATCCTCGACGCGATGAATCGCCAGCACACCGCCGATGACTATCGCCGTATCGTGGATCGTATCCGCGCGGCACGTAGTGACATCGCGCTGTCTTCGGATTTCATCGTCGGCTTTCCAGGCGAGAACGACAAAAATTTCGACGATACGATGACGCTGATCCGCGACATCGGATACGCAAGTGCATTCTCGTTCAAATACAGCAAGCGCCCCGGTACACCGGCATCGGCGGCGCGCAAACAAATCCCGGAAGACGTGAAGGCCGCACGGCTGGAAGCGCTTCAAACACTGCTGATCCAGCAACAACAGACATTCAATCGCTCCTGCGAGGGACGCACGCTGTCCGTGCTGTTCGAGAAACCCGGCCGCAAGACGGGGCAAGCCATTGGTCGCAGCCCTTATCTTCAAGCGGTCCATGTCGATCATGCTGACGATCTGATTGGGCAAATCCGGGACGTGAAAATCGTTTCGGTCGGACCCAACAGCCTGAAAGGTGCATTGCCGGAGACAGCGCTGCACGAGGCGGTGCTGACGTCGTGAGTATCGCAAAAAAGAAAGTTTCTGCGCCACGTGAACAGGTGACGCTCGAATTTCCCGATAACGCGCTGCTGGCAGAGCTCGCCGGCGCGCATCAGAAAAATTTTGCGCGTATTGAACAGAAGTTGGACGTAAAAGTCGCTTCGCGCGGAAATCTGGTCGCCGTGGAAGGAAATCCGGAGTCGCGCGATCGCGCGGCAAGCGTCCTGCGTGCACTCTATGCGCGGATTGAAGGCGGTGAAGCGGCGAACCTTGCCGATGTCGACGCAGAAATTCATTTCGCGCTCGAAGGCCCGGTGAAAGCTGCGACAGGCAATTTCGGCTCGCCTGCGCTCAAAACCTGGGCGTCGCGCACCACGCGCGTGCGCACGCAGGGCCAACTCGCTTATCTGGACCTGATGCGGACACATCCGCTTGTCTTCGGCATCGGGCCCGCGGGCACGGGAAAGACATATCTGGCGGCCGCCTATGGTGCGCATCTTCTCTACGAACGCCGTGTCGAGCGCCTGATTCTTTCACGCCCGGCGCTTGAAGCAGGCGAACGTCTTGGCTTTTTGCCCGGTGATCTGAAGGAGAAAATCGATCCCTACCTGCGCCCGCTCTACGACGCGCTGTTCGATGTCATGGGCGAGCAATGCACCAAGCTCATGGAGCAGGGCACGATTGAGGTCGCCCCGCTGGCTTTCATGCGCGGTCGCACGCTATCGCGCGCCTTCGTCATCCTGGACGAAGCACAGAATTGCACGGGCGCACAGATGAAGATGTTTCTGACGCGTCTGGGCGAGGATTCCCGCATGGTCGTGACCGGCGATCCCAGTCAGAGCGATCTTCCCGCCGGCATGTCCGGTCTTAACCAGGCTCTCGATATTCTGCGCGACGTTGAAGGTGCGGCAATTGCGCGGTTCAGCGTCAAGGACGTGGTTCGTCACGCTCTCGTCACACGCATCGTCGCCGCCTATACTGCCGCTGAAGAAGGTTCGGGTGTCGAGCGCACCCTGCAGCGGCGGAAGGAACAGGCGTGAGCATTACGCTCATGGTTGAGGACAAGAAATGGAGCGCCAAGCGGGGCCTCGGCGCGCGTTTGAAAAAAGCAGCTGCTCTGGCGCTTGTACGCGGCAAAGGCAACGGCGCGCTAACCATTCTGCTTTCGGACGACAAGAAGCTTCGCACACTGAACGTGACTTTTCGTGGCAAAGACAAGCCGACCAATGTCCTGTCGTTTCCCACGCGAGACGAAGACTATCTGGGCGATGTGGCAGTGGCCTATGGCGTCACGGCCAAAGAGTCGCGCGAGCAGAAAAAGCAGTTTGCCGATCACGCAACGCATCTTGTCGTGCACGGCGTTCTCCATCTGTTGGGCTATGACCATGAGACGGCGCGCGCCGCGAAAATCATGGAGCCACTGGAGACCCAAATTCTGAGTGAACTCGGTATCGGGGACCCTTACGCGCGGAATGCCGCGTGAGCGCGCGAAACCCATGACCGACACCATTCATTCCAATAGCGTGGCCGAGAGAGCGCCTTCGCTTCTCAAGCGCCTAACGCAATTGCTGCGCGGCGACGCGACGGCGACCGCGATCCGCGAGAGCCTTGAAGAGGTCATCGAGAACAGCGACCGCGAAAGCGCCGATCTTTCGCAGCAAGAACGCACGCTGTTCGCCAATCTTCTGAAGGTCGGCGAGCGCAGGATTTCTGACGTAATGGTGCCGCGTGCGGACATCGTCGCGGTCGACGAGACCACGGCCATGGCTGACCTAGTTTCGATATTCCGCGAGGCGCAGCACTCGCGCCTGCCGGTCTATCGCGAGACGCTGGATGATCCGACCGGGTTCGTGCATATCAAAGATGTGCTCTCGCTGATCGAGCCAAGTCAGGGCGGGACGTTTCACCTGCGGCCCGCGACTATTGGCGAGATCAAGCGGTCCATTCTTCCCGTGCCGCCATCGATGCCGGTTCTCGATCTGCTGGTGAAGATGCAAGCCGCGCATATCCAGCTTGCCTTGGTAATCGATGAATATGGGGGCACGGATGGCCTCGTCTCTATCGAAGATCTGATCGAAGAGATCGTCGGCGACATTGCGGATGAACACGACGAAGACGCAGCGCCCATTCGCAAGGATGAAACCGGAGCCTTTGTCGCCGACGCACGCGTCTATCTGGAGGATTTCAAGACGGAGACGGGGTTCGATCTCGGTGTCGATGATGAGATCTCGGAGGACGTCGATACGCTGGGCGGCCTTGTCACATCGCTTGTGGGGCGCGTGCCGCAACGAGGCGAGATTATCGCACACCCCAATGGCAGCGAGATCGAAGTGCTGGAAGCCGATCCACGGCGAGTGAAGCGGTTGCGTGTTCGCCCCCCTGCCTCGCCGGCACCGATCCCGGATTCATCCGGCTGATGGTATTGCTCGCCGGCATCGGTGATTTCGTTCGCACATTGACCGGTTGGCGTGCGCGGCTATTTGCATTTGGTGCCGGCGCGTTATCCGCTTTGGGCTTTGCGCCGTTCAACATCTTTCCGGTGCTTTTGCTCGGCTATGCTGCCCTCGTTCTCCTGATCGACGGCGCGCAGACAACGAACAGGCCCATTCGCAACTCAACGTGGGTCGTGTGGGCGTTTGCGTTCGGACAATTCCTCGTTGGTTTGCACTGGGTGGGCTACGCTTTTCTTGTCGATGCCTCAGCGCATGCGTGGCAGATCCCATTCGTGGCGCTGATGTTTCCCGGCGGCATGGCGCTGGTGTTCACCACGCCGCCACTTGCAATCGCCGCGCGGTTCTGGCGGCCCGATGCATCGCGCATCTTTGTCTTCACCATCGCCTATACACTTGCGGAATGGATTCGCGGTCACGCTTTGACCGGCTTTCCATGGAATCTGGCCGCCTATGGCTGGGGTGCATCGCTGGCAGTGATGCAGAGTGCCGCAGTTCTAGGTGCTTATGGTCTGACCTTGGTAACGATCTTGTTCGGCGCTTCTCTTGCGGAGCTATTCGGAAGGCCTTTTGCGTGGCGGCTGCCGGCAGCGATAACGGCGATATTTGTCTTTATCTTCGCGGCTGGTGAACTCCGTCTCAACACCGTGAAGATCGATACTGTGCCCGGCGTTCGCCTGCGCATCGTTCAGCCCAACATCGCGCAATCGGACAAATACAAGCCTGCGCTTGTCGAGGAAAACTGGAACCGGCTGATCTCCCTCAGCAATGCGCCCGTGAAGATTCGCCCAACGCACATCATCTGGCCGGAAGCGGCGCCGCCGTTCATCCTCACGCGTTCGGAATATGCGCTCGACGAAATCGCCGTGCTGACGGGACGAGATCGCGTGCTCATGACCGGCGCGTTGCGGGCGCTGCGCCATGGCGAGCATCTCGACTACTACAACAGCTTCTATGTTTTTGGGCATGGCGGCGAAATGCTGAACGTCTATGACAAATTTCATCTCGTGCCGTTTGGCGAGTACCTGCCGCTCGAGAGCGTCTTCAAGACAATCGGTCTGACAAAAGTCGTGGGCATCGATGGAAGCTTTGCGACCGGCGATGGACCGCATACGCTCGACATCCCCGGTGCGCCACCGGCGGGACCGCTCATTTGTTATGAGATTCTGTTTCCGGGCGCCGTCGTAAGCGCGAAACGTCCTTCGTGGTTCGTCAATGTCACCGACGATTCGTGGTTCGGTCCGTGGGCTGGACCGAAGCAGCATCTGCTTGTGGCGCGCATGCGCGCCATCGAAGAAGGAATTCCCGTCGTGCGGGCTGCCAATACGGGAATTTCCGCTGTCATCGATCCGCTCGGCCGTGTCCGCGGTGAACTCGACCTCAACCGCGCCGGCATACTCGACGCTGATCTGCCTTCCGAGATCGAAACCACGCCCTTTGCACGTAGTGGTTGGTATTCTTTTTTTCTTCTTCTTGCTGGTTGCATGGTAGCTGCAAGTATCGCTTGCAGACATCACTCCAAAACCCGCCCCGTTACGCGTTAGAGGCTTCCGGCGCTCTTTGGCAGCGGTTACTGTTGCGTGTAGAAATGGAGCAGCGACAACTTGGCGAAGAAGCACGCAAACCTAGCTGACGCACAGATCGGAGGCCGCGTGAGATTGCGGCGTACGATGATCGGCATGAGTCAGGAGCGGCTGGGCGAAATGCTCGGGATCACGTTCCAGCAAATTCAAAAATACGAGAAAGGTGTTAATCGCATCGGCGCCGGCCGCTTGGCCGATATCGCGCATTATCTCTCTGTTCCGATCGAATACTTTTTTGAGGACGTTGGACCGAGAACAAACGGTGGGCCGGGCTTCAGCGAAAACGATGCATCTCCACCGGCCTTGGAATTCATGTCGAGCGGCGAATGCCTACAGCTCAGCCTCGCCTTTATGCGAATAAAAGATCCGAAGGTAAGAAAGCGCGTGCTCGATCTTGTCAAAAGCCTTGCCGAAGAAAAGAGCGAAGACTGAGTTATTTGCGTTTGCGCGATTTCTTTTCCGCCAGACCCGACCGTCCGCGCCGCGCTTCAAGCACATCATAAACGGATTTCGGTTTGACGCCGGTCGCCACCCATAAGACAAGCAGGTGATAGAGAACGTCCGCGGACTCGGCGACGATCTCTTTCTTCTTTCCCCCGACAGCGGCAAGCGCCGCTTCGACGCCTTCCTCGCCCAGCTTCTTTGCACATTGCGGTACGCCGCGCTTAAGGAGTTGTGCTGTATAGGATTGTGCAGTTCTGGCGTTCTTCCGCGCGACGATAGTTGCATATAGCTGATCGATCGGATGCTCATTCATCAGTTTACTCTGTCTTCCAAAAGACGCCGCGCAATGACCTGCGCCTGAATTTCGGCGGCGCCTTCAAAGATGTTCAGAATCCGCGCGTCGCACAAGATTCGGCTGATGGGATATTCAAGTGCGAAGCCGTTGCCGCCGTGAATCTGCAGTGCGTTATCGGCCGCTGCCCAGGCGACTCGCGCGGCCAAAAGCTTCGCCATGCCGGCCTCAAGGTCGCAGCGGCGCCCTTCATCTTTCTCGCGTGCGGCACAATAAGCAATCTGGCGCGCGACCGTGATCTCCACAGCCATCATCGCGAGCTTGTCGCGTACGCGCGGATAGTTGAAAATTCTCTGTCCGCCCTGCTGGCGATCGAGCGCATAGCGCAAGCCAACATCGAGCGCCGACAGCGCGACGCCCACGGCGCGCGCGGCAGTCTGTATGCGTGCGCTCTCGAAGGTCTGCATCAGCTGCTTGAAACCCTGACCTTCCTCGCGCCCGAGAAGATTGGCAGCGGGCACTTCGAACCCGTCGAAGCCGATCTCGTATTCCTTCATGCCGCGATAGCCGAGCACGCCAATTTCGCCGCCGCTCATGCCATTCGCGGGAAACGGATCGCCGTCGCAGCCACGCGGCTTTTCGGCGATGAACATGGAAAGTCCGCGATAATCAGTCGTGTCCGGACCGGTGCGAACCAACAGCGTCATCACATCGGCGCGGGCGGCATGAGTGATCCAGGTCTTATTGCCATAGATTTTATAGACATCTCCGGCGCGAACGGCGCGCGTGCGCAACGATCCCAAATCGGATCCGACATTGGGTTCGGTGAACACAGCCGTCGGCAACTTTGCCCCACTGGCGATCAGCGGCAACCAGTGATCGCGCTGATCCTTCGTGCCGCCGGTCAGGATCAGTTCGGCGGCAATCTCCGACCGCGTGCCCAGCGAGCCGACGCCGATATAGCCGCGGGAAAGCTCTTCCGAGACAACGCACATCGCCATCTTCGATAGTCCCGCGCCGCCATAGGCCTCCGGAATCGTTAGGCCGAAGACGCCGAGTTCGCTCATCTGCGCGATCACATCGAGCGGGATCAACTCGTCCTTGAGGTGCCATTGATGCGCAAACGGGGTGACTTTTTCCTGCGCGAAACGGAAGAACTGTTCGCGCACCATGTCCAAGGTTTCGTCGAGTCCGGGGTTGCCGACAACCATCGCTCCCGCGTGGGCTGCGAGGTGTTGGGCAATGGCCTCGCGCGTCTCCTGTGCGGTGCCAAGCGCGACAAGCTCGCGAACTGCCGGCGTCCAGAATTCGCCGGACGAAGATTCGTCCAGGCCCATATCGTAGGGGCGGGCGATCTCGTTCTGGCTCATCGGGATTCCACCGATAAGCTGCGCGAGGTATTCGCCGAACGCAGCCTGCAGAATAAGCTGTTCAATCTCGCCGAGGCGCTTTTCGTACTCGAGCCTGCGCGCCCAACGCACCATTTGGCGCAGCGCCTCAACATTCGTGGCAAACCACGCGAGCGCGTGGGCCGCACGCTGGTGCCGGTCCAACGCCGTGCGCGAGACCTTGCCGTCCGGCGCGACCATCCGCGACACACTGTGTTTGGCCGCAGCCAAAAGACCCTCAGCGGAAAGGAGCGTCTCGTCACAACGAGCGAGAAGATGAGGAATGACGGGAGAGATCATTGTTGCGGCCATAGCAATTTCGATGGTGAAAGCTTAGCGGACTTGTTCCGCACTGCACCATCCCAAAAGCCACTTGCAGGATTTTGCGGGATCGGCCATGCAGACGATACCGACTAACCATCACCGGGGAAAATTAATGCGTTTGCCTTCCAGTGCCGCTTTCGCGGCCGCTCTCCTCTTGTCCGCTTCCGCAGCTTTGGCGAATGGCGCCGACATCTCGTCCGCCGATCTGGGCCAGCTTAAAAGCTATCCGTTGTCGATGGACAAGATCAACGCGATGCAGGCCGCGATGGATGACGCGAGGAGGAGCGGAATGGACAAGAAGATGAAGGCCGCCGGCGACAACGCACAATCGCTTGCCCAGATGGAAGCGAACGTCAAATCCATGCCTGGCGTGATGGCGATATTCTCCAGGCACGGTCTGAGCGCGCATGACGTTGTGGTGATGCCACTGGCGCTGATGGATGCGGGGATGTGCGTTGCTTATCCGAGCGCAGCGCCGAAACTTGCCGACCGGGTGTCACCGCCGCAGATCGCGTTTTACAAGCAACACCAGGCGGAGCTGAAAAAGGTCGGCTGGCTTAGCGGCAGCGAGTAGGACTCAAACGCCGCTTGCTTCCAGCACGTCTTCGAACGTCCGCATTCCGGGACGTTGTGCGTTCACGAGCACCGCCATGTTGCCGGGCAGGTGCTCGTTCTTCCACATCTTAGTGTGCGCGCGCGGAATATCGTTCCAAGAGAAAACCTCCGACATGCAAGGATCGAGGCGGCGTTCAAGCATCAGTGTGTTCGCCTGACTCGCCTGCTTGAGATTGGCAAAATGCGAGCCCTGGATGCGCTTTTGACGCATCCAAACATAGCGTGCGTCGAAGGTGATGTTGTAGCCCGTCGTGCCGGCGCAGAACACGACCATGCCGCCGCGCTTCACCACCAGGCACGAGACCGGAAACGTTGACTCGCCGGGATGTTCGAACACCATATCGACATCGTTGCCCTTGCCGGTGATGTCCCAGATTGCCTTACCGAATTTGCGCGCCTCTTTCGTCCAAGCGTCGTATTCCGGCGTGCCGACTTTCGGCATCGCGCCCCAGCAATTAAAATCCTTGCGATTGATTACGCCTTTCGCGCCGAGCGACAGAACGAAGTCGCGCTTGGTCTCGTCGCTGATCACGCCGATGGCGTTTGCGCCCGACACCGCGCAAAGCTGAACGGCGAACGATCCGAGGCCGCCGCTCGCACCCCAGATCAGAACGTTGTGGCCTGGACGCAGGATGTGCGGGCGATGGCCGAAGAACATACGATAGGTCGTCGCCAGCGTGAGCGTGTAACAAGCAGCCTCTTCCCAGGTGAGATGCTGCGGACGCGGCATGAGCTGGCGATCCTGCACGCGAGCAAACTGCGCGAACGAGCCATCCGGCGTCTCGTAACCCCAGATGCGCTGCGACGGCGAGAACATCGGATCGCCGCCGTTGCATTCCTCGTCGTCGCCATCGTCCTGATTGCAGTGGACGACAACTTCATCGCCGACTTTCCAGCGCGTGACCTTTGAGCCGACGGCCCAGACGATGCCGGACGCGTCACTGCCGGCGATATGATAGGGATTTTTGTGGCCGTCGATCGGCGAAATCGGCGTGCCAAGTCCCGCCCATACGCCATTGTAGTTCACACCTGCCGCCATCACGAGGATGAGCACATCGTGGCTGTCGAGCGACCAGGTCGGCACAACCTCGATCTGGAAGGATTTCTCCGGTTCGCCATGGCGTTCCTTGCGAATCGTCCACGCGTACATCTTTGACGGCACATGGCCGAGCGGCGGAATCTCGCCGACCTCGTACAAATCCTTGTAGACCTCAAGCGACGGCTTTGCCGCTGTCGACATCTCGCTCTCCCTGCTCGCCAAAGCACAACGGCCTGAGTAAGCCCCAAGCCTTTGCTGCAATGCAACGAAATTGTGTGCCACTGCGAGCATCCGGGCAATAAAATTGCGCCGACGCTTTTTAATCGATGTGAAAGATAGAAAACCTAAGCTTCCCCAATGCCTTCCATCGATCTGCAGCGTTTCTTCGTCCTTGTTTGCCGTGCCGTTGTGATCGGCGTGGTAGCAGCGCTTGGAGGTATGCTGATCGCGCATCGTTGGCTTTGGGACGCAACCGGAAAGCTGATTGCCGGCGATTTTGTTGACGTGTGGGCGGCGGGACACATGGCTCACGACGGCCGCGCGGCGCAGGTCTATGACTGGACAATACACAAAGCAGCGGAGGTCGCCGCAGTCGGGCACAACTTCGCCGGCTATTACGGCTGGCACTATCCTCCGCCCTTTCTGTTCATCGCGAGCGCAGTTGCACGACTGCCCTTCGTCACGGCCGAACTTGTCTGGGTGATCGCGACGCTCGGACTATTCGCTGTTATCGTTCAAAAGATCGTATGCCGCCCGGAGGCGTGGGTTGCCGCATGCGCGTTCCCAGCGTCCTTGCTGAACTTCGCGGCAGGCCAAAATGGATTTGTTACTGCTTCTCTGCTGGGCGCATTCCTTCTTTTCGCCCGCAAGCGTCCATATTTGTCCGGCCTGTTTCTTGGCCTTCTCGCCTACAAACCGCAATTCGGTATTGTGATACCATTCGTGTTGATCGCCGCCGGCCGATGGCAAATCGTGCTTTCAGCTGTGTTGACAATCCTGGCGATGATCGCGGCCTCGTGGATCGCATTTGGCGGAGAGACATGGCTCGCGTTCGCGCAGTCTGTCGCCGTGACCAATCACGAGATTCTGGAAAGCGGCCGCGCCGGTTTCAACAAGTTGCAGAGCCTCTTCGGCATCTTGATGTCGCTTGGCTCACCATATTGGCTGGCATTGATGGCACAGGGCGCAATAGCCATCTTGGTAACGGTGCTGACTTGTTTGGCGTGGCGCGATCGACGCATCGAATTTGACGAGAAAGCTGCGCTGCTCGTCCTCGCAGCGCTTACGGCGACGCCTTACGTATATGTCTACGATTACCCCGTGTTGTTCATCGCTTGTGCATTCCTGTTGCATGGCGGAGTTCGCGACAGAACCGAAGGCGCGCTTTTATTCGCGACTGCATTTCCGATCGCCGCGTTTCCGCTTTTAACCCCTCCCGAGCCGTTGGCGCCTCTAAGTACCTTATTCGTCGCAGTCGCGCTGGCACGTCGCAGGTTCATTCGCCGGGCCGCTGTGCTGCCCGCTTTACCGCAAACGGCTTGAATCTCCTGTGCAGTTGCCTCGGGCTTTTGGCCTTGGCGGAGATTTCCTTGAGCTTGATCGCTTGCAGCATCGACAGTGCCGATCCGGGCCCGCCTTTTTCAGGATCGCGGAAGGCGCGGCCATAGCGTTCGACGCGGACTTCGACCGAACCCAGGAATTCGCCTTCCCAATCGGAGAGTTTGACATCGGCAGACTCAGCCGCTTTGCGTGTCTTGCGCAACGCCTTCAGAGCCGAGCGCTTGGCACGCGCTCTTTCGGCTTCGCGTCTCTCTTCAATCGTCGGGATGCGCGACTTCATCGATACGATCAATGCGCCTTGTGCGGATCGCGCTCACCAGCCTTTACCGCGAGCGCTACGACATCGGTGGCAACCGGGCACGTGAAAAACGGCGAGCGCGCGCAATTTGGGTTGTAGGCGTCGTTAAAATCGATCGTAACCGTCTTCGGCGGAAACGCGCCGAAAGGCTCGACATCGACATAACGTCCAGCGCCATAGGTCTCCCGGCCGGTCATTTCGTCTATGAAAAATGCCGACATGCCTTCAACCTTCTTCTGATCTTCCGCGTAGAGCGGCAACATGATCGTCTTGCCACGTAAAACGAACGTCGCGTCGCCGGCGTGGAAGAATTGCTTGTCCGTGCCTCGCGAGGTTCGAAACACGCGAGAAGCGCGCGCCGGGTCTTGTTTGAATGTCGCCACGACACGAAAGGCGGGATCATACGAATAGAAGTCGACGCCGGGAAAATCCCGAGCAGCTTTGGCTTGCTGATTGAAAACCATGATGCGTGCTCCTATGACGCCCGCCGCGACCTGTGTCCGCGCTCCCCGGATATCGATATCCGTGTCCACGGGAATCCCCTTGGCGATCTGATTGTCTGCGTAAAGCTGCTTGTTGAGCACAACAAAGGGATGACCCGCGCGCACGCCCGCGATCAACACGGCGGCCGCTTTGGTGCCTTTCACCCATTTGTACGACTCTGGTTTGCCCTTGATGCCAACAAGCGTCGATGTGTCGCCGTCGCGCATGTAGACGGCATCCTGGATTTTCAGCACCGCGTAATGCGCTTTCGCCCAACCGACATTTGCGTCCGCCAAGGAGGCTTTCCACTCCGCTTCCGGCGACATTGTTGTGGCACCGGCCGCGAGCGCAAATATGGATGCAAACAAAATTGCCGCGAAGCGCATGATGACCTCCTGCAAACAACGCTTAAGCCGTTGGTAACCCAAGACTACTTATCGTTAGAATTGCGATCAAGAGTCCGCCATGCGCGTTTCTTCCGCGAAAACCGGGTTCGACACAGCAACGCTTTGCTTCGTCATTGCGGGCGCGTTTGTGCTGTCCTATATCGCCGTTTTTGCGATCTGGATTTTTCAGCATCTTTGGATCTGGGATGCGCAGGGCAAACCGATCTTCACCGATTTCGTGGCGATCTGGACAAGCGGAAAGCTGGCGCTACAGGGCGCGGCACTCAAGGCTTACGATGGTGCCACGTTGCATGGCGCGGAAGCGGTTGCCATCGGGCACAATTTCCAAGGTTATCTTGGCTGGCCTTATCCGCCGACGTTCTTCTTTATTGCCGCCCCGCTGGGCGCCATGCCCTACGCTGTCGCCCTTCTTCTTTGGGTCTTTTCGACCCTCGCCATATACGCGGCTGTCATCTCGAAGATCGCTCAAACCCGCACTGCGATTCTTTTGGCCTGTGCAGCACCCTGGGTCGCTGCCGATATCACGATCGGACAAAATGGGTTTTTCACGGCAGCGCTGATTGGCGGAGTCCTGCTAACAATGGATGAAATGCCCCTTCTCAGCGGGATTTTTCTCGGCCTTCTGACTTACAAGCCACAATTCGGATTGCTGTTTCCTATCGCGCTTTTGGCCGACCGCCGCTGGACGGTGCTGCTCTCGGCGACAGTGACGGCTTCAACGCTTCTGGCACTGTCCGGTGTCGTGTTCGGCTTTGCGACGTTCACAGCGTTCCTGCACAACCTGCCCCAAACCACCCAAGCCCTTCTGGTCGAGGGTGGCACGGGCTGGAACAAGCTGCAAAGCGTCTATGGCCTGACACGCTGGAGCGGCGGCAGTGACAATCTCGCCCGCTTTGCGCAAGCAGCCATTTCGTTCTCTTGCGCGGCGGGAATCTTCTGGCTGTGGCGAAGCGATGCACCGTTTCCGCGCAAGGCAGCGGCACTGGCAACAGCTTCACTGCTCGTGACGCCTTATGTTTTTTTCTACGATTTTCCCGTGTTGGCGGTGGCCGCCGCATGGCTCTACCGCGAACGGGAATTTGACGGCAAGGAAATGGGGATGCTTGCCGGCGGATTCCTGTTTTCGCTGGCCACTGCAGCGTTCGCGGTTCCTTTCGCATTGCTTTCGACGCTCCTAGTGATCGGCATAGTGGTCCGAAGGTCTTTACCACACTCGGCTGTAGATATTGCGCTGCAGCACGGTTAAGCCTCTTATTGCCGCTATGGCGCGCGACAAACCCTGGATATTCCGTACCTATGCCGGCCATTCGAGTGCCGCGGCTTCGAACGCGCTTTATCGCACCAATCTGGCCAAGGGACAGACAGGCCTTTCTGTAGCTTTCGATTTGCCCACTCAGACCGGCTACGACAGCGACGACGCGCTTGCGAAGGGTGAGGTCGGCAAGGTCGGCGTGCCGGTCTCGCATCTGGACGACATGCGAGCACTATTCGACCGGTTGCCGCTCGACCGCATGAACACGTCGATGACGATCAACGCGCCGGCAATGTGGTTGCTCGCGCTCTATGTGGCGCTCGCCGATGAGCAGGGTGTCGAACGGGCGAAGCTTCAGGGCACAACCCAGAACGATATCATCAAGGAATATCTCGCGCGCGGGACATACATCTTTCCTCCTGCGCCAGCGTTGCGCCTGACCACCGACATGATCGCGTTTACGACGGTAGAGATGCCGAAGTGGAATCCGATCAATCTATGCTCCTATCATCTTCAGGAAGCCGGCGCCGATGCCGTCGAGGAAGCAGCGTTCGCGCTCGCCGCTGCCGTCTCGGTGCTCGACGCTGCGCGCGAGCGTGGCGCAATACCGCCTGATGAATTTTCAAATGCTGTCGGGCGCATATCCTTTTTCGTCAACTCCGGCGTTCGCTTCATCACAGAGATTTGCAAGCTGCGGGCGATGGCGTTTTTGTGGGATGAGATCGCGCGCGACCGTTACGACGTGACCGATCCGAAACTTCGCTTGTTTCGCTATGGCGTACAGGTGAATTCGCTTGGCCTGACCGAACAACAGCCGGAAAATAACGTCTATCGCGTGCTGTTCGGAATGCTGGGCGTCACACTTTCGAAGAACGCGCGCGCCCGCGCCGTGCAGTTGCCGGCATGGAACGAAGCGCTGGGCCTGCCGCGCCCCTGGGACCAGCAATGGTCGCTCCGACTGCAGCAGATCGGTGCCTATGAAACCGACATGCTGGAATATGGCGACATCTTCGACGGCTCAAAGGTGATTGAGGCGAAGGTCGATCAGCTCATAGGCCAGATTCGTGCGGAGATGACGCGCATCGCAGGGATGGGTGGCGCATCTTCGCAGACGGCACTCGAATATATGAAGGAGCGGCTCGTTGCGTCCAACGCAGCGCGAGTCGAGGCGATCGAGCGCGGAGAGGACATTCGTGTCGGCGTGAACGCCTATCAGGAAACAGAGGAGTCGCCGCTGACAGCGGGCGAGGGCCATTTCGTTGTTGTGGATCGGTCGGCAGAACATGACCAGATCGCACGCCTCAACACATGGCGCGAGCAGCGCGATGCTGAGGCTGTGACCAAAGCCTTGTCCGAGCTGGAAAGCGTGGCAAAAAGCGACTCCAATCTCATGCCTTCTTCAATAGCCTGCGCAAAGGCGGGAGTAACCACCGGCGAATGGGCGGCGTGTCTGCGCAGAGTTTTCGGCGAATATCGCGCGCCGACCGGCGTGGCGGCGGCCGGGCCTGCGCGCAACGACGAGCGTATTGGAGCATTGCGCGAAGAGGTGGACGCGGTGTCGTTGAAACTTGGGCGCAGGCTCACGTTCCTGGTCGCCAAGCCTGGTCTCGACGGTCATTCCAATGGTGCGGAGCAAATCGCTATCCGCGCACGAGACGCCGGTATGAGCGTGGTTTATGACGGCATTCGTTTCTCGCCCGACGAAATCGTGGCGCAGGCGCGCGCTACCAATCCGCATCTCGTGGGACTTTCCATTCTTTCCGGAAGCCACATCCCGCTGGCGCGCGAAGTGATCGCAAAGCTCAAAGACGCCGGGCTATCGAACGTGAAGGTTGTTGCCGGCGGCATTATTCCGCGTGAAGACGAGCTAGTCCTGAAGGACGCGGGTATCGCCGCCGTGTTCAGCCCGAAGGACTACGACATCAATGAAATCATGCACGCGATGATCGCGCTGGCCGCGACTTGATCACTTCGCCGGTTTCGGATCCGTCGTGCCGATATCGGAAATGAATTTCCATCCGCTGCCAGTCTTGCGCCAAACCGTCACATAGTGACCGGTCAGATGCAGGCGCTGACCCTTCGCATCCGGTGCGGCTTCGAACAGCCAATGTCCGTCGCTATATCCAAGAGACCCATCGCCGGAAACTTCCGCGTAGTCCGGCACCCAGGACAGAACGTTGAGCTTCGGATCGCCGTTACCGCTGGTTTGAAAGCGTTTCGCCGCTTCGGCTTTGCCGTGGATCGGAGACTCGTTTCCGGTACCGAAGATGCGCACGTCGTCCGCCATATAGGCAAGAAAAGCGGTATTGCTTCCCTTTGCGACCGAGAGCGCCGAGAACGCTTTGTCGGTCGCGATCAAATCGTCCTTCGGACCGGCGCAAGCGAATGTCGGCAACAACGCAAAGGCGGCGAGTACAAGAATACGGTTCACGAAGACCTCACATCTCAATTGCAGGAGCTTGCCGCAATCATAGCGTTTTTCGCTATCAATTTTTCGTTAGCCCGTTTGAGGAAGCGCTTGGCACCGCGCGAGACGTTCGAGGATTTTGGCTGGCGCGTCGCCATGCGCGCGTAATTCGCGCAACGTCACCGCAAAATCGCGTTTGGAGAATTTCTTTCCCTCGGCATCAAGAATGAGCCTGTGGTGTGCATAAATCGGCTCCGGCAAATCGAGCAAAGCCTGTAGCAGTCTCTGCACATGCGTTGCCTGAAACAGATCGTTGCCCCGCGTAACGAGCGTAACGCCCTGTGACGCATCATCCACAACAACGGCAAGATGATAAGCAGCCGACATTTCCTTGCGCGCAAGCACGACATCCCCGAGTGAGACAGGCTCGACCGGGATCGTGCCGTGCTCGCGGTTTGGACCTTGGCCCTTTTCTTGAAATGTCAGCGGCCCCGCTTTTGCGGCCGCTTTTTCTGCATTGAGGCGCAAGGCGTAGAGGATTCCCGATGCTATTTTATCGCGACGCATCTCTTCAGGAAGATTTCGACAGGCACCCGGATACAGAGGCCCTTCTGCACCATGCGGCGCGGAGACCGCTCTGGCGATCTCATCGGCGATTTCCTTGCGCGTGCAGAAGCAAGGGTAAATCAGATCATCCGATTCCAGCCGGCCGAGCGCGGCGTGATAAGCGGCGGAGCGCTCGGACTGCCGCAGAACCGGCTTTTCCCAACTGAGCCCAAGCCACGCGAGATCTTCGTAGATTGCATCCTCGTATTCCGGACGACAGCGGCCACGGTCGATGTCTTCGATGCGGAGCAGGAACCGTTCACCGGCATCGCGCGCGCGGATCGCGGCATAGGCATGGCCGAGATGCAGAAAGCCTGTTGGACTTGGCGCGAAGCGCGTGACAATCATGCGCGCACACTACACATTTCACGCCATGCCGAAACCGCATCGCATCGCCAGCCAGGCCCATCTCGACGAAGCCATCGCCGGACTTCTCGCAGCCGACAAGCGCCTGCATCCAGTGGCAAAGCGCGTTGGCCCCATGCCGCATCGCAAACGGCGCGACGAAGGCTTCGAAGCGCTGATCTCCATCGTGGTGAGCCAGCAATTGTCCGTTGCCGCTGCCGACACGATCCTCGGCCGGGTGAAGGAAAAGGTTTCGCCCTTCACGCCGGAGCAGGTCCTGGCAGCGAACACGGACATCTTGCGGGCCTGCGGACTGTCCGCGCCGAAGCAGAAGCACATGAAATCCATCGCGTCGGCGATTGTCGAAGGAACGCTCGATCTAAAGCGCGTGCGCGCCATGCACGACGAAGACGCCCGCGCGCATCTGACCGCGGTGAAGGGCATTGGGCCTTGGACGGCCGACATCTATTTGATGTCTTCGCTTGGCCGCGCGGATATCTGGCCTGTCGCCGATGTTGGATTGCAGGCCGCGATTCATCGCGCGCTCAATCTGCGCAAACGCCCGAACGAAAAGCAGATGGAGAAGATTTCGAAAGATTGGCGTCCTTACCGGACTGTCGCGGCACGCATGCTCTGGATCCACGAAGACGGCATCCGCCGTGAGAAAAGAGAAGCCGAAGCAAAGGCCAAAACGGCGAGAGCGATGAAGCAAAAGAAAAAGAAGAAATCCTGATGGCGCTGCGTCCCCTCACTGGTCCAAGACTTCCACCCGCGCGCGGCAAGGCTACCCATCTTGTCGTGCTGTGCCATGGTTATGGCGCAGACGGCAATGATCTCATCGGGCTTGCGCCGCACTGGCAGCGGATGCTTCCCACCGTCGCCTTCGTCGCGCCAAATGCGCCGGAGCCGTGCGCGGGCGCGCCGATGGGTTATCAGTGGTTTCCGATCACGCGTCTGGATCCAGCGGAGATGGGACGCGGCGTCGAAAGTGCAGCGACGGTGTTGAACGATTTTCTCGATGCCGAACTCAAGCGACTCGAACTCAGCGATGACCGGCTGGCGCTGGTCGGCTTCAGCCAAGGCACGATGATGTCGCTGCATGTCGGCCTTCGCCGCCCGGCCAAACCGGCGGCCATCGTGGGATTTTCCGGTATGCTCGCGACCACGCCGCCGGTGCTTGGCATCGACGCGCCACCGATCCTTCTGGTGCACGGCGATCAGGATCCGATGATCCCGCCAGGCACGGTGTTCGATGCGGCAATGCGCCTCGGCGCGGCGGGCGCGGCCGTGCAGTGGCACATATCCTCCGGGGTCGAACATTCCATCGACGAGGCAGGTCTTGAACTCGGCGGCATGCACCTGACCATGGCATTTCGCGGGATGCTCAAACGCCATAGCGCAGAAATAAGCTGCGCGATGCGGTGAACGTCGCCTTTCCGTCACATCGAATCACATAAGCTCGGCTTGGCAGGCTCGCCGCTTGCCCGTAAGGTTCGCGCCAACCGAGGAGGGGATACGTCTTCTGTAGGATGCTGTCGTGTTAGCCGCCGCTCGTTCGCCGGATAACTGCCCGGCGCTGGTGCTCAATGCCGATCACCGGCCGCTGTCCTATTTTCCCCTGTCGCTCTGGTCCTGGCAGGATGCGATCAAGGCCGTTTTTCTCGAACGCGTGAATATTCTCGAGGAATACGATCGCGTCATCCATTCGCCGAGCTTCGAGATGAAGCTGCCGTCGGTCGTCTCGCTCAAGACCTATGTGAAGCCCTCGCGCAATCCGGCGTTCACCCGATTCAACCTGTTCCTGCGCGACCGGTTCGAGTGCCAGTATTGCGGCTTCGACGACGATCTGACGTTCGACCATGTCATCCCCCGTTCGCGCGGCGGACGCACGACATGGGAAAATGTCGTCACCGCCTGTGCGCCGTGCAATCTGATGAAGGGCGGCAAACTTCCGCAGCACGCCAAGATGCATCCGCGTCAGGCGCCGCATCGCCCGACCGTGAACGAGTTGCGCAGCAACGGCCGTCGCTTCCCGCCGAACTATCTGCACGATTCCTGGGCCGACTATCTCTATTGGGATAGCGAGCTGGAGCCCTAAAACAAAGGGCGTTTCAGCTTCGAGCGCGCGGCTTATTTCACCGTCCATCGCCCGAGCGAATCCGCCCCGGTTTTTTGAAAGCTACGGCCGGCGGGCAACATCCGTTTTGAAGCGGATAAGCGGCGCACCTTTGCTTTCCCTCAGACGTTGCGTGGCGGTTGCAAGCGTTCGCCGGTTAGACCGCGCGAAACGCTGTTCTCCTCCACCACGCGCAGGCGCACGCGAGCTTGCGCCCTGCCCTGTATGGTCTCGCGGTATCGCTACATTCCCATTCGCGCTCGGTCCTCAATCACTTTAAGGAACAAATAGGGATCAGAAATGCGGGTTCAAGTCCTATTAGAGGATTTATTTCTGATAATTTGTCAGAGCGAATATGCGCTACTCAACATCGACCAGTTTTAAGGAAGATCCCGTGAAAGCTCTCCGTTCTTGCGACTCTCGTTAGAGTGGCGAGAAGGTGGCGATGCGAAAGATTCGAGTCCCGACTACTGAAATGCGCATCCAACCAGGAACAATATCAACTGCGCTTGGCCTTGCTGGGATCGGAGCGTTCGTGGTGACCCCAGTATGGGTGGCTCCATATTTGGGGTGGGGGTTCATCGCAGCATCAATAGGCGTTCTCATCAGCGGTGTTGAATTAGAAAACGGGCACCTTGCTGTCCTACCTTTCCGAAACATTCCACCGAGGATAAGAGCAATGTGGCCGCAAATTTTGATGCTTGTTTGCGCGCTAGGCTTTGTGGTGGGGCTACTGGCATATCTTCGACCCGCTACTCCAACAGGAGGCCCAACTGCTGAAGGGCACGGATATGTAACTCCGCCTGCAAAAAAGCAGGCGGCAGTACCAGCGACCCCATCAGCGCCTTCGCACCGCGCTGCCAAGAAATCTATCCTCCCAAAAGCAATAGCGACAGCGAAGCCTCCAATACTGGAAGATTCCCTCGCGGCTCGTAGTGAGTTCGTCACTCGCCTAACGCAGCTTTACATCCTGAGTCACGATGGCATCTCATCTGAGATGATGGCAGGCCTCGAACTGCCACCGGAGTGGTGGTTGAACGAACAACTGGAAAAGCAGGGAAAACCATGGCGCGTTCGCAACGTGAGGGGCACTCGGTTTGAAAGCTACGACGCCGTTTTGGCGTCATCTGCGCCGCCCCCTAATACAACAGTGATCTCGGCACTATCTGTTGACCAGAAACGCAATCTATTGACGCAGATCGCTCCGCTAAAGACTGAATTGCCCAACATACTTATAAATCGCGGCGGCACGCCGAACCCTCAGCCACTTTTGGGCGAGTTTACAGAAATCTTTCAACGGGCTGGCATAAGCGTTGTTACGGGTTTCGAGCAACCTAGTGGTCCCGATGAAACAGGTGTGATGATCGCGGTTCAGGACGTCAAGGCCATTCCGCCTATGGCCATAAAGATTCAGTTGGCGCTAAAAAATATCGGGATTACGACGCGAATTATTCCGTTGCCCGCCGAAGCGACACAAGCGCCCTTTGCGATATTCGTCGGACCTGCGCCGTTATGAAGTCAAAAAGCTCGCACATCCTTCGCAAGGATGTTTGAGCTTTCGCTAATGTTATGGCGGAACCGAAATTCCGCGGTGTGCGGCGGGAGCTTTTCGCGCGACACCTGTGAAAGGTGCTCGTCGCGCCGCGCTTCAAGGTCGATCAAAAATCTTCGATCTTGTTCGTATGGATTAGACCAACCGTGGCCTGCGACACTGGCCAAGCTCGATTTGGCGACTTCCAAGAATTTTGACTAGTCTCACTCATTCTCAATTAAATCTAGAAAGACCAATCATGACCACAGTTCTTGTCACCGGCGGGTCCGGGTTCATCGGTAGCCATACGATCTTGCAATTGCTGGGGCGGGAGCATGAGGTACGCACGACGGTGCGCAATCTAAACCGCGAGGGCGAAGTGCGCGCGCTGTTGAAACAGGATCGAAGCCAGTAAGAGGCTGAAGCCTTCGCTGCGCCCGCGCGTTAAGCGGACAACACTTTGGAGAATACCATGCGTCTCGACGATCTTCGCGAAACCGGAAATGTGGACGACCGCCGCGGCATCGGCGGGGGCCATATCGCGCTGGGCGGCGGCGGCCTGCTTGCCGTCTTGGTGATCAGTTATTTTCTGGGCGTCGATCCCAGTCAGTTCCTGAATAACGTCGATACTGGCGCGCCCACGCAGCAGCAGAACACGGGTGCACCACGCGCGGACGATGCAGCCTATGCGTTCTCCCGCAAGATCGTGGGCTCCGCCGAAGATGTGTGGACGCCGATCCTGCGCGCGAAGGGCGTGAGCTTTTCGCCGGCGACATTGACGGTCTATGACAATTCGACGCCGACGGGATGCGGCATGGGCCAGACATCCGCCGGGCCGTTCTATTGTCCGCAAGACAATCACATCTATCTCGACCTGTCGTTCTTCAATGAGCTGTCGGACCGGTTCGGTGCGCCGGGACAGTTCGCGCAGGCCTATGTCATCGCGCATGAATTCGGCCATCACATCCAAACGCTGATGGGCGCGATGAACACCGACCGTTCCAGCGGCGCCGCGGGCGGATCGGTGCGCATCGAGTTGCAGGCCGATTGCTATGCGGGCGTGTGGGCCAATCACGCCAATGCGCAATTCAACATCCTGCAGAACGGCGATGTCGAAGGCGGGTTGAAAGCCGCGAACGCTGTCGGCGACGACACGCTGGAGAAGCAAAGTCAGGGCGTGGTTGTGCCGGATTCCTTCACGCACGGCACCAGTGCGCAACGCATGCGTTGGTTCAAGCGCGGGCTTGACAGTGGCGACATGGACCAGTGCGACACGCTCTCCGCGCGCGAGCTTTGAACGAAACGCCTTGTGTTATAGCCGTGTCGAAAGTTGGATCGCGAGGCGGCAACCGGCTTTGATGGTTTCGCTGAGCAGCCGATAACCCGGCGCCTGCTCCGCGCCTTGTGCAAGCGCCTCGTCGCGATGGGCGATTTCGTCGGCGCGGAAATCGGCAACGGTCGCTTTCAATTCTGGATCGTTATCGAGTTTCTCGATCTGACGCGCATAGTGCTCGTCGATCACCTCTTCGACGGCGGCGGTGCAGGCCATCGCCGCCTTCTCGCCCATCAATGCTGTCGCAGCGCCGAGCGCAAATCCTGCCACGCGCCACACTGGCTCCAGCGCTGTCGGGCGCACCCGGCGCTCGTTGATGAGGCGGTCGAAGGTTTCAAGATGCCGCTGTTCTTCGGCCGCCATCCTCCGAATCGTATCGCCAGCGGGCCGATTGCCCAGCACGGCAAGCTGGCCTTCATAAATTCGCACAGCACCATATTCGCCCGCGTGATCGACGCGGATCATGGCTGCGACATCGTCTGTCGCGGCCGTTCCAGGCATTGCCGGACGCGTCTTGCGGGTCATTTCTTTCTCAGCAGCATCACAAGGCCCGTGAACGCAGAACCAAGCGAAATGATCGCGTTCCAGCCCGCGAGCGAAATCCCTATAAGCCGCCACGCGGCAACATCGCAGCGCACCGCGCCGGGATCATTCAAATTGTCGAGGCCGTGAAACACAAAGCGCGTTCCGGTGCAGGCTTCCGGTCCCGGAAAGAAATGCCATTCGACGCCGGACTGATAAAATCCGATTGCGCCCGATGCCGCGACGAGAAGGATCGTCAAAAATGCAAGACCGCGCGCATCGCCTTTCACAACCAGCGGCCCGAGCAGCCCTAAGACTGCTGCCGCGATCAACGGCCAGCGTTGCCAGTGACACATCTCGCAAGGCGGAAAATGCGCGATGTACTGAAAACCAAGTGCGCCGAGAATAAGCGCGAGCGCGATGGTCCCAAGAATTTGTGCAATCCGTGTCGATCTCATTTCGCGAAAATCCTGCTGTCGTCGTCGAAGGCTTTGAACTCAAGTGCATTGCCGGAAGGATCGAGAATGAAGAATGTCGCCTGCTCGCCCGGCTGACCTTCAAAGCGAATATCAGGCTCTATCACAAAACGCACATCTGTTTCCTTTAGACGATCCGCAAGCGTGCGCCATTCCTTCATCGAAAGAATCACACCAAAGTGACGAACGGGAACTTCATCGCCGTCAACAAGATTATGCGCTTTGTGTTCCGCTTCGTTCGGGCTTAAATGCGCAACGATCTGGTGACCGAAGAAATCGAAATCGACCCAGTCGGTGCTGCTGCGGCCTTCCGCGCAGCCGAGAATGCCGGTGTAGAACGCGCGCGCGGATGCGAGGTCGTGAACCGGAAAAGCAAGATGGAAGCGCGGACGTGATGTCATCGGCGTTTCTGAAATGGTTGGGAGTTGAAGGGAAGCCCATGCGTTCGATGAAGGCAACCCGCAAAACCGCGCGGCCGGCTTTGCTCAAGATCGATGGACGCGCCGTCGAGGTGAGCATCAGGCTCAATCCGCGCGCGCGACGCCTCATCGTCAAGGTGCATCCGACAACAGGTGAAGTGACCGTAACCGCGCCGTCACAACGCGCGCTCGAAAAGGCGCTCGTTTTTGCACAGGGCCAGAGCGACTGGATCGCGCGTCAACTGGCACACGTGCCGGCCCCCATTACGCTTGGGGCGGGATCGATCGTGCCATTCAAGGGCGGCGATCATGTCGTGCGCGAGGCGAAGAGCGGACGCGGTACGGTCTGGGCCGATGGCCATGCCCTCTATGTCACCGGCGGGAGAGAGCATCATCCGCGCCGCATCGTCGATTTCCTCAAGAAAGAAGCTCGCAAGGAACTCGAGACGCGGAGCCTGGAGTTTGGGGGGCGCCTTGGCGTGCACCATACGCGCATCACGGTTCGCGACACGGCCAGCCGTTGGGGGTCGTGTTCGGTGCGACGCGCTCTCTCCTATTCCTGGCGGCTGATTTTGGCGCCGGAATTCGTGCTCGATTATGTCGTCGCGCATGAGGTAGCGCACATGCGTGAGATGAATCATGGCCCGCTATTTTGGCGGCTTGTGAAAGAACTGGTCAGCGATCCGCGCAAGGCACAGAACTGGCTGCGCGACAACGGCGCGGCGTTGCACCGCTACGCACCGAAGAGCTGAGCAGCGTCTAAGTCCCGCTTTTGCCGAGAAGAGAATCGAGAAATTTGCCGAAATCGGAGTTGTCGTTCGATTGTGCATCCTCTTTGGTCGCGGCGTTCTCTGGCGCTGTGTCGTCCTTGGATGTCGCGACAACAAGCGGTTTTACCGGCACGTTGCGCTCTGCCGCTTCCATGAAATTCTTGAAGATGTGCGCCGGTAGCCCTCCGCCGGTAGCGTGGACCATAGGCGCGTTGTTGTCGTTGCCGATCCATACGCCGCAGACGAGATCGGCGCTGTAGCCGACGAACCACGCGTCATGGAAATCCTGTGTGGTGCCGGTCTTGCCGGCGCTTGGCCGTTCATCGAGACGCGCGGCTTTGCCCGTTCCGGTCGATACCGTTTCGACCATCAAGCCCGTCATCGCGGCAGCGTGGTCAGGGGTCATCACTGCGCCCAATCCGGACCCCTTGCGCTGCCACAGCACCTTTCCGGATCGTGTTCGAATACGCTGTATCCCGAACGGCACGATGCCATATCCACCATTCGAAAACGGCACATACGCCGAGGTCAGTTCAAGCGGCGTTACCGCCGACGTGCCAAGCGCCAGCGACGCGTTGATATCGAGATGTGAATTGATCCCCAGACGATGCGCGGTGTGTGCAACGGTTGCCGGTCCCAATTGTGCCGTAAGTTGTGCCGCCACCGAATTGGAAGATTTTGCGAAAGCACGCGTCAGCGTGATCGGGCCTTCATATTTGCCTTCGTAGTCATCCGGCTTCCAGCCATGGATGTTCACCGGTTCATCATTCATCACATCGGCTGGTGAGTGCCCGTGCTCCAATGCCGTCAGATAGACGAAAGGCTTGAAGGCCGAACCCGGCTGCCGCAGCGCCTCTGTCGCGCGGTTGTAGGGGCTTTGGTTGTAGGAACGCCCCCCGACCATCGCGCGCACAGCACCATCTGGCGTCATCGCGACAAGTGCGGCCTGCCCCGCACGAAGTTTTTCGCCCTGTTCCGACAGCCCAGAATCAACAGCGCGTTCGGCATGCGCCTGCGCGTCGAGATCGAAAGTGGTTTCGACGATGACAGGCTCCTGAGTGTCGCCGATATAGCCCGCGATCTGCGATACGATCCAATCGGTGAAATAACCGCCACCGGTACGCCCACTGCCACGCACGACATGCGGCCGTGTCGCTTCGGCATCGGCTTCGGTCTTCGCATCGATCAGCCCAGAGTCCTTCATCGCGCGCAGCACGATATGGGAGCGTTCGATGGAGGCCTGCGGATCGTTCAATGGATTATATTTTGTTGGCGCCTTCACGCTGCCCGCCAGCATCGCCGCTTCCGGCAGCGTCAGCTCGCTTGCGTGTACGTTGAAGAATCGTTCCGCCGCTGCCTCGATACCGGATGCGCCAGCGCCGAAATAAACGCGATTGAGATAAAGCGTGAGAATCTGGTCTTTCGAATAACGTGACTCCAGATAGAGCGCGAGCATAGCTTCTTGCGTCTTGCGCTCCAGGGTCCGGTTCGGATCAAGAAAAAGATTTTTTGCAAGCTGTTGCGTGAGTGTCGAACCGCCTTGAACAATATGACCGGCCGACACGTTCTGAACGGTGGCACGGGCGAGACCAACGGGATCCAGACCCATATGGTCGCGGAAGCGACGGTCCTCGATGGCGATGAACGCATCCGGGACATATTTTGGGAGCGTACTCACATCGACCATCGCACCCTGGGTGAGACCACGGCGCGCGATCAGCCGCCCCTGGTCGTCAAGCAGCGTTATGTCCTGCGATGGCCCCTTGGCGAGTAGCGTCTTCACGTCGGGAAGATTGGACACCAGGCGCGAATAGAACACCGCTCCGAAAATCGCGCCCCAGACCAGAAGAACCAGGAAAATTGCCATGAAGGCGCCCCCACGCCGTTTTTTGGGCGGTGGGGGCGGCGGAGCGTCGGACGAACCGGCCCTGCGCATCTTCTGATTTGAAGGTTTACCGGCCAAAGCACAGTCTCCTCCATCGGTTCTAGGTGTGAAGGGTTAACGAGCGTTAAACAAATTGCGGCCCGATTTCTTTCAAATCCTCCCTTGACGGATTCCGAGGCAATCCCACATTCCCATTGCTGTCATTTCATCGCTGGGCTCCTCGACAGCTTGGAAATCTCGCCGTGACCGACACTCGAAGTGCGCCTACGCCTGATCACGATCTTGCGTCCAAAGTCGGCATTGGCCGCAAGGGCAAGCGTCGCCGGTGGTGGTGGATCGGGGGCGGGGCCGTCATCCTGCTCCTGATCGTGGTGGCGGCGATGTCCCGCGGCGGCGCGGCCCACAGCTACGTCACCAAGCCGGTCACGCATGGCGACCTCGCAGTGACTGTGAGCGCCACAGGAACGCTCGCGCCGCGCGATCAGGTCGATGTCGGTTCGGAAGTGTCAGGTAAGATCGACAAGCTCGATGCCGACTTCAATGACCATGTGAAGAAAGGCCAGATTCTGGCCCGAATCAACACCGACCAGCTCGTAGCCCAGCTTCAACAGGCGCAGGCGACCCTCGACCAGGCCCAGGCGACGCTTACCCAGATGAGACAGACGCACTCGCGCTACATCGTGCTGGAAAAGGGCAATGCGCTCTCCAAGGAGCAGCTCAACGTCAGTCAGGGCGATCTTGAGCGCGCGAAGGCCGGTGTCGAACTCGCCAAGGCGCAGGTCGATCAGGACAGGACAATGCTCCTGAAAGCGACGATCTATTCGCCGATCGACGGCGTCGTGCTCGACCGCAAGGTCTCGGCCGGGCAGACACTTGTGGCCGCTATGACGACGCCCGTTCTGTTCACCCTTGCGAGCGATCTCAGCCAGATGGAGTTGGACGTCGATATCGATGAAGCCGATGTCGGACAGATTCGCGCCGGCGCCAAAGCGGACTTCACGGTCGATGCCTATCCCACACGCAAATTTCCCGCAAAGCTGATCTCGATCCACAGCGCGCCGAAGACGGTGCAGGGCGTCGTGACCTATCAGGGTGTGCTGCTCGTACAGAACCGGGGCGGCTTGCTGAAGCCCGGCATGACTGCGACCGCCGAAATCGAAGCGGCCAATGTACGAAATGCGACGCTGATTCGAACGCGGCCCCTTCGCTATGTGCCGCCGGACGACGTGAAAGCCACAGCGCCCGCTCCCCCCGGAGACCTTGAATGGCATAAATGCCGGCCGGGTGTGGACGATGAACGGCAAAACGCTCAAGCCGCACGACGTCAAGCTTGGTCCGACGGACGCCGTATGACCCAGATGCTCGATGGCGATCTCAAGCCGGGGCAGGATGTCGAGACCGAACTCGCCGACAAGAAACCCGGACAATAGGGCGTCCGGTGGCCAATCAACCGCTCATCGAGCTTCGCCACGTTGCCAAGATTTACGGATCGGGCGAGGCGCAGGTCGCGGCGCTCGCCGGGATCGACCTCACCGTACAAGACGGCGAGTTTGTCGCGGTGATGGGTCCATCAGGCTCCGGCAAATCGACCTGCATGAATATTCTGGGCTGTCTCGATACGCCGACCGGCGGCCATTATTACTTTCCGTGGCGCCGATGTGGGCGCGATGTCGCGCGGTGAGCGTGCGCTGCTGCGGCGTCATTACATCGGGTTCGTCTTTCAGGGGTTCAATCTCCTGAAGCGCACCACCGCACTCGAGAACCTCGAATTGCCGCTGATCTATCGCGGAATCGCGAGAGGCGAGAGACGCCGTCTCGGCATGGAGACTTTGGCGTCGGTCGGTCTGGCGGATCGCTGGGATCACACCGCTGCGGAGTTGTCTGGCGGGCAGCAGCAGCGTGTCGCCATCGCGCGCGCGCTCGTTGCGTCGCCGTCGGTCATGTTTGCCGACGAACCGACCGGCAATCTCGATACCGCCAAAAGCCACGAGATTCATGCAGCTTCTGCAATCGCTGAACCGCGAGCGCGGACTCACCATCGTGCTCGTCACGCATGAGGAAGACGTCGCGGCCTATGCGAGCCGTCAGATCCGGTTTCGCGACGGGATGATCGAATCGGACACAGGAGAACACGCGTGTCCTGAACGCCCTCCTCCTCGCGCTGCGCGAGATCAGAAACAATCTGCTGCGCGCCGGATTGACGACGCTCGGCATCGTGATCGGTGTTGCAGCCGTGATTTTTGATGGTCACGCTAGGCGCGGGCGCCACGCAGCGTGTGCCGCCGACATCGGCTCTCTCGGCAACAACATGCTTTTGCTGGTGCCGGGCCAACAGCGCGGTCCGCCGACCGCTGTCGTGCCGTTCGACATGGCGACGGTGGACGCAGTCCAGCGCGATATTCAGGGGCTGGCTGCCGTCGTGCCGGAGCTTGCCGTACAGGGCGTTGCCGTGAATGGCAATCACAACCATTCCACGCAGATCAATGGCACGACCAATGCCTACCTGCGCACGCGCAGCTGGGACCTGTCACAGGGCCGCGAGTTTTCGCCTGCAGAAATTCTTGCCGGTAAGTCGGTGTGCATGGTCGGCCAAACCGTGCGCAAGGAGATGTATGGCGATCAAATTCCAATCGGTGCCCGGCTTCGCATCAACAAAGCGACCTGCGAGATCATCGGGTTCCTGAGTCCGAAGGGTGAATCGATCTTCGGACAGGACATGGACGACATCATCCTGATGCCGCTCAAGGCTGTACAGCGCCGCCTGGCGGGCAACACGGAAGTCAATGTCATCCGCATTTCGGTCGCGGACGAGGCGAATATTCCGAGCGCGAAAGACCAAATCTCGCGGCTGATGCGGGTGCGTCGCCATATTCTTCCGGGACAGGTGGACGACTTCGATGTCGAGGATTTGAAAGAAGTCACGCAGATCGTGACTGGCGTGACCGTGATTCTCACCGCGTTTCTGTCGGCGGTCGCAGCCGTCAGCCTTCTGGTTGGCGGCATCGGGATCATGAACATCATGCTGGTGTCCGTCACAGAACGCACGCGAGAGATCGGCATCCGTCTCGCCATTGGCGCGCGAGAACGCGATGTGCTGCTGCAGTTCCTGATCGAGGCCATTGTGATGAGCGCGCTTGGCGGTGTGCTGGGTGTTCTGATCGGTCTTGGCGGATCGGCAATCGCCGCCGGTGCGTTGAAGATTCCCTTCGTATTCCAGCCGGGCGTTGTCGTCGTCGCTGTCGTCTTTGCCGCGATTGTCGGCGTCGGGTTCGGATTCTTTCCCGCACGGCGCGCAGCCAAACTCGACCCCATCGACGCGCTAAGGCACGAATAAAAAAAGCCCCCCGCGCTTTTCAGCGCGAAGGCGGCACGCCCCAAATTGTTGTCAGACCCTAGGGGTGATTTTGGCGGCGCGGGCGGAGGAGGGGGCGGCGCCGGTGGGGCCGGCGGCGACGGAAAATTGTCGCCGCCCACCTGAACATCGACCATGCCGTCGGAGTGCATCTTGCCGGTGTAGGAGCGGATCTTCACGCGGCCCGAACCCAGCGCGCTGACATGCGGATCGACGGCCTGACCGCCGAAGATGAAATCCCCGGCACCCATGATGTCGACATGCAGCGGATTGGCGACACCCTGCGGAATGTTCACCGAGCCGGACCCGACGATTCCGACATGAACAGGACCGTTGACTTTGGTAGCGCTGAAATCACCTGCCCCCGCGATATCGAGATGCAGCCCGCCGTTGATCGCGCCCATGTCCGCGGAGCCCGAACCGGCGACATCGGCATGGACATCGGACGCCGAACCCGCCTTGATTTTGCCGGAGCCCGCAATATCGAGATGCAGATCGCCTGCGATATCGGCAATCGTGATCTTGCCCGAACCCGCCATGCTCAGATGCGCTTCTTTGGTGCGGCCGATCCAGGCGTTCGACGCGACGGCCTCGAAATGCACATCGCCCATCGTGTCGCCGATCGTGGCGTCACCGATCATGTCGCGCACGTCGATGTCGGTTCCTTTCGGCACCACAATGTGAACGTCGAGGTCCTTGGTGCTGTTGTGAACGTCCTTGAAGTTGAGCCAGTTCTTCCAATCCCAAACGGATTCGTCGTTCTCGCTTGAGATCACGAGCTGATCGCCTTCGGCGCGAACCGTCACGTCGTCCATGCGCGTTTTGGTGCCGGAAACCTGGATTGTGATGTTCGATTGCGGTTTCACCTCGACACGAAGTTTGCCCACCAGGGTATCGACCTTGACCGATCTGGTGTTGAAGCCGCGCCAAGGGCCCTGAATCCAATCGCTGTCACCGGCAAATGCCGGCAGGATGAGAAGCGCCGCGACCGCCGCGCCGCCCAAGATCGATTTCCAATTGCCGGCCATGTCTGAAGCCCTCCCTTAGGGCGCGCATTCATCGTCTACGACCGGCATATATGAGCTTCACACTAGTGGTGTATAGACTAGAAAAATTGCATGTCAGACATGCAAATATCACATGCCTAGGTTTTCAGGGCATCAGGCGGTAGCCGCCGCTTTCCGTAATCAGAAGCCGGGCACGGCCGGGGTCGGACTCGATCTTCTGGCGCAGCCGATAGATGTGGGTTTCCAGCGTGTGTGTCGTCACCGCAGGATTATAGCCCCAGACCTCATGCAACAGCGTCTCGCGCGGCACGGTTTCGCCCGAACGATGCAGAAACTTGAGGATGTTGGTTTCTTTTTCCGTCAGCCGGATTTTTTTGGATGCCGGATCGAGCAAAAGCTTTGCGCTTGGCCGAAATGTATAGGGCCCGATCCTGTATTGCGCGTCTTCGCTGTGGCCATGACTGCGCAGATGAGCATGAACGCGCGCCATGAGCACCGCAAAGCGAAAGGGCTTGGTCACATAGTCGTTTGCGCCGGCCCCCAGTGTCCTTCGATCGTGTCGGTGTCGCTTTCGGCAGCAGTCAGCAGAATGATCGGGCAACTGATCCCCATGTCACGAAACGCGCGGCACAACGCACGGCCATCGCCGTCCGGAAGGCCGATATCGAGGATCATGAATTCGTAGAGTCCGTCCTGGGCGCGTGCGCGGCCTTCCCTCACACGATCCGGCTTCCACAACTGTATAGGAACCGTCAGCCGCCAATTGCTCCGCGAGCGAGCCGCGCAGCATGGTGTCGTCGTCAACTAACAGCACACGCTTGGGGGTAGGCATGGTCAGAAGCGATCCGGACTTGAAGGGCTACAACACTACCCTCTGGCGGGTGTATGTGGAAAGCACATGCACGCAAACTTGAAAACAAGACCACTTACAAAACCGCAACCGGAAGAGGCGGTGGCCAAAGTCGCGCGCGCCGTCGAGGCGCTGCGCCGCGGCAAGCCGGTAACCATCAAGGGCGACGCGCGCTTTCAGATGCTGGCCGTCGAAACTGCGACGGACAAGGCAGTAGCGAAGTTGGGACGCAAAGGCGCGTTGTTGCTGCTCACCCATGCGCGGGCGCGGACCTTGAAAATTCGGCTCTATACGAAAGATGTGGTCGCGCTTCCGATCGGAACAGATGAGACAGCCGATGCAATGCGCGCCGTCGCTGACCCGACCTCCGATCTGCGCTACCCGCTGAAAGGGCCATTCCACGCGATCCGCGAAAATCTCCCGACGAGTTATGCCGCAGCCGTCAAACTCACGAAGCTCGCCGGGCTCCTGCCCGCCTGCATCGTGCGCAAAACCACAAAGAAGGGCGTGATTGAGATTCGGTCTGAGGATATCGAGCGCTACAACTCAGAGATCGTGAAAACACTCGCCATCGTCACGCGGGCGCGTGTGCCGTTGGAGGGTGCGGAGAAGACGGAGCTGGTCGCATTCCGCGCGGGAGACGCATCGCCGGAGCACTACGCCATCGTCATCAATGCACCGCCGACGGACAAGCCCGTACTCACGCGACTACACTCGGAATGTTTCACGGGCGACTTGCTCGGCTCGCTCAAATGCGATTGCGGCAGCCAATTGCGCGGCTCCATCGAAGCGATATCAAAGGCGGGCGGTGGCGTGTTGCTCTACCTCGCGCAGGAGGGCCGTGGCATCGGCCTGATCAACAAACTCCGCGCCTATCGTCTGCAGGACCAAGGTTTCGACACCCATCGAAGCGAACGAACGCCTGGGCTTCGAGGCCGATGAAAGGCTCTACGGAATCGCGGCGCAGATGTTGAAGCTTTTGGGCTACAAATCCGTGCGCCTGCTCACCAACAACCCGGACAAAGTGGCGTCGCTGAAGGCAGAAAGGGTCAAAGTTGTTGCGCGGGTCCGCCACAGCTTCCCCGAAAACGAGCACAATCGCGCCTATCTCAGGACCAAAGCCGAGCGGGCAGGCCATCTTTTCTGACGGCCGGACGCGGCAAGAATTGCCGAATTCACTACCGCGAATGTTCGCAAGGCCTGAAAACATTGTTGTTTTCGCTGGCAAGCTCCTTGCGAGGGATTGGCAATGCCGATGACCGGAAGCTCGTTCACGCTCCACCCGATACAGGCCGCGGCCGGCGGAATTGCGCTCACGTCAACGTCCGCGACGGCGGGACCCCCGACCGCTGGCACATCAACGCATCATTTTTCGTTCGACGACTTTCTCGACATCGTCAATCCGCTGCAACATCTGCCTGTGATCGGCACAATTTATCGCGCCATCACACACGACACGATCGACACACCGGAAAAGATCATCGGCGACACGCTCTATGGCGGCGTAATGGGGTTGGCGTCTTCGGTTGCCGATACGCTGTTCGAGAAGGCGACCGGCCATAATTTCGGCGATACGGTGCTGGCGCTTGTCTTTGGCCACCACGATGAGAAGCCAGTCGCAGTCGCAAATTCCGGTCAGGCCAGCAAAGCCGTAACATCCGCGCAACCCGCGCCTACATCGGCACCAACTTCAGCGGCGGCACCACAGCCAATATCATCGAACGAAGTTGCGCTTACGCAATCGCTCGCGCGATTCGGCGCCAACAGCGAGATGACCCAGCGCGCGATCTATGCTTATCGCCGCACGACGAGCACGCCCGATCAGGCAGCCACATCGCCATTCTGAAGCCGTGCGCCGAACAATGCACTTCCGACCCGTACATGCGTCGCGCCGAATTTGATTGCGGTTTCAAAATCCGCGCTCATCCCCATGCTGAGCAGGGGCAAATCCTGTTCTTTTGCGATCTTTGACAGCAACGCGAAATGCGGCGCCGGTTCGGCGGCGGCCGGTGGAATGCACATCAGACCTTTAAGTGGCAGGCCAGTATCGCGGGCGTAAGCAATTAACGCGGGCGCTTCTTTAGGCGCAACACCGGCTTTTTGCGGTTCTTCTCCCGTATTGACTTGAATGAACAGCGTAAGCGAACGGCCGCTGCGTTCTATCTCTGCGTGAAGAGAATCCGCGAGTCTCGACCGGTCGAGTGTATGGATCGCATCGAACAGGCCGACGGCTTCTTTTGTCTTGTTGGTCTGCAACGGCCCGATGAGATGCAATTCGATATCGGGATAGCCCGCTTTTAGCGCAGGCCATTTGGCGAGCGCTTCCTGCACCCGGTTCTCGCCGAACACACGATGCCCGGCGTCCAGAAGCGGCCTGATCTGTTCCGCGCTGTGCGTCTTGCTCACGGCAATCAGTTTGGTCGAAGGCGCAGGTGCGAGCGCGGCCTTCCGCGCGGCGTCGATGCGCGCAAGAATGGTTGCGAGATTTTCCGAAGCGGTCACGCGTGAGCGATAGACTTGGACGCGCGCAATTGGCAAGGGCGGCCACGCGGCTTGGCCAAAACGGCCTGCTGCCACTTATGCTGATGACCGATGACGCGCGCTTGGACGACCCCCTCATGTCTGCGGCGAACCTTCCACGGGGCAGCATGGTCATCGTGCGGGCGCGTGGTGCCGTGCCGCGCGAAATCCTTGCAAAAGCCATGCTGAAACTTGCACGCCGCAAAGGCCTCGTGATCCTCATTGCCGCCGATCCGCTTTTGGTTGCGCGGATTGGCGCAGACGGAATCATCTTCCCGAAGCCCGTGCAAAAGAGGCGGTTCATTGGCGCGCGCACTTTCCCGACATACTCATTACTAGCACGGCACACTCCCTGCGGGCGCTGATGCTCGCGCAACAGCGCCCCATCGACGCGGTTATCCTTTCGCCAGTCTTTGCGACGCAGAGCCATCCCGGCGGAAAAACATTGACGGCCATCCGCGCAAACCTGATCGCAGAGGCGATGAGAAAGCCTGTCTACGCCTTGGGCGGCATCGACGCACAGAACGCGCGCCTGCTCTCCAAACATGCGTTTTCCGGTATCGCTGCCATTGGCGCGCTTGCTGTGTGATCAGACCTGGAATTGTATATGCAGGAATTCGGCGTTCATGCCGACACTCTGCGCGCCGTTATAAAAAACACCAATGTCACGCTTGTAGAGGAAATGCTCCCAGCCGACATTCAGCTGAATATTGGAATTCAGCACATAACCGACCGTCGCGGATTGCCCATGCACGCCGAGATCGGGCGCGCCCAGATGTCCATCGGCGTCACCCTCTCCCAACTCACCACCGACGATCCACGATCCATTGGTGATGGTGGCGCTGAGATGCTTGCTGGTTGTTTCGCCCACCGCGAGGACATCATTGGTGTTGAATGTATAGGCATTGCTTTGGCGGTATGCGCCACCGAGCGACAGCTTCCAATCGTCATTGAGAGCGTAATCGGCCTGCGCCCCGAGACTCCAATCCGTTAGCCCGGCGTGACCGGGCGTCTTGTCGTCGTCATGGCCGACGGACCAGCCGCCGGAAAGACCCAGGCCTATGGGTCCGAAGTTGCCGGTATAGCTTGCGGCAACTTCCCAGATGCTCTTCTGGCGGTCAGGCACGTCGGGCCGCTGTCGAGAAATGGAACGATATCCTTGCCTTCCGATGGCGTGAAGGAGGTCGCCACCTGCACCCCAAAAAGGCGCGGCGAATAATACGAAACCTTTGCATAGTTCAGTGACGCTTCGGTCGCGCTGTTGAGCGCAAACACATTGATGAACGCCTGACCCGTGGAGGGATCCCGGAAGAAGCTGGCATTGGTGTTGTCGATAGAGATGTCGCCTTCGACAACCGGGCCGGTGACGGCGAGCGTATAGGCGGCGCCATCGGCATTTCCGATCTCGACGCGGCCGAGTCCGGTTTGCACGACGCCATAGACTTTCTGGACGAAGTCGCCGCCGTAATTGTCGATCGACAAACGGTCGTGATAGACTTCGAACGTGCTTTTCAGCGAAAGGGCCAGCCCACTGTCGTAGTCGCGCTCTAGGCTGGCGGCAAAGGTCGCGGCGCCCGTGACGCCGTCCTGGTCGAGATTCGGCGCATCGGGCTGGTTGGCCGTGTAAAGCGATCCATTGGCAGAACCGTTGAGCTTCAGTTGCACATTGTCGAAGACGTCGGTCGTGTAGGGCGACACGTTCCAGTCGCTGAAATCAAAAGCCGAGGCGGGCCCGGTCAAGGCAAGAAATACTATCCCCGAAAATACCCTGGCTCTCACGTCGGCCCCGCCGTTTCGTTGAATAAGCCATTACAACAAAAGCGGAAGCAGGCGAAGCCTCGTAGCGCTGGACGCCGTTGCGCGTGACGTTTTGTGACAGTATAAGCCCAGCCATGCCGTCACCGGGGGATGCGAGCGGCGCAAGGGGGCGCGGGCCTTTCGCCGTGCCGCAAAGGAAACTGGGACGTATCGATGCGTATCTTGACCCTTATGATTTGTGCCCTGGTTCTTGTCGGCTGCGGCTCCGACAAGAAAGACGACGTGGACACAGGCACGACGGCGATTTCCGGCGGCACCAGCCGCACCGTTGGTGTCAATTCATATCTCTGGCATGCCACGCTCGACACGCTGTCCTTCATGCCTTTGGCTTCCGCCGATCCGTTTGGCGGCGTGATCATTACGGAATGGTATTCTCCGCCGAACACGCCCAGCGACCGCATCAAGGTAACGATCTATATCCTCGACCGCCGCTTGCGCGCGGACGGGATCAAGATTTCCGTCTTCCGCCAGGTGCGCAGCAATGAAGGCTGGGTCGATGCCCAGACCAATCCCGAAACTGCAAACAAGCTGGAAGACGCAATCCTGACGCGCGCGCGCGAGCTTCGACTCGCCTCCGCCGACTCTGGAAAGTAGTTCAAGGGAACGCTAAGCCTACCCAACCGGGCGAACGCGTTCCGGAAAGAGGAAGGCTTTATGGCGCGTTACAACGCCCGGGAATCTGAGACACGTTGGCAAGCCGAGTGGGAGGCACGCGGCAGCTTTGTCACGCGGAACGATTCCGCGCGGCCAAAAAGTTATGTCCTGGAAATGTTTCCCTATCCTTCCGGAAACATTCATATGGGACACGCCCGTAATTACACGATGGGCGATTGCCTCGCGCGGTTCCGCCGCGCGCAAGGCTTCAATGTTGCTGCACCCGATGGCTGGGATGCGTTCGGTCTGCCGGCTGAGAACGCCGCACGCGACAAGGGCGTAAACCCACGCGCATGGGTCGAATCCAATATCGCCAATATGCGCGCGCAGTTGAAGCTGATGGGTTTGGCCATCGACTGGACGCGCGAATTCGCGACCAGCGACCCCGTCTACTACGGGCGGCAGCAAAAACTGTTCATCGATTTCTACAATCAGGGGGCTCGTCTATCGCAGCGAAGCCGACGTGAACTGGGATCCGGTCGACATGACCGTGCTGGCCAACGAGCAGGTCATCGACGGGCGGGGATGGCGCTCCGGCGCAGTGGTTGAACGCCGCAAGCTGTCGCAGTGGTTCTTCAAGATCACCGCATTTTCGGAAGATTTGCTGAGTGCCCTGGACCGTCTCGACCGCTGGCCGGACAAGGTGCGCATCATGCAGCGCAATTGGATTGGCCGCTCCGAAGGCATGCGCTTCACGTTCGATTTGTCGAACCACGAGAAGCTGGAAGTATTCTCCACACGCCCAGACACGCTGTTTGGCGCGAGCTTTGTTGCGCTGTCGCCGGACCATCCGTTGAGCGAAGCACTGGCGAAAGGAAATCCGAAGGTCGCAGACTTCATCGCCGAATGTCGCCGCACCGGGACCGCCGAAGCCGAAATCGAGAAAGCGGAGAAGCTGGGGCTTTAACACCGGCGTCACGGCGACGCATCCGTTCGATCCGAACTGGAAACTGCCGGTGATGATCGCGAACTTCGTGCTGATGGGTTACGGCACCGGCGCGATCTTCGGCTGTCCTGCGCATGACGAGCGCGATTTGGAATTCGCGCACAAATACAAGCTGCCAGTTCTGCCGTCGTGATTCCCGAAGGCGCCGATCCGAAAATCTTCGATGTTGGCAACGAAGCCTATGTTGGGCCTGGCAGGCTTGCGAATTCGCGCTTCCTCGATGGAATGAGTGTCGATGAAGCCAAGGCTGAGGTCGCGAAACGCTTGGAAGCAGTAGGCCAGGGCACGCGCACGGTGCGATATCGCCTGCGCGACTGGCTGGCGTCGCGTCAGCGCGCATGGGGCTGCCCGATCCCGATGGTGCATTGTCCGAAATGCGGTGTCGTACCGGCAAAAGAATCCGATCTGCCGATCAAATTGCCGGACGATCTGAAATTCGACGTTCCCGGCAACCCGCTGGATCATCACCCGACATGGAAACATACGACATGCCCGAGTTGCAGCGGTAAGGCGCAACGCGACACCGATACGCTCGACACATTTGTCGACTCATCGTGGTACTTCGCGCGCTTTTGCGACACGAAGGCGGAAGGGCCGGTGAACCGCGACGCGGTCGATTACTGGCTGCCGGTCGATCAGTATATCGGCGGCATCGAGCACGCGATTTTGCATTTGCTTTACGCGCGCTTCTTCACGCGCGGGCTGCACAAAAGCGGCTACACCAAAATCGACGAACCGTTTGCGGGGCTTTTTACGCAGGGTATGATTTGTCACGAGACCTACCGCGACAAGAACGGCGACTGGCTGGAGCCGGCCGAAATCGAGAAACGTGACGGCAAGGCATTTCTCAAAGGCACGGACACGCAAGTCGATATCGGCCCTTCCGAGAAGATGTCCAAATCGAAGAAGAACGTTGTCGCGCCGAGCGCGTTCATCGATACCTATGGCGCGGACTCGATGCGCTGGTTCATGCTCTCCGACACACCGCCGGAGCGCGACATCGAATGGACTGAGGCCGGCGTAGAAGGTTGCTGGCGCTTCGTCCAGCGGGTATGGAGATTGATTACGGAAGCCGAAAACCTGCCACCACCCGGCACGAAGATCGAGGCCCCCGATGGCACTGCGCTGGAGTTGCGACGAGCGACGCACCGTGCCATCGCGGGCCGTGACCGAAGATCTCGATGCGCTGCGCTTCAACCGGGCGGTGGCGCAGATTTATACACTCGCCAATGCTATAAGCAGCGCAGATGCCAAGATCGCGGGCGCAGTGCGCCGCGAAGCTTTGGAGGCGCTTGTCGTGTTGATCGGACCCATGATGCCACATCTGGCGGAAACTTGCTGGGAAGCACTCGGGCACACCGCGATGATCGCAGCAACCGATTGGCCGAAATTCGATCCCGCGCTGATTAAATCCGACACCATGACCATCGGCGTGCAGGTGAACGGCAAGCTGCGCGGAACGCTGGATGTCGCGACCGACATTCCGGAAGATGCGCTGAAGGCGGACGCTCTGGCGCTCGACGGCGTTGTGCGCGCGCTGGAAGGTAGAGAGCCAAAGCGTGTGATCGTGGTTCCACGCCGGATCGTGAATATCGTCGCATGAAAGCCGTGAGGACGACCGCTGCGCTTGCGCTGGCTTTCGCAGCGAGTGGCTGCGGTTTTCACCCGCTCTACGGCAACAGCGCCGACACAGCCGCGACCGCGGGCGAGCTCGCGCTTATCTATGTCGATCCGATCGATGAGCAGAAACTTGGATATGAGTTGCGCAACACGCTGATCGACCTGTTCGACTCGTCGGGCCGCGCCTATAAAAATGCCTACCGCTTGCATGTCACTCTGTCCGAGAAATCGGAGGGCGTGGCGGTGCAGAATGATGCGGCGATCACACGCTATAACGATACACTGACGGTCAGATACACGCTGACCGACAAGAAAGGCGCCGTACTCACGCAGGGCACCGAAACGGGTCTGTCGGCTTACAATGTTGTCGCTTCCCCTTACGCCAGTCTGATGGCGCAGAAGGATTCCGATATCCGTTCGGCGGAAGACATCGCCTATCGCATCCGCACCGATCTCGCGGTGTATTTTGCGCGTGAGGCGAAGTCGGTTCAGAAATGATCGTCAAGACATCTGAAGCCGACCGCTACGCCGCGCATTCCGCCGAAAAACCTGGTTGCCGCGCTGGTGTTCGGCCCCCGATACGGGCATGGTCCGCGAGCGTTCCGAAACCTTGATGAAAACTGTGGTCGAGGATTTGAACGACGCGTTTCGCGTCGCCGATCTCGACGATTCGGCGCTCATCTCCGATCCTGCCCGGCTTTCCGACGAAGCGGCCGCAATCTCCATGCTCGGCGGGCGTCGTGTCGTTCGCGTGCGAGGCGCAGGCAACAGTCTCTCCAAATTGTTCGAAACATTCCTCGAAGAACCCGCCGGAGATGCGTTGATCGTGGTCGAGGGCGGCGATCTCGCGAAAGGCACAGGCCTGCGCAAGGTTTTCGAAGAAGCCGACAACGCCGCGGCCATTGCCTGCTATCCCGACACAGCCCGGGATCTCTTCGATGTGGTGCGGTCCGGGCTGAAAGCCGAAGGCCTTGCTATCGCGCCGGATGCGCTGGAGGACGCGGTCTCGCGACTCGGTTCCGACCGCGGCGTGACGCGGCGCGAGATCGAAAAGCTGGCGCTTTATGCGCATGGCAAGAAGAGCGTGACATTGGAGGATGTGCAGGAAACCCTTGGCGACGAGGCCGAGGCGCGCGTTGAGGAAGCGATCGATGCCGCCGGCAATGGCGATGTCGCCAAGCTCGACCTCGCGCTGGAGCGGTTGTGGATCGCGGGCACGTCTCCGGTCCAGATTGTCCGTCAGGCCATGTCGCACTTCCAAAGGCTTTTGCTGGTGAGCGTCGAAAGCAAACGCGGTGAAAGCATCGACGGCGCTATCCGCAAACTCCGCCCGCCGGTGCATTTTTCGCGTGCGATCTCGTTCAAGAATCAGGCGCTTCGCTGGAGCAAAAGCCAATCTTCTGGAAGTCCTCGATCAACTGCTCGACACCGAGGCGCTTTGCAAGACCACTGCAGTCCCCGCTGAAGCCGCCTGTGGCCGCGCGCTGATGAGTGTCGCCGCCCGCGCACGGGGCACAAGGTAGTTATGCTCTTGAACCGGCCTGGGGAGCGAGCAGAAGACGAAAGTGATGCGATACGCCGCTTAGGTGCAACACCGTATATTCTAAGGACCATGGGGGTAACATTTGTTCTGACCGCAGCCAGCATCGCATGGGTGCGCTTAATTTGGGGGCCTATATCTCAGCTGACCACGCGGGAAGAATTTGCGTTTTGTGTCGTGATGACAATCGCGCCAACTCTGACTGTAGGCCTCATGTCGATTGTGTTTGTGCTTCTTTATCGCAGAAATGAATCGAAGTCAGATTAAGTCATGCTCAAGATTCGCATCATTCCCTGTCTTGACGTGAAGGACGGACGCGTCGTTAAAGGCGTGAACTTCGTCGATCTGCGCGATGCCGGCGATCCGGTCGAGCAGGCGGTTCTTTATGATGCGGCCAGCGCAGACGAGCTTTGCTTCCTCGACATCACGGCGAGCCATGAGAAACGCGGTATCCTGCTGGATGTCGTGCGGCGGACCGCGGATGTCTGTTTCATACCGCTGACCGTTGGCGGCGGTGTGCGCACGCTGGACGACGTCCGCGATCTTCTGCTCGCGGGCGCCGACAAGGTTTCGATCATGACCGAGGCCGTGCGCAAACCGCGATTTTTGTACGTCAAGCTGCCGAGAAATTCGGCAGCCAGTGCATTGTCATCGCCATCGATGCCAAACAGACAGCGCCCGGCAAATGGGAAGTCTTCACGCATGGCGGGCGCAATGCGACCGGCCTCGATGCAATCGCCTACGCGCGCGAGGTGGCTTCGCTTGGCGCGGGCGAAATTCTGCTGACCTCCATGGACCGCGACGGGACGAAGAACGGATTTGATTTGGCGCTCACCTGTGCTGTCGCCGATGCTGTCACAATCCCCGTCATCGCATCGGGTGGTGTTGGAACTCTGGATCATCTGGTCGAGGGAATCCGCGACGGACATGCCAATGCGGTGCTCGCCGCATCGATCTTTCACTTCGGCGAGGCTACGGTTGCGCAGGCCAAGGAAGCGCTCGCACGCGCGGGATTGCCGGTACGGATGGTTTAGCTAAGATCGAATCATATGGAAGAGCCCCGTCCCGCCATCATTCGCACGATCACAGGCACGCGCAGCGCCGATCTGCAGGCGCTGGCTGTCAATAAACGCCCCTTGCGCATCAGCCGCGAAATGAGCGTGGAGGATGCTTATCGCGTCACCATGCTCGAATGTCTTGCACATGTCGCGGCCAATGTCGGCGCCGTCACACGATCGCGCGACATTGAAGGTCTGCATCAGTTGCGGGTCGGTCTGCGCCGTCTCACCGTGGCCTTCGCAGCCTTCGGGGACGATTTTCGCACGCCGGCGCTGCGTGAACTTCAGGAGCGCACGAAGACGTTCAGCTCGGCCATCGCGCCGGCGCGCGACCTGGATGTGTTTGCGGAAGAGCTACTTGGGCCGCCCGAAGAGGCCGCCGGCGACGAGGCCTTTGCCTTGCTGCGCGAGCGGTTGGACCGTGCCCGGGTAGAAGCCTGGGACCAAACGGTCGATCGCGTGTCGGGGCATAGAATTCGCGATTCTTCTGGATGATGTGGCGCTTGCCGCGCAAACCCGGACATGGGCCACCGCCGCAGGCATCGACCTTAAGAGCCGAATCGCCGTGCGCGCTCCTGTAAAATCCGTCGCACCGCGCGTTCTGGACGAATATCTGATCAAGACGCGCAAGCGCGGCCGGTATGTGAAGAACCTGGACGCGCGCGAATGCCACCGCTTGCGCATTTCGCTCAAGAAACTGCGCTATACGGCAGAGTTCTATGGACCTCTGTTCCAAAAGAAAAAGGTCAAAAAATATATATCGGCCATCAAAGAGCTTCAGGAATTGCTTGGCGGGCTTAACGACGCGGCGCAGGTGCGCGCGACACTTTCCCAACTGACGTTGGACGAAAGCCTTGGTGCGCACACGCAGGCCGATTTGTGTTTCGTTTCCGGTATCGTGAATGGCTGGCATTGCGCGCGGGCCACGCGGTTGGGGGACAAAGCACTCAACCGCTGGACAAATTCAAACGTATCGAGCCGTTCTGGGCCTAATATGCGTCAGCCCATCGACGCTTCGAAGGCGTCAGACTATCCCGCGAACATCCAGGCGATCCTAAAACGCCAAGCCCCGTGCTCGGCATGGCTGAACCAGCAACTGCTGGAAATCGATACAGAAACCGGATTCGCCAAAATCGCATATGAGCTTGGCGAGGCGCATTTCAACCGTTTCGGCGCATTGCACGGCGGCGCCATAGCGTGCGTTATGGACGACGTTCTGGCGGTTGCGGCGGGGCTTGTTCTGCAATGGGGTGAGATCGCGCCGACACTTGAGATGAAAGTCTCTTATCTGTCGCAGGGTTCAGCCGGGCGTCACGTCGCCGAGGCGAAGGTTGTTAAGCGCGGTCGTCAGATCAACTTCCTGGAAGCAACCCTGGCCAACGCAGAGGGCAAGGTAATCGCAACGTCGAGTGCGACCATCATGATCGCGGCGATGAAGAAGAAATAGATTTTAGCCCCAGTTCCACACCGCGTCGCTACCGAGCTCCTTCTCCACAAACACGGTATGTGCCGCGATTTCCACGTCGGTGAAGCGCGGTGCCAGCGGTTCGGGCCGCAGGCGCGCGACGCGCACTTCAGTGACGACGATAGCAGCGGCTTCATCCTGCGGCGACAGCAGCAGATTTTTCTGCCTGCCGCCCAGAAGCTCCTGATAGACCTGTGCGGTCAGCTGCGAGTCGAGCAGCGCGCCGTGCAGCGTGCGTGAGGTGAGGTCGATGCTGAAACGCTTGCACAGTTCGTCGAGCGAATAGCGTGCGCCGGGAAGTTTGCTCTTCGCGATGTCGATCGTGTCGATCGCTCGCGCCAGCGGAATTGGCGAGCGGTTCACGCGATGCAGTTCCGAATTCAGGAACTTGAGATCGAAGCTGGCATTGTGGATCACCAGCGGCGCATCGCCGATAAACTCCAGAAACTCGTCCACAACCACGGAGAAGAAAGGCTTGTCAGCAAGAAACTCCGTCGTAATACCATGGACCTTCTGTACCTCCGGCGGCACGTCTCGTTCCGGGTTGAGGTATGTCTGAAACGTCCGCCCGGTCGGGAAATGATCCAATAGCTCCACGCAACCAATATCGATCACCCGATGCCCGTCGCTAGGATCGAGTCCCGTCGTCTCGGTATCGAGCACAACCTCACGCATGCCGCTTCGCTTTCAGGGCTTCTACGATGGCTTTCACCTGCGCGAAGGCATGATCGAGGCCCTTGTCCGTTTCAACCACAAAATGGGCTTTTGCACGCTTTTCTGCGTCCGGCATCTGACGTGACAGAATCTGGTCTAGCTTTTCCTCGCTCATGCCCGGGCGTTCGAGCACGCGCTGGCGCTGAATGTGAGTGGGCGCGGAAACAACAACCACAGCGTCCATGCGCGCATGACCGCCGGTCTCGAACAGTAGGGGAATATCCTGCACCGTCATATCGGCGCGATCGGCCTGCGCTTGCGCTAGGAATTTGCGGTTCTCTTCCGCCACCAGCGGATGAACGATGGATTCGAGCTTCTTGAAAGCCGCTTCGTCGCCGGCAAGCTGCTTCGACAATGCTGCACGATCCACGCGTCCACCCCGGACCGTGCCGGGGAAAGCGGCTGCAATTTTTTCCACCGCCGCACCGCCCGGCTCATAGAGCGTATGGACCGCTGCGTCAGAGTCATAGACCGGGATCCCGAGCTTCGCGAACATCCTGGCCGTTTCGCTTTTGCCCATTCCGATGGAACCGGTAAGGCCAATAACAAATGGCCGCTCAGCCATCCGCCAAAGCCTCTTCCAGTTCGCGGCGCAGCGCAGGCGTTACTTCGGGTTCGACACCGAAGAACGCCTTGAATGCCGGTATCGCCTGATGCATCAGCATCCCCAATCCGTCCACAGTTTTCAGGTTTGCGGCTCGTGCACGTTTCAGCAAATCTGTTTCAAGCGGATTGTAGACGATATCGCAGATCGTGGCGGTCTTCGGTAGCGCTTCCAGCCGGAGATCAAGCGATGGTGTACCCTTCATGCCCGCGCTGGTCGTGTTGACCACAAGAATCGAATCGCCGGCAATCTTGTGCCAGTCCTCCAATCCCATTGGAATCAAATCGGTATCTATCGCGGACGAAAGGTTCGAGACCAGGACCTCTGCGCGATGCCGGTCCCGGTTCAGGACCCGGATTTCACTGGCTCCAAGCATCGTCAGCGCAAGAACGGCGGCGCGCGCCGCACCACCGGCACCCAGCAGAATTGCGGGCTTGCCGTCCAGCGAAACACCAGCCTCGCGCAAACTTGCGGCAAGTCCAATGGCGTCCGTGTTTAGACCCTCTATCGCGCCATCCTCATGGAAGAGAAGCTGGTTGACGGCGCCTGCTGCTTTTGCGGCGCGATCGACACGATGCGCGATGGCAAACGCGGCTTCCTTGTGGGGCACCGTTACGCTCACGCCGCGATAGCCTTCGCGTTGCAGAGATCGCACCGCTGTAGAGAAATCTTCGCGCCGGACGGGTAGCGCGATATAAGACCCTTCGACGCCGTATTTTTCCAACCAGTAGCCGTGCAGGCGCGGCGACAGACTGTGGGTTACAGGCCACCCGATCACACCCGCGAGCCTCACTTGTCCGCTCATCGCTCCAGCACACCGTGATCGCGCAAGGCCGCCAACAGCGGCAGCAAAGGCAATCCCAGGATAGAGAAATAATCACCCTCTACGCGGTCGAAAAGCTGCGCGCCGCTACTTTCCAGCCGATAACAGCCCACGCTGCCGAGAAGCGTATTTCCTTCTGCGATCAAATAGGCTTTCAGAAATTCCTCGCCGAATTCACGCATCCACAAGGTTGCGACATCCGTGTGCCGCCAAACAAGCTTTCCGTCATGCGCCAGGGCAGCCGCACCGACAAGTTGATGCGCCTTCCCACGTAGAAGTCGGAGCTGCAGCGCGGCATCACCCAGCGTCGCTGCTTTGCTGAACAGTTCATTTTCCAGCACCAAAACCTGATCCGCACCGAGGACCAGGTCTTGTGGATAGCGTGTGGATATATGGAGCGCTTTCAGCTTGGCAAGTTTTCCAGCAATTGCGGAGCCCTCCGCCCAGCACATCTCATGCTTGACTGCATCCTCATCCATGCCCGCGGGACAGACCTCGAACGGCACGCCGGCACCGCGAAGAATTTCTGCGCGGCTGGCGCTTGCCGACGCCAGAACGAGTTTCATGCGTTTTCGACCATGCGTTCGGCGAGAAGATTGATGATCGCCGCCGAGGTTTCCTCAATCGAACGGCGCGACACATCAAGCGACGGCCATTCCTGCTGTTCGAAAAGCCTTCGGGTCGTGTTGATCTCGGCACGCACGCTGTCGACTTCCACGTAATCCGTGTCGCGTCTTTCACCCATCGTGGAAAGCCGGTTGCGGCGAACCTGGATCAGCCGCTCCGGTGATGCCCACAGGCCGACGACCAGCGGCACTTTCGCAGCCAACAATTGTGGAGGTAGTGGAATGCCCGGCACCAATGGGACATTAGCGGCCCGCAAGCCGCGGATCGCGAGATACACACAGGTTGGTGTCTTGGAGGTCCGGCTAGCACCAACCAGGATAACCTCCGCCTCGTTCAGGCTATCCAGCGATTGACCGTCATCATGCTGAATCGTGTAGTTCAGCGCCTCGATATCCGCAACAGATAGCGCTGATCGACTTCATGCTGCCCGCCGGGCCTGTGCGTCTCTGCCGTACCCAGAAACTGCCGCATCATGGCCATTGGCGTTTCCAGAACGTCGAGACACGGCACTGCGAGCCGGGCGCACTGCGCGATCAGTTCGTCGCGGAGCTCCAGACTGGCAAGCGTGAAGAACACAAGGCCCGGATTTTCCCGGATATGCTCCACCGCGCGCTCAAGCTGCCGCCGGCTTCTGACAAGCGTGTATGCATGTTCCTGGACGGTTACGCCCTCGAACTGCGCGAGCGCAGCTTTTGCGATTGCACTCAGTGTCTCGCCGGTCGCGTCCGACACCTGATGAACATGGAACGTCTTATTCACAAAAGCATTCCCTTTGCGCACACAGCGCTCTGCATATCCCTAGTATAAACCAAACTGCCCACCGCCGCGCCAGAACCACACAGCTTCATCCCCATGTCACAGACCAACCTGTCGATAGTTCGAAAATACCGGCAAATCTCTACACCTTGAGTCTCAAGCCCTTCCGGCCTAGAAAAATCGCTATCCCCTATCTCCTCCACAACCCACAGACCCATCTTCTTTTTCATCATCTTTCTTAGGAGTCTTGTTTTGAAGGAAGAGAAGGCACTGATCGGTGTATTGAACGGTGAAAAGAGGATCCCTCCACCGATCTGGTTGATGCGTCAGGCAGGACGTTACCTGCCGGAGTATCGTGAGCTTCGTGCGAAAACCGGTTCGTTTTGGACGATGTGCAACGATCCGGAGATGGCGACAGAGATTACGCTGCAGCCGGTCCGCCGGTTTGGCTTTGATGCTGCGATCATCTTCTCCGATATTCTGACTGTGCCTTATGCGCTTGGCCAGCGCGTGAAATTCACGGAAGGTGAAGGGCCTTCGCTTCCGCCAATTACGAGCGCTGACGGTCTTGAGCGGGATTCGGAAATCTGGCGGCAGAAACTCGCGCCTGCATATGAAACGCTGCAGCGCGTTCGCAAAAACCTTGATAGTCGAACGACGTTGCTAGGCTTTGCGGGCGCGCCCTGGACCCTGGCGACCCTATATGGCAGCAGGTCGTGGCGGGGACGAACAGAAAGCTGCCAAGCTCTGGGGATATCGTGATCCGGAAAGTTTTGATCGATTGCTAGATACACTCGTGAACTGTGTGTCCTGGCATCTGTGCCAACAGATCGAAGCAGGTGCGGATGCCGTGCAGATTTTCGACAGCTGGGCATCCGGATTGCCGGATATGCAATTTGATCGATGGGTTGTTGCGCCGACAAAAAAGATCGTGGCGAACATACGCACAGTTCATCCCAAAGCGAAGATCATCGGATTTCCGCGTGCTTCTACGCTTGCTGGCTATGAGCGCTATGCAAGCGAAACCGGCGTTGACGCGATCTCACTCGACACCGCAGCTCCGATGTCGTGGGCTGTGAACGCGCTGGGCGGCAAAGTAGCGCTTCAGGGGAATTTGGACCCTATCTCTTTGATCGCTGGCGGACGCGCCTTGCGCGAGGGCGTGGACGCAATCATGAAGGCTAAGTCCGGCGTGCCATTCATTTTCAACCTTGGCCACGGCATCTTGCCTGAAACGCCAATTGCTCATGTGGAAGAATTGTTGAGATATGTGCGGGGGACGGCGTGAAACTCGCCGTTGTACTGTTCAATCTCGGCGGACCGGATAGTCCAGAGGCCGTCGAGCCGTTCCTGCGCAACCTATTCACCGATCCCGCGATCATTTCGTTGCCTAGCGTATACGAAAACCCCTTGGACGCATGATCGCGCGCCGCCGGCGCCAATCGCGCGCGAGATTTACGCAAAGATCGGCGGCCGGTCGCCAATCGTAGAAGAAACGCAAGCCCAAGCGCGTGCGCTGGAGAAAACACTGGAAACGCGCGGCGTGGAAACGCGGGCGTTCATTGCCATGCGCTGTTGGCATCCGTTCAGCGACCGAGCGGCGCTGGCAGCGAAGGAATGGGGCGCGGACAAGATCGTGCTCCTACCCCTGTATCCGCAATATTCGACGACAACGACCGCGTCGTCGTTCGAAGATTGGCATCGCGCAGCCAACAAGGTCAGACTGACCACCGCAACCAGCCAGGTGTGCTGCTATCCTGATGCTGTCGGGTTTATCGATGCGTTGGTGGAGTCTATCGGCGAGACTTGGGCTAAAACCAAGCCGGGCCTTCGTTATCGCCTGCTGCTATCGGCCCATGGTTTGCCTGAGCGTGTTGTTGCAAAGGGTGATCCTTATCAATGGCAGGTGGAGCGAACCGGCGCCGCTCTTGTGGAGAAGCTGGGCATAGAAAACCTTGATCATGTTATCTGCTATCAAAGCCGCGTCGGCCCGCTGAAATGGATCGGGCCAGCGACTGATGCCGAGATCCGGCGTGCAGGAGGCGAAGGGCTGGGGGTGATCGTCGCGCCGATCGCCTTTGTGTCTGAGCATTCAGAAACGCTGGTCGAGCTGGATATTGAATATGCGAAGCTCGCGCATGAGTCAGGCGTGGCAGATTATCTGCGCGCGCCGACGGTCGGTGTACGACCGCGCTTTATTGAAGCGCTGGCCGATCTTGCGACGGACGCTGCATCGGCTAGGGTCTGTCCAATACGCTTCAGGCGTTGTGGCTTTCGCGAGAACTGCCCATGATGATGTTCCTCTCGAACAGCATTCTCTGGATCAAGGCATTTCACGTCATCAGCGTGATCGCTTGGATGGCCGGTATGTTCTATCTGCCCCGCTTATTCGTGTATCACACTGAAGCGGTGCCGGGCTCCGCAGAATCAGAGCGTTTCAAGATCATGGAGCGCCGATTGCTGAGGGTTATCCTCAACCCGGCGATGATCGCAACTTGGGCGTTCGGATTGACCTTGGCGTGGTTGACCGCAGCCTATGAAGAGCACTGGTTTCAAGCAAAGTTCGCCTTGGTAGTCGTCATGTCGGGGGTGCATGGTTACTTTGCCGGCCGGGTGAGAGCCTTTGCCGAGGACAGGAACGACAAGCCGCCGGGGTTCTACCGGATTCTGAACGAAGTCCCGCCGTTGTTGATGGTTTTCATTGTTATCCTGGTAATCGTGCAGCCTTTTTAGGGCGGCCGGGATTTGCATCGGCGCAAAATCGCGTTATATAGAAACCGTTCCCCAACGCATCGCAGGCCGTCGGCGCCGAAATTGCCCAAGCCAAAACCGGGAAGACCGGCGCGGTGTTCAAACAACATCCGATGACGACTTTGCGGGCGCCTTAGGCGCTTTGCCAGAACCGGACCAACCTCCCCTCATAAGTTCCAGGTGTATTTTCCATGACAGTTCAATCCGGCCTGCAGACCATGAAATTGCAGGACCTCAAGACCAAAACCCCGACCGATCTTCTGGCGTTTGCCGAGGACCTCGAGATCGAGAACGCATCGTCCATGCGCAAGCAGGATATGCTGTTCGCGATCCTGAAGGAGCTTGCCGAGCGCAACGTGGAGATCGTAGGCGCGGGCGTGGTCGAAACATTGTCGGACGGCTTCGGCTTTCTGCGCTCCCCCGAATCCAACTACCTCGCCGGGCCAGACGACATTTACATCAGCCCGTCCCAGATCCGCCGCTTTGGCCTGCGCACCGGCGACACCGTCGAAGGCCCGATCCGCGGGCCGAAGGACGGCGAGCGCTATTTCGCACTGCTCAAGGTCTCGACCATCAATTTCGAAGACCCTGAGGAGATCAAGCACAAGGTCGCGTTCGACAATCTCACACCCTATTACCCGGACGAGCGCTTCACGATGGAACTGCCCGATCCGACGGTGAAGGACCGCACGGGACGTGTGATCGATATCGTCTCGCCGCTGGGTAAAGGCCAGCGTTGCCTCATCGTGGCGCCGCCGCGCGTCGGCAAGACGATCATGATGCAGAATATCGCCAAGGCGATCGCTGCCAATCACCCCGAGTGTTATCTGATCGTGCTTCTGATCGATGAGCGCCCGGAAGAGGTGACTGACATGCAGCGCACGGTGAAGGGCGAGGTTGTCTCTTCAACCTTCGACGAGCCGGCGACGCGCCACGTCCAGGTCGCCGAAATGGTGATCGAGAAGGCCAAACGCCTGGTCGAGCACAAGCGCGATGTGGTCATCCTGCTCGACAACATTACGCGCCTCGGCCGCGCCTACAACACCGTTGTTCCTTCATCGGGCAAGGTGCTCACCGGCGGCGTCGATGCCAATGCCTTGCAACGCCCCAAGCGGTTCTTCGGTGCAGCCCGTAACATCGAGGAGGGTGGCTCACTGACCATCATCTCGACCGCATTGATTGATACCGGTAGCCGTATGGACGAAGTCATCTTCGAAGAGTTCAAGGGCACCGGCAATTCGGAAATCATCTTGGATCGCAAGGTCGCCGACAAGCGTGTGTTCCCCGCGATCGACATCCTCAAATCCGGTACCCGCAAGGAAGAATTGCTGGTCGACAAAGGCACACTAGCGAAGATGTATGTGCTGCGCCGTATCCTGGCGCCGATGGGCACGATCGACGCGATCGAGTTCTTGCTCGACAAGCTGCGCGTGTCGAAAACCAACAGCGATTTCTTCGACAGCATGAACACCTAAGGCATTCGCATTCGAAACGTTTGCCTATTCCTGCTTGGCGTGATGAGGCCCATGCTCGCTGATCCAGTCCATGGTCGCGAGCAGGACGCCCGAGACCACGAAGGTGATGTGTATGATCACCAGCCAGCGCAGTTGGTCCGGCGTGTAGTCCTTGATCGCCATGAAGGCTTTCAAAAGTTGGATCGCTGAGATCGCAACGATGGAGGCGATGAGCTTCAGCTTCATGCCGGAGAAATCGATCTTGCCCATCCATCCGGGCCGGTCTGGGTGATCGGCGACATCCATACGCGAGACGAAATTCTCGTAACCGGAAAAGATCACCATCAGGAGCAAATTGCCTGCCAAAGACAGGTCAATCAGGGTCAGGACCCACACCACAACGCCAGTTTCGCCCTCCGACATCAGGAGCGACGGGGCCTCAGCGATAACATCTTTCAGGAATACGACCATCAGTGTTGCAAGGGCTGCGACCAGCCCGAGATAGAAGGGCAGCATCAGCCAGCGGCTCCAGAACAGAAATGCTTCTGCTGCCTGTTCAACTCTGTTGCCTTTCACCATGTCCTCCCTGTCGCGCTTCCAGACCGAGCTTAGTGGCGGATTCACTGACGCAAAAGCGAGGCGTTGACCTGCCGCGGCCAGGGGGCGAAACTCGCCGCACCTTTCGGAGAATTCCCATGACCGAGCACCCGAGCGACCGCGCCCAATTCCACGCGATGGCCGAAGGCACGCAGGAAGACTGGATGAAGATCGCGGCGGCGTCCGCGGGCTTCAACCGGGACCTGCCTAACCGCGTGCTCGCGCATCTGAAGATGCTGGAAGGCGATTGCGGCGGCTTTGCCGTCGATCGCCTGGAGCATTCGCTGCAATCGGCAACCCTCGCGCATCGTGACGGAATGGATGAGGAATATGTCGTTTGCGCGCTGTTGCACGACATGGGGGACATTCTCGCTTCCTCCAATCACGCGGAACTCGGCGCGACGGTGCTGAAGCCGTTCGTGTCGGATGAGAATTGGTGGATGCTACATCACCATGGAATCTTCCAGGGCTATTACTTCTTCCACTATCTGGGCCTCGACCGGAACATGCGCGACCAGTTCCGCGGCCATCCAAGCTTTGAAAAGACGGCCATGTTCTGCGCGCGGCACGACCAGAACGCTTTCGATCCGAATTACGACACGATGCCCCTCGACGCGTTCGTTCCGATGGTTCAGCGTGTGATGGCGCGGCCGAAACGTTCGATCTATCTGCGCGAAGCCGCCGAATAGCGGCGGACTAAGGAATCAAAATAGTCGCGCCTGTCGTGGCACGCGAATGCAGCGCGTCATGTGCCTTTGCGGCATCGGCGAGTTTGAAACGCTGGTGGATCCGAATTTTCACCGCGCCGGATTTGATGACCGAGAACAGATCGTCCGCGGTTTCCTGAAAGCTCTTGTGCGTTGCGCGTGTAGTGCAACAGACCGGGCCGCGTCACATAAAGCGAGCCTTTCGCGACCAGGATGCTAGGTTCGAAAGCGGGAACTGCGCCACTGGCATTGCCAAAACTTACCATCATGCCTCGCACGGCGAGACAGTCGAGCGAACCACTCCATGTGTCTTTTCCGATGGAATCATAAACGACCGTCACGCCTTCGCCGTTCGTGATCTCGCGTGCGCGTTTAACCCAGTCTTCGCTACGCATGTTAAGCACGTGCGTGTAGCCATTCGACTTCGCGAACGCGACTTTCTCATCCGATCCGACGGTGCCGATTACAGTGACGCCCAGATGATTTGCCCATTGACCGGCGATCAGACCGACGCCGCCGGCCGCAGCGTGGAACAAAATCGTCTGACCGCGTTGTACCGGATAGGTTCGCTTGAGAAGGTATTGCACCGTCATGCCCTTCAGCAGTGCGGCTGCAGCGATCTCGTCGCTTACCTTTTCGGGCAGTTTCACGAGCTTGTCGGCGGACACATTGTTGGCTTCGGCATAAGCGCCAAGCGTTCCCGCGTAAGCCACCCGGTCACCAACTTTGAGCGTCGTCACGCCATCGCCAAGCGCATCGACCACGCCGGCGGCCTCGCTCCCCAATCCTGATGGCAGCGGAAGCTTGTAGAGTCCCGAGCGGTGATAGGTATCGATGAAATTCACGCCGATCGCAGTATGACGCACGCGTACCTGGTCGGGCCCCGGCGGCGGAAGTTCAATGTCCTCGAATTTGAGAACTTTGGGACCGCCGACTTGCGAAAATCTTATGGCTTTCATGGCGCTATCCTAGCCGTATTCCGGGACCGAGAAGGAAGACGAAAAGCACGGCCGAGATCAATCCCGCAACGGTCCAAAGGGTCGAAGACTGTACTGCAATGTGTTCAGGCCTGCGCAGCCCGACAAGCGGCAGGCCGATGGCGCCGAGCGACGACGGCAGAGCGTCGGTCAGGATCGTGTTCGGTCCGCGCGGGTCGAACACGCCTGCGACGGACGGCAGAGAGGATTGCCGCTGTCAGATAGGCAACGACCGCGAAACGGCCTGACGATATTCCCTCGCCACCTGGCCATATCCGGCCGAGCATCCGCATCGCGGCGATGTAACCTGCGACGCCGGCGATGGCGAGACCGATGTGCCAGCCGTTTGCCGGCTCCCATCCTTCGATCAGGAAATGCCAGTCGCCCGTGTAACCAAGGCCGGACTTGATGGCATAGCCGACGTTCCAGAAGATCGCGTCGGCGTAGAGCAGCACTAGAAACGCACGCAGATTTGCAGTCCGCGTTACGCGCGCACCCATCCACGCCACAAGTGCAACGACAATGCCTGTGATCGGACCCGCACCGTCGATCCAGCGCGAGTGGATGGAGCAATCCTCGAACGTTGTATCGACAAGCAGAACTTTTCCGCCACTTGCCAGACACACGCCGCCATGACCGAGCGTTTCATGCGCGAGATCGGCGGCAACATAGGCCGCACATGCAATTGCGATCAGCGTCAGAACCGACGCCGTGCTTTTCACGCCAGATGCTGCCGGAAGAAGGTCGAGGTGCGGCCGTTGGCAAGATCCGCGCAGGCTTTGTCGTAATGCGCGCCGCCGACGCGCGCGAAGGCGTGATCCATCTCCGGGTAGACGTGGAGCGAAACCAGCGGATTCTTGCCGAGCCCGTCCTGGATTTTCTTCTGCGCTTCGGGCGGAACGAACTGATCCTTGGCGGGGATGTGCAGCATCAGCGGCTTTTTGATATTTGCCGCTTCGCCCAAACGCTCCTGGATGTTCACGCCGTAATAGCCGACCGAAGCGTCGATGTCCGTGCGCGTCGCGGTGAGATAGGCCAGTTGTCCACCGAGGCAATAGCCCACTGCGCCGATCTTGCCGCTGACGCCGGATCGCGCGCGCAACGCGCCGATCGTGGCCTGAATGTCGGCCATGCCCTTGTCGATGTCGAAGCGGCCCATGAGATTGAAGGCGCGCTTCCATTCGGCATCGCTCTTGTCAGTGAGTTGCACGCCGGGCTCCAGCCGCCAGAACAGATCGGGCGCGAGCGCGAAATAGCCATGGCCCGCCAGATCGTCGGCGATGTCACGCATCACCTGATTGACGCCGAAGATCTCCTGAATGACGACAATGCCCGGGCCTTTGCCGGAAGACGGCGAGGCGAGATAGCCCGCAAACGCACCATCGGGACCTGAAATCGATATCTGTTTTGCCGTCATCGGATTTTGTCCTTGGTTATTGCAGACGCGTACCTTGCTGTTGTTGCTGCGGACGCGGCGGCAGCTGCAGCATCTGGCTTAGGGTTACGGGATTGGTGATCGGCGCCGAAACGCGGCCGCGTTGGCAGATATAGGCCGTCGGAACGCCGTTCTGCATTCCCTTGTCTTTGATGGGATGACCTTCAGGAAGCGCCTGTCCGGGGGGAGCGACCACAAGGAGCTTGTTCGGCAGGCTTCGGCTCTGAACGGCTGCAACAAGATCGAGGGTTTTGCTGCTGTCGACAGGGCCGATCACGACGATTTCGAGATTGGTGGCCGCGAATTCCACGTTGTTGAGGAAGGATGCGCAGGACAGCACAACACGCGATACCTCGCCGGTGAAAGCGAGAATGAGCTTGTTGCAACGATCTGCGTAATCCGCATCAGCGGTGGCCATGTGCAGCCGCGAAAGCACGCCAATCATAACGCTATTGGCTGGTGGTTGGCTTTGATCGAAGATCATCCGTGGACGGACCATCAGGGGATCGTCCGCTGTGGCTGGTGAAATAATAGCCGTCGCCGAGCGCATCCCAGAAATCTTCATTCAGCGTGTGCACCCAGCGCTTTGCCTGTTCCAGGAATCGTTTGTCGCCGGTCGCTTCCCACAATGCCAGCGCCGCACGCGCCATGTGTGCGTAGTCGTCGGAAAACGCGACGTGTCCACGCTTCCCGGCGCGCCAGGAATGATACAGGAGATTGCCGTCGCCCAGCGCCTTCACGATGAAATCAAATGCCTTGATCGCCGCTGTCACCCATTCATTGCGGCGCATGGCGGCGCCGGCATTGGCGAGTGCGGTAATCACGATGCCGTTCACGTCGGCGAGGATTTGATCGTCACGCATCGGCGCCGGACGCTTCTGACGGGCAGCAAGCAGCATTCCACATTGTTTTGCGAACAGCGCTTCATCCGCTTCGCCCTGGGGGAAAGGCGCTTGCGTGGCCGTGCGGCGCAGGATGTTGCGACCGCGCAGGGTGCCTTCGCGCGAGATGCCGAACGCAGCCTTGAATTTTTGCGAGAACGTTCCGGCAAGCGCCGCATCGATCTCGGCCTCGGTCCAGGTGTAGTAGCGGCCTTCTTCGCCCTCGGAGTTCGAATCGAGGCTGGTGCCGAACGCGTCTTCGACTTTCATCTCACGCAGCAGCCAGCCGACACTGTCTTCGATGCGGGTCTGGCAGAGTGTGTTGCCCTTGTTCTGCCAGAAGAGAAGCGTGAAATCGATCAGAAGCGCATTGTCGGCGGTGAGCTTTTCAAAATGTGGGATCGTCCAGCGCTCGTCGGTCGCGTAGCGGAAAAATCCGCCGCCGACATGATCGTAGAGCGAAGCCAGCAACACATAGTCGAGCGTTGTCGCCGTAAGCTGATGGAATTGGGAGATGCCGTTGCGCAGATAGGCGCGGAACAAAAGCTCCATCATGTGCGGTTGCGGAAACTTCTGCGGTCCGATCAGCCCGCCATAAAAGACATCGTATTTCTGTCCGATGCGCAGTGCGGAATTGTCGAGAATTGCGATATTGAGCGGACCGCGTGAATCGCGATTCCAGACCTCATTGAGCTGTTGCGGCACCTTGTCGGCATTGAGCGCGATCTGGTCCGGATTTTCGCGATAGACGCGGCTCATGTCGGCAAGCAGTTTTTTGAACGCGCGTTGGCCGCCGCGATCCTCATTCGGGAAATAGGCGCCCATGAAATATGGGACGCCCTTGGGCGTGAGGAACGCGTTCAGCGGCCAGCCACCTTGTGTTCCGGTTGTCGCTGTCGCGGACTGATAGATCAGATCGACATCGGGCCGTTCGTCGCGGTCGACTTTGATGTTGATGAAATGCTCGTTCATCAGCGCTGCAGTCTCGGGATCCGAATAGCTTTCGGCGTTCATGACGTGGCACCAGTGACAGGACGAATACCCGATCGACAGCAGGATCGGCTTGCCGGTCGCCTCGGCTTCGGCGAACGCCTCCGGTCCCCATGGATACCAGTGGACCGGGTTGTCCTTGTGCAGAAGCAGATATGTGGTGTTCGACTGATCGAGCTGGTTGCGGCTCATGCGGTGTTCCATGCTGTGAGGCGAGCGGACACGCGGTCCGTGCGGCGTTGCGTTTTGGGTCTGTCTTGGTCAGGCTTCCTTTAACCGCCCCGCAAGGGCTCACAAGGCGGGACGCTGAAAGCAGTTAAGCCCATGAAAATCCACGTTGAAATGGATATGACGCCGGAGGAAGCCCGCACACTGATGGGTTTGCCCGACGTTTCCGGGCTGCATGAGGTGATGCTGGCCGAAATGAAGAAGCGGATGAAGGCCGCAATGGATACCAGCGATCCGGAGGCGATGCTGCGCGCCTGGATGCCGATGGGCGGACAGGGCTTTGAGCAGTTCCAGAAATTCCTCTGGGACAGCGCGAAAGCGGCGGCCGCGCGGAAGAAGGGTTGAGCCGAGACACCATCTTCGCGCTCTCGACGGCGCCTGGACGCGCCGGCGTCGCGGTGGTGCGCGTGTCGGGGCCGAAGGCCGCGCACGCGCTCGAAGCGCTAACGGGCAAGCCGGTGACTGCGCCGCGAAACGCAACAATGACGGGCTTTTTCGACGGCGCGGGGAAAGCTCATCGACCGTGGCCTCGCGATTTTCTTTCAGGAGCCTGCGAGTTTTACAGGCGAGGACATCGCCGAACTCCACGTCCATGGCGGGCGCGCGATCGTGAGTGCGATGCTCGACGCCTTGGGAGCGCTCGGTCTTCGTCCCGCCGAGCCGGGCGAGTTCACGCGCCGCGCGGTCGAGCATGGCAAGATCGATCTCACCCAGGCCGAGGCCATCGCCGATCTGGTCGATGCCGAGACTGAAGCCCAGCGGGTTCAGGCGCTCCGCCAATATGACGGCGCATTGGCCGAACTTTACGAGGACTGGCGGGCAGATCTGATCCGGGGCGGTAGCATGGGCCGAGGCTGCCATCGATTTCTCTGACGAGGAATTACCGGCCGACACGCTGACCCGAACGCGAACGTCTATCGATGCGATTTTGCGGGATGTCCGTCGCCATCTGAACGATGCGCGACGCGGCGAGGTGCTGCGTGAAGGTCTGCATCTGGCCGTAATCGGTCCGCCGAACGCCGGCAAAAGCTCGCTGGTCAACGCGCTTGCCCGCCGCGACGTGGCCATCGTGGCCGAGATCGCCGGTACCACCCGCGACGTGATCGAGGTGCGGATGGACCTCGGCGGCTATCCCGTCATCCTCGCCGACACGGCTGGATTACGGGACACCGCGGAGGTGATCGAAGCCGAAGGTGTACGCCGCGCCCGTGCTCGCGCCGAGACCGCCGACCTGGTCCTGCTACTGCTCGACGGCAGCGCCGCCGACCCGTTCGCGGGATTGCCCGAAGGCACGCGGGGCGATCTCGTCGTGTTCAACAAATCCGATCTGCCTTGGCCCGCTAGACACGATGGCCTTTCGATTTCGCTCAGGACTGGCGACGGCTTGGACGCAATGATCGATGCGTTGTCCGCGAAAGTGCGCGAACGTCTGGAACGCCGGACCGAAGCCCCAGTCCTTACCCGCGCCCGCCATCGCCACGCCCTCGAAGACGCCGCGCGATCTCTCAAGAACGCCCTCACCGTGCCCGACGATCAACCCGAGCTGATGGCCGAAGACCTCCGCCTCGCACTGCGCGCCCTCGGCCGCATCACCGGCCACGTCGATATCGAAGATGTGCTCGATGTTGTGTTCAAGGATTTCTGTATTGGGAAGTGAGAAAACCTATTCTCACAGAAGAATCGATTTGTAGATGAGATACATCGCGTGCGGCGAGACGTGCTTGAACTTCAGCATGTGGCACACGTCGAAGATATATTCTTTGGAGAGTTTGGGCACACTGGATCGGGGGTTGTCGAGCCGCTCCAGCTCATAATAGGTACAGATTTTCAAGCCAAAATCGAAAGCGAGATATTCCTCGCCATAGCGCAGCAACAGATCGCGCCGTTCAACTTCGTCAGGATAGAGATCGTTGAGATCTTCGATTTCGGCGGCCCAATCATGGTAGTCCACGATAGGGCTTTTTCTGCGAAGCCAATAAGCAAGATGTGCGGACTGTTTGAAGTGATCTAACCCGTCGCCGAGATTGGGCTCGGTTGCCTCGACACGTTTGATGTCAAGACGCCAAGCATAGTGGGCATCCCGCAACCGTGCGGGAGAAAACTTCGGAGAAAGAAGTGCCGGTCTCGTGAACTCCACAACATGTTTCTCAAAGAGCTCTTTGAGGACGTCATGGCTTTCCATAGACGGCAGCGTGTTGGCGTCTATTTCCATAGCTACCGATCGCAGTACGTCAGAATTGCATGAAGACTATTGGGTTGCTGCGCTTTTCAAATTTAACGCAACTTCGAAGCTAGCGCCGATCTTCCTTTTCTTGCCGCTTGTTGCTGGAAGATGATTCGTGCAGTAGCCATACCCCGCATCATTACGCGCAGCATCACTAAGAAAGCCGTCGATATAGAACTTCTCGACGAATCCCTTCGGTAGCTTCCGAGTTGACATTCAAGATGCTCCTGCAAGGCCCAACGGGCCGGGCGGTGTACCGAATCACCGGGCGTTCTGTCGAGTCATCAAGTGATTCGATTTCTGGTAGAATGTACCTTAAGGTACCTTAAGGTACAATGACTGAGACTTTCATCCGATGGCGGCGAAAAAGACAACAGGCAAGAGGACTTCGTATGGGCCTGATATTGATAGTCTTTTAGCGGACTATAGTGCCATCATGCATCGCGCTTCTGAGCGCGACATTGTTAGAGACGCCATTAGGCACTTCATCAAACATCAGCTCTCAAGAAATAAGGGACTGGAAGAGGACTTCAACGAACTTCGACGCAAGCGCCTAGCCAACGAAAGATCAAAACTGCAGCTGGTGGTCGATCCAAACAAAGACTAGAAACAACGGCTTAACTTGCTCCTAAAATCGCAACAACGTATTGACCCGCGCATGAGCGCGTTCGACGTCGTTGTCATCGGTGGAGGGCATGCGGGCTGCGAGGCAGCTAGCGCTTCCGCGCGGTTTGGCGCGCGTACGCTGCTGCTGACGCACAAGGTCGAGACCATCGGTGAGATGTCCTGCAATCCCGCAATCGGCGGGGTGGGCAAGGGGCATTTGGTGCGCGAGATCGATGCGCTGGATGGCGTAATGGGACGGGTTGCGGACGCGGCCGGCATCCAGTTTCGGATGCTCAACCGCCGCAAGGGACCCGCCGTGCGCGGACCGCGCGCCCAGGCGGACCGCAAGCTCTATCGTGCGGCGATGCAGACGGCGCTGGCCACCCAGGAAAATCTCACCACGCGCGCCGCCGCGGTCGAAGATCTTCTGATCGAGGACAAGCGTGTCGTCGGCGTCGTGACTGCGAGCGGCGAGACAATCCGCGCAGGTGCCGTGGTGCTGACCACGGGGACGTTTCTCAATGGTCTCATCCATATGGGCGAGACCAAGATTCCCGCTGGAAGAATTGGAGACGCCCCAAGCATCGGCCTTTCGAAAACGCTGTATTCCTTGGGTTTGGCGATGGGCCGGCTCAAGACGGGCACACCGCCGCGGCTGGTTGGCAAGACCATCGATTGGGCCGCGCTTGAGGTGCAGCACGGCGACGATCCGCCCTCGCCATTTTCGTTCCTGACCGAGAGCATCACCACGCCGCAGACCGTCTGCCACATCACGCGCACGACGCCGGAGACGCACGCGATCATCCGCGCCAACCTGCACCGCGCGCCGATCTATTCCGGCCAGATCGAGTCGACTGGCCCGCGCTATTGCCCTTCCATCGAGGACAAGGTCGTGCGCTTTGCTGCGCGCGACAGCCATCAAGTCTTTCTGGAACCTGAGGGGCTGGACGACGACACGGTCTATCCGAACGGTATCTCGACCTCCCTGCCCGAGGACGTGCAGATCGCTCTGCTCAAGACGATTCCGGGCTTGAAGGACGTGGCCGTAAAGCGGCCGGGCTATGCCATCGAGTACGATTATGTCGATCCACGTGAGCTGAGTGCAGCTTTAGAAGTCAAACAAATCAAAGGCTTATATCTCGCTGGCCAGATCAACGGCACGACTGGTTATGAGGAAGCGGCTGGTCAGGGCCTCATGGCTGGATTGAATGCGGCACGGGCTGCTGGAGGTAGCGATCCCCTCATCCTGGATCGCGCGTCCTCCTACATCGGCGTGATGATCGACGATCTGGTGACGCGCGGCGTGAGCGAGCCCTATCGCATGTTCACCTCCCGAGCCGAATATCGTCTGACGCTTCGGGCGGACAATGCCGACCAGCGGCTGACTCCAGTTGGGTTGGCTTTAGGTTGCGTGGGTGGTGCGCGCTCTAAGGCATTCGCCTTGAAGATCGATGCGTTGGCGCGAGCTCGTGAAACGATGCAGACGAGAACCCTCACCCCGAACGAAGCCCAAAAGCATGGAATCGCTATTCGTTTGGACGGTGTCCGTCGCGACGGGTTGAGTCTGCTGTCGCTGCCGAATGTCGATTTCCAAACGATTTCAGCAATCTGGCCTGAGCTTCAGGGCATTTCAGCGCAAATCCGAGAGCAGCTTGAGATCGACGCACAGTACACCGGATATCTGGACCGTCAGGACGCCGATATTCTGGCATTCCGGCGCGATGAAAGTCTCGCCCTACCCGCAGACCTCGATTACGCCGCGGTTCAGGGGCTTTCGACGGAAACCCGTCAGAAACTGAGCCGTATTCGGCCTTCCACGCTTGGTCAAGCCGCCCGGATTGATGGCGTAACCCCGGCTGCCCTGACCCTTGTGCTCGCACATGTCCGGGCCGGTTCCCGGCGCGTTGCCTGACCTGTTTCACGTGAAACAATTCGAACAATTCGGCCCTGAAGAATTCGCTGCGGAAACCGGTGTTTCACGTGAAACATTGGCGCGGTTAAAGACCTATGTTGGTCTGTTGGAGGACTGGAACAGTCGCCAAAATCTCGTTTCTACCGTCTCTTTGGCAAATGTCTGGCGGAGACATATCTGGGATAGTGCCCAACTCGCGGCATACATTCCGAAAAATGCACGAACGCTGGCCGATCTCGGGAGCGGCGCTGGCTTTCCAGGGCTGGTACTGGCGACTCTCTTGCGCGGGCGCGTTCAGGTAACCCTGTTCGAATCTACCGCCAAAAAGTGTGCTTTTTTGCAGGTCATTAGCGACCGGCTCGAATTGAATTCGAGAATCGAGAATTCGAGAATGGAGTCCGCGCCGACAGAAAATTTCGATGTCATCACAGCCCGCGCCTGTGCGCCGCTCGACAAGCTTCTGGGGTATGCACAGCATTTCGCGGGTTCGAACACGGTTTGTCTGTTTCTCAAGGGACAAAATGTGGGGTCCGAATTGACCGATGCGCGCAAACACTGGAAAATGAGCCTCCAGCAGCATCCCAGCCTGACCGATCCGTCCGGCAGCCTACTGGAGATCCGGGAGCTAGCCCATGTCCACCCCACCCAAGCGTCTCCGCGTCCTGGTCGTCGCCAACCAGAAAGGCGGCGTCGGTAAAACGACGACGGCCATCAATCTGGGCACGGCACTCGCGGCTATCGGCGAGCCGACGCTGGTCATCGACATGGACCCGCAGGGCAATGCCTCCACCGGGCTGGGCGTGCCGCGCAACGAGCGCAAGCGCACGACATACGACGTGCTGATGGGCGAAGCGTCTATTGCCGAATCCGTCATGCCAACGCGCATCCCGCGTCTGTCGCTTGTGCCGTCGACCGTCGATCTCTCCGGCGCAGAGCTTGAAATGATCGACATGGAACGCCGCAATTATCGGCTCAAGGATGCGCTCACAGAATATTCTGTACACGGATCATCGAAATTCTCTTACGTGCTGATCGATTGTCCGCCGTCGCTGACGTTGCTCACGGTGAATGCGATGGCCGCGGCCGATGCCGTCGTCGTGCCGCTGCAATGCGAGTTTTTCGCGCTCGAAGGCCTGAGCCAGTTGCTCAAGACGATCGATCTCGTGCGCGCCAATTTGAATCCTGCACTCGAGATCCAGGGCATCATTCTGACCATGTTCGACAAGCGCAATAAGCTGTCGGATCAGGTCGCCGCCGACGTGCGCGAGAACATGGGCGAGAAAGTTTATTCGACCGTGATCCCGCGCAACGTGCGCATCTCCGAAGCACCAAGCCATGGGCTTCCTGCGCTGGTCTATGATCTCAAATGTCCCGGCAGCCAGGCTTATATCAAGCTAGCCGGCGAACTCATTCAACGCGAACGTCTTCGGGTGGCGGCATGAACGCGAAGGCAACAGAGGATCATCGTCCGCGCGGATTGGGCCGCGGACTTTCTGCGCTGATCGGCGACGAGTCCGCGCCGACGCGGGGCGAAGCGAAGAACCCGCGCACCCTGCCGGTCGCGTTTCTGAAGCCCAATCGATTCCAGCCGCGTAAAACATTCTCGCCGGAAGATTTGAACGATCTTACTGAGTCGATCCGCGAGAAGGGTGTTCTTCAGCCGATCCTGGTTCGGCCGGTGAAGGGCGAGGCGGATTCGTTCGAGATCGTTGCCGGCGAACGCCGCTGGCGCGCGGCACAGCTTGCCAAGCTTCACGACGTGCCGGTGGTGGTGCGCGAGATGAGCGATGTGGAGTCGCTCGAGATCGCGATCATCGAAAACGTCCAGCGCGCGGACCTGAATGCGATAGAGGAAGCCGCCGCCTATCACGAGCTGATCGACCGGTTTGAGTACACCCAAGAGAAGGTCGCGAAAGAAGTCGGCAAGAGCCGCTCTCATATCGCGAATACGCTAAGACTGCTTCGTCTGCCTGAGAGTGTGAAGGCGATGTTGCGTGACGGTCGCCTGACGGCCGGTCATGCGCGCACCTTGCTCGATGCTCCCGATCCAGAGGGGCGCGCGCTTGCGATTATTGAGGGCGGACTCAATGTCCGCGAGGCTGAACAGCGTTCAGCAAAGAAAAAGCCGGCTCGCGGTGGGCAAGTTGAAAAAGACGTGAACATTAAAGCCATAGAATCCAATATCTCCAACGTGTTGGGCCTTACTGTTGAGATCGCTCACAAAGGGGATAAGGGTGGGGAAGTTCGAGTTCGCTACAAATCGCTCGAACAATTTGACGATTTGATTAGGCGCCTCAGCAAAGCGCCATGAATCCTCTAAGGCTTTGATAATACGTCATATTATTATTATCGCCAAACACCGTTCACCAGCGAGAGCGCCTGTTTGGACTCGATCTTGCCATCATAGAGCGCGCGCCCGATCACGACGCCTTCGATGTTAGGCTCGTCCACTGCGATCAGTGCTTGTATGTCTCCAATTCCGCCGACCCCACCGGACGCGATCACCGGGATTTTCACAGCACGCGCCAGTGCCGCGGTCGCCCTCACATTCACCCCGCCGAGCAACCCGTCGCCATCGACATCGGTGAAGAGGATTGCGGCCACGCCCGCGTCCTCGAACCGGCGGCCGAGATCAACCGGCGTCATATCCGACACCTTGGCCCAGCCCTCCGTCGCGATCTTTCCGCCAACCGCATCGGCGCCGACAACGATCTTGCCGGGGAAGGCGCGCGCGGCTTCTTTGACCAGAGCCGGATTTTTGAGCGCGACTGTGCCTAGGATCACGCGTGTAATGCCCGCCGCCAGCCAGCCCTCGATCGCGGCCATGTCACGAATGCCGCCACCGAGCTGGATGGGAAGTCTGGTCGCCGCCCGGATGGCCCGAACCGCAACCGCATTGGCGGGCTTGCCGGCAAAGGCGCCGTCTAGATCAACACAGTGCAACCACGAAAAGCCTGCGCGCTCGAAGGTCAGCGCCTGCGCCGCCGGATCGTCGTTGAACACGATCGCCGATTCCATCGCGCCGCGCCTCAGCCGCACGCAGCGTCCGTCTTTCAGATCGATGGCAGGAAATAAGATCACGGTCGCCACTGCAGAAAATTGCCGAGTAGCGTCAGGCCGACGGCTTGGCTCTTCTCGGGGTGGAATTGTGTGCCAGCGATGTTGTCGCGTACTACCGCGGCGGTAAACGCACCGCCATAGTCCGACGTCGCCAGCACATGCGCCGGACTATTCGGCTTCATCGCATAGGAATGAACGAAATAGGCGTGGCCGCCCATGGCGATACCGGCAAACAACGGATGCGGGTGCGTGATGTCGAGCTCGTTCCAGCCGATCTGCGGAATTTTTAGCGCGGGATCGTCGGGCGTAAGCTTCACGACTTCGCCGTCGATCCAGCCGAGGCCCGGATGATCGCCGAACTCACGGCCTATGCTTGCCAGCAATTGCATTCCGACACAGATACCGAGGAACGGTACGCCGCGTTTCAGCACGGCGTCTCGGAGAGTATCGATCATGCCGTCGATGGCGGACAACCCACGCATGCAATCACCGAACGCGCCGACGCCGGGAAGGACGATGCGCGATGCGCGCGCAACTACATCGGGATCGGACGTCACGATGATTTCGTGTCCCGTCGCCCGCTCATGCGCGGCGCGTGCCAATGCTTTCTCGGCCGAACGCAGATTGCCGGAGCCGTAATCGATAAGAGCGACACTGCAAGCCATTATACATCAGGCCCAAGGACGGCCTTCTTCCAGAAGAACACGAGATAGAAAACACCACCCCACAACACCCAGAACGAAGCGCTGAACACAATCGCCACCGTCGTACCGAGCCAGCTGCCATTGACCCCAATATAGTTTTCGGTGACGGGACCGAGATGGGGCATCGCCTTGAGTGCGGTAAGCGTCGCATATTTGAGATTCGATTCAATCAGCATCTCGCCCCAGAAGGTCAACATTCCCACCAGGTAAGCGACAAAAGCGAAGATGCGCGTCAGCAGATCGGCCTGATGCAGGAAATAATAGACCGCAACGACCATCGCGAAGCTGATCGTGATCATCTGCGTGAACCACGTCACCTCGTCCTGCGTTGCGGCGCGGGCGAGGTTCAGAAGGTCGAGTTCGGACATGGCGGCTGCTTCCATTGATCTGATGTTCTTGCTCCCGCGAGCCGAACGGCTCATCCTCCCCAACTCCAAAGAGCGTGTCCACCATGCTGTTCCGTGCTCTCATTGCGACATTCCTGCTCATGCAGATCAGCGCAACATCCGCAGAGCCTCTCATCGTTCCGTTCGATTTCTCGCGGACCGCGATCGGCCTTGACGTGACGGTCCGGGGTAAGCCGCTCTACATGATCCTCGACACAGGCGTGGACCCATCACTGATCGACACGGCGGATGCGGAATCGTTGGGTCTCAAGATCGACAAAGGGACAAGCGGTGAAGCCAGCGGCGAGGGCGATGCCAAAGAAGCGAAAGTCTTTGCCGCCACCATCGATGGGCTGGCCATAGCTGGCCGCGGTTTCGCGTCCATCGATGCGCTTACGATGAGTACGGATACGCTGTCGGCAAGCTATGGGCGGAAGCTCGATGGCGTCCTCGGCTACAGCTTTCTGAACGGCAAGATCGTGTTGATCGATTACGCGGCCAAGCGTCTGGGCATTCTGGATCGGCCGTCCGATGCCATGCCCGCGGTGCGTTCCTGCATCAGGCGTTGGTCGATCCCGCTGAAAGGATTTCCGGACGACAACATCCCTGCCGTTCCGGATTTTCGCCTCGGCAACGCAAAGGGCACGATCAGCCTCGACACCGGTTCGAATCGCGGCATCTCGCTCTATCAGGCGGCGCTCGCCCTTCCGGGCGTCAATGCTGCGCTGAAGGAAACCGGCGAAAGCACCGCGACGGGCGCGCGCGGCGGCACAAAGGTGAAGACCTACACGTTTGAGGCGCCCGTGGGTTTTGGGCCTTTCACCCTCCCTTCCGGTCAGGCGGTCACGGTGCGCAAGGCGCCGGGCGCCGACACGCGCATCGCCAATATCGGCAACGAGACGTTCGCGGCGATGGGTGTGAAGATGCTGCTCGACTATAAGAACCGGATGATGACGTTCTACGGTGCGTGCCGCTGATCATCTTGAGCGCGGCGTGCGAGCGCTTCTCCCGCCGACGGGAGATGCCGTAGCTCTACGCGACAATGTTGCTATTGTATTCAAAGTTATCAATCCGATGTCGGAAGGTATCAAGGCAATTCCGACGCACGTAAGCGTCGATGTTGTCTACGGGCATAGAAAGCCAAGTAAACTGCGCTAAATATAAAGAACCCAAAGAGCCAGGGCGCGAGTCTGTTGTCGGAAATCCACGCGGCCTTGACGTCCGCATAGCTCCGAACCATTCGTCCTTTGACAGCTATCTGAAATACCGTCGGTGTGCTGCTTGTGTCTCCCGGGTCAATCCAAAGCGTTGTTTGGCAACCAGCGCATAGGCCATCCCAAACTGCCCGAAACCCATTTTCCTTCGAGATATAATCATACCGGACTTCATGGTGCTCCAGCGTAATCCAGATATCGTTTTTTCCTTCGCTGGCATTCGTGAGTTGTCCTGACACTGCATGCAACCGATCGCTTCTCGGCAAACCAGCTTCTGAGCCAAGCAACATCATCCATGCGGTAAGAAAAACCAGTCCGACGCCCAAAATGGCACCAGCAGTCGCCATATTTCGGCTTTGCACCAGATATTCATGACTTCTGTCGGCGCTGTCGTTCAGAAAGAACCAAATCCGCGCCAGCCAATGCTTTTGGACAGGCTGCGCGCCCATTACTGATCAGTCCTGATCCATTTTTAGGGCGGCGATGAAGGCTTCTTGCGGGATGTCGACCTTGCCGAACTGGCGCATCTTCTTCTTGCCCTCTTTTTGCTTGTCGAGGAGCTTGCGCTTGCGGGAGATGTCGCCGCCATAGCATTTCGCGGTCACGTCTTTGCGCATGGCGCTGATGGTTTCGCGCGCGATGACCTTGCCGCCGATGGCCGCCTGGATTGGAATCTGGAACAGATGGCGCGGGATCAATTCTTTCAGCTTCTCGCACATCGCTCGACCGCGTGCTTCCGAGCGCTGCCTGTTGACGATCATCGACAGCGCATCCACCGGCTCGCCGTTTACGAGGATCGACAGCTTGACCAGATCGCCCTCGACATATTCCTCGATGTGATAGTCGAAGCTCGCATACCCGCGCGAAACCGATTTCAAGCGATCATAGAAATCGAACACGACTTCGTTCAGCGGCAGGCGATAGATCACCATCGCGCGGTTGCCGGCATAGGTGAGTTCGACCTGCTCGCCACGGCGGTCCTGGCACAGCTTCAACACCGCACCCAGGTGCTCGTCCGGCACAAGGATGGTGGCCTTGATCCACGGCTCTTCGATGAAGGCGATGCGAACGACATCCGGCATGTCGGCGGGGTTGTGCAATTCCTTCATCGCCCCGTCGGTCATGTGCAGATGGTAGATCACGCTTGGCGCGGTGGCGATGAGTTCGAGATTGAACTCGCGCGACAAGCGCTCCTGCACGATCTCCAGATGCAAGAGCCCTAAGAACCCGCAACGGAAGCCGAAGCCCAGGGCCGCGCTCGTCTCCATCTCATAAGTGAAGCTTGCATCGTTTAGGTGCAGGCGTCCAAGTGCGTTGCGTAGATCTTCGAACTGCGCGGCATCGACGGGAAACAACCCGCAGAACACAACCTGCTGAACAGGTTTGAAGCCGGATAGTGGTGTTTCGGTACCCTTGCGTTCGTCGGTTACGGTATCGCCGACCTGCGTGTCGGCCACCTGCTTGATCTGTGCGGTGATGAATCCGACCTCGCCGGGTTTCAGGCTTTCGACATTGACTTTCTTGGGCGTGAACACGCCGACCTGTTCGACCTGATAGACGGCGTTGGCCGCCATCATGCGGATACGCTGGCCCTTCTTCAGTTCACCATCAACGACGCGCACCAGCACCACGACACCGAGATAGGAATCGTACCAGCTATCGACCAATAGCGCCTTCAGCGGCGCGTTGATGTTACCTTTGGGCGCTGGCAAACGATGCACGATGGCTTCGAGGACCTCCTCGATGTTCAGGCCTGTTTTCGCCGAGATGGGGATCGCCTCCGACGCGTCGATGCCGATGACGTCCTCAATCTGCTGGCGGATACGCTCGGGTTCGGCGGCGGGAAGATCGACCTTGTTTAAAACCGGCACGATCTCAAGCTTCGCGTCGATGGCCTGATAGACATTGGCGAGCGTCTGCGCCTCGACGCCTTGGCTCGCATCTACGACCAGCAGCGCACCCTCGCAGGCGGCCAGACACCGGCTCACCTCGTAGGCGAAATCGACATGGCCCGGCGTGTCCATGAGATTGAGCGTGTAGGTTTCGCCGTCGCGCGCCTTGTAGGCGAGGCGGACGGTCTGGGCCTTGATGGTGATGCCGCGTTCGCGCTCGATCTCCATGGAATCGAGCACCTGATCCTTCATCTCGCGGTTGGTCAGGCCGCCTGTGAACTGGATCAGGCGGTCGGCAAGCGTCGATTTGCCGTGGTCGATATGCGCCACAATGGAAAAGTTGCGGATTTTGGCCAGTTCGGTCATGAGGCGCGGTCTATAAAGGTGGGCAGAACCCGCGTCCAGCGGCCTATTTTCGTGCTTTCAGGATCACGAACAGGGGCAAAAGCGCCAGCAATTCCGCCGCCACAGATACGCCGGCCAGAGCGGTAAACGAGATGTCGTACAGCGCGCCCAGTACCGCACTACCCGCAAACCACCCGACCCCGAAGATGGCCGAGAAAATTCCAAACGCGTTAGCCCGCGCCTCGTCGGGCACCAGCCTGGCGACCCCGGCGCTCAGTGATGAATTTTCCATGCCGAGCGCAAGTCCCCAGCAGATCACCCCGATGATGGCTTCAACAGTGCCGCCCAGAAACACGAGAGGCGCCGAGATTGCGGCGATCAGGATTGCTGGTATTAGCGTCGCAAAACCGATCCGGTCGAACAGCCGCCCGAACACCAGCGCACCGATACCCGTGGCCCCCATGGCCACTGCATAAAGGACTGGCACAATGGCAGGCGAGACGACCTTCACCTGTGCGAAGTGAAAGGCGATGAGCGGCCAATCGGCGAAGCCGAAGGCCACCAAACCGGCACTGGCCGCATACAGCCAGAACGCCGACGGCAGCGCGCCGTCGCGCGAATCGTCTTTCGCTTTGGGCGCGGCACGCCCCGCGGACGGATAACGTAGCGACACACCGATCACGATCAGTACGGTGATGGTTGCAGGCACGCCGAGCCACAGAAACGCATCTGTATAGGCGCCATGCCGCGCGAGCACGAGGGCAGTGATGAGCGGGCCGATCAGCGCGCCGGTCTGGTCCAGCGCTTCGTGCAAACCGAATGCCCAGCCCTGTCCGATCTGGTCGCCCGCGCGGCTCATCATGAAATTGGCCGCGGGGTTTCGGATCGCCTTGCCCGTACGCTCCAGGATGATGAACAGTGCCGCCATCCACCACGCGCCGGCGAACGCCATCAACGGCACCGTGGCCATCTGCACGGCGTAGCCAAGCAACGTGATCGGCCAATAGGCGCGCGTGGCGGAAGCAAGCCTCCCGGACGCCAGCCGCAGCAAATAGCCGAACAGCTCGCCGGTGCCCGCGACGATGCCTACGGCCGTGCCGGTTGCGCCGAGCAGAGCCAGATAAGGTCCGGTGATGCCGCGCATGCCTTCATAGGCCATATCCGCGAACAGGCTGACGATCCCGAACGCGATGATGAAGGCGAGTGCGGATTTTCTGTCGAAGGTCTCGGTCATGGCTTAAGATCGTAGGCGATGGCGAAACACTACAAGAAACCGGCAGCCGCGAAGGCGCAAGATACGCTGAGCGAGTTATGGTCCGGACAATCGGTCGAATTGCTCAAGGCGTTGCATATACTCACGCGCGACGGAGTTTTGAACGCGGATTCGCGACGCAAACTCAAACAGGTTCTGCATCTGGAAAATTTGATCCGGCCTGCGCTCGATGCCGCGTTCGCGGAAACGGACCAGCCCATACTCGCCGATCTCGGCGCGGGAAAATCCTATCTCGGCTTCGTGCTCTACGATCTGTTCTTCCGAAAGGAGGGTCGCGGCACCGTCTATGCCGTCGAGTCACGGCACGATCTGATCGAGAGTTCGAAACAGATCGCGGCGGCAAGCAATTTCGACCGCATGCGCTTTGTGGAGAGCCCGATCCGCGATGCGGCATTGCCGAATGGCAAGGTTGACATCGTCACCGCGCTCCATGCCTGCGACACGGCGACGGACGAGGCAATTCTGTTCGCGCTTCAACACGATGCGAAGTTCATTGCGCTTGTGCCGTGCTGTCAGGCCGAACTCGCATCCGAACTCGAAGGCTCGAAGAAGCCGGAGCGTCAGCTTTGGCGTCATCCGATCCAACGCCGCGAATTCGGCGCACATCTGACGAATGTTTTACGCGGATTATTTCTTGAGGCGCATGGCTACAAGGTGCGCGTGACCGAACTCACTGGCCTCGAACATTCGCTCAAGAACGAATTCATTTTCGCCGAGCGCCATCAACAGGCGAACGCTAGTGCGAAAGCCGAATTCGATCGACTCACCGCGCAATTCGGCGTGCAGCCGAAGCTTCTGATTGCCGCCTGATTACTTTGCTGCCGTCAGCGTCGTGCGCGCGAAGGGCTCTGTTTTTCCGGCGGCGGACACGTTGTCCATGTCCATCGTCCAGGTACTGTTCTCAGGATGCCAGGCGAATGTGGTGTGGAAGCTACCCGCGTCATCGCGGTTCTGAAACACAAAGGCGATGCTATTGCCGTTCGGCTTTGCATAACCCAGCGACTGGGTCGAAATGCTGCCGTAATCGTCCAGCCAAGCGCAGTCATAAATCTTTTTGCCCGCATCCCAGCCGATGAACACTTTCGCCTGATAGACAGGAGAACCATCCTTGTTCTTCTCGCGCGAGACTTCGTAGATCTCGAGGTACTGATGCGCCAGCACCCACTCGGCCGTGATGTCGTGCGTGACCGTACCCTTGTCCATCTGTCCGCTCAGCACCCATTTGCCGGCGAGATGATCGACCAGCGGTTCATTGAACGGCGCCTGCTGTGCGAACGCAGGTGTGATTGCGAGCAGCGCAGCGAGAGTGATCGTATATCTCATGTACGCAATGTCCCTCCCGTCGCTTTCGTCACCGCGCCGACGATTTTCTGCGCGACCGCGTCGATCTCGGCATCAGTAAGCGTCTTATCCTTCGGCGCGAGGCGGACGGAGATAGCAAGCGACTTCTTGCCCTGGGCCACACCTTTGCCTTCGTAGATATCGAACAGCTCGGCACGCTCGATCAGTACGCGATCCGCGCCTTTCGCGGCTTTAAGCACATCTTCGGCAGTGACCTTCGCATCGACCACGAACGCGAAGTCGCGCTCCACCGCCGGATAGGGTGACGGCGCAAAGGTAGGGCGTGCTTTGCCTTTCGCTTTCGGTTCCGGGATAGCATCCAGGAAAATCTCGAACGCGCTCGCAGGGCCCTTGATATCGAAGGCCGCGAGAATCGTCGGGTGCAACTCGCCGAACTGCGCGATCACTTTTGGACCGAGCGCCAGTGTGCCGGAGCGGCCGGGGTGATACCACGCCGCCGCGCCTGCTTTGACCGGCGTTGTCATCGGCGCGCCCATCGCGGCGTCGAGCGCGGCCAGCAGGTCGGCCTTGGCGTCGAAGGCGTCGGCGGCATGTGTGGATTTCGACCAGGAACGCGCGCCTGCGCCGATGCGAATGCCGGCAGCGACATGGTTTGCGCTTCCGGCATGCCGCTTTCGAACTGCGCGCCGATCTCGAACAGCATCAACTCGTTGAACCCCGCAGGCGTATTTTCCGTCTGATAGATTTTTTGGATTGTACTCAACACGCTGAGCAACTGCGCACGCGCCGCGCCGCCGCCGGCAGCCGTCGAGATGTCGGTATCGGTCGGCAGTCCAAGCCCGTAAGCCGTGGTCGTCGTGCCCGACGATGTGGAAGATGTCGAAGAACTGCTCGACGTGTTGGTGAGAGTCTGTGGAGACAGGCCAAGACGCGCGAGCGCGTCCGAATTTGCCGGTCCCGAGATCAACGTCGCTGTGACACCCGAATTGACTGCGATCTTGAGCGTTTCTGCGCCATTGCCGTAAGATATCGACGCTTTGCCGGCGTTCTGCATTTCGATGTTGATCTTGTTGAGCAGCGAGGAAAGCGTTTCGCCCTGATCGATGGTAATCTTCGCTGTGCGCGTTGTCGCTCCGGCGATCTGAAGGCTGAAGCTGTCGCCCGCACGCAATGTCGTGGCCGCAGTGAGATCGACGGTCTGGTTGAAAGAGATCGTGCCGCGCGGCAGACCCAACGCGTCCAGCACGCTCGAACCCTGATTGTCGAACGCGACGCCCTGACCGGTCGAAGTTCCGTCCGCGCCGCCATATTGGCGCGTCCACTTGATCGTACCGTTCGCGTTCAGGGCGCTGACGAACATGTTGTCGACCGAAGGAACGTTGCGCGATTGCCCCGCAAATGTTCCGTCGGTCGTGCCCGCAAGATAAACCGTGCCATCAGATCCCACGGTCACGGCGTTGCCTTTGTCCACGGCGCCTGTTCCGACGTAGGTGACCGTGTTCGCACTCGCCGTCGATCCGGAATCGGTGATGTTGAATACGAAAGCGTCCAAGCCGCCCGAACTGGCATTGGCGACCGTCGCCGCACCGCCCGCGGTCAGGTTCGTATTGGACGTCGTGCCGGTGACATAGATCTGCCCGTTGGAAATCGTCATACCGCCGATCGCCCCGCCGGCCTGCAAGGCGCCGAGATCTTCCTGCCACACCGGCGTGGTGGTCGCATCGCCATTGGCATATTTGGAAACGATCGCATGGCCGTTGACCACGCTGGCTACGACAAGACCGCCATCCGCTGTGGTGGCGGTCGCGGCCGTGGTGTCTGGGCCCGAGCTGCCATATTGATGCTCGTAGACGACATTTCCCTTGCTATCGAGCTTGGCGATATAGGCGTCCGAGCCGCCGCTGCTGGTTTGCCCTGCGCCGATCAAACCGCCCGACACCTGACCGCCGATATAAACATTCCCGGATGCATCGACGCTCACCGACGCGGCCTGATTGTTTGACAGCGTCTGTATCTGCTTGGTCCAGGTTTCGTTGCCACTTCCGTCGTATTTCGCAACGAAGCTGTCGTTGTTGCCGTCGGAGACAGCGGTATCCATCACCGTGCCGGTCGTCGAACCGGCGACAACCACGCCACCGCTCGGATTGAGCGCCAGCGAATATGCCGACGCCGTCCCAGCGCTGCCGAGCATCCGCGTCCAGAGCACGTTGCCGGCCGAATCGTATTTCGTGAGATAGGTGTCCTGCGTGCCCTGATTGAGCTGATTGCCAAAATCTCCGGTCGCATTGCCGACGACGTAGACGTTGCCGCTGGAATCGACGACGGTTGCCTGCGCCGTGGTAAGCCCCGTGGTGGGCGACGCGGTGGCGCTGAACCCGCTCTGTTGAGAGCCCGAAAGGTCCGTTAGTTTAACGAGACGGCCTTGCTGGTCGGCGTCGGTGGTACTGACCGTACCGCTGGCGGACGTTGTATTGGACGAAGTCGCAAGACCGCTGTTGCCGGCGATATAAAGCGCAGGCGTTGCATCCGGTGCGGATAGCGCGATCGTTTCACTGCCGGCTGGTGCCACTTCCATCCCATAGGATGCGTCTTCCGGATCGTCGATCGTTCCGTTGGTGATGGTGCGGTGGAACCGCGAAGAAAAACCCGCAGTCGAGAGCTGCTGGTTGATGTATGAAATGACGTTGTCGATTGTAAGCCCGCCGCTGACCTTCGACAGGTCGATAGGAACGTCGGTTGTCACACCGCCCTTTTTCACCGAGACCGTAAAGCTCTGGTTCGTGCTCAGGCCCGGCAAAGGATTCGACAGGTTATCGTTGGAAGTGAGCGTGCGCGTGTCATAGGTGTAGGAGCCGAGCGAAACGCCGACGCTGCTTGTGACCGACGAACTGGGCTGCGTCGATTGCAGTGTGAAATTGTTGAAGGCCGTCGATGAGACGTAGTCCTGAACTTGTTGCAACCCTTGCTGAAACCGGGTGTTGAAGCCTGCCATCTGGCCTGCGGTCATGCCCGAACGGTTGGACATGCTGGCGAGATAGGAAAGATTGTTGACCGCCGCGTAGAGCGCAAAGAGCTTCTGGTTGTCCTGTTCGGTCGCGGCATTCGTCGTGCTGCCCTTGCTCAAGGGCACATTGCTCGTATCGATGAAGTTGGTGATACCGAGGACCTGCGCGTCACGCTGCTGCTGCGCGGGCAACGCTGCTTCCCATGGCGGCGCATCATTCGCGGTTGCGCTGTTCTGCTGCGCGGCCAAAGACGTGGCGCTGACCGTCGAAGGCGCCACTGGCAGCTTCGACTGATAGTAGCTCAGCAGCGTCGACGGGTCGAAGCTAATCAGGGAAGCGCCAGTGCTCATCACTCGGTCCAAAGCAATGCGAGAGCATCGCAGGACTTGCGTTAATGCTGGGCTAATCTGGGCGGAAATGTGCTTAACGCAGTCTTAAATCCGGCTGCGCCACAACTGGCGTCATGACCGCCGCTGCACACGCATATGAAGAAGGCCTGAAGCTCTCAGCCCAAGGCCAGCATGCGCATGCGATCGAAAGATACGAGCAAGCTCTCGCACAGAGCCCCGACGATCCGCGCGTCCTGTTCGCATTGGGGAATACGGCGCGCGTTCTTGGCCTTGCGCGTCCAGCCGAAGAGTTCTTTCGCCGCGTGCTTGCAAAAGACCCGCGACGGCTGGAGGCCTTGATAAATCTCGCCAACCTGTTGCGATCACAAGGCAATTTCTCAGGGGCGAAGCACTGCTGACGCCAGCATTGGCACGCGATCCGGAGTGTGCCGAACTCTGGCTCACCCTCGGCTCGGTCTATCGCGAGACGGGCGACCGTACGCGCGCGGCGGAGCACTATCGGCAAGCGCTGGAGCGCAAACCCGGATATCCGCAGGCGCTGTGCAACCTCGCGGATATTCTGGCCGATGACGGTGAGGTAGAGCAGGCCCTCGCCCTCTACGATCAGTCTTTGCAACGGGAGGACCACCCACAGGCACGACTTAATCGGGCTGTGCTGCACCTGAGGCTCGGCCATCTGAAAGAGGGCTGGCGAGATTATGCCGCGCGTCTGAAACTTTCGGGAAAGGTGCCCATTGCCGATCACAAACTGCCCAGATGGACGGGAGACTCGCTGAAACGCCAGCGGTTGCTCGTCACCGCCGAACAAGGTATCGGCGACCAGATCATGTTCGCCAGCATGATTCCCGATCTCGCCGCGCGCGCAGAACGGGAGCAAGCAAGTGTAATTCTCGAATGCGAGCCGCGATTGGTATCGCTTTTTGTCCGTTCATTTCCATGTGTGACGGTCCGGGCATGGGATGCGCAGACCCAAGGCGGTATTCCCAGGACACGCTACTGCTGGCTGAAAGCTTTGGGCGGTGCGACGAGCTTTATCGAGATGGGAACCCTACCGCGCTATCTGCGCCGGACCATCGAATCTTTTGCGAAGCCGAACGCTTATCTGAAAGCTGACCCCGACGAAGTTTACCGTTGGCGAAACACCTTTGGGCCTGCGATCGGTGTTTGCTGGCGAAGCGGAAAGATCGGTGGGGATCGGGCGGTACAATACGCGCCGCTGGAGGAGTGGGCCGCATTTATTCGCGACTTCCCAGGATCCGTTGTGTGCGCGCAGTACGATGCAATGCCCGAAGAGATCGTGCGACTGGAAAACTTAAGCGGCAAAAAAATCGTCGTTCCGCAGCATATCGATCAGAAAAACGAGATTGACCGCACCTGTGCCCTTCTATCGGCGCTGGACGCGGTGATCAGCGCGCCCACGGCCGTATCATGGCTTTCCGCAGCTTCGGGCGTTCCTACATACAAGATTCTCTACGACAATAGCTGGACAAGCTTCGGCGAGACCTATGAGCCGTTCGGTCCCGCTTGTACTTGCGTGATGCCGAAACAGCGTGGTGATTGGGCGGATTGCTTCGCGCAAACGAAAAACGCGCTCAGCGCGCTGCCTTGCGCGGAATAGACGCGCGACGGTCTTCAAGCATTTTCGCCAGATCAGCGGCCATGCGAGAGGCGCCCTGCCCGTCAATCGTCATCAATCCAGCCGCGCGCATTTCTCGGCGACGCGCGGTATCGCCAAGCAGCGCCAGGACAGATTTGGCGATATGCTCGTCCGTCACTGAATCCGCCACTCCCAACGAAATACCCATGCCGGCATATTCGAACGCAGATGCGGAAAGCGCGTGATCTTCCGTGAGACAGAGATAGAGCGCAGGTACACCAAAGGCCGCGAGTTCGTAAGCCGTGACGCCGAACGCGGCGAGCGCAAAGTCGGCGGAGACATACTCATTCGCCAAATCATCGGCGCCTTCGATCGTTTCGAAATTCGATTTTAACTTGACGATCGTTCTTGCGACATTCTCACGATCCGCAACACCAGGTCCAATCACGAATCGCACCCGGAAAATCGGGTTTAAGCGCGCCAGTGCCCGCGCGATTCGCATCGTGAGACCAAAGGGATCGCTGCCACCCATGGCGACAAGCAATGTGGGCCGGGGCGACAGCGGTTTTGCCCGAGCCGTGTTTGTATCAAGCCCTAGCAAAGACCATGACCAGCCGATGCGCGTTTCGCAATGCGAACAGGTCCAGTCGAGTTGTTCGGCCTGTGGAACCGGCGGATAATAGGCGAGGTCCGCGGCCAGACGCCGCTCCGAGGCATCGTCGATCACCGCTGTAAGCGCAATGTTTTCCGACAATCGTGCGACATCAGCGCGGCCGGGGCCTTCGCGGCAATCTAGCAGGAGAAAATCCGGCTTCTTCGACTCGGCAAGCACGGACAATTTGGCGATGTCGTCACCGACCAGAGTCGCTTCGAACCCCGCCTGGCGAATAGGCGCGAGCGCGTCGTCGGTTCCGTTAAGTGCAAAAACAGCTCCGATGCCCTCGCGGTCGCGCAATGCGCGCGCGAGTGCGATCATGCGTTTGACATGGCCGTAGCCAAATTGGCCACCGCCGTCGCAACGAATCAACGCGAGGCCGCCTGCATCCGCCAGCGGCTTCTGGCGCACATGGCCATTCAGCGCAAGCAACGAAGGCTCGCGGTCCAGCAACGTCAAAAGATCGCCAAGAGAAGCCTCGCCCGCTTTTGCATCGAGTCTTGCATGAACAGCTTCCATAAAAGCGAGATCGTCAGGCGTATCGATGGTCAGTCTTCCGCCTTCGCGCGCGAGGTGCGGAACTGGCCTAGCACGCGCAATGGGCACGAAATCCGGATGAAGCTTGAAATAACCCGTGACGTGCTCGCGTGCGACCGGGTCGTCATGCGCATCCATCATCAGCTTATCGAGCCCACGGCGCGTGAGCGGATCGACACCTTCATGGGCTGTAACGGCGCCCTCCTCCAGAAGCACGTAGTCGCCCCCCTGTTCGATCATTGAGGCGATGAGATGATCGACAAAACCCGCATCGATAAAGGGTGCATCGGACGACACCCGCACGATGATGTCGGCATCGAGGATTTCAGCCGCGCACGCAAACCGCGCCAGCACATCGTCTTCGGGACCGCGAACGATTGTGATTCCATGCTTGCGCCCGAATTCCGCGATGGCATCGTCCCTTGGATTGGTCGTTGTCGCGACCGCAATATCTTCGATGAGGTGCGACGCCTTCAGGCGATGCACGATGTGCCAGAGCAGAGGTTGCCCCGCGATGGGTTTGAGTACCTTGCCAGGGAGGCGAGTCGATCCCATGCGCGCCTGTATGACGGCAACGATGCGCAGATGTTCGCGTGTGCTCAAGCCGCGGGCTCCCATGCCGCACGGACATGACGCAAGGGGCGCATGCCGTCCGCAGGATCCGCGCGCCAATCGCGATCGGAAAGCTCCGATGGTTGCGGACCTTTGAAGCCCGAACCGTCCGCAACGAAACTCTCCCGGATGCGCGCGATTACCGGCGCGATCTCCTCGGGCAGCCAGCAATGACCGGCAGCATATTCTGCGCCTTCGCCATCGAGGTCGAGATGGAATTCCACCGCGCGTGCGTTCCAGCGATGAACCGCGCGCTCGATGACGGCGGGTCTGCGGGTATGGTCTGACCAGCCTACCGGATAGCCCGTGACTTCGCGGATGGCCTCAATTGCCGAAAGATAGCTTCCGCGGCCGGTGTCGGATAGGCGGAAACACAGTGCAGCAAGGTCACGTCAGTTGCGCCCGCCTCTTTGAGAATTTGGGCAGCCTCCACGATCTCATCCATCGTCGCCATGCCGGTCGAAAGGACAATGGGCTTACCAGTACGCGCACAGGCCCTCAGTAGGTCGCGGACCAGGAGTTCGTAGGATGCAACCTTGTAGAAGGCCACAAATGGACGGAGTTCCTCGACAGCCTCCAGATAGAACGGCGTGCAGGAGAATTGTATTCCCCGCGCTAAACAGTGTTCAGCGAGCGGGGCCAAGTGAGACTTCGGCAGTTCCCAATCGCGGCGCGAACGGTGTTTAGCGCTGCGATACAGGATTTCCGGGGCAAACATTCTTTCGATCTTGAAAAGCTGAAACTTGACGGCGTCGCAGCCCGCTTCGGCGGCTGCATCGACAAAAGCCAAGGCACGGGAAAGATCGCGGCCATGATTGCTCGACGCTTCGGCGATGAACAGCGGCCCATTGCGCATGAGGCGCATCCTTTCTTGCTTAACCGTTTCTAAAGCCTGTTTGGCTAAGAGACGGTTAACGAAGGAACAGACGCGCTGTGGCCGCACAACCGTTCTTTATTGTCTCCAGCGGACGTTCCGGCACCGCGATGCTTCACAAAGCTTTATCGGCGGCAGGCAATGTCGATATGCAGCACGAATATATGGTGCATCATGTCCAGAAGCTGGGCGTGTGCCGATATTTGGGACTGGCAGACCGCGATGAAGCCCTGAAAACACTCGCGCAAACGCATGTCGCGGCCGCGCGTTATAGCACCGCCGCGTATTGGGCGATTCCTCGAACAAACTGTCCTGGCTGATACCGGAAATGGCCGAGTTGTTTCCGGAGGCAAAGTTCGTCCATCTGGTACGCGATGGTCGCAAGGTCGCGAGTTCGTATTTCCACAAGCTCGGCGACGAATGTTACGACGACCGCTCAAATGCCGTTTTGCAGGCATACTACGACGATCCGAACCATGTTCTGGCGCCGCCGCCCGAAAAGAAATACTGGTGGCCAGTACCACGCCGCGACGATCCGGTAGCAAGCACCTTCCGTGATTTTTGCCAGTTCGAGCGCATCGCCTGGCACTGGGCCGAGATCAACAGCGCGATCTTGACCGCACTCTCGGCACTGCCTCCTCACCGGCAATTATTCATCCGGCTGGAAGACTTGTTGGTTTCTCCTCAATTGGTACGATCACTGTTTGAATTCCTGGGCCTTTCCTATCGCGACGAACATTTTGCGATTTTCGCCCGACCGCACAATGTGAACCGGCCAGAAGACCACTCGCTAACAACAGAGCAACGTGCGTCCTTCGACAGGATCGCTTCGACCATGATGGATCGGCTCGGTTACGCGAAGCGCGCAGAGTACGTAGTGAATTATTAACGCTAATTGTGGAAGATGGTTACCGGATCCTTCCGGAATCTGTCTCATGGCCGAACACTGCGATCTTTGCCTGCGCGACGCGCTCAAATTCCTCTATCAGCCAGAAAGGTCGACGCGGGGCATAAGCGTCCATCTGTGCGCTCATTGCGGGCTGGTGCAGAGCCTGCCGCGCATAGATCGTGCGACGCGCGCACCGGCGGCCGTATCGAGCGGCGCCGATTGGGGCAACGTGCGGTACGGCAAGGGATTCCGCACAAAGATCGCGCTCGACACGCTCGCACGGCACATCGATCTAAACGAAGATATCGCGCTGCTCGACATCGGCTCGAACCGCGGCAGTTTTGCGAAAGCCTTCCTCGCGGCAGCGCCGCAGGCGCACATCGTCGCCGTCGAACCGGATGAGCGCGTAGCACAGAGCTGTGGCACGCTTGAACGCACTGAATTGATTCAGGCCCGCATCGAAGACGCGGCTCTGGAAAGCAACCGCTTCGATATCGTGCACTCCTGCCACACTGTCGAGCATCTGGCTCATCCATCCAGTGTTATCGCAGACCATTGGCGCGTGTTGAAGAGTGACGGACTTCTTATCCTCGATGCCCCAAATATCGCGCTTCTCGCTGCCGATGACATTGTCGAAGAATGGTTTATCGACAAACACCTCTATCATTTCTCCGCTCGCACGCTCGGCCGCATGATTGAGACCGGGGCTTTGAAATCATCCAACACCCCGACGCAAACGACCGTTCTAACCTGCTCTTCGTTGCCCGTAAAAGAACGGTCGGCGTCCCCCAGATCGTGAGCGACTGGAAAGAGGTAGATCGCTCGGAGAAGCTCGTAGCGAATTATACTACAATACGCGCCCGTAATCTGATGGCATTGACGGCTGTTGCAGCCGAAATCCATCGCCTTGCGCCGCGCGGCGTAGCGCTCTGGGGCGCCGGCCGCATCTTCGACAGCCTTGTCGTCCATGGCCGCTTCGATCCATCGGCGCTTACTCTTCTAATCGATACACATCTGAAATCTCTCGTCGGTGAACGGCACGGCTGTGCAATTGCAGACCCCCGAAGCGCTAAGTGAATCACGAGCCAGCGTCATTGTGGTGATGTCGCGCGATTTCGCCGACGAAATTTCCGCGCGCGCCAAAGCCCTCTCGCCACGCGCCGAGATCATTCTCTACAGCGATCTTCTTTCGGATGCGAACACACGTATGGCGGCGTAAGGACATTCCATGGCAATCAGCTTGAAATCCGTTTCGAGCGAGAGCGGAAACCCTGCTCTCAAACCCGTGCGCAGTCTGGAAACCGAGATAGCACACGCAGCGCGCTTCGTTCGTCAGCACGTGATCGCATCGATCTATCGCGCAACATCAGGGCACCCGGGCGGTTCGCTGTCCTGCGCCGATCTGTTGGCGGTGTTGTATGGCGTGGAGATGAATGTTTGGCCGCATGCGGTCGACGATCCGGCCCGCGATAGATTTGTACTGTCAAAAGGCCATGCCGCGCCGGCGCTCTACGCCATCGGTGCCTATCACGGTTTCTGCGGAAAGCAGGAGTCGCTTGCTTTGCGCAAGATCGGAAGCCGCTTTCAGGGTCACCCGCACATCGGAGACCTGCCTTGGGTCGAGACCAGCACAGGCTCTCTCGGTCAGGGCTTCTCCGTCGCGCTCGGCATGGCCATGGGACTGAAGCTGCAAAAAAATTCCGCGCGCGTCTATGCGCTTCTGGAGACGGCGAATTGCAGGAAGGCGAAGTCTGGGAAGGCGCGATGTGCGCAGCGCACCACAAGCTCGATAATCTCTGCGCCATCATAGACTACAACAAGCTTCAGAGCGATGCGCGCAACGATGCGATCATGCGGCTCGAGCCATTGGCCGCGAAGTGGCGCGCTTTCGACTGGGCCGTGGCCGAGATCGACGGTCACGATATCCCACAGATCCTGTCGACATTTCGCCGTGCTGGCGCCACTCGCGAACGACCGAGCGTTATCATCGCACACACAATCAAAGGGAAAGGCGTTCCCTACATGGAGAACATTCCCGCCTGGCACGGCAGTGTGAAACTCACACGCGAGCAGGTCGTGGAAGCACTTCAGGCGCTCGGTGCCACGCATAGTGAAATCAAGGAATATCTGGATGTCGATGGTTGCTGAAGCTCCTGCATTGATCGGAACCAGCGGCGATTCTCTTCGCGAAGCCTTTGGCAAAGCGCTCTCCGCGCTCGCCGATGAATTCAAGAACGTCGTTGTGCTCGATGCCGATATCGCTGGAGGCACCGGCGTACATCACTTCCGCAAAAGTCATCCTGAACGATTCCTTCAATTCGGCATCGCCGAACAGAACATGATGGCGGCCGCTGGCGGCCTCGCCGCTGTTGGACTATTGCCTATCGTCACGACATTCGCGGTGTTCTGCCTGCGCGCCGTAGAACAGGCGAGGCTGTCGCTGGCATATACGCGCCGCAACGCCAAAATCGTCGCCAGTCATCCCGGCCTTGACGTCGGTCCAGACGGTGGATCTGCACAGGCTCTGGAAGACATCGCTGCCTTTCGCGCCATTCCTGGCATGACGGTGATATCGCCCGCAGATCCGATCGAGACCGCACTCGCCACGCGTGCGATTCTGGAATTCAACGGGCCTGTCTACATGCGGACTGGCCGCAGCCCGGCGAAGCGCGTTTTTGGCAACGATCATACGTTTGAGATCGGAAAGGGGCGGATCGTTCGCGACGGCAAAGATGTCACCATTGTCGCCTGCGGCGTTGAAGTCGCGCGCGCGGTCGAGGCCGCGGAAATTCTTTCCGAACGGCACATCAGCGCTCGCGTTGTAAACATGGCCACGATTAAGCCCATCGATACAGCCTTGCTTGAACGCTGTGCCAAAGAAACTGGTGCCATCGTTACGGCAGAAGATCACAATATTTACGGTGGCCTGGGCGGCGCAGTTGCCGAGGCTCTGGCGCAAACAAGGCCTTGCCCCATCGAATTCGTCGGTGTTCGCGACACATTCGGTGCTTCAGGCGAGCCTGAAGAACTCGCTGCGGCATTCGGGCTCGACGGACGCGCCATCGCAGAGGCCGCCCAAAAAGTCATCGCACGCAAGAAGAAGCGCTAATGTCGCGCTTTTCGCTTACCGGCAGGAACGCTGTTGTTACCGGCGGCAGCCGAGGCATCGGCCGCGCTATTGCACTTGGCTTGGCCGAAGCGGGTGCGGATGTCGTTTTCACCTACCGCGACAATGCAGCGGAAGCCGCAATCACAGGCGCGCACATCAGTGCGTTGGGGAGGCGCTCGTTGGGCCTTCCGATGGATGTCGCGGACCGCGCCAGCGTCGAGAAAGCTGCAAAAAAGGCAGCGGAATTCGGACCGATTTCGGTTCTCGTCAACAATGCCGGCATCAACAAGCCAACCGATTTCGATCAGGTGAACGACACGGATTGGGACACGATCCTCGACACGAACCTGAAAGGTCCCTTTATCTGCTCGCAAATTTTTCTGCCGTTGCTGAAAGACGCAGGCAACGGAAGCATTATCCATATTGGCTCTGTGAGCGGGCAGTATGGCGGTCCGCGGACAGCGCATTACGCAGCGTCGAAAGCCGGTTTGATCTCTCTCGCACAAGTTATCGCGCGCTTCGGCGCACAATATGGCGTTCGTTCCAATACCGTGGCCGCAGGCATCATCGCCTCCGACATGGGACAAACCGGACTGGCTGCCGCGAGCGTGCAGAAGACCGCTGAGAACATCGTTCTCAAGCGTCTTGGACAGGCGCACGAAGTCGCCGATGCCGTTGTTTTTCTCGCGAGCGATGCGTCGTCCTACATCACCGCGCAGACAATTAACGTGAACGGTGGGTTGTATTTCTGATGAACAAAACGCTTTTCATCGTGTCTGGCGGGATAGAGGCGGTAGATGCCGCCAAGCGCGCCAAAGAGATGGGGTTATATGTCGTCGTCTCCGACCGCGATCCCGAAGCGCCGGATTCGCTTACGCAGACTCCTGCATCGTCGCAGATGTCTATGGCCCCTCTGAAACGGCTGCGGCGGCGGAACGGTTTAGTCGCAAGATTCGCAAGATTGACGGCGTCATCTGCGTGGCAGCCGATGCGCCCATCACGGTAGCCACCGTTACCACCCGGCTGGGTCTTCCCGGGATCTCTCTCGCGACGGCAGAGTTGGCTTGCGACAAGCTAACTATGAAGCGTCGCTTCTCCGAACGCGGAGTACCCGTGCCCTGGTTTGCCGAAATCTGCACGGTTCAGGAATTGCAGCGCGTCGCGATCGAACGCGGCCGCAATCTCGTGATCAAGCCTGTCGACAGCCGCGGATCGCGCGGCGTACAGCGCATCGCCCAGATTCAGGACCTCGCAAAAGCCTACGCGCTCGCGCGAAGCCATTCCCCGACAGAGCGGGTGATGGTCGAGGAATATCTGGATGGCCCACAAGTTTCGACGGAGTCCATTGTGATGGAAGGCCGGTGCTATACGCCCGGATTTTCAGATCGCAACTACGAATATCTGGATACTTTCGCACCGTTTTTTATCGAAAATGGCGGCGATCTGCCGAGCCATTTGCCGCCAGATATTCAAACGAAAGTTAGAGATGTCGTTTCAAAAGCGGCAGAAGCGTTAGGCGTGACGGATGGGACCGTGAAAGGGGATATCGTCGTTCACAACGGCGAACCTTATGTAATCGAACTCGCGGCGCGGCTGTCAGGCGGCTTTTTCTGTACGCGTGAAATTCCGTTGAACACCGGCGTCGACTTCATCGGCTGCGCAATCAAAGTGGCGCTTGGAGAATCGGTTTCTCCCGAAGAGCTCAAACCCAAAACGTCGGCTGCCGTGATCCAACGCTATGCCTTCCCGAAGCCGGGGCGCGTCGTATCGGTGAGCGGCGCAGAAGAAGCCATGAAGATTACGGGCATCACGGATGTCATCATCACGGCGAAACCTGGCGATGTCATACCACCCGCGGTGACAAACGTCCCTCCGCCGCGATGGTGCTGGCGACGGGAGCCTCCCGCGAAATTGCCTTGGCGGCGGCTAACGATGCGCTGGCCTGTCTACAGATTGGCATCGCATGAACGCGCCGCTGCTTTCTCGAGACATGGAAGCAGCCACAGCTACGTTGCACCTATTTACATTGTTCCATCTCAACCTTGCGTTCTCGTCGATCGAAGAGGAACAGAGGGCCGAGGTTATCGCGCGCTGCTATTGGCCCTTGCTACGCCTGGCGGAAGCTCACGGGCCTATCGGGATCGAAGCGACGGGGTTCACACTGGAGGAAATATCCAAGCGCGACCCTCAATGGATCGCGAAACTGCGCACACTGATTGAGAATGGCCAAGTCGAGATGATCGGCTCCGGCTATGCGCAGATCATCGCGCCACTCGTTCCAGCACTCGGTGGGGACGGAGAAAAAACCTCACTATCGGTAACGAGATGTACCAGCGTCTCATCGGCGTAAGACCACGACTCGCGCTCGTCAATGAACAGGCATACTCGGCTGGATTGGTTGGCCTCTATCTTGACGCCGGATACGAGGCGTTGCTGATGGACTGGGATAATCCATCGGCGCATCACCCGAATGGCCGCGAGAATCACGCTATCGATCAGAACGCATCCAAGGTAGCGACGGGCGCGCCATCGCGCTTTTATGGACGAATACCGTTGCATTCCAGAAGCTGCAACGGTTCGCGCATGGCGACATCGAACTCGATACTTATCTTGACTATCTACGTGACCAGCGCGGCACCAATCCTCGTGCTTTATGTTGCTACGCGAGTGACGCTGAAATCTTCGATTTTCGTCCGGGCCGCTATAAAACCGAGGAAAAGATTTCCAGTGAAAGCGAGTGGAAAAAGCTGGAGCAGGCTTTTTCCTCCGTCGCCAAAGAACCCGGCTTCAAACTGGTCAGGCCATCTTCGCTTCTGAACCCAACCACACGACCGCCCCTGCGCCTGGAGAGCGCCGCGTGCCCGATCCCAGTCAAGAAACAGCGCAAGTATAATCTGTCGCGCTGGGCAGTGACAGGACGAGACGACATTGGCATCAACGCAGCTTGTGAGCGCATCTATCGCGGTCTTCGCGATGCGAACGCAAAAGCAGCGGAGTGGAAAGAGCTTTGCTATCTCTGGTCCAGCGATTTTCGCACGCATATTACAGACAAGCGCTGGACGGACTTCTGTGCGCGCCTCGAAGAGATGGAAGCTCGCTGGTCAAGACCGGCAGAGTCTGTGACACCCCCGCAAGCGTGACAGTTGCGGACCGGTATATCGATATTGAAACACCATCGCTATCGGTGCGGCTCGATCGTCGCCGCGGTCTCGCTCTGTCGTCTCTGCACTTCGCAAGCCACGCACAGCCGTCACTCGGTGGACTTCCACACGGCCACTTCGACGACATTCATATGCAAGCGGACTGGTATACGGGGGATAGCGTGTTCGAAGGTGTCGGCGAACACAAAATCACGGATCTGGAGCTCTGCGACGCCCGTATCTGGACCGCCGAAGGCGATACTTACGCCTTCGGCGCATCGATACGCCAAAGGGCCCAATCGAAAAGACGCTGCGAATCTATGCCAACGCACCGCGTATCGATTTCGATCTGACATTTTATTGGCCGGAGTTCGGCAAGGGCAGCTTGCGGCTCGGTCATTTCACGCTGCTTCCGGACGCGTTTGACTGGTCGAGGCTATCCTTAACGACCCACAATGGCGGTAAGGACTCAGAAACCTTTTCGCTTGACGGTCAGAACGTCGATCACGGCGCCGCCGTTTCGTTTCTTGTATCGGCATCGCACGGGCTTGGCATGACGGAGGGATGGGCTGAGATTGGCGACGAGAATATCCGCCTGCGCATCGAAATAGACCGCGAAACAGCGCCGCTTTTGGGTCTTCTCACGCATCGTCGCATGGGCGGCAGCCTGTTTTGCCAATTGATGCTTTCGGCGCTCGAGTTGGATGACACAAGCAAGCCTTCGCCTTACCGCCCGGGGCCACGGCGCTTCCGGTTTAGCGTGAATGGAATGTTGCCGGTAGCCGCTTGTTAACCCTGTTCTGCAACCATGTTGTCCGCACTATCGGATGAAGCACATGGGGCAGCATCGCGTGAAAAAGATTTATCTCGCTACCAAAGACGAAACTGTCGTTGCACCACCCCCCGTCAATATCGGCCTCCGCGACTTCACGCAGCCTTGGCTAGATTTGAACGACAAATCTGTGCTCGTCACAGGCGGCACGGGTTCGTTTGGAAAGCATTTCGTCAAAACAGTGATCGAGAATTACAAGCCGCGCCGTTTGGTTATCTATTCGCGCGACGAACTCAAACAATACGAGATGCAGCAGATGTTCCCAATGGAACAGCATCCGTTCATGCGTTACTTCATAGGCGATGTCCGCGACCGTGATCGTCTCGAACTCGCGCTGAACAACATCGACTATGTCATTCATGCCGCCGCGCTGAAGCAGGTTCCAACCGCGGAATACAATCCATTCGAATGCATCCGCACCAACGTCTTCGGCGCAGAAAATCTCGTTTACGCAGCACTACGCCGCAATGTGCGCAAAGTGATTGCGCTCTCCACCGACAAGGCAGCCAACCCGGTCAATCTCTACGGCGCGTCGAAGCTTGCCTCAGATAAGATTTTTGTAGCGGCGAACAATCTCTCCGGCGCAGACGGCACCAAATTCGCCGTCGTACGCTACGGCAATGTGTTCGGCTCGCGTGGCAGCGTCGTACCGTTCTTTCGCAAGCTCGCAGCCGAAGGCGTTGAAGAGCTTCCGATCACCGATGCGCGCATGACCCGCTTCTGGATTACGCTGACGCAAGGCGTAAATTTCGTGCTGTCCAGCATGGAAATGTCGCGAGGTGGCGAAATTTTCGTGCCGAAGATTCCGTCCAGCACTGTGACCGATATTGCCACCACGCTTTGCCCTTCGCTGGGGCAGAAAATTGTCGGCGTGCGGCCCGGCGAGAAGCTTCACGAAACCATGATCCCAGCCGATGACTCGCGCTGGACCGTAGAACTCGAAGATCGCTATGTGATTCTGGCAAGTTTTGCCGCAGCAGCGCGAGAGGCTTATCTCAATCGCGGCGCCAAGCCTGTCACAGAAGGCTTCGCCTATTCTAGCGATTGCAACCCCGAAGAACTCGACGTTCGCGGCCTTCAGGCACTTCTCGCACAGAGCTACGCGTGATTTCACCAGCGTTAAAGTCAGAGCAGATCGCTGAACCGGCATTCTTGCCGTATGGCCGGCAGGTCATTGAGGACGACGATATCGCTGCGGTATGCGAAGTCCTTCGCGGCGATTATCTGACCACTGGCCCGGCTGTTGCACGGCTTGAGAACGCCATCTCACGCTATGTCGGCGCCAAACACACCGTGGTTTGCGCTAACGGCACGGCTGCACTGCACATGGCTGCCCGTGCTTTGAATCTCGGTCAGGGTACGAAGATTATCGTGCCGGCGATTACGTTTCTCGCCACCGCAAGCGCGCCACATCTGAATGGCGCAGAGATCGTTTTTGCCGACGTAGATCCGACGACCGGTCTTATGACGCCGGAGACATTCAGCCAGGCGCTCGCGCGGGCCGGAAAAGCCGATGCCGTATTCAACGTCCATCTCAACGGGCAATGCGGCGCGCTGGAGGAGATTGCAGCTATCGCGCGCCTTCACAAAATGAAGATTGTCGATGACGCCTGTCATACCTTTGGCGCGACCTATGTTGGAAAGGAAGGCGCGTCGCGAATCGGCGCGAACGCCCACTGCGATCTCAGCGTGTTCTCGTTTCATCCGGTCAAAGCCATTGCGATGGGCGAAGGCGGAGCGGTCACAACCAACGATCCGGCGGTGGCCAAGCGTCTCGTCGCTGCTCGCAATCATGGCATGACGCGCGAGCCATGCGACTTCCAGAATGTCGACGATGCTTTTGACCCCGATGGCCGACCGAATCCCTGGTATTACGAACTCACCGAACCCGAGTTCAATTGGCGCGCCAGTGACATTCAGTGCGCGCTCGGCCTGTCGCAACTGAAAAAGCTGGACCGCTTCTTGGCGAACCGTCGCAGCCTCGTCGCGACTTACGACTCGCTCCTCGAACCCTATGCGCCTGTTTTGCGGTCCATAGCCCGGACCCGTGCCTGTTTGCCGGCATGGCATCTTTACGTGGCACGGATTGACTTTGAAGCTGCAGGCATCACGCGCGGCACGTTAATGCGCACGTTGTCGAACGAAGGTATCGGCACGCAGGTCCACTATTTCCCGGTACATCGCCAGCCTTACTACGCCAAGCGCGCCGCCGCGAAACTTCCAGGGGCCGATCGTTACTACGCGCAGGCCCTGAGTTTGCCGTTGTCTGCCGCGATGACGAAAGCCGATGTGCAACGCGTTGTCGAAGCGTTGGTTCGCCATCTGAAGCTTTGAATTCGACAAAACGAAACGGACGAAGTTGCCCTCGCCCGCCCGTTTTCACCCACCAACTTTTTCCCTTACGCCCTGAGGCGCGGCCGGTGTTCCGGCTCACGCCCTTCGGTAAGCGACAGCGGGACCGATTGAGCGGTCCCGCTGCTATTGCGCTTAACGGAAGAGCGAGAGGATTGTCTGCGGCGCCTGATTGGCGATCGACAGAGCCTGCACGCCAAGCTGCTGCTTGACCTGCAAAGACTGCAGCTTCGCGCTCTCAGTTGCCATATCGGCGTCGACCAGATTGCCGATGCCGGTTGTCAAAGCATCCGACAGCTTCTGGGCAAAGTCGACCTGGATCGAGAACTTCTTCGAGCCAGACGACAACTTCGCCAGGGCGGAGTTGACATTGGTCAAAGACGTTTGAAGCGCCGCCACCATCGTCGAAGCTCCAGCCTGCGTCGAGATGGACGCACCTGTAGACACCGTTACGATAGAACCGGACAGGCTCATATTCTCCGCCGAAACCGTGATGCGGCGCGAACCGTCGGCCGAAGCCAGCGCGGTCACCTGCGTCGTCGAACCGTCGACCAGGTTGTAGCCGTTGAACACAGCGTTGTTGACGATCGTGGAGATCTGATCGCGAAGCGCAACGAAGTCCTGATTCATCGCCGCACGGCTCGCCGTATCGAGCGAGGTGTCGGACGCGGCCAGGGCCTTGGTCTTCATTTCGACAAGCAGATCGGAGATCGACTGACCCGCAGACATCGCGACATCGACCGTCGACATGCCACGGTTCAAGCTATCCTGGACGGCGGAATAGCTGGCGACGTCGCCGCGCATGTTCTGCGCGATGGCCCACGTGGCGCCGTCGTCTTTTTGCGGATGCGACTTTCATACCGCTGTTAATCGCGCTCTGCGTCTGCGAGAGCTGAGCGTTGGTGTTGTTGAGGTATTGCAGCGCAACCATGGCGCCGGTGTTGGTATTGACGCTAAGCATTTCGTGCCTCCGTTGTGACGAGCTTTTTGCTCTGGGGCTTTTTGCCCCGCACATACCTAGGCAACCCGCGTGCCGCGCACGTTTTACGGTTTTCTAACCTTCGATTTTCAGCCAGCCCGGAAAATTCGTTCCGGACAAAAAATGCTTCCACCTCAAATGCCCCGGCAGGATTTACCTGTTAAGCGGAAATTTCTGCCTATCTGTCGGCAGTATTTGCCTCGTATTTGATAAAAGAAAACGGCGCCGCAGTTACGGCGCCGTTTCTCAATTCGAAAACGTCTCGCGCGTTGCTTACTTAAAGAGCGAGAGGATTGTCTGCGGCGCCTGATTGGCGATCGACAGAGCCTGCACGCCGAGCTGCTGCTTGACCTGCAAAGACTGCAAATGCGCGCTTTCAGTCGCCATGTCGGCATCGACCAAATGGCCGATACCGGTCGTCAAAGAGTCCGACAGTTTCGATGCGAAACTCAGCTGGATCGAGAACTTCTTCGAGCCTGACGACAGCTGCGCCAGAGCAGAGTCGACATTCGTAAGGGACGCTTGAATGGCGGCCACCATCGTCGAAGCCCCGGCCTGCGTAGAGATCGACGCGCCGGTCGAAATTGTTACGATCGAACCGGACAGGCTCAGGTTTTCGGCCTGAACGGTGATGTTGTGCGAGCCGTCGGATGCGGTGAGCGCCGAGAGCTGCGTGGTCGAGCCATCGACCAGATTGTAGCCGTTAAACACGGCGTTCTTGACGATGGTCGAGATCTGATCGCGAAGCGCGATGAAATCCTGGTTCATGGCCTGGCGGCTCGTGGTGTCGAGCGAAGTGTCGGAAGCGGCAAGCGCCTTCGTCTTCATCTCGATCAGCAGGTCGGAGATCGACTGACCGGCCGACATCGCGACGTCGATGGTGGACATGCCGCGATTGAGGCTGTCCTGCACCGCGCCGTAACCGGCCACGTCGCCGCGCATGTTCTGTGCGATGGCAAACACCGCGCCGTCGTCCTTGGCGCTGGCCACTTTCATACCGGTGTTGATCGCGTTCTGTGTCGCGTTGAGATCCGCGTTGGTCTGATCCAGATACTGAAGCGCGATCATCGCGCCAGAGTTGGTGTTCACGCTAAGCATGGTGGGTTTCTCCAATTTCCCGTTCTGTCGGTCGGCGGCGTTTTGCACGCCGTCGGGCACGATGCCCCGCCCCCGCTTCGCAACCGCCATGCCAATCTGAAACGGTTTATTATTCGACTAACATGCTGATTTAATTGAGTTATGATCCCGGTAATACATAAACCGGAAAGGAAGATTTTGCCGGTGGGAAAATCCGCACCAAAGAAAAAAGCCGGCCTCTGACGAGACCGGCTTTCTTCCGTCGAGGAGACAAACTTAAGCGGCGCCTTTGAGGCCCTGCATCATGTTGCGGTTGACTTCGATCAGCGGATCGAGCGGCGCACCGTTGCGTGTGACCTGGCGGGAATACTTCGCGATCCATAGCGACAGCGACACGATCTTCGCGCGAACTTCTTGCGGCAACCGGTTGCGGTCGTCCATGCAGTCGGCGGCGAGCGTGCGCCACAGCTTCTTGTTCCAGTCGACGGCCTCTACCAACGGCGTACCGTTGCCACCCGTCTTCTGGACATCGAGAAGCGCGCCCGTCACCTGGCCGAACAGCCGGTATTCGGTGGAACGCGAGTCTTCAGTAATGCGCTGCGTATTCTGGTATGCTTGCAGGGTCATAGTTCAACCGTTCCTGTTCAAAGTCGAAGAGTTTGCGGCACGTCATCAGGGCTTTGTAGTAGGCGCCGTTCGTCACATCGCGGCTGATCTCGATGCACGAGGCCAGCACGGATCGAGTTTCCACCGCGCCCATGAATTCGGTCATGCGCAGCGCGAATTCGCTGTAGTAATCTTCCCATCCGTCCGCATCGAGATACATCATCATGATGGGCAGATAGATGCGCCTGGCCGGCGTGATCGCCTCGCCCGGCTGCATGATGTCCTTCTCGCGCAACACGCACGCCTTGTTCTGCAGCACCAGGCTCGCGCGCTTGTCGCCATTGGCCAGCACCGCGCCGTTGAGCACGAATTTCTCGCCAGGCTTCAGCGACAGTTTCAGCGGCATGGGATTCTCCGGTACGCAATCTGACAGGCGCACACTAGCGCGGTGTGGTTAACAAATGCCTGACCGTTTGAAGAAAAGTCTTCACGCAAGATTAAGCATGACGCGGTTTTGATACCCGCCGAACCGAAGGATTGCTTCACATGGCACAGCTCGCAGCCGCTCCCGGCCTGGATTCGCTTGCCGGTCTCGATGCCCGCATGGCGGCGATCGCGAAGCTCGAGAAGCTGAGCGAAGACTACGATGCAGCACTGGCGCGCAAGGCTTCCAACGGCGTTCTGCGCCGCGCGATCAAGGCGTGGCAGCGCGGCGATCTCGTGCGCTCGGCACAGCTCTCTCTCGAAGCAACGCAGGAAGACGACACCAACGCCAAGGCCTTTCACGTCCTCGCCATGGCGTTGCAGCGCATGGGCCATCAGCACAAAGCGCTTGTGACGTATGAGCGCGCCTTTGCGCTCGATCCCAGCGATCCCGAATTGCTGATCAATCTGGGCCTTGCCGCCTGGAACATGAAGCTCATCGATGGCGCGCATAAGATGTTTCAGCTCTATGTCGCCGCCTGCCCGGAATCCCCACTCGGCTACAACAATCTCGGCTCCGTGCAGAGCGACATGGGCAAGGTCGATATCGCGATCGAGACGTTGCGTGCCGCGATCTATCGCATGCCGGCGGAATCGATCCTGTGGAATTCGCTCGCCACGGTGCTGGCGGAGAACGGCCGCGTCGAGGAAAGCCTGATCTTCTATCAGGAGGCCATTCGTCTCGATCCCGATTTCGCGCGTCTCTATCACAACATAGGCTATGCGTGGTCGCATCTCGGCTATCTCGACAAGGCGCTCGACGCCTACAACGAAGCGTTGGTGCGCGCGGTCGAGCCCGGCGAGCAGATGGAAGGCAAACATTCGCGTTCCATCTGTCTGATCGGCATGGGCCAGATCGCGGAAGGCTTCGATGAATACGAGATCCGCAACGATCAGCGTTTCCGCGCTTATGTGCATCATCTCGTCAAAGCGCCGATCTGGAAAGGCGAGCCGCTGGACGGCAAGCGCATCCTGATCGCCGGCGAACAGGGCCTTGGCGACGAGTTCATGTTCGCCAACATTCTGCCCGATCTTGCGGCAGCCGTCGGCGAAACCGGCAAGCTCGAGATCGCGGTCGATCCGCGCCTGATCCCGCTGTTCCAGCGCTCGTTCCCGAAGGCTGAAGTCGGCCGCTATGAAGATCGCACGCTGATCGACAAGGACGGCAACAAGAATCTCCGCTTTATCCCGTTCTCCATCGACAAGGGCGAGCCGGATTTCTGGGCGCCGATGGGAACACCACTCCACATCTTCCGCAAATCCCTGAACGACTTCCCGCACAAGGCGTTCCTCGTACCCGATCCCGAACGCGTCGCCGATTATGCCGCGCAACTCGCAATGCTCGGCGACGGCGTGAAGGTCGGCCTGTGCTGGCGTTCGATGATGCTGGGCGCAAAGCGCGCGAAATATTTCAGTGCGCTGGATGCCTGGGGTCCGATCCTGAAAACATCCGGCGTGACTTTCGTCAATCTCCAATATGGCGACGTGCCGAGGAGATCGCGCGCGCCGAGGACATGCACGGCGTCACCATCCATCGCATCGAAGGTCTTGATCTCAAGAATGACATCGATGGCGCGGCTGCTTTGTCCGCAGCGCTCGATCTTGTCATCTCGGCGCCGACGGCGGCCGCGGCAACTGCTGCCAGCGTTGGCACGGAAGTGTGGTTCGCGACGGCCGGACGCACCTGGCCACAGCTCGGCACGGACGAATATCCCTGGTATCGCAAAACGACCGTCTTCAGCCCCGCGAAATTCGCCGACTGGAGCGACGTCATCCCGCGCATCGGCGAAGCCCTGGCGGAATTTGCGAAATAGAGGCTCGACCCTCTTCTAAACTCCGGTGTCATGGCCCGCGAATGCGGGCCACCCAGTTTGGTTCTGCACGACGTCAAAGATTCAATCGCACGCGGAGGCGCGGAGGACACGAAGTGGGATCTTCTCGTCCGCATCCTCCGCGCCTCCGCGTGATTCTTTTGCGAGAGGATGGAAGACGTTATCTGGATGGCCTGCATTCGCGAGCCATGACGGATGGACAGATGCGAGCGGTTCTGCGCTGCCTGCGCCGAACGCATGTTCCGCAGCGCTTTGCGCGACCACGCCATCATCTCGATGCGGCGCGTGAGGTTGCGCACGGCACGGATGAGCGCGCGGTTCTTTGCGTGCCGCGCCATTCGCTTTCGCTGTAGCGGCCGTGGCGGAGCCGGTTGGCATTTCCCGGCTGACCGCCCCGTTTTCGTCTGACCGCTCTTGCGCCGTCGCCGGCTCCGCCGAATAGACCATTTTCCTAGGAATTTCCGGCTTCCGTATTCGAACCCGCGTTTTCGTGGAGGGGGGTGGTAGGCGCTTTTTCCTTGGCTGCTACTTCGGCTTCGAGCGACGCGAGCGCATAGCTGTCGATCGCCTGCACGCTTCTATCCATCGCGTGCCATGTTTTTTTGTACTTCGGAGGCAGCCCCTTCATCGTCCGGTGATAATCGACATAGGCTTCGTCCGACATATTCTCAACCTCTTTCTGCGTGCGCATGAGGGCGACTTCGCGCTTTTTCTCTTCACGAAGCGTCCGTTCCTCGGCCGAAGCGTCGCGCACGATATGATAGTTGTGCTGGAATTCGCCCTTCAGCTTTGCAATCGCGGAAAGCAGCTCTGCTGTAGAAGACACCATCTGCACGGCATCGCGACGCTCACTTGATCGCGTATCGTCGGCGAGGCTTCGCGGCTCGGCGTTGCGCGCATTGTCCATACAATCGCCGACGCCGCACGACACCGACGCGATCATATCCTCAATCGATTGCTGCATCCGTTGAGACACGCCAACCAGTTCCGTTTTCGGCCCGTCGGCCATTTGCGTTTTCATGTGTGCATAATACGCCTGGATTCGGCGTGTTAGATAAGCAAGCAGCGGCCATGCACTGCAGAAACCGCACATCTGTTAGATAGGCGCGCGTCAAGCCTTTGAATGGACGAAGGCCGGCGTCGAATCCTGTTCGATAGTGAAATTTTTCTGACAACGGCGAAAAGCGCAAATTTGTTAGAGAGGCGTCACGCCTTGCCCTAAGTGTCATAGCCCGCGAATACTGGCCATGACAGCGTACGAACGGATCGCGCAGTTGCTTGCACCAATTCAAGACTTGTCATCCCGGCCGAGCATAGCGAGAGCCGGGACCCAGCGATCCGCTCGGCAACCATGGGGCCGGCTCGGCGCGCTGCTCACGCAGCGCTTGGCCGGGAAGACAAGTGGTATGTGCAACTTAGAACAGGCAATCCAACAACCCATTCTGGTTCGGCTCTGCCGCCACACGAACGCTGCGAAAGGTGAGAGGCAACAGCGCTTCGGCCGTGGACGCACTGATGCAGATCGCGATCACGCGCTCCAGGGGCAGACCGGCGACGGCCTCTTTGAATATCCGTGCGCTGCGCGCGGAGAAAAACAGCGCCGCGTCGATCCCACCACGCGCGAGTTGAACGCGCGCAGCCTCCGGCAATCCGACAACGGCAACATCGTAAAGTACGCGTGTGCGCACATCGAAACCTTGCGCTTTCAACAAAGTCGCGAGCGTGCCGTCCGCTTCCGCGCCTTTGACATGCAGAAGCGCCCCTTGATCAGGCGCGGCCCATTTGATTGTTGCAGCCGCCAGAGATTTTTGAATCGCCATTGGCATTGCGCACCAAGACAAAACCTTGCGCGCGTGCTTCCTCTTCTGTCTGAGGCCCCACCGCGAACAGCGGCACATCGCGGCGCGAAGTCCTGCGCACCAATGCGCGCACGCCATTGGCGCTTGTGGCCAGGACCGCCTGCACACCGTCAAACGAGACATCCGGCCCATCATGGAAATTGCTCTGGAGCAACGGCGCGATCACCGGCTCGTGGCCACGGCTCTTGAGACTCTCCGCAATGCGCGCGGCATCTTCTTCCGGACGCGTGATCAGCACGCGCATGTCAGAGATCGAGCCATTGGTGCGCGCGCGGTTTCAGCGCTGCGCCTGCGTTGCGCCCTGCCTCTTCCGATTCATGGCGGGGATCAGAACCAAGCGTCAGCGTGAAGGCTGTCTCGACGCCATCGCTGCCATCGGGCGCGATCACTTCGCCGCGAAACGACAGCACGCCGTCGCGGATCGTCGCGAGCCCCGCCATCGGCGAACGGCACGATCCACCAAGAGCGCGTTGAAATGCGCGTTCGCAATCGAGCGCGATTTCCGCGTCCTTGTCGTTGAGTTGCGTCACGATCCCTTGCGCGCGCGCATCGTTGTCTCGGATTTCGATGCCGACGGCGCCCTGAGACAGCGCAGGCAGAAAGTCGTCGAGGATCTGCGTTGCCCGGCTTTCAAGCCCGAGACGCTTCAACCCCGCGAGCGCCAGCAGCATCGCGTCCATCTCGCCCTCGTCCAGCTTGCGCAGCCGGGTATCGACATTGCCACGCAGCAGCACGCATTGCAGATCGGGCCGCACACGCCTCACCTGCGCCTCGCGGCGCACCGAACTTGTGCCCAGCACCGCGCCATGGGGCAGGCCGGCCAGCGTTTTTGCCTTATTCGACACGAATACGTCGCGCGGGTCTTCGCGTTTCAGGACCGCTGCGATGTCGAGACCCGGTGGCAGATCGACCGGGACATCCTTCATCGAATGCACGGCCAGATCGACCGTGTCATTGAGCAGCGCATCTTCCAGCTCCTTGACGAACAGGCCCTTGCCGCCGGCATCGGCCAACGGGCGATCCTGAATGCGGTCACCCGTGGTCTTGAGCACAACGATCTCACTGGCCGCGCCGATACCGCGCAGCAGATCGGCCACCATGTTCGCCTGCACCAGCGCGAGCTTGGAGCCGCGCGTGCCGATGCGAAGAAGTTTTTCGTTTTGCGTCATGGCCGGTTCGGGTCTAGGACGCCCCTGTCTAACATAAGGAAAAGCGCGGTTTGCGCGATTGGACTGTCCTCGGCATCGAAACCAGCTGCGACGAAACCGCCGCTTCGGTGGTGCGCGGGCGCGCGCCGGGGCCGGGCACGATCCTCTCCAACATCGTGTTTTCGCAGCTCGACGCGCACCGGCCCTATGGCGGCGTGGTGCCGGAGATTGCCGCGCGCGCCCATGTCGAACGGCTGGACGGGATCGTCGAAGAAGCGTTGTCAGCTGCGGGCTTAGCGCTTTCCGAGATCGACGCGGTCGCCGCGACATCCGGACCAGGTCTGATCGGCGGCGTGATGGTGGGGCTCACAACCGCGAAGGCGCTGGCGCTCGCAGCGAAAAAGCCGCTGATCGCCGTCAATCATCTGGAGGCGCACGCGCTCACCGCGCGGCTGACCGAAGGTGCGGCGTTTCCGTTTCTGCTTTTGCTGATTTCGGGCGGGCATTGCCAGTTGCTGGGTGTCGCCGGTGTTGGAGACTTCAAACTCTACGGCACGACCATCGACGATGCCGTCGGCGAAGCCTTCGACAGACGGCGAAGCTTCTAGGCCTTCCCTATCCCGGCGGACCGAACATCGAGATAGCCGCGAAAAACGGGAACGAAAAGCGCTATGCCCTGCCGCGCCCGATGCGTGGCCGCGACGGCGCGGATTTCTCTTTCTCAGGCCTCAAAACCGCCGTGCGTCAGATCGTCCAGGAGCAACAAACCGACGCGAACGACATCGCCGCGTCGTTTCAGAGCGCTGTTGTCGACATCCTGCTCGACCGCACGCGTGCGGCGATGACGATGTTCAAGGATGATTTCCCCGGCGCGCACAACCCCGCCTTTGTGCTCGCGGGTGGCGTGGCGTCCAATCATGCGATCCGCGATGCGCTGACCGCGCTTGGCACACGCGAAGGCTTCCAGACAAAAATACCCCCGCCCAGACTCTGCACGGACAATGCCGCGATGGTCGCCTGGGCGGGGGTTGAACGTGGCCAGCTGGGCTTGTTCGATGGGCTGGGCACCGCACCGAAGGCCCGCTGGCCCTTGAGCACGCTTACCGGGGGGAGGGGGCCGGCGCGCCCAAACTCTTAAGCTCAGACCAGCGAGAACGAGGTCGCAGCCATCAACATGGCGGCGGCAGCGATCACAGCCGTGGTCAGAATGGTGACGACGTTGCTGTCGCCGGTTTCGCGCTTTGCGCTTTCAATGAATTCTCTCATGGCGGTCTCTCCTTCAAATACCGGCCGGGAGCACCCCTCCAGACCATCGAATCTCTGCGGGCTTTCCAGCCTCACGAGGATGAAATAGGAACCCTCCGTCGATTGTACAAGTGAACGATTTATAAATCATTCATTGTTTAACAATCGTAGTTCTCTTATAACCACTTGATATTACAAATTTATTTTAGGGAAAAATATTGTTGCGCATATCGCGCATGGCAGCAATGCGAAAAGGCGGGGCCACTGATGTGACCCCGCCCTTGGCAAACAGAGCCTTGGAACTAGGCGTGCAAGGCACCCACGAGCCACAGAACCAGCAGGACAATCAGGACCAGACCCAGCGCGCCACCAAGGCCGCCGCCGCCATAGGTCCGGTAGCCGTAATAGCCGCCACCACCGCCAACCAGCAAAACCACGAGCACAATAATCAGGAGCAATGTCATATCGTTTTTTCCTCTCACCACCTCTTGGGGAGGAAACGCGCGAGGCGCGGATTCGGCCCTCGCCCAGTTCTGCCGGACCGGCTAAGCACGGCCCATGAAAATCGCGACCTGGAATATCAACTCGGTGCGGCTGCGCATCAATCTGGCGACGCGCTTCCTGCGCGAGCATCAGCCGGACGTTCTGTGCCTGCAGGAAACGAAGGTCATCAACGATCTCTTCCGCGCACCGCGTTCGAGAAGCTCGGTTACGTCCATCACGCGATCCACGGGCAGAAGGGTTATCACGGCGTGGCGGTGCTTTCGCGCATTCCCTTCCGTGAACAATACAGTCACGAATTCTGCTCCAACACCGATTGCCGCCACATCCAGGTGACGTTCGAAAACGGCGTGGAGCTGCACGATTTCTATGTGCCTGCCGGTGGCGATATTCCCGATCCGGTCGCCAATCCGAAATTCGCGCACAAGCTCGGCTTCCTGCGCGAGATGACAGCGTTCTTCGGCAGGCGCAGGACCGCACGACCAAGCCGATGGTGCTGGTCGGAGATCTGAACGTGGCGCCGCTGGAAAACGACGTCTGGAGCCACAAGCAACTGCTCGATGTCGTCAGCCACACGCCGGTCGAAACCGGATTTGCTCGCCGACGTAAAGGCGTCGTTCGACTGGATCGACGTGACGCGTGAATTCGTGCCTGCGGATCAGAAAATCTATTCGTGGTGGTCGTATCGCGCAGCCGACTGGGCGGCATCGGATCGCGGCCGCAGGCTCGACCACATCTGGATCAGCCCGGCGCTCAAACCCGCACTCAGCACGCAATCCATCATCCGCAAGATGCGCGGCTGGGAGAAAGCCTCAGACCACGTTCCGGTGATCGCGGAGCTTGCGATTTAAGCCGTGCCGACGGGCGCCGTGTCCGTTCCGCCGCGCATCTGCGCCATGCCTTCGGTGCGCGAGCGATAGAGCGCTGCGAAATCGATCGGTTCGATCATCAAGGGCGGCATGCCGCCGTCGCGAACGACGTCAGCCACGATGCGGCGTGCAAACGGGAAGATCATGTGCGGCGCTTCGATCAGCAGTGCGGGCTGGCGCATTTCTTCGGGAATGTTGTGCAGCTGGAAAACGCCGGCATAGACAAGCTCGAGAAGGAACAGCGGCTTGCCTTCAACATTGGCCGATACGCGCAACTTGAGTTCGACTTCGAAATGCTGCGGGCCGATCTGTTTGGCCTGAAGATCGACGTTCAGTTCGATCTGCGGCTGGGTGTTGGCGAAATTGCTGGGCATGCCGGGGTTTTCGAACGACAAATCCTTCACATATTGGCCGGCGATCTGAATCCGCGGCGGATTTGCCGGGTCAAAGCCATTGCCACCGTTCACCGGAGTTCCTTCGCCGCTCATCGCCAAATCCTTCATATCAAAAGCGCGCGTGCCGCTACCATGGATCGCGCTTGTGTGACAAGGCAGCGCGACAAAGGAATGCCGCATTCCTATATAAGGATTGCTGGACCCGCAAAGCCGCGAAGGTTAGGTTAAGGCTTAAGGGCAGCGTGAAAGTCTGATTGGGCCGAATATGGCGAATTCCCAAATTCTTGAGATCGGGTTTCTGGCGCTGGTGGCAGGCGTGATCCTGTTCCGTCTTTATACGGTTCTGGGCCGCCGCACAGGTCATGAGCGTCCGCCGCAGGATGCGTATCGCTTCCAGCCCAATCCCGACGCGCCGCAGCCCATCGTGGACGACAAGGCCGCAGCCCTGCCGCAATCAGCACGCACTGAAACGGCGGACGGCAAACCTGCCGATCCGGTGGCGCGCGGTGTCGCGGCGATCAGGCTTGCCGACAAGGCCTTCGAGACCGAGCATTTCCTCTCCGGCGCGCGTCAGGCCTATGAGATGATCGTGACGGCGTTCGCGAAAGGCGATCGCGCCATTCTGCGTCCGCTTCTGAGCGATGAGGTCTACAGCACGTTCGACGGCGCGATCTCCGCGCGCGAAACGGCGAAAGAGAAAGTCGCGTTCACCTTCGAAGGCTTCAAGGACGCGAAGATCGTCGAAGCCTCGCTGGGTGAACCGGACCGCCGATGTCTCCGTCGCCTTCGTCGCGCAATTCATCTCGGCAACCAGCAACGAAAGCGGCGCAGTCGTCGAAGGCGACGCGACCGCCGTGCGCGAAGTGACGGATGTATGGACCTTCGTCCGCGACACACGCGCGCGCGATCCGAACTGGACGCTGGTAGCGACCTCCGGCGAATTGCCCTGATCTGAATGCGGCGGCCGCGGTTTCTCGCGACGGTTTTCCTTTTTCTTGTCGTTCCCATCACCGCAGCCCTGGTGTGGTGGTGGACAAAGCCGCCCGCCACCGAGCCATTGCAGCTGACACCCGCGCGGTTTTCCGATCTTCCTGATTGGGCAGGGAGCGACCCGCGCCCGGCATTGGCTGCGTTTCGCCGGTCGTGCTGGCAGATGGAAACGCAATCGCCCGGCGCCACGCTTGGCGACTACGCCGGCCATGTTTCGGATTGGCGGGAAATCTGCCGCAGTCTTCCCGCAAACGCCGAAGACGCGGCCGCAGCCCGCGCCTTCTTCGAACAGGACTTCACGCCGTTCGCGATTGGCGCGGGCGCGCAGAGGGGCGGACTTTTCACCGGCTATTACGAGCCGCAACTGCATGCGAGCCGGACGCGGCAGGGACGCTATCAGACGCCGGTGTATGGGTTGCCGGACGATCTCGTCAGCGTCGATCTCGGTCAGTTTCGTGACGCGCTGAAAGGCGAACGCATCGCGGGACGCGTGGAAGGCCATAAACTTGTACCCTATGCGACGCGCGCCGACATCGATGCGCATGGTCTGCCTTCGCCCCATATCCTCTTTTACGGCGACGATCCTTTTGCAGTGTTTTTCTTGCATATCCAGGGATCGGGGCGGGTCGTGTTCGACGATGGGAAAGTCGCGCGCGTCGCTTATGCCGGACAGAACGGCCGCCCCTACACCGCCATCGGCAAGACTCTGATCGCGATGGGCGCCTTGAGCCGTGAGAATGTGTCGATGCAGACCATCGCAGCGTGGCTGCATGTCCACCACGACCAGGCGCGGGCGGTAATGGAGAGCGATGCCTCCTATGTCTTCTTCAGGGAAACGCCGCTTGGCGATCCGACGCTAGGGAGCCCCGGCACGGAGAATGTGCCCTTGACGCCGCAGGCCAGCATCGCGGTCGACACCAAGGTGCATCCCCTGGGCGTGCCGTTCTACATCGCGACGACAACGCCGGACGCAAAGCCGCTGAACAAACTGTTTGTCGCGCAGGATACCGGCGGCGCGATCAGGGGGCGGTGCGTGCCGACATTTTCTTCGGCTTCGGCCATAATGCCGAAACGCTTGCGGGCGAGATGAAGCAGATCGGGCGGATGTACGTCCTGCTTCCCAAAGCAATCGCCGCCCGCGTGACACGACAATGAAGCGCAAGACCACGGACGAGGAACGCGCGCTGTTCGTCGACGCCTTCAAGGAAACGCGGCCGATCAAGCCTGCAAAGAAAGCGCCGACAAAAAAGCTCTCGAAGGCGTTGCTCGAAACACCAAAGAAAATCACCGGCGGTCTCGACGGCAATACGGCGGATCGTCTGCGCAAGGGCGCGATGGAGCCGGATCGCCGCATCGACCTGCACGGCATGACGGAAGCCGTGGCCCATCGCGCGCTTCTGACGTTCCTGCGCGGCGCGCATCGCGCGAACGCACGGCTGGTGCTGGTCATCACTGGCAAAGGCGCCCGCGCCGCGGACCCTTACGCGCCGTTCGACATGGAACTGGAGATGCGCGCGCGGGGGGTGTTGAAATCGATGGTTCCGCGCTGGTTCCGTGAGCCGGAGTTTGCGAATTTGATTGCCGATCACCGCAGCGCCCACATCCGCCACGGCGGCACAGGCGCGCTGTACGTCTATCTGAAGAAAAAACGGTAGACACGCGATCTGCTGGCCGCGTTGCGCATTTCGCCAATGCACAACGATCCGGCAGGTTGCATGCAAAGCATGCATTTGTTCACGGCATCGCCGCCGCGTGAATTCTTCGTTGCAACGACGCTCTGCCGTGCGCCTAATGCGGGCAACGGCTTTTGCCGACAAACAAGGAGGACTATCCATGCATACCAGTCACACATTGTTTCGCTGCGCGCTGCTCGGCTCGGCACTTGCGATTGCTGCCTTGCCGGCCTTTGGCGCCGATGCAGCGCGCGAGGCGATGAAGCGCACACTGGCCATCCAGGGAAAACACGCTTCCCAAACGCGGCTGAATCCGGGCTCCGGTTTCGGCAGCGCGGACGCCACCTACACCGTGCTGCACGATTTCACAGGCGGCCCGAATGACGGCGCCGATCCGACGGCGGATGTCGCGCTGGACAAAGCCGGAAACATCTATGCGGCGACCGCGTCTGGTGGCGCGCAAGGCGACGGAGCTGTCGTCGAGCTCGCGCCGGATGGCTCTATCACGCTTCTTCATTCCTTCAGCGGAAGCGATGGCTCCGGTCCCGACGGCAGCGTCCTCGTCACGAAGAAAGGCGATCTGTACGGTACGGCCGGAAGCGGCGGTTCGTCGGACGACGGCGTGATCTTCAGGCTGAAAGCGAACGGGAAATACAAGGTCCTGCATAACTTCAGCGACAATGATGGTTCCTTTATCCGCGGCGATCTGGTCAGCGACAAGGCCGGCAATCTCTACGGCACGGCATTGTTCGGCGGCGTCAACGGCGACGGCACGGTCTACGAATATGGCGTGGATGGAACGTTCACCGTGCTGCACGCCTTCAACGGGACGGATGGCGAATTTCCGGAACACGGCGTTGTTCTGGACAAGGACGGCAACCTCTATGGTGTGACCGCATTCGGCGGCGCCGATGACAACGGATCGGTCTACAAGATCGCGCCGGACGGAACGTTCACGACGCTGTACAGCTTCACCGGCGGAGCCGATGGCGGCTTCCTTTACGGCACTGTCGATCTCGACAAGGCCGGCAACATCTATGGCAACACGGCGAGCGGCGGCGCCAATGGACAGGGCACCGTGTTCGAAATTTCAGCCGCTGGAAAGTTCAAAACACTTTACAACTTTACGGGCGGAGCCGACGGCGGCGATCCCGAGGGCAACATGCGGGTGGTCGGAAAGGAGCTCTATGGCGCCGCCAGCGAAGGCGGCGATCCGACGTGCCAATGCGGTGCGATCTACAAAGTCGATTCGAAAGGCCATGAGACGGTGTTGCATGCATTCACCGGCACCGACGGCGGTGGATATTCCGCTGGCGTGGTCGCGGGGGGCAAAACGCTGTACGGCACGGCGGGCTCCGGCACCGACGGAAACGGCGTGATCTTCAGCGTTACCAAAAAGTAGTTTTAGCGAAACGCGAAAGTCCTCTCCCTGCCCATGCGGGAGAGGACTCTTATTTGCCTTTGGGTTTGCCGCGCGTCTTGGCGGTGTTGAGTTCCACAGCGGCACGAACAAGTGCTTTGAGTGCTCTCTCGTTTATCTTTTCGCCCTCACGAATGTCGATCGCGCGGCGCGCATTGCCTTCAAGACTGGAATTGAAAAGTTTTGCGGGGTCCGCAAGTGCGGCTCCTTTCGCGAAGGTCAGCTTCACGACCTCCTTGTAAGTCTCGCCGGTGCAGAGGATGCCGTCGCGCTCAAACACCGGAACGCCCGCGCCATTTCCACTCTTCGATGACATTCGGATCGGCCTGATGAATGATCGCCCGCACCCGCGCGAGCATCTCGCCGCGCCAGTCGCCAAGCTCCCCGATCCGTTTGTCGATCAATTTTGAGGGAGAGGTCGTCTCCTTGGCTTTCGTCGCAGCGCTTTTCGTTTTCTTTTTCAGCATGACGACACTCCTAGGCGAGACGCTTCTTGATATCACGATACGCATCCGCGATGAGGTTGCCGAGGGCTTTCTCATCTAACGCTCTGCCGGGACGCATCTTCACATGCCGCATGCGTTTGCCCGATCCTTCGAGCAATCCCGCGGGATCGGGAAGTTCCGCACCGTGATAAAACCCGACATTCGCATGCGCCTTAAAAGCTGCGACATAGCCGAACGGCGCATCGCCCAAACAGGCGATGGGGCAACCGTCATGGAACAACTCGCGGACATCGGCGCCGCAGTTGCGCATCTGCTCGAACCATTCGCGCACCGTCAGACGATGCGGATCGGTTGCGGAAAACCACGCCTCGATCCGGGGATCGCGTCTGACCGTGCCGTCGTAGCGCAGCAGATCGTCCATCGGATCAGATCAGCTTTGCCTCAGCAGCGAGATCCTTGAGCGAAACTTCCGGACGCGCGCCGTAATGCGAGATCACCTCGGCCGCAGCGAGAGCGCCCAGCCGTCCGCAATCGGCGAGACCGCGGTTGTGGGTGAGGCCATAAAGAAATCCTGCCGCAAACTGATCGCCCGCGCCCGTCGTGTCGATCACGCGCGCGACCGGCGCGGCATCGACGACATGCACCTCGGCCCCGCGCGCGATGACACAGCCTTTTTCAGAACGCGTGATCGCCGCGACCTTGTTCATCGGCTTGAACGCCTGCAGCACATCGTCGAAATCCGTGACCTCGAACAGCGCTTTCGCCTCGTCTTCGTTGGCGAACAGGATGTCGAGATGCTGGGAGCAACTCCAGAAACTCGCCGCGATAGCGTCCCATCAAGAACGGATCCGACAGGGAGAACGCCACCTGGGTGCCGGCCTTCTTCGCGATATCGATGGCTTTCAGCGACGCGGCTTTCGCCTCCGGCGCATCCCACAGGTAACCCTCGATATAGAGAACATCGGAACCTGCGATATCGGCTTCATTCAGATCGGTGATCGCGAACTCGCGCGCAGCACCGAGATAGGTGTTCATGCTGCGCTGCCCGTCCGGCGTCACCGCAATCAGGCAACACGCCGTCTGAGGCCCGCTGTCGGCCGGTGCGGTCGTATAGGTGAGCCCGAGATCGCGCATGCTGGACACGAAAGCTTGACCCAGGCGGTCTTCTTTCACCCGGCCCGCGAAATTGCCCTTTGCGCCAAGCGACGCGAGCCCCGCCATCGTATTCGCCGCCGAACCGCCCGCAACCTCGCGCGTGTTGCCAAACGCCTCGTACAGCTGCTCGGCACGATACTCGTCGATAAGCGTCATCACGCCTTTGGCGATGTTGTGCGTCAGCAGGAACGCATCATCCACCGCGCCCAGCACATCGACGATCGCACTGCCAAGCGCTGTGACGTGATATTGTCTGGCCATAATTTCTCCGCGGCGGTGTGCGATTGCGGTGCATGGGTTAAAGGACCGATCTGATGTTCGCAAGCATGGGCCGCGCGCTCGGGCTTTTCTTCGATCCGGCGTTTTTCGGCGTTGTCCTGAAATCGATCGGACTGACGCTGCTTTTGTTCGTGCTTCTGCTCGCCGGAATTGAGTATGGGCTGCATTTGCTGCCCACGTTGGGCTCGCCCGCGGTAAACCGCATTCTGGAATGGATGGCGCCTGTCCTGATGTTCCTGGGCCTGATCGCAGTGGGCGGGCCGGTGGCGGCCTTGTTTGGCTCACTTTACCTCAACCGCATTGCCAGTGCGATCGAAGCACGCTCTTACACCGCCGACCCGAAAGCGCCCGGCGCGAAAACGACCGCGAATCTGGCGGCCGGCGCGCGGTTGGCAGGGCTCGTTATTCTCGCCGATGTTCTGCTTCTGCCGGCCGATGCCTTGCTGCCGGGGATCGCGCAGGTTCTCACTATCGTGGTGAACGGATTTCTTCTAGGACGCGAATATTTCGAACTTGCCGCTTTGCGTCATGTTTCTGTCAAGACGGCAGATATTTTGCGCAAACGAAACTGGGCCAGCGTGTTCGGCGGCGGTTTGGCGATCTCATTCCTGAGCGCTATACCCTTCGCCGACTTTTTTGCACCGTTGTTCGGCGCGGCGCTGATGGTGCATTTCTACAAGCGCGTGACGCAGGAGAAGACATGATCCGCAAACTTGCCATGGTTTCAGCGTGCGTCCTGCTTGCAGCCTGCGCGAATCGCGCGGCGGTTCCGGATCATGTCGCGCTGCCGGCCGCACCGCCGCCCGGCGAATTGCCGAGTGTCATCGGACTTACAGAGAGCGCATTGCGCGCCACGTTCGGCGAACCGGCTTTCGTGCGAAAGGAAGGCGATACGCAGTTCTGGCGCTATAACGGCGCAGCATGTCACGCGTTCTTTTTCCTCTATAAGCAGAACGGTGTGCTCACGGTACAGCATGTCGAGTCGCTGCCACCGGGCGCTGCGATCGGCGCCGATAATGCCTGCATCAACGCGCTGAGGCTGCATCCGATTCCGGTGCCGGTTTCCTAGAAATCTTCGTCGCGTGTTTTGTCTTTGAAGTGGCAAAGATCGCGGACGGCGCATTTGGGGCATAGCGGCTTGCGCGCGACGCAGGTGTAACGTCCGTGCAGAATGAGCCAATGATGCGCGTGCAGCGCATACTCATCCGGCACGCGTTTGACCAATCGATCCTCCACCGCACGCACGTCTTTTCCCGGCGCGAGGCCTGTGCGGTTGGAGACGCGAAAGATATGGGTATCGACCGCGATAGTCTTTTCGCCGAAGGCGACGTTCAGCACGACATTCGCCGTTTTGCGGCCAACGCCGGGCAACTCCTCCAACGCTTCACGATCGTGCGGCACTTTTCCGCCGTGCTTCTCCAGCAGGATGTGCGATAGCGCGATGACGTTCTTCGCTTTGCCGCGATAGAGACCGATGGTCTTGATGTAGTGCGTGAGGCCCTTCTCGCCGAGCGCGACCATTTTTTCGGGGCTATCGACGCTTTTGAACAACCCTTCGGTCGCCTTGTTGACGCCTTTGTCCGTTGCTTGCGCCGACAGCACGACCGCGACGAGCAGCGTGTAGGGATTGCGATAGTTCAATTCCGTTTTGGGATTCGGCATCGCCTTTTTGAGGCAGGCGAAAAATTCCGAAATTTCCGGTTTGGTCATCAGCCGAGTCATGCGCCGCAGCGTAGCCGTCCCCCGGAAATGCCCAAATATCTCTCTATCGCGCCCCGATCTTGAATAAAGCACAGTGCGAATGCATCATTGCGGCATGTCCGAGCAACGGCCGCTTCTGGATGTGGTGCTCCGGCCCGCGCCGCCGATGCCGACGCGCGCACTCTCGACCATTCTCGGCGCCGTCATTGCGATGAACATGGCATTTGCGATTTATTTCGTATCACGCGGCGCATGGCCGATGATGCCGTTCATGGGCGCGGATATCGCCTTGCTCGCCTGGGCCTTCCGCGCGAGCACGCACGCCGCGAAACGCGAGGAGCATGTCGTGCTCACGCCATCTCTTCTGAACATCGTGCGCAAATCGCCGGAAGGTTCGGTGAGCGAAGTGGCGCTCAATCCTTATTGGGTGCGCGTCGATATCGCCGACCCGCCCGAGCATGGCAGCCAACTCACACTCTGGAGTCATGGTAAGGGCGTGCGGATCGGCAGTTTCCTGCCGCCGGCAGAACGTGCGTCTTTCGCGGAACGCATGAAATCCGCGTTGCGCATGGCCCGAAGCCTGCCCGCATAATCGCTCGCAAGATTCGGGTGGGAACGGGCGCTTTCAAAGCCCATATTCGTCCCATGAGCGAGATCATTCCCATTACCGAACACGGACCGGACTGGAAGCGCATGGGACGTGCGATCGGTACTTGAGCGAACACTATCTCGAGCAGCCGCGTCTGGAAGATGCGGCCGAATCTGTCGGCCTGTCGCCATTTCATTTCCAGCGCCTGTTCACGCGTTATGTCGGCGTCAGTCCCAAATCCTTCGTCGGGCACCTCACCCTCGATCACGCAAAGCTTGAACTTGCGCACGGACAAAGCGTGCTTGGCGCTGCACTGGACGCGGGTTTGTCAGGACCGTCGCGCCTGCACGATCTGTCCCTAAAGATCGAAGCGATGACGCCGGGCGATTATGCGCGCGGCGGCGAAGGAGTCGTGATCGATTATGGCTTTGCCGATTGTCCGTTCGGCGTCGCACTGATTATGGCGACGGAAAAAAGGCGTGTGCGGACTCGCCTTCGGCGACGAACGCGAAGAAGACGCGATGATGGACGACATGCGCGCACGCTGGCCGCGCGCGATCTATCGCGAAAACAAGAACCGCGCCGACAAGATCGCGCGCCAAATCTTCGAAACCGTGGATGGCGACCTCCCGCTGCATCTGATCGGCACGCCATGGCAGATCAAGGTGTGGCAGGCGCTGCTCGAAATCCCCGTCCGGCAAGGTCACGACCTACCGCACCATCGCGGAGAAAGTTCACAGCGCAAAGGCGAGCCGCGCAGTCGGCACTGCTGTCGGACGCAATCCGGTCTCCTGGCTGATCCCGTGCCACCGCGTGCTGGGCAGCGATGGTACGCTGCATGGCTACCACTGGGGCCTCACGCGCAAGCGATCAATGCTGGCGCTGGAAGCGGCGCGTCAGGACAATCCCAAAACGTCCGCCATCGCATAGAGTCCGGGCTTCTTGCCCTGTCCCCATTTCGCGGCGGCAAGCGCACCGGCCGCGAAGATGCCGCGGTCTTCCGCACTGTGTGAAAGGATGACCCGCTCGCCCGGCCCCGCGAGGATCACCTGATGCTCGCCGACAATGGAGCCGGCTCGCAGCGAGGCATATTCGACATCGCTGCGTTCCGACGCAGCACCCAGTAGCAGCGCGGTGCCGGACGGCGCATCGACCTTGTGCCGGTGGTGCATTTCGAAGACGCGTAGATCGAAGCCCGGCAATGCCTTCGCCGCCTGTTTCACCAGCGCGGCGAGCAAATTCACGCCGAGACTCATATTGCCGGATTTTATGATGATGGCATGACGCGCGGCGGCGCGGATTTTCGTCTCGTCATCGGCAGAGAACCCCGTCGTGCCGATGACGTGAACGATACGCGCCTGTGCGGCGAGCGCCGCCAACGCGACCGATGTCTTTGGCGTCGTAAAATCGATCAGCGCTTCGCACTTTGCGATCAGCGGCAGCGGATCGTCGCCTTGACCGAACATGCCGGCGAGTTCGAAGCCGTCTTCGTGCTCCACCGCGCTGGCGAGCACTTTGCTCATGCGGCCGGAGCGGCCGGCGATGATCGTCTTGATGCTCACTTCTGCCCCATACGCTCGATGAAATACTGCACGATTGCCTGGCCGAACCACGGCACGGCGAGAATAAACGCCGAGGCACCCACACGCACCAACGTCGTCTGGTCGAACGGCCATTCGTGCACGGCCTGGATGCGCGCCTCGTAGGCGAGAAGGCCCTGTAAATGGTCGCTAGGATCGTGACGCGCGACTTCGATTTCGGTGCGCACGCGTTCCAACTCGGCCGCTTTGGCGACACGGATCTTGCGGCGAACCATTTCCATCGTTGCGACAAAAATCCAGATGCCCATCGCGGCACAACCGATGAGCAGCGTGATCGTGAACGGATCGATCCCCCCACCGATGAAGAACAGGCAGATCACCGCGCTGATCGTAAACCAGATCAACGCTGCGCGCGCCGCAGACCGGCCGATCACCGACAAGCGGTCGACACGCAGAAGATCGACGATCAGTTTGTTCTCGATATTGCGGCGCGTGTCGCGCCCCGCGCCACGCGTGAGCGCGACACCCCGCGCGAACAGGACCGAAACTACAATGGTGACCACGCAGAACCAGGCATAGGTCGCGATCGTCTGCAACGCCGGCGTCGGACGCACAATAGTCCAGCACAGCAGGATTCCAACCGTGACACCGATGAGATTGGCGTGCCTGAGCTTCGCGCTACCCGGCGTCAGCGCCGTCACCTCGCAGGCATCCGCGATGCCGCCTTTCAGGACCGCTGCGTGCGCCATGAGATCGGAGCGCTCGCGCACGCGCGAAAACCGCTGCATGCCAAGCACGGTGGTGATGAGCAGCGAGAACGTCACCGCAAAACGCGCTGTGGCAGAGAGCCGGACCTGATGCGCATCGGAAACGAACAGCTGGATGCCGGAAAGCATCGCCGTGACCGCAAAGCTGCCAATGAGAACCGTAAAAATCAGAAGCGACGTCCAGAACGTGTTGACCGGCGAGAACACGAACAGGCGCTGCTCAAGATAGGCACCGCGGTCGGAGCGTTTCAGCTCCGCCGCGATGTCCGCCGGGATGGATTCGACCATGCGGGTTAAGATGACGCGGGCGCACCGCGCCGTCGAGGGTCAGGCCTTGGTATCGACGCCGTTGCCGGAGGCGGGGCGCGGCCTCGCGGCGCGCGACTGTGACCATGGCAGGCCGCAGCAGCCGGTCGCCGATCTTATAGCCCGACTGCACGACATCGACGATGCTGCCGGCAGGCTTGCCGCCGCCCGGCACTTCCGCAATGGCCTGGTGCAGATTGGGATCGAACTTGCCGTCGGTTGTGTCGATGATGGCAACGCCGTGGGCGCTCCAGCGTTTGAAGCAGTTGGCGCTCTGTCGCCTCCACACCCTCCAGCACCGCCTTGATCTGGGGTCGGCGGAATCGCGCTGCGCAGCCGGGGGCCGCCGCCAGCGCGCGCGCGAAATTGTCGGCGATCTGCAGCATGTCGCGCGCGAATTTCGTCACCGCGTATTGCGAGGCGTCCTGCTTCTCGCGCTCGGCGCGGCGGCGCGTGTTCTCGGTCTCGGCCAGCGCCCGCAGCAAACGGTCGCGCAGATCGGCGGCCTCCGCGCGCAAATTGTCGAGTTCCATTGCTTCGGCTTGCAGTTCAGTTTCTTGTTGTCCGTCGTCGCTCATATCGCTCTCACTTAACCCAGAAGACGGCCGATCACCTTTGCGGTGTGATCGACCATCGGAATGATCCTTCCATAGTTCAATCGTGTCGGGCCAAGAACCCCGATCACGCCCACGACCTTGCCCTGCGCATTCGCATAAGGCGCGGCCACGATCGAAGAGCCGGGACAGCGAAAACAGCCGATTCTCCGATCCGATAAAAATGCGCACACCGTCGCCCTGTTTCGCAAGTTCCATCAGGCGGATGAGATCGGCTTTGCGCTCGATGTCGTCGAACAGGGTGCGCACGCGCTCCAGATCGATCTGTGCCTCGACTGAATCGAGCAGATGTGAGGTGCCCCGTACGATCAAAACCTTCTCGTCCGGCGAATCCGAAGACGCAAGCGTGGCGAGCCCTTCGGCCACGATCTTGGCGGTGAGCACGTCCAATTCCGCACGTTCCGTATCTAGTTCCACCGTGATCTCTGCGCGCGCATCTTCCAGGGTACGGCCGCGAAGGCGGGCACTCAGATAGTTCGACGCTTCCGACAGCGCCGACACCGGCAATCCCAGCGGTGTGTCGATCAGCCGGTTCTCGACCTGTCCGTCTTCTCCCACAATTACGACTAGCGCCTTGCCCGGCGCGACCGCAACGAACTCGACATGCTTCAGCACGGTGTCCTGCTTGGCAGCGACAACAAGACCGGCGCACCGCGACAGGCCCGACAGCATCGTCGTGGCTTGCGTCAGCACATCCTCGATGCCGCGTCCGGTGCCGTGGATGCGCGCTTCAATCTGCGCGCGCTCATCGGGCGCGAGCTGGCCGATCTCCAGAAGTCCGTCCACGAACAGGCGCAGGCCTTTCTCGGTCGGCACGCGGCCCGCGCTGGTATGGGGGGCATAGAGCAGCCCCATGGCCTCCAGATCGGCCATGGACATTGCGGATAGAAGCGGGCGAGAGCGCGATCGGCAGGCGCTGGGAAAGCGTGCGCGAGCCTACCGGCTCGCCGGAGGTGAGGAATGCATCCACCAGATGCCGAAAGACCTCGCGCGGGCGTTCGCCCAACGCGGCAACGGCATATCGCTGGAAAGTTCCGTCCAAGTATTTGATCCAATTAATCTTTATAGGAACCGGCCAGGCGGTTTGCACTCGCGGGGCCGGACCGCTAGGTAACGGCCCCAACCGCCAAACATCAAGGTATAGACCATGCGCAGCCGCGCGCCCGAACAATTGCGTCCCGTCAGCCTGGAACCCGGCTTCACCCGCCATGCCGAGGGCTCGTGCCTCGTCAAATTCGGCGACACCCATGTGCTCTGCACCGCGAGCCTGGACGAAGGCGTGCCGGGGTTCCTGCGCGGCACCAGCAAAGGCTGGGTGACGGCGGAGTACGGCATGCTGCCACGCTCGACCCACAGCCGCATGCGCCGCGAAGCAGCCGCCGGAAAACAATCCGGCCGCACGCAGGAGATCCAGCGTCTTGTTGGGCGCAGCCTGCGCGCTATCACGGATCTGCCCGCGCTCGGCGAGCGCCAGATCGTCATCGACTGCGACGTGCTGCAGGCCGATGGCGGCACACGCACGGCGTCGATCACCGGCGGCTATGTCGCGCTAGCGCAATGCATTGCCTACATGAAGAAAACGGGCATGGTGACGAAGCCGATTCTGAAAGATCACGTCGCGGCGATCTCTTGCGGCATCGTCAAGGGACAGGCGTTGCTCGACCTCGATTACGACGAGGATTCGACGGCAGAGACCGATGCCAATTTCGTGATGACCGGCGCGGGCGGTCTTGTTGAGATTCAGGGCACAGCCGAAGGCGCACCGTTCAGCGACGAACAATTCGTCGAGATGCTGCGGCTGGCGCGCAAGGGCATCGGCGAACTGGTCGAAGTGCAGAAGCGTGTGATCGGCGGATGAAACTGAAACGCGGCGACGCGCTGGTCGTCGCAAGCCACAACAAAGGCAAGGTGCGCGAGATCGGGGAGTTGCTCGCGCCGTTCGGTTTCGCCGTGAAGGGTGCAGGCGAGCTTGGCCTCATAGAACCCGAAGAAACCGAGCCTACCTTCGAAGGCAACGCGATCCTGAAAGCCCGCGCCGCGGCCAACGCGAGCGGATCGATGGCGCTCGCCGATGACTCTGGACTGAGCGTAACGGCACTCGGCGGCGCACCGGGAATCTACTCTGCACGCTGGGCCGGTGAGACGAAGGACTTTTCGTTCGCAATGGCGCGTGTCGAACGCGAACTGAAAGAAAAGGGCACGAGCGATCTTTCGGCAAAATTCGTCTGCGTGCTGGCACTCGCCGCTCCGAATGGCGAAACCGAGACCTTCCGCGGCGAGGTGGAAGGCCATCTTGTCTTTCCACCACGTGGAGCCAAGGGCTTCGGTTACGATCCGATCTTCGTCGCAAACGGCATGACCGAAACCTTCGCCGAAATCGAGCCTGCCGCGAAACACGCCATGAGCCACCGCGCGCATGCATTCGAAAAGCTGGTGAACAGCCCTATATTCCGCTGATGCGTCAGGACTTCGGCATCTATATCCACTGGCCGTTCTGCGCGGCCAAATGCCCTTACTGCGATTTCAATTCCCACTTCGGCATCTATATCCACTGGCCGTTCTGCGCGGCCAAATGCCCTTACTGCGATTTCAATTCCCACGTCCGCGCGAAGATCGAAGAAGACGGCTGGGTCGATGGGCATCGTGCACGAACTGGAATACACCGCCGCGCTGCAGGGCAATGACAGGCCCGTCGTTTCGACGGTGTTCTTCGGTGGCGGGACGCCGTCTCTGATGAGCGGCCGCGCGGTCCGGTCGCATCATCGAAACGATCCGGCGGTTGTGGCGCACGGCCAACGACGTTGAGATCACGCTTGAATCCAACCCGGCGAGTGCGGATGCAGAGCGCTTCGCCGATTACCGCGCGGCCGGCGTGAGCCGGCTGTCGCTTTGGCATGCAAGCCTTAAATGATGCCGATCTGAAAATGCTCGGCCGCATGCACAATGTCGAAGAAGCGACGCGCGCGCTCAATCTGGCGCAGAAGAATTTCGATCGCGTCTCGCTCGATCTGATCTATGCGCGACCCGGTCAAACGATCGAAGCGTGGCGCGACGAATTAAGGGAGGCGCTGGCTTTCGGTACCGAGCATCTCTCGCTTTATCAACTCACCATCGAACCCGCGACGCCCTTCGCCACGCTGCACCGCACCGGCAAGCTTGTCATTCCGGACGAGGAGCATGCCGCGGCGCTGTACGAAGTCACGCAGGAACTGACCGAAACCGCTGGACGCCCGGCCTACGAAATATCCAACCACGGGCTGCCCGGTGCGGAAGCACGGCACAATCTGCTCTACTGGCGCTATGGTTCCTATGCCGGTGTCGGGCCTGGCGCGCATGGACGCCTCGACCTGAACGGCAGGCGTTTCGCCACCTCGACCGAACGCTTGCCCGAGCGCTGGCGCGAGCAGGTTATGTCCGACGGACACGGCCTGATCGAAAAGAGCGAAATCACAGACACGGACGCAGCGCGCGAACACCTGCTGATGAAATCTACGCCTTTCGGAGGGGCTTGATCTTCTACTTATCGCGCGCGATGGGGGACAGCGCCAGACAGCGCGCGAAATCGCGCCGCTTGCGGAAGAAGGCCTTGTGACACTGAAAGACAATCTACTGATGGCGACGCCGCGTGGACGGCTTGTTCTCAACAGCGTGATTGCCGCGCTGGCCGACTAGCTGCCCTTGTGTTCGAACGTTGCCGGTGAGGGGCTGACAACTTCGAACCCCCCAGGCCTGACCGCGAGTACAGAGAGACCGCGTTCTATCGCACCGCTTTCCTTGAAACGGAAAATTCCGTCAACACCATCAAAGCCGTTGGGATCGGTCAACGCCGCCTGCGTGAAGCGGTGATAGGGTTGCCCTGCGCCGATCAGCGCCGCGAGCGAGATCGCGTCATAAGGCAAGCGCTGCCGAGCTGCGGCGGCGGCGGTGCCGAAGGCTTCGCGATATTTCGCGACGAAACCACGGTCCGCGTTAGGAGCTGGGGGCCGCAAACCAGCCGTCGCGCAGCGCATCTTCCTTGCCCGTCGCCGAGTCGTCCCACAAACCCGTGCCGAGCAATTTGACGCTTTTTGTGTCGATGCCGTTGCTCCTCAAATCTCCAGCCATGGCGCGAAGCTGTGCGCCGCCCTGCGGAATAAACACGGCATCCGGTGCGGCTTTGGAAATCGCGCTGGTCTGGTCCGACAGATTTGTGGCGCTGGAAAAGTGTTCGACGGCCGCGACGGTCCCGCCATTGGCTTTCACGGCTTCGCGAAAGGCCGCTTCGCTAACCTTACCATAGGGAGTGGTGGGGATGAGCGCCGCGAAGTTCTTGTGGCCCTGCGCCGCTGCATAGCTGACAACACGATGCACTTCCGTTCTCCGGCTGGAAGCTCAACAGATAGACGCCATCGCCCGCGACGCTGCGATCAGTGGAGAACGCGATCACGGGCACGCCGCGGTCGCGCGCGACGGGGGCAAACGGCTGTCACCGATCCTGCGAACAGCGGACCCCACAATCACTTCCGCGCCCTGATTGAGCAGACGGCGCGCAGCGGCGGCCGCTTCCTGAGGATTGGCAGAGTCATCTGCCGTCATCAGCAGAATGTCGCGGCTGCCGCTGTCATAAAGCGCCAACTGCGGCCGCTTTCAACATCGCACTCGCCAGATTGCGGGTCGTGGTCGATGCGTTGGAGAACGGCAGGATCACGCCAACTCGCAGAGGCGTCTTGTCCTTCGCCATGTTGGGCAGGCGCATGAAGGCGGCTGAATCGGCCGACAACTGGTGCGGCGCCACCTTCTCCGCCACAGGCAGCGGCGGAGCGGGCTTGGGCGGCGGCGCGGATGGCGTGACACAACCCGTGAGCGCGGCTATCGAAACCGCCGCGAGAATCGTACAAAGACGGCGCGCGCCAATGACCAACATGGAAACACTCCCTTGAGCGGCAAATTTAGGCGTTCGCCGGAGCCGGGTAAATCGGCAGCCGATGACGATCTGCCAGCAGGGCTTTACGTTACAGCAACACCCATCGGCAATGCCGCCGATATCACCCCTGCGCGCGCTGGCGGTTCTTCGCAGTTGCGATCAGATTGCCGCGGAAGACACCCGCGTGAGCGCCAAGCTTCTGGCAATCCACGGGATCTCCAGGCCGCTGACCGCCTATAACGACCCACAATGCGACACGCGAACGGCCCAAGCTGATCGCGCAGCTTCGCAAAGGCGCACGGATCGCGCTCATCAGCGACGCAGGGACGCCGTTGATTTCGGACCCCCGGGTTCAATTGCCGAGGGATTGCGGTCCACGCTATTCCGGGCGCATCGGCGGTGCTGACGGGATTGGCTTTGGCGGGGCTTCCGACGGATCGCTTCTTCTTCGCGGGTTTTCTCCCGGTCAGATCGGGGGAGCGCAAAACCGCGCTTGCCGGGCTCAAGCCTGTGCGCGCGACCCTCGTATTCTTCGAATCGGCACTGCGCCTGTCCCGATTGTCTTGCCGACATGGTGGACGTGTTCGGCATACGCACCGCCGCCGTAACGCGCGAGTTGACAAATTGCACGAGGAGGTCCGCCGGGGTTTGTTGAGCGATCTCGTCGCGCATTACGAAAAAGCCGGCGCGCCAAAGGGCGAGGTGACTTTGATCGTGTCGCCGCCGCATGAGCAACAAGCCGATACCGCGCGCGTCGATTCCGCGCTTGATAGGGCGCTGGAATTCATGCCGCTGCGCGCCGCGGTCGATCTCGTCGCCGAGATTCTCGAAGCGCCGCGCAAGTTGGTTTATGACCGCGCGCTTGAGAAGAAGCGCGGTGGCTGAAGCGCGCAGGCTCGCAGCTGAAAAGCGCGGTCGCCGCAGCGAGACCTGGGCTGCGCTGTTTCTCAGGCTCAAATTCTATCGAATCCTCGCCCGTCGCGTGCGCAATCGCGCTGGCGAGATCGACCTGATCGCCAGGGCGCCTTCTGGCCTCGTCTGTTTCATCGAGGTGAAAGCACGTGCCGACCCACGCCCGCGCCATCGATTCCGTGGGACAAGCGCCAACGCGCGCGCATCGCCCGCGCGGCGGAACTCTATGTGGCAGGGCGGCCAGAACTAGGCGCAAAGGGCATGCGTTCGATATCGTGACCATCAGTCCGCGTGCCTTTCCACGGCATATCCGTGACGCGTGGCGACCCGACGATTGAGCTTTGCCCGTCCTCTGATAAAAACTCGCGCATGGAGCACGGGAACGACCCACTGGAGTATCTGCGCCGGATCGGCCGAGCAGGTGAGGGCCCGCACGATATCGCGCGCGCAGCCCTCATGCTGGCCAGCCTGGATCACCCCACCGTGCCATTGCAGCCGAGCTTCGCGCATCTTGAAGAAATGACACAGCTGGCGAAAACCGAGGCAGGGCTGGTGAACAATGTTGAGGACGGCGCGCGTCTTCTCTCCAATCTGCTTGGCGGCCGGTTCGGGTACGACGGCGACCGGCTCACCTATGACGATCCGCGCAACGCCAATCTGATTCAGGTGATCGCGCGGCGCCGCGGCATGCCGGTGGCGCTCGGCATTCTGTACATGCAGGCGGCGCGTGCCGCAGGCCTCACCGCCAGCGGTCTCGATACACCTGCTCATTTTCTGGTCATGCTTGCGAAGAACGGCTCGGAAGTTCTGATCGACCCGTTCAATGGTGGCGCTATGCTGGATTCGGATCGCATTGCGTCTCCGCCACGCATGGGCGGCGGTGAGGGCGTGCATCTTGCGCAACCGGTCAGCGATATCGATGTCCTGCTCAGGCTGGAAAACAATTTGAAAGTCCGCGCGCTTCAGATCGGAGATCGCGGGCGGGCGCTGGAGATCGCCAAACGGATGGTTCTGATCGGGCCGGGAAAAGCTGAACTCTGGCTTGATCTGGCGCGGCTGAACGAAGGCGCTGGCGTGCTCGGACATGCGCGCAAGGCCTAAGAAGCCTGTTTGGAGATCGCGCGGCCCGGCCAAACCCTGCACAATGAGGCGGCGATCGGACTTTCCGGTCTCAAGCGGATGATCAACTAGGACACGCCATGACGCTGACCGTCGCGATTCAGATGGACCCGATCGAGAAGATCGATATCGGCGGCGATTCGACCTTTGCGCTGGCGCTTGAGGGGGCAGGCGCGCGGGCACTCATTGTTCTACCACGGCCCGCGCGATCTGACGTTTCGCGATGGTGTTGTGAGCGCTGTCGTGCGCCCGCTGCAGGTGCGCGCGACGAAAGGCGATCACTTCACGCTCGGCGAAGCACAGCGCCTTGATCTGTCGAAGACCGATGTCGTGCTGATGCGGCAGGATCCGCCGTTCGACATGGCCTACATCACCGCCACGCATATTCTCGAGCGCATCCATCCCCGAACTTTGGTTGTGAACGACCCGGCGCATGTGCGAAACGCGCCGGAAAAATTGTTCGTCACTGAGTTCAAGGATTTTATGCCACCGACGCTCATCACGACCGACCGTGCCGAGATCGCGTCCTTCCGTGCCGAACACAAGGACATCATTCTGAAGCCGCTCTATGGCAATGGCGGCGCGGGCGTGTTCCGCGTGAAAGCGGATGACGAAAATCTCGGTTCGCTGCTGGAGATGTTCACCCTCTTCTATCGCGAACCGGTGATCGTGCAACGCTACGTTCCCGAAGTGCGCAGGGCGACAAGCGCATCATCCTGGTCGATGGCGAGTTTGCCGGGGCAATCAATCGGCGTGCCCGCTGCGGGAGAGGCGCGCTCCAATATGCATGTCGGCGGTCGCGCGGAAGCAACAACGTTGACGGCGCGCGAGAAAGACATCTGCACCGCATTGGCGCCGGAACTGAAACGCCGCGGCTGATCTTCACGGGGATCGACGTGATCGGGAATTATCTCACCGAGATCAACGTCACGTCGCCGACGGGCATCCACGAAGTCAAACGCTTCGGCGGCGCTGATATTGCCGCACTCGTCTGGGACGCAATCGAGAAAAGGAAAGCGGGCTAACCGCTCTGACCGAACCGCGCCGCATAGCGCGGGTCCATGTCCTTGATCGGCAGGTAGATAAACCGTCGGTGGTGCCGAACTGGTGATCGAGCACCGCGCCTTCACCGATGCGGCAGCCCCGCGCGCAGATAACCCTTGATCATCGGCGAAGCGCGCGCAGCGCCTCCTTCACATCGATGGCGTCTTTCGGCATGAGATTCATTTCGACGTAGAGTTCGGGTTGCGCGCGCACACGCACGTCCGGCGGCATGCCGTGAAAGTGATGCAGATAAGACAATGGCAACGCGAGTGCCTTGGGATCCGTGCCGCCGAATGACGCACAGCCGAACACAGATCGCTGGAGAACCGCGCCACATAAGCCATAAGCCCGCGCCACAGGAGCTGCATCGTTGACGTACGGCTGCGATAGGCGGCGGCGATGCAGAGCGGCCGAGTTCCAGATAACGTGCCGACGCCGGCCAGGCGGCCAGCATCGGCGAGATGTCGTATTCGCTTGCCGTATAGAATCCGCCGATCTTGTCGAGATAGGCTTCGCGGATCATGCGATAGGTGCCGACGACAAGTGGCTGCCCGTCTTCATCGTGCAGCGTACGGTCTATCACCAGCATGTGATCGCAGAAAGGATCGAACTTGTCGAAGTCCCGGCGCATCTCGCGCATCTCGGGCGTGGGGATCGCGGCCATTCTTCTTCATAAAAAACGCGATAGCGCAGACGTTGTGCCGCTTCGACCTCGGCATCGGTCTCGGCCATACGCACTTCCAGCGGCCCGCCTTCGGCCAGCAGCGGCCAGCGCGTAACACGGTCCTGCAGCGGCTCGTGAATATGACCAAGCTCGTTTCCTTTGCGCGGCGCTTCTTCGAGCAGTCCCTCGCGATAGCCCGATTTTACCCGACGCTCCGTGACAAGACAAACCGCGGGGAAAGCCTGGGCGTTCGACACAAGGAATAACGCTGCATCCGAGCCATGCGTTGCCTGTCAGGCTTGGGCGTATTTGCTTTGACGAACGAGGATCAGCAGGGCCAGCGCCGGCAACCCGGCCAGTGAGGTGGTGAGGAAGAACGGCACGAAACCCACGACCTTGTCCGGAAGCGAAGCCAGAATGGGCAGGAACGTATCAAAGAAATGGCGATGGGCGGCAAACCAATCAACCAAAATGCCCGACAATCCGCCAAACAGTTTTCCGGGCAGCGCGTAAAACGAACTGAACAGTGCATATTGCGTGGCGGTGAAAGACCGGTTGGTCAGGCTCGACATGTAGGCAAGCAGCGCTGTCCCCGCGAACCCCGCAGCAATATTTTCAACGCCAATTGCGGCGGCAAAAATCGCTACATTGTGCCCGCTCGCAGCCCAGCAGCGCATACATCAGATTTCCCAGGATCACTGCGATCAGCCCCAATAAAAAGCGAACGCATGATTCCAAATCTAAAAACGAAGAAGCCGCCGATCAGTGCGCCAAGGATCGTCACCCACACACCGATAAGACCCGACATCGTGCCGATCTCACCAGCGAGAACGACTGGCGATACATCGGGCGGGCCATGATACCCATGACGAAATCGGGCAAGCGATAAAGCCCGATCATCGCCAGAATCAGCAACCCTGCCCAGCGATGGTGACGGAAAAAAATCGACAAACGGCGCAATGATCGCGCCGTAAAGCCACCCAACAGCATGACCGATGCGGCCGCCGACATTGAGCTTTTCTTCGATGGCCTGCGCTTCTCTGCTCGCGTCCTGCTCGGGCGGCTTGTGGGCGATAAGCGTGGCGGCCATTCCTAAAAAAATCAGACATCCCAGAAAGACCAAGCCTGCATGCCAGGACATCATTTGAGCGAGGTATGGCGTCAAAGCACCGGTTGCCAGCGCCATCAGCCGGTATCCAGCTGATACGCGCCGAGCATCGTTCCCTGCTCTTCCGCAGGTGCAACCTCGATGCGCCAGGCATCGACCGAAATATCCTGGCTTGCGCCGGAAAAGCCCAGCAGCAATGCGAATAGAGCGACCTGAACAAGCTGCGTGTGCGGATCGGAAACCCACAGCCCTATGAACGCGACAAGGATGCCCAGTTGCGCGACGAGCATCCAGGCGCGCCGTTTTCCCAAGAGATCGTGAAGGATGGGCAGTTTGACCTGATCGAGAATCGGCGCCCAGACGAATTTCAGCGAATAGGGAAGCAGTGTGTAGGCGAAAAGCCCGATATCGGTCATCGAGATCTTCGCATCGGTCAGCCACAAACCCAGCGTGTTGGAGATCGTCAGAAGCGGCAGGCCGCACGCGCTGGCCAAGCACAAGCATCGTGGCCGTGCGTGGCTGGAGATAGGACGCAATGGCCTCGCGCGTCCGGCTACGCTTGGCCGGCACGTCGGAGCCTTTCGCGTCGCTCATGCGGCGGCGGATTGCGCGCCGGCGGGGAAGAATGTCTCGAACATCTGATCCAGCAAGACAGGGTCGACAGGCTTCGTCAGAAAACCATCCATACCCGCGTCTTTGCAAGCCCGCTTGCCCGTCTCCAGGGCGTCGGCTGTGAGCGCGATAATCGGCGTCCGCGGCCGGCCCGAAGCCGCCTCATCGGCGCGGATCGTTTTGGCGGCTTCGATCCCGTCCATGCGGGCATGTGGATATCCGTCAGCATGAGGTCGAAGCGCTCCTCGTCCATCGCCTTCACGGCCGCCTCTCCGGTCGTGACTTCCCGCACCGTATGACCCCTGCGGCGGAGAAGCTCGCGCGTGAGCAGCGCGTTGATGGGATTGTCCTCCGCCAGAAGAACCTTGAAGCTGCGTGTCGGCCTCATGGCCGGCACCGAGACTTCGGACGCGCGTTCCGCGAACAGAAAATCATCGGGCCTGACTTCAAGTTGCGCGGAGGCGGAGAAAGTCTCGATCAAACGATCCTGCCGGATCGGCTTTGCAAGATGTCCCGCAAAGCCCTTTTCCATCAAGTTTTCGAGCTTGCCATGTGCCGCGGGCGGCAGAAGCACGAAGGACGGAATCTCTCTGTCGGGCAGCGCGCGGGGATCCGGCACAGCCCCCGTGCCGGCATCCACAAAAACGTAGTCGATCTTCTGGTCGGCCTCGTCCTCCTGCACAAAAGCACCGATCTCGCCGCCCAGAGCACGTATCTGCGCCACGAGAGCTTCGCGCAGCAATGCGTTGCGTGTGACGATCGCAAAGCGCAAACCGTCGAGACGATGCGTGGCAGGCAACTCAGCGCAGCTGCCACGACGATAGCAGGAAGCGTGAACCAGAAAACGCTGCCGGAGCCAAGCGCGGGTTCAACGCCGATCTCGCCGCCCATGCCTTCGATCAGGCGACGGCTGATCGCGAGACCAAGACCCGTGCCGCCGAATTTGCGGGCATGAGAGGAATCTGCCTGGACAAATTCCTCAAAGATCTCCCTGCGTTTTTCCGCCGGCACGCCGACGCCGGTGTCTCGGACGTCAAAGCGCAAAAACCCGGCGCTCGCGACCTTCGACCATCGCAACATCCACGCGCACACCGCCCTTGTCGGTGAACTTGATCGCATTGCCGGCCAGATTGTCAGAGCCTGCAACAGGCGCACGCCGTCGGTGCGGACTGCGCGCGGAACATCGGAGGCCACAATCGCCACAAGCTCGATGTCCTTGGCGTGAGCACGCGGCGCCTGAAGTTCGATGGCGCGCTCGATCATCGAGCGCAGATCCACTTCGTCTTCGTCGAAACTCATCATGCCGGATTCGATTTTCCGAGAAATCGAGGATGTCGCCGATGAGCGCCAACAGCGCCTCGCCCGACTGCGCGATGGCCTCGACGTAAGAGCGTTGCTCGCGCTTGAGGCCGGTTTCGAGTAGCAAGCGCGCCATGCCGAGAACGCCGTTCATCGGCGTGCGGATTTCATGGCTCATGGTCGCGAGAAAACCGGATTTGGCGCGGCTGGCCGCTTCGGCGCGATCGCGCGCGTCGGTTAGCGCGTCCTCCAGCGCTTTTCGCTCCGTGATGTCCCGGCCAACGCTCTGCACCTCGACGAGCCGGCCGAGGGAATCGCGTACCGCATAGTCTTCCCACGCCAACCAGCGCCAGCCATAGGCGGTGCGCACGTGCTGGTCATAACGCACGCGTGCGTGACCGGAATCGGCCCCGGCAAAACTTCCAAACAAAGGTGTACGGCCTTCCGGGTGCAGATCGGGCGCGAACGGGCGGCCTATCGCCTGGCGCGGATGGAGCCCGAACAGCTTGAAGAACGCGTCGTTGCCATATGTAAGCCGGCTATCCGCAGACCGCCCGGAAAATGGCATCGCCCTGGGCATCAACGAGGCCTTTGTAGCGCATTTCGCTCTGGTTGAGCTGCGCATTGGCGGCGGCAGAGGATGCAAGCGAAGCCTCCAGCCGAGCTGCAACCGCCTGCAGTTGCGCCGCCTGCTTATCCAGCAATTCGCTGCGCCGGCGGGCTGAAAGTAGCCGTGCAGGAGAAAGAGGATCACGGCGACGAGCAGCAATGCGAACACCGGACGCGGGAAAAACGTCAACCGGTCATGCAACAAAACGTCGCCCAGCCCTGCCGTCAGCATAGCGGATGCGATCAAGCCGAAGAAAATTCTTAAGAGTCGCGTGACCGACATCAACGCCCCTTGAAGCCCGGAAAAAGCCAGTAAACCGCGGCGTTGCTTGCGAAACGTTTAATCGACCGACAGCGAGAGACGTTAATTCGCCTCTAATCTTAAAGAACGGCGCGCGCACACTGGCCAGGTGCCGCCCAGCGCGCCCTAAAGAGAATTCGCTTTGTTTATAGTTACTTAGCGGCGGAGTTTGCCTGCGGCACACGCACCGTCACAAAAGCTTCACTGAACTGTGATGCACGTTGCACCCAAGCCAGACGTGATGGGCCCTTAATTGCGCCAAAGGGGTGGGTCATGGCTGGCGGCCCGCGCGTTCAAAGGTCTGTTTTGCAAAGGGTTTTTATGACCCATCGTCATGCCCTCGCCGCTACGCTTTGCTGCTTTTAAGAAAGTCGGCGCCACTTCCATGGCTGAGATTGCCTTGACCGAAGATTTTACTGCTGCCGCCGCGCCGCCAAACGCGCCATTGTCGTGCGCCGCTTCGGTATGCGTGATGCCGCTTCCGTTGGTTTACCGGATTGTCCGCGGCCATCGTCGTTCTGATCTTTGCGGGCGTGATCGGCTCGCTGATCATCGGCTCTCTGCCGGCGATGAAGAAGTTTGGCTTCGGCTTCTTCACATCGAATGTCTGGAACCCGGTGACGGAACAGTTCGGCGCCGCTGCTGCGATCTATGGCACTCTGGTGACATCGGCGCTTGCCATGCTCATTGCCGTTCCTGTCGGCATCGGCATCGCGATCTTCCTGACCGAGATTTGTCCACGCCCGCTGCGCCGTCCTATCGGCATCGCCATCGAACTTCTCGCAGGCATCCCATCGATCATCTATGGCATCTGGGGCCTGTTCGTGTTCGCGCCTGCCTTTCAGCAGAGCCTCCAGCCCTGGCTCATCGACGCAACCGCCAACATCCCGCTTCTGAAAGACCTCTTCGGCGGCGCACCCTATGGCATCGGCATGTTCACCGCCGCATTGATCCTGTCGATCATGGTCCTGCCGTTCATCTCTGCCGTCACGCGCGACGTGTTCGAGACCGTGCCACCGGTCTTGAAAGAAGCCGCCTACGGACTTGGCTGCACGACTTGGGAAGTGATGTGGCGCGTGGTTCTGCCGTTCTCGCGCACCGGCGTTGTGGGCGGATCGATGCTGGCGCTTGGCCGCGCCCTGGGCGAGACCATGGCTGTGACGTTTGTGATCGGCAACGCTCATAACATCAGTGCTTCTCTGTTTGCGCCCGGTACAACGATCTCCGCGACCATCGCCAACGAGTTCAGCGAAGCACGACGGACATGTACCAATCCTCGATCATCGAAGTGGGTCTGATCCTGTTCTTCATCACCTTTGTGGTGCTGGCAGGCGCGCAATTCATGCTGCGCACGCTGGAAGCCCGCACAGGGGGCCGGTCGTGAGCGTCAACAAGGGTCTCTATCGCGGACGCAAGATCCGCAACGGCACATTTTTGGTGCTATCGATCCTTGCTGCCGTGTTCGGTCTCGTCTGGCTGGCATTGATCCTGTCATCTCTTTTGTACAACGGCTTCAGTTCGCTCTCGCCCAAGCTGTTCACCATGATGACGCCGCCCCCCATGACAGAGGGCGGCTTGGCCAATGCGATCTTCGGCAGTGTGTTGATGAGTGTCATTGCCGTTGCGGTGGGAACGCCCATTGGCGTTTTGGCAGGCACCTATTTGGCCGAATATGGCCGCCACTCCCCGGCTCTCCTTCGTAGTGCGCTTTGTCAATGACATCTGTTAAGCGCGCCATCCATTATTGTCGGTCTGTTCGTGTATGTGGCGATCATCGTCAACCGGCCTGAGACCATCGTTCAGAAAGTCTGCACCACGCTGCTGGGCAGCGAGTGCTTCATGGGTCATTTCTCAGGCTGGGCCGGTTCAATTGCGTTGGCCATCATCGTCATTCCCGTTGTGGTTCGCACGACGGAGAACATGCTTCTTCTGGTTCCAAACGGCTTGCGCGAAGCGGGCGCATCGATTGGCGCGCCACGCAGCAGTGTGATCCGTGCGGTGACGTGGCGTGCGGCGCGTTCCGGCATCATCACCGGCGTGCTCTTGGCCGTGGCACGCATCTCTGGCGAGACCGCGCCGCTGTTGTTCACCGCCTTCAACAACTCGTTCTGGTCGCACGACATGAACGGCCCTATGGCCAGCTTGCCATATGTCATCTTCACATTTGCGATGAGTTCGGATGCCGGCTGGCAACAAGCTGGCTTGGGCCGGAGCCCTTCTCGTCACCGCCGCCGTGCTGACTCTCAGCATCACGGCGCGCATTCTCGAACGCAAGCGGAGTTAGGTCATGGACGCGTCCGTCAAGGACAAGGTGAAGGTCGATATCCGCGATCTTTCCTTTTATTACGGAAATACCAAGTCTCTGAAAAACGTCACTCTGTCCGTTGATGGACCGTCAGGTGACATCGTTCATCGGACCGTCGGGCTGCGGCAAGTCCACGCTTCTGCGTGTGCTGAACCGCATCTACGAGCTTTACCCAAAGCAGCGTGCCGAGGGCGAAGTGATTCTCGATGGCGAGAACATCCTCAATTCCAAACTCGACCTGAACCTGCTGCGCTCACGCGTCGGCATGGTGTTCCAGAAGCCGACGCCGTTTCCGATGACCATCCGCGACAATATCGCGTTCGGCATCAAGCTTTACGAAAAGCTGCCGCGCTCGGAACTCGACGGACGCATCGAACACGCGCTCCAACGGGCGGCGCTATGGGGCGATGTGAAGGACAAGCTCAACGAATCCGGCTTGAGCCTGTCCGGCGGCCAGCAGCAGCGCCTGTGCATCGCGCGCACCGTGGCGACGAAGCCGGAGGTCATCCTGCTCGACGAGCCATGCTCCGCGCTCGATCCGATCTCGACCGCCAAGATTGAAGAGCTGATCGATGAGCTGTCGGCCGATTACACGATCGTCATCGTTACGCACAACATGCAGCAGGCGTCGCGCGCATCCGACTACACGGCGTTCATGTATCTTGGCGAGCTGGTCGAATACGGCCAGACCGAAAAAATCTTCACCGCGCCCGAAAACAAGCGCACCGAGCAGTACATCACCGGCCGGTTCGGCTAAGCGTAGTCCTCTGCAACCGTATCATCGATACGCGGTGTTCTTGAGAGCGCGTTGAAAAGCACGCTCAACGCCACCGCCATAACAATGTTGAGGACTAGCGAACTCAGCGCCGCGTAGCAGGGCACGATTGTGCCCAGGATGTTCAGCGCATAGGTCGATGTCTTGAACGCCGACTGCGCCGCCATCCAGGTTCCCGCGCCGATACCGCACGCCCATCCGATCAGCAGTGCGATCGGATGAAGTCTGCGCGTGTAGAGGCCGAGGATCACGGATGGCAAAGGTCTGGATGATCCAGATGCCGCCCAACAGCTGGAGCTGGATCGCGTATTGAGTCGGAAGCCCGATGATAAAGAACAGCGCGCCGAGCTTGACCACCAGCGACACGATCTTGGCGATATCGCATTCCTGTTTGGGGCTGGCGGCGGGATGGAAAAACTCCTTGTAGATGTTTCGCGTAAACAGATTGGCGCAGGCGATCGACATGATCGCGGCGGGCACCAGCGCGCCTATGGCAATCGCTGCGAAAGCAATTCCTACAAACCACGCCGGGAACGATTTCAGGAACAGCGCCGGCACCGCGAAATTGTTGCCGAAGGCTTTGAAGCCTGCGGCAAACTCTGGCATCGCTTTCACGCCGGCTGCCACAGCCATGAAGCCGAGCAACGCGATTAATCCCAACGCGAAAGAATAGGCGGGCAGGATTACCGCGTTGCGTTGCACCGACCGTTTGCTCGATGAACTGAGCAAGCCCGTCATCGAATGCGGATAAAGCAGCAGTGCCAGTGCCGATCCAAGACCGAGCGTCGCATACGCCGATTGCGGACCAAGATTCCCCGGTTTGCCCACCGCCAGCACAGTGACTTCGGATCGATGCTCGCAAAGATTTTGGCGTAACCGCCGAGCTCCGCAGGGATGACGATCACAGCGGCAAGCACGGTGATATAAAGCAGCGCGTCTTTCACCACCGCGATCATCGCGGGCGCGCGCAGACCGCTGTTGTAGGTGTAGGCCGCGAGCACGACGAATGCGATCAGCAACGGCGCATCGGGAATGGCAATGCCGCCGATCGTGAACGTCATGGGGATTCCGAGACCGGCGATCACAACCTCCATGCCGACGAGTTGCAGCGCGATATAGGGCATGGTCGCGACGATGCCGGTGACCGCAATCGCAAGCGCCAGCATGCGGCTGTCGAACCGTCCGCGCACAAAATCGGCAGCAGTCACATAGCCTTTGGCATGCGCGACGGCCCATAGACGCGGAAACACCGCGAACATCAGCGGATAGACAAGGATCGTGTAGGGCACGGCGAAGAAGCCCGCCGCGCCTGCGCCGAACATCAGCGCGGGCACCGCAACAAACGTGTAGGCGGTATAGAGATCGCCGCCGAGAAGGAACCAGGTGACCAGCGTGCCGAAGCGGCGGCCACCCAAACCCCATTCATGCAGATGGGTGAGGTCGCCCCTGCGCCAGCGCGCGGCGACAAAACCCAAAACCGTGACGAACACGAACAGCGCGACGAAGATCGTGACCGCGATCGGGTTCATGGTCATCGGCTGTCGTCCTCACGCGTCACCGCAAAATAGGCAGGCAGCAGAAGCAGCGCGCCGAGCACGATCCAAAGAAGCTGATACCAATAAAAGAAAGGAATACCAGCGACCTCCGGCAGCGCGCGATTGTAACTCGGCACCCACATCATCGCGAGGTAGGGGATAAGCAGAAGCAGGTAGCTCCAGCGGAATCGCCGCTTCTGCGCCGGATTATCCATATTCCAAACCTCTCAAAGCGAAATCGCTGCGTCGTAACCGTGCAATGAACCCACAACGGCCGCAACTGATGATTTCCACCGGTGGATTGCCGTCATGGTCGTGCTGAACGCCGCGCTATTTGCTCATACGACTTCTCCCTGTCGGATCCGAGAGCGCGCGCAGCGGAATGCGCGCCTGTTTAAAACAGGCGAGACTGCGCTCGGCCGTGACGCAAGTGTTTCCATGAAACACGCTGAATGAGATTTTGCACTGCACAATCGCGGGCGAAATAGAGACCCGACGCAATCATGTCTATACTCGACCAACCGTTTCACTTTTTGGGGGTATGAAATGCGCATTCTTCTAGCTGCTCTCGCCGGCGCCATTGCGATGTTCATCTGGAGCACGATTGCACATATGGCGACGCCGCTTGCGACGACCGGCTTCAGCCAGATGACAAACGAATCCGCAGCGATGCAGACCATGACGAGCGGGAATGTCGGGGCCAAGACCGGGCTCTACATTTTCCCATGGACCGATCCCAACGATCCCAAAATGATGGAGAAATATACCGCGCTTGCCAAAACACACCCGACCGGTCTGCTGCTTTACCGCCCTGTCGGCCAGGACATGGATGCGGGCAATATGACCCCGATGCTGATCAAGGAGTTCATCAAACAATTCGTACAGGCGTTGATCGCGGCATGGATCGTATCCATGATCGTGGCGAGCTTTATGACTCGAACAGTCATCGTCACAGCCATGGCGTATCGACTGCTATCGCGACCAATGTGTCGTACTGGAACTGGTATGGGTTTCCGCTCGATTACACGATAGCGCAGATTATCATGGAGATTGTCGGCGCCTTCGTTGCCGGTTTGGCCATCTCAGCGGTTCTGGGCCGCAAAACAGCGTAGTGCTCGCAGAATAAGCGGGCGGCAAACGCCGCCCGTTACTTCAAGACAATGAAGCCTGCTTTTGTGAAGACGCTGCTGGCTTCCGGACTTTTCAGATAGTCCAGGAACGCCTGCGCGTCCGGCTTCGCATCCTTCGTCAGCGCGATGGGATAGAGGATCGGCGCGTGAGTGTTGTCGGGAAATTCGCCGACGATCTTTACGCGAGGCTCCGCCATGGCATCGGTGGTGTAGACGATGCCGAGCGGCGCTTCGCCCCGCGCGACATAGGCGAGCGCGACGCGCACATTTTCTGCCTGCGCCAGATGGCCCTGCACGCTGTCCCATACGCCGAGCGCAGTGAGCGAGGCCTTCGCATATTTGCCAGCCGGGACGGACGCCGGATCGGCAATCGCCATTTTTCCGTTACCCACAATCTTCGCCAGATCGAAATGCGGTGCGATCTTGACGTTGATGTCCAACCCAGCCGGCGCAATCAGCACGAGATGGCTGGCGAGCAGATCCCTGCGCGTGCTTTTCTGGATCAGGCCCTTACCGTCGAGATAGTTCATCCAGTCTTCATCGGCGGAAGCAAACATATCGGCGCCGCCGGATGCCTCGATCTGCTTGGCCAGCACGGACGATGCAGCAAACGATAACGCGACGGTTTTACCGGATTTCGCTTTATAGCCGTCAGCCGCTTTCTGCAGCACGTTGGTCAGAGAGGCCGCTGCGAAGACAGTGACATCCGCAGCTCGCGCCGCGATGGACGAAGCCACCAGCACTACTGCGAACAATCCGGCCCAAAAAGGACGCGATAGAACCATGTAAACCCCCGTATCGTGATGCCGCAATGAATATCATGAACAGTGGGCGAGCAAAATTCGAGCTATGAAGAACGGCGCCCTGCGAAGACCAATCCCAGACCGGCAATCACCACCACGATGCCCGCGATGGTTGGGATCGAGACGTTATGTTCTTCCTGCGAATTGATGTGTACAGGCCCTATATCGGCGACCGGCTTGGTTTCGGAATAGGTGAAATGGCCAAAGAGAAGAACGCCGACGCCGATCAGCACAAGAACGACGCCCAGAATACCAAGATTGCGCATGACTTTCCCCCATGAAGCTCTTCGTTCAACGGGAAGAAACGCGAAAAGTTCCGTCATCACTGCAAATGTGACAACCGCCGGTAAGATAAAGCCTCCGCGATATGGGCGCGCTGCACAGATTGCGCAGCGCCAAGATCGGCGATCGTGCGCGCCACGCGCAGCACACGATGATAACCCCGCGCAGTAAGGCGCATACTGCTCGCAGCGTCGGTGAGCAGTTTCGCGCCCCCAGCATCGGGTGTGGCAACGCTGTCCAGTGTTCTTCTGCCTCTGCCTCGGCGTTGGTGCTGATGCCACAGCCCTCATACCGCGTGCGCTGGATATCGCGCGCACGGCCCACGCGCGTGGCGACGTCGCTGCTGCCTTCGGCCGGGGGCGGGGAGTGCCAGATCGGCAGCCGAGACCCCTGCAACCTCGACATGGAGGTCGATGCGATCGAATAGGCGGGCCGGAAATGCGGGACTGGTAGTCCACCGCGCATTTCGGCGCGCGGCCGCAGGCCTGCGCCGGTTCGCTAAGATATCCGCAGCGGCAGGGGTTCATCGCGGCAACGAGTTGGAAGCGCGCAGGATAGCTCACATGGGCATTGGCGCGGGCAACGACGGCCTCACCGGTCTCAATCGGCTGACGCAGCGAATCCAACACACCGCGTTGGAATTCCGGAAGTTCGTCGAGGAACAGCACACCCTTATGTGCTAACGAAACCTCCCCCGGTTTGACTTTCAAACCGCCGCCCACCAGAGACGCCATCGAGGCGGAATGGTGGGGATTGCGGAATGGCCTGCGCCGGGAGATCGCGCCGCCGGGCAATTCTCCCGCGAGCGATTGAACCATGGAAATTTCCAGCGCCTCCCGTGCGTCGAGCGGCGGGAGCAAACCGGGAAGACGCTGCGCGAGCATCGACTTGCCCGCACCAGGCGTCCAATCATCAGGATGGTCAGCCTGCCCTCAACGTCCGGCTCCGCCTTATCCCGAAGAACCATTGCTGCTAAATCTGTTTCCATGAAAGCTGTTCAGTCTGCCGCCAAACGTGGGCGCACCATAATAGTCCGGGGGCCAACCTACTTCGCGCCGGGTGACGAAAAAGCTTTTTTTGATTGGTTGCTGTCCATTCCATGCGTCGCTGATGTCGGAGGCAAAGTCAGGGACTTGCATATATCTTTAAAGCGGTCGCCATCAGCTATGGACATGGTCGAACTGTCAGCTTTGCTGCGGCGTTATCGGATGCCGATAAAGGTGCTGGAACCGCTCAAGACTGCCCGCAATATTATGTGGTTGAAGCCTTAATCAAATAGGCAAAGCGCCATAGTCGGCGCAGTTCTCTCTCGCCGGGTATCTGGACCACAACATCAGGAGGTTTGTGCCCCCCAGCCGCGGCGATCTCGAGCGCACGTTTGGCCGTCTCCTGTCCCTTCACATCTCTGAGATCAGGAATGTTGCGAACATCATCCGCAAGCTTTGCGACCGGTGGGTTCAATACCTGCGCGCCTTTCATATGATTGACGAGCGCAATAAGCGAGGGGCGTGGCGATGATCTCGACGCCACCTGCCCATGCCGCCTCCGGTCCGCAGGCGGCGGGACATATGAGACCGCGTCCTTGCTCGGAGGCGGCCAGTGCTGCGGGCAGCACACCCGCAACGGCTGTCACCTGCGCATCCAGCGAAAGCTCGCCCATGGCGACGTATTGCGCCATCTCACTGGCAGGCAGAACGCCCATCGCCGCCAGAAGCCCGAGCGCGATGGGAAGATCGTAGTGACTTCCCTCTTTCGGCATATCGGCGGGCGCAAGATTCACCGTCACGCGCTTGTAAGGCATCGCAAGACCAATAGCCGCGAGAGCCGCGCGCACGCGCTCCCGGCTTTCGCCAACCGCCTTGTCCGCCAGACCAACGATGTTGAAATGGCCGCTGCCGCCTTCGCCGATATGCACCTGCACATCGACCTCGCGCGCATCAATGCCCTGAAAAGCAACGGTGTAAATGTGTGCAACAGTCACAAGCGGACAAGCCCCCTGCCGCTATTTGCCGGGTTGCCTACCCCTTTGCAACCGCCGGGATCAGGCCATCGGCAGTGCAATACCGGCCGCGATTCCTGCGATGATAAACCGCGCGAGATAGCCAAGCGCGTGCGCCACGCTCACCATCGGATCAATCCGGACCCAGATGTGCGTCGTGGCAACCTGCACGAACGATCCCGCCAGCCATGCGATGAAGGCGACCTTCAGGCCGCTCATCACACCGTCGACACCAGCGAGCACGCAGAGCCAGATCACCGCGGCGGCCGTGATGTAGCCCAGCGCCGTCGAATAAAGGATCGGCATTGTTTCGTTGCCGGCACGCGGCCACCATGTTTCGGGAAAGCGCTGATAGCGTTCGTGAAACAACTGGCCCATAAAAAACCAATCAGTGAACGACGCGAGCGTGCCCGCAATGAACACGGCGATGACAATGATCCAGGACATGTGAGCCCCCTTTGCGCTAACGTAACCTAGCGTCAAATCGCGCTAAAAGCGATGAGCGCTTGCAGACCGGGAAGGTGCGCCATAGGCTTGCTGCACCGCCATTTTCGCAAACGAGTTCTTCATGTCCAACCAGAAGTTTCAGGGTACAGACCGCTATGTCGCGACCGACGATCTGCGCATCGCCGTCAATGCATCGATAACCTTGGAGCGCCCGCTACTCATCAAGGGCGAGCCCGGCACCGGCAAGACACAACTGGCCTATGAGGTTTCCGATGCGCTCGGCGCGCCGCTGATCACCTGGCATGTGAAATCCACGACCAAGGCCCAACAGGGGCTGTATGAGTACGACGCCGTGACACGCCTGCGCGACAGCCAGCTTGGCGACGCGCGGGTAAAGGACGTGAAGAACTACATCAAGCAGGGCAAGCTCTGGGAAGCGTTCGTGATGGGCAAGCGCCCGGTTCTTTTGATCGACGAGATCGACAAGGCCGACATCGTTCTTTTGATCGACGAGATCGACAAGGCCGACATCGAGTTCCCGAACGACCTTCTGCTCGAACTCGACCGCATGGAATTCTTCGTTTACGAGACCGGCGAGACGATCAAAGCCGTGCAGCGCCCGATCATCCTCATCACCTCGAACAATGAGAAAGAACTGCCGGACGCGTTCCATGCGCCGCTGCTTCTTCCACTACATCAAATTTCCGGAGCGCGAGACGATGCAGAAGATCATCGACGTGCATTAACCTAGCATCAAGCAGAAGCTGGTGAGCGAGGCGCTGAATGTCTTCTACCAGATCCGCGATGTGCCGGGCCTGAAGAAGAAGCCATCGACCAGCGAGTTGCTCGACTGGCTAAAGCTTCTGATGAATGAAGACCATTCCACCCGAGGCGTTAAAGGAAAAAGATCCGACGAAGCTGATCCCGCCGCTGCACGGCGCGCTGCTCAAGAACGAACAGGATGTGCATCTGTTCGAAACGTCTGGCGTTCCTGGCGCGGCGAGAGAGCCGCAACTAGCTGTGATTTTATGAAGGCGGCACTGATCCTTGTGGTTTTGATTGCGTCGCCAGCATTTGCTCAAAGCAACGGCGGCGCGTTCAACGATGGTGCCAACAGCGCCAAGACCTCACGTCGCATCAGGCTTTGTGTGTCCGACGAAGATCGGGTTGTTCGACCGCGACGCAGTCGGTGAGCGTGATCCGCAGGCATCGTCGGACTTTTGTGCGTATTCCCGCGCTCGACGGTGTCTATGGCACGATCATCCTCACGCCGCTGAGCGGGCCTTACGATCCCAAAACCGCGCTGGTGGCGGAATTCCAGGAGCAGGAAGCGACTGGCGGCAAAGTGATCGGCGAGGCAACACAGAAGTTCGGCGGCGCAAACCGTCTACACGCGCAGTTACGGGACATCGAACCTCGGCGATGTGCATTATCGCGTGCAATTTGCGGCGAGCGCGGTCGGACAATGGCCGTGCAGGTGACGATGGAATACGCGAGCCCACGCGATGAAGCTCTGAAGCAGGATTTCCTCAATGCGGTCTATGACGAGGCGCTACACAAGCTGGGCGGCGTGAAGTAGCCCAGCGATAGACGGCAGCGTTTTGGATTTTGGCCGGAGGGGCGCTAACATAGCGCCATCGCTATTGGACGTGAGCCATGTTCTTTCAATTCTTCGACGAACTTCGCGCGGCACGCATTCCGGTGACGCTGAAGGAATATCTCGCGCTGATGGATGCGCTGTCGAAGGACGTCATCGATCTTAAGGTCGATGAGTTCTATTACCTCTCGCGCACAGCGCTTGTGAAAGGACGAGCGCAACCTCGATAAATTCGATCAAGTGTTCGGCCACGTCTTCAAGGGCCTCGAAGGTGTCGATGCTTCGTTGCTGGCGCAGATTTCCGGAAGAGTGGCTGAAAGCGCTGACCGAAAAATACCTCACGGACGAAGAGAAGAAGCAGATCGAGGCGCTTGGCGGCTGGGAAAAGCTGATGGAGACGCTGAAACAGCGTCTGGAAGAGCAGAAGAAGCGTCACGAAGGCGGATCGAAGATGATCGGTTCTGGTGGCACCTCGCCGTTCGGCAATTCCGGCTACAACCCCGAAGGCGTTCGCATCGGTCAGGACAAGGGCCGCCACGGCAGAGCAGTGAAGGTCTGGGACAAGCGCGAATACAAGAACCTCGACGATTTCCGTCGAGCTTGGTACGCGGAATATCAAGGTCGCGCTGCGGCGTCTACGCAAATGGGCGCGGCAAGGCGCGGAGACCGAACTCGATCTCCCCGGCACCATCAAGAACACGGCGAACAAGGGCTATCTCGATCTCAATCTGATCCCGGAACGCCATAACACCGTGAAAGTGCTGCTGTTCTTCGATATCGGCGGCTCGATGGACGCGCATATCAAGCTTTGCGAGGAACTGTTCAGCGCGGCGAAAACCGAGTTCAAGCATATGGATTTCTTCTACTTCCACAATTGCCTGTACGAAAAGCGTTTGGAAGGACAATCGCCGCCGCCACAACGAGAAAACTTCTCACCTGGGACGTGCTGCATAAATACCCCGCACGACTACAAGATCGTATTCGTCGGCGACGCGACCATGAGCCCGTATGAGATTACCTACCCGGGCGGCAGCGTCGAGCACTGGAACGAGGAAGCGGGCGCGCTATGGCTCGACCGCGTGACGCAGATATACGAGCATTGCGTGTGGCTGAACCCCGTGGCGCAAAAGCATTGGGACTACACGCCGTCGATCGGTCTGATCTCCCAGATCATGGGCGACCGCATGTACCCCCTTGACGCTGCAAGGCCTCGACAAACGCGATGAAGGAACTGAACCGCTAGTGTCTCGCGCCCCTGAACATTGTCGTGACATGGCAGAACTTGCGCGCGGAGATCGACCGGCTGGACCGAAAACTCGTCGCGTTGCTGGCGGAGCGTCAGCGCTATATCGAGCGCGCGGCGGAGATCAAGCAGGATCGCGATGTCGTTCGCGACGCAGCGCGGATCGAAGACGTTGTCGCCAAGGTTCTGGTAGCCGCACGCAAGGCCGGCCTCGACGCTAAAATTGCCGAGCCTGTGTGGCGCATGCTGATCGAACGCTGCATCGCGCACGAATTCGAGCGTTTCGACGAACTGAAGAGCGTGGACGCATGAGCGTAAGACCAGCTGTGAACGTGCGCGCCGCCACGAAAGCAGATTCCAGACCGCTTTCGCAATCGCTGGCGCGCGCGTTCTATGACGATCCGGTGTTCTCGCACTTCCTGCCCGACGATGCGGCGCGGCTGAGAAAACTCGAAACCGTCATGGCGATCCTGTTCAAGCTCGGTGAACCGCACGGCGCCTGTTACACAACTGACAACTATGAATCGATCACGCTGTGGCGGCCGCCGAACGAATGGGACGTGCCGTTCTGGGCCTATATCGTCAATGGCCCGGCGCTGCTCACCACCTTCGGAGGCGGTATCGGACGCGTACTATCGACTCTGGACATGATGGAGAATATCCATCCGCACGAGCCGCACTGGTATCTGCAGACCATCGGCACTGACCCCGAAATTCCAGGGCAAAGGCTATGGCGGCGTGATCATGCGCGACCGGTTGGCCGCGGTCGACGCCCAGCACATGCCCTGCTATCTGGAATCGAGCAAGGACAACGAACATCCCGATCTATCAGAGTTTCGGTTTTAAGCTGACGGGCGAGATGCAAGTGCCGAACGGCCCGAAGATCTGGCCGATGTGGCGCGACGCGCGATAGCGATCGATGATCGATCACATCTCCGTCGCGGTCCCCGACCTCACACGAAGCGCTGCGTTTTACGATGCTGTGCTCCGCGCCGCTGGAGCTGACGAGGCTCGTCACGCGCGAAGGCGCAACCGTCGGGTTCGGCAAGAAATATCCGGAGTTCTGGCTGAACGCACGCGAAGGTCTAGCGCCGCAGCTGGAAACGACCGGTATGCATGTCTGCTTACGCGCGCCGTCCGAAGAGGCCGTACATGCCTTTCATGCCGCCGCGTTGGCGCATGGCGGGAGGACGGCGGGCGATCCCCGGTCCGCGCCAGGCCGCGTTCACGACCTATATCGGTGCGTTCATTTTCGATCCCGACGGCAACAAGATCGAAGCGGTCTATTTTCCGAAGAAGCTTGGCGAAGCGACGGGTTTCGCAGGTGCGCCAAAATCCGTCTAGCGGCGCGCTTGCAGTCTTCGCTGCCTCCTGTTCACATGGCGGCAGCGCCGCCGGAGAGACATCATGCTGAAAGTCCATCATCTCAACAATTCGCGTTCGCAACGAATCTTGTGGCTGCTCGAAGAATTGGGCACGCCCTATGAGATCGTGTTCTATCAGCGCGGCACGCCGATGCCGTTCGCGCCACCGGAACTGAAAGCCGTGCATCCGCTCGGCAAATCGCCTGTGATCACCGACGGCAGCAAGACCATCGCCGAATCCGGCGCCATCGTAGAGTATCTCATCGACACCTATGGCGCCGGAAAGCTGAAACCCGAAACGGGGACAGATGCGTACTGGCAGTACATCGAGTGGATGCACTACGCCGAGGGATCGGCGATGCTGCCGCTGCTGCTCGCGCTCTACACGGGCATGTTGGGCGAAGGCGGAGCGCCGTTGAAGCCCCGCGTCGACAGCGAGATCGCCAACAATCTTTCTTACATGGAGAATGCGCTTGGGTCTCGCGACTTCTTCGTCGGCGACGATCTCACGGGGGCAGACATCATGCTGCTATTTCCGCTGGAGGCAGCAGGTGCGCGCCTCGATCCTTACCTGAATCTCGTCAAATATCGCGCGCGCATACACGAGCGTCCTGCCTACCAGCGCGGTATTGAAAAGGGCGGGCCTTACGCGTTGATGAGCCGGTAGCATGAAACTCACCGCTCCTCCGCCGATCGGAAAAGACGAGCGCCGGGCGCGCATCGAAAAGCTTTGCGCGGAAATGGACAGGGATGGCATCGGCGCGGTGTTGATAGGGCCGACGGCAAGCCTTCGCTATTTCACCGGCGTGAACTGGCATCCGTCGGAGCGCTTCACAGGCGCGCTAATTCGGGCCGACGGCACCGTCGAATACATAACACCAGCGTTCGAGCGCGATAAGGTCGCCGCCGTCATCGGCATCGACGGCGACATCTTCACCTGGCAGGAGGAGGACAGCCCTTATCGGCTGATTGCCGACCGGCTCGGCAACAAAGCGCGCATGGCGGTGGACGAATCCGTTGCGCTGTTCACCTGGCTCGGGTTGCGCGGCGTGTTGGACGACACACGGCTCCAAGGTGGCGGCGCGCTGATCAATCGTTTGCGGCGGCGTAAAACGGCGACCGAGCTCGCCTTGATGCAGTATGCCAAGGACATCACGCTGGAGGTGCAGCGACGTGCCTGGAAAAACTTGCGTGCGGGTGTGCATGCCAGTGAAATTGAAGCATTCATAAACCACGAGCATCGCACACTTGGCGGAAGCGGAAACACGTTTTGCATCGTGTCGTTCGGTGAGGATACGTCGCTGCCGCATGGTGGCGAAACCGACCGTGCTCTTTCAGAAGGCGACGCGGTATTGATCGATACCGGAACGAGCGTTGACGGTTACAACTCCGACATCACGCGCTCTTATGTCTTCGGCGAACCGTCAAGAGAAATTCGCCAGGTCTGGGATGCAGAGAAGCGTGCGCAAGTTGCCGCGTTCGAGGCCGCGAAGACCGGTGCGCTTTGCGAATCTGTCGACCATGCGGCGCGCGCGTCTATGATGAGGGAAGGCTTCGGCCCTGATTATCGCCTGCCCGGCCTTCCACATCGCACCGGTCACGGCATTGGGCTTGAGGTGCATGAAGCGCCGAATCTTGTGCGCGGCGACAGAACGCCACTAGAATCCGGTATGTGCTTTTCCAACGAGCCGATGATTGTGGTTCCAGGCAAATTCGGCGTACGCCTCGAAGACCATTTCTATATGACCGAAAGCGGCGCACGCTGGTTCACCGAACCATCCTTCAGCCTCGACGAGCCGTTCAAGGATGTCGTACCGCTGGATAAGCCGTGAACCTGTCCTTCGCATGCACGAGGCGACCTTCCGCAGGCACATGCGAGGTCGCGGCGGCGAGACGAACAAGGGCATGTTTCCGTAGACGCATTCGAATTTTCCCGGCTCGACGAGATACGTCTCGTGCCAGATACCAATGTTCTTCGACTTCATGATGCGTTTGTTGAACGCGGCCCACATCGGGAAGTGAAGGCCGTCCTTGTCGTGTGCGTAGGTGACGAGTTTGTCGAACGATTCCCAATATTGCTGCACACTGAGGTAAGGCGGCGAGAGGTGCTGGCGATACCAGAGCAGGCCGCTGTCTTTCTTGGCCGACAGCTCTTTCAACATCGCGGGCATGGTCTTCGACATAAAAATGATGTCGCCCAAAGCGAAGAAGTTGTTGATCCGCATGCCGATCAGGAACAGTACAACCGGCTTGTCGGTTTGCGCGGTGAAGCGCCGGGAAAGATCGACATTGCCATCAGCCTTTCGTGGCAGAACCCCAATAGTTGAATCCGGCGAAGCGGGGCGTGCCGGGCAGATACATCGTCTGCATGTCGTCGATCCGGAAGCCGCTATCGGCGATCAATTTGGGAATTTGCCTGCCGACATGACAGCCGCCACCGATCGCTCTCCATGCGGGCGTGAGGCGGCGCTGCCATAGGCGCACGCTTTCGTCGGGTGCCTCGCCGTGCTCGCAGAAGATCATACGGCCGGTTGGTTTCAACACACGTCGCATTTGCCCCAGTGCCGCCATCACATCGGGAATGGTGCAGAGTGTGTATGTGATGAGAATGGTGTCGGCGGCCTCGCTGTCGAGTGGGATTTGCTCTCCCGGAAGATCGAGGAATTCGAGCGGGATCGGTGAGGCGGCCACGCGTTCCGCCGCGCGCTCACGCATCTCCTTTGCGGGTTCGAGCGCCCAGATATGGCTGACTTTTGAGGCGTCGTAATACGGAAGATTATGTCCCGCACCGAAGCCCACCTCCAGCACGCGGCCTTCCGCGCGCGGCACAACTTTCTCGCGTTGATAGCGAATAGGCTTCGTGCTCATCGCTGCGTTCAACAGCCGCGGCAGGATGAAATGGTTATATAGGCCCATCTGCGCTCCTTTCAGAGCGCAACGTTATGCTGCCTGATCCATTCGGCCAACTCTTTCTCGCCCGTCGCGCCGGACGCGACGGAGAGTATGATCAGCACGCATTGCCCATCGTCGGCATCTAATGCGTAGCCGTTCAACAGGAGAAACGATTCCAGAGCGACCAAGGAAATCCTTTTATTGCCGTCAACAAAGGCGTGATTCTTCGCCAGCCCATAACAATATGCCGCCGCCAGCGCCCCAGCGTCCGGTTTTCCATAGGCTGCAAGGTTCTGCGGCCGTGCCAGCGCGGACTCGAAAAGGCCACGATCGCGTATACCCGTCGCACCACCATGTTCTGCCAGCTGCTCGTCATGCGCCGTGAGCAACTGTTCGGCGTCGAGCCAAATCCAATCGCGCATTGACGCTACTTCGCGAGCTCGCGCAAAGCGTGGCGGCGCTTCTTCATGACTGCACGCATAACCTCAAGCTGACCAGCCTTCTCGACATCATAGGGCGTCACGCGGAAGCCGTCGGGCGCGGCCGTCAGCGTAAGCGTATCGCCCTTGTCTAGCTTCATCGCGGTCAGAGCTTCCCTGGGCAGGGTCACGCCCAGAGAATTGCCGATCTGGATGATTTTGAGCTTGTACATCGCTTTGTTCCAACATCTGTTATAACGAGAAGTTATAACAGACGTATAAACACGTCAATGATCCGGGGTGGTGTAAATCGGCGGCGGATCGCCATTGTTCGGCACATGAAATTCCTCTGGCCTGTCGCCATACATGGGGCTGGAGTCCGGGTCGAATCCTTTGATTGCCCCGTGGGCGAGGCAAAGAAGCGTGGACGTGCTTAGGGTTGCGTAGATCGACTGCGTACTGGCACAGGGCAGCAGCAGTGGCCCGTTCTTGCGCTGTTTTTCTCTCGCCCAGCGCTCGGCATCTTTTGCGCGATTGGTGTGATCGGCAAAGTCGACGGAATCGTTTGGCTTAAGACCAGTCGAGGACTTCGCGCAAAGCGCGCGCTGTTCTTCCGTCAATTTGGAAATGTTTTCGATGCGGCAATCGAAAAGCTGAAACCCCAAGCCGGCAGGCGCTTTGGAACCCTCGTTCGTCTTTGGGAGCGTCACACCGCGATAATCCTGTAGAGGAAAGGTCGGCATCATGCGCCGCGCCGCTGGCTCAGGATGCTTGATCTCGGGCTTCGGGAGCGGACGCAGCAACAGGATCGTTTCGTGTGGCGCAGGTTTGAAAATATCCTGGACGATCGTGGTATTCAGCAAAATCGCGATGATCGCGATATGCAGAACGATAACTGCCGCTGCGCCAAAGATCTTGCGCCAGGGCAGTCCGGGAAGCGCGATCCCGGCCATCTATTCTTCCGGTCTGTATTCCAGAAGCTCGCCAGGCTGACATTCCAGCACTGCACAAATCTTTTCGAGCGTAGAGAAGCGTACCCCTTTCACTTTGCCGGATTTGAGCAGCGACAGATTGGCTTCGGTGATGCCGATGGTTTCCGCGAGATTTTTGGACCGCATCTTGCGACGCGCCAGCATCACATCGAGGTTGACGATGATGGCCATTACACAAACGCCGCGTTTTCGTCGGCCACGCGCCGCGCCTCGCCCATGACGCGTGCGATAACAAGAACGGTGCCGGCGATGAACAACCATGCCGCATCGCTTGAGCCGAAACTCAGTGAGATTTCGCGATGTCCCGGCGCGTTACCGAGGCTGAGCAGATAAGAGATTGGCGCCTGCATCAAAAAATCGGCAAGCACACCGAGGAAGAGAGCGTTTGCGACATTGTTGAGATGGCGCAGCGGCTCCGACGAGAAGACTTCTCCTGTCGCATAATTCGCGAACAACTGGCGCAGCGACCACATGGCCCAGACGGTGCAGCCAAGTGGGACAAGTTCACAGGCGAGCGCGCCAAGGCGAAATCGTATCGGAATTTTTTCGGTCAGATCGGCGCCGAGATGATCGAGCCTGAACATCAGGAAATGGGTGGTGTTGGGATGCAGGAAGATCGCGATTACGAGTACCGGGATCACGATCATTCCAAGCAGCGACAGAACGGACATGATCCGGCTGAGTCGAGCCAGGTTGGTGGGGAACTTATTTGGGGTAGCCATCAATACCTCCGCGCATGACGCTAGGTATCGTTCCATAGATATAAATTATTGTAAAATGATAATTCTATTCTGGCGCAACGGTGATCGCGATACCGTCCAGCTCGGGCGCACAGGTGATCTGGCAGGACAGCCGCGAGTTCGGCTCGACCGCCAAAGCCATATCGAGCATGTCGATCTCGGCATCGGACGGCGGTGAGAGTTTCTCGTACCAGCCGTCCGTCACATAGACATGGCAGGTCGCGCACGCACACGCACCCCCACACTCGGCCGCAATGTCGAAACCCGCATCACGTAGGATTTCCATCACACTCCAGCCGTCGCGGCCTTCGACGTCGCGCGTCGCGCCTTTGCGGTCGGTGGCAACGATCTTCATCAGGCGACTCCGAGTTTCTTCTGCAGGCTCGACGACGAGGTCGTGTATTGGAAGCGCAGCTTCTCATTCGGCTTGACGATATGGAAGGCGGATTGTGCCATCAGCGCCGCTTCATGGAAGCCGGATAGAATAAGCTTAAGCTTGCCTGGATAGGTGTTGATGTCGCCGATGGCGAAGATGCCCGGCGTGGTACTCTCAAATTTCGCGGTATCGACCGCAATCAGATTTTCCGTGAGATTCAGACCGAAGTCCGCAATCGGACCGAGCTTGATCGTCAGCCCAAAGAACGGGATGAGCATGTCGCAAGCGTGTTCCCATTCCTTCTTTTCCGGATTGGCAAGCGTGACGGCGTGAAGTTGTCCGTCTTCGCCATGAAGCGCTTTTACGCTGGCGATCTCGAAATTGATCTTTCCGTGCGCTGCCAATTCGCGCATCTGATTGACGCTGTGCTGCGCAGCACGGAAACCGTCGCGGTGATGCACCAGCGTGAGTTTCGCCGCGATCGGCGCGAGATTGATCGTCCAGTCGAGCGCGCTGTCGCCACCACCGGCTATGAGGATATTCTTGCCGCGGAACTGATCCATCTTGCGTACGGCATAGTGCACCGACTTGCCTTCGTAGGACTCGATACCGGGGATCGGAGGACGCTTTGGAACAAAGCTGCCGCCCCCCGCCGCAATCACGACTACGGGCGCGATGATCTCCATCCCTACATCGCTCGTAAGTTTCCAACGGCCATCGTCGAGCTTGGTGAGTGCGCTCGCCATCTGCGAAAGATGGAAGGTTGGGCTGAACGGCTTGGCCTGTTCGAGCAGACGGTCGGTCAACTCCTGCCCGGTGACGATAGGCAGGCCCGGAATGTCGTAGATCGGCTTCTCTGGATAAAGCTCGGTACACTGACCGCCGGGCCGGTCGAGGATGTCGATCAGATGGCATTTCAGATCGAGCAGACCCAGTTCGAATACGGCGAATAGACCGATTGGGCCCGCCCCGATAACGGCGACATCTGTCTCGATGGGGTTGCTCATTTACAGGCTCTTATTGTATGAAATTTCTACCTACGCATCCGACATGTAAAAATCGGGCAATCACTCTGCAAGGTGCATAGCGTCGCGCGGCGAGGTAGGGAAAAAGCCCTTTAGCGTCAAGCGGCCAGATAGGCCTTGATGAAAGCCTGAACCGCATCGGTCCGCGACTGCAGCGCTTCCAGCGCCACTGCGGCCGTTTGGCTGTCCGCGGAAGGATCGACGGGCTCGGCCGCAGCGGCAGCATCCCCCAAGACCGAAGGCCCCAATTCCGCGTGCAGCACCTTTCAGCGTATGGGTCACTTCCTTCCAGGACTTGGCGTCGCGCGCAGCGAGGATTGTCTGAAGGCGGTCGACCAGTTCGGTTGCCTGAGAATCGAAAAGGCGCAGAATTTCGGCGTTCAAAGCCACATCGCCGCCCGTATAGCGGGCAAGATGGGTGAGATCGACAGCGGCGGTAGTCATGGCCAAATCCTGTTTCCGGGAAAGCCATCCTCGCCGATATGCGTCAAAGCCTCGTTAACCCGGATGGACGCCGAAACGCTCGCATTCAGGGCCCCGGATAGTTAAGGTGCGGTCGCATAACGCTTTTCCGCGGCCAAGGGGATGTCGATGGCGACGCCACAGTTAGAGCGCACACAGCCTGTCTCGTTATCGGGAGGAGAAAACCCCAACCCGGCGTCCGTGCCTGTTTCCGTGCAACCGCGCGAGAGCCGCTTTGGCCAGATCGCGATCACCGCGGCGTCGGTTTGCGCAGCGCTTTGGGCCGGTGCGGCGCTGGCTTGGCTATGGGGCTATTTCGGGGCCGCAGGGTTAGCGGCGCTCGATCTGCAGCAGGGCGCCCTCTTCGTCATCGCCACCTTCGTGCCCGCGTTCCTGATCGTCGCGCTCGGATGGGCGCTGGCGCGCGGTCATGCGATGGGGCTTGCCACCGAAGCGCTGGTTGACGCGACGGACCGTCTTTTCAGTGCGGATGAAACTGCGGCCCGCACCGCAGCACGGCTGGGCCGTGCCGTACGCAAGGAACTCGACGCTTTCAATGCTGGCCTTGACGGCGCCTTCACGCGAATGCGCGCGCTTGAATCGACACTCGAAAATCAGATAGGCGCGCTTGACGAAGTCGGCGCACGCACCGAAGTGCGCGGTGAAACGGTTGCCTCGCGCCTCTCGAAAGAGCGCGAGCGTATCGAGACGATGACCGGGTCACTGTCCGATGCCGCGACACGCGCGGGTGAAAGCATCGCCAACCGGCTTGTGCAGGAGCGCGAGCGCATTGAAGCAACCGCCCAAACACTGAGCGATGCTGCAGCACGCGCCAGCGAAACCGTTGCCGGACGCGCAGCACAGCTAAAGTCCTCTATCGAAACGGCGGAGACATCCCTCAAGGCCGCAGGACAGACGCTGGATGCACAGGCGTCGGACTTCCGCGCCGCGGCAAGCGCCGCCGCAGAGGCGCCGCGCCAGGCTGCCGTCGAACTGGATCGCCAGGCGAAGTCCATTGAATCCGTGTCGGAGGCCACGATGGCACGGGCGGAATTCATTCTTGGTCGCCACGAACGGCATCGCGGGGTTATGAACGATCTTCTCAACAAATTGCGTGAGGAAAGCACCGCGTTCGAAAACGCTGTCGCGCGTGAATCCGCCTCCATGACGCGCGCCATTGAGACGCTGACGGGTGAGTCGCAAAAGTTCGAAACTGTGACCGGCAACACCGAGCGCCATCTTCAAAACCTCGTCGCGCAAACCTCGCTACAGACGCGTGAAATGACGCAGAACCTGCTCTCAGAGGCGCAGCGGCTGAAAGACATGAGCGACGCCGCCAACACGACGCTAGCGAAGCTCTCAGACACAGTGCGCGAAGCGACGACAGGCGCGCGCATGCTCATCAGCGAAACGGCGGGGCAGGCAAAGAGCGACGCCCATTCGCTTGTCGGGGAGGCCATGGCGGAATGCGAACGGCTTTTGCGCGCGTCCGGCGAATTATCGGTGAAGGCCGCAGAGATGCGCACAGCGCTGGCAGCCGTCGCGGACGAAACGCAACGCCATGTCTTGGCTCTGCCGGGAATTGCGCAGCAGGAAGCGCAACGCATCCGTCAGATGGTACGCAACGAAACCGAGGAGATGCTGGACATTTCTGCGCGCACGCTTTCGACCATTCGCGCACGCACCGCCGCCAAGACCAACCCCGATACGCCACCCGAGGAACAGACCAAGGAAGAACGCGAGCGCGAAAGTATGTTCGGGCTCGCCCGTAAATTGACCGGACGCCAGAAGCAGCCGCAGAAGCCCCGCGCCGGCGGTGACGAAAAGTGGGAGATGAGCAAACTGCTCGCTGCCGTCGAGAACAACAACAAACCAAAGGACTTCAAGCCTTCGACGGCTGCTGCGCTTGGCGCGCTCGAATCTGCGCTCGCTGACATGGCGATCGATCTCAACCCCATAGCGGGAGATGCAGTGCCCAGCAACGAGGATTGGCGCCTTTATCTCGCAGGCGATCGCGGGGTGTTCGCACGCAAGGTCGCGTCCGCCATCGATAACAACACCGTGGATCGAATCACGGCACTGTATCGCGAAGATACGAAATTCCGCGACGCCGCCGACCAGTATATCGGCGAATTCGAGGCGCTGCTCACGCGCGCGAAAGAGGGCGATGGCGGCGGCTTGCTAACGCCCACAATCCTGAGCGCCGACACCGGGAAAATCTATCTCGCGGTCGCCTACGCGCTCGGACGCCTATGACACGCGTCTGAGGCGCGCAGCGTAGAAGCCGTCCATACCGCCCTGGCCCAAGAGATGGCATGGCAAAGTACGCAGGTCGCCGTTGGCGTCGATGAATTCGCTGTATCCGAACACATCTGCCAAGGTAAGCGCGATGCGCTGAAATCGCGTGTCGCGGCGAAGAAAATCGGCGACCTGCTCCGGGCCTTCCTCCCGTTCAAGCGAGCAAACTGCGAAGACCAGCAAACCGCCGGGCGCAGTCAGGTCGGCGGCACAGTCGAGCAATTCCGCACTCGCGGCCTGACAGAGCGTGATGTCAGACGCACCCTTGATCAGCGGCAGTTCGGGATGGCGACGGATTGTCCCCGTCGCGCTGCACGGCGCATCGAGCAGAACAAACGGCGCGGGTTCGAGATGCAGGTCGCGCACATCTTCGTTCAGCAGATTTGCGTTCAATTTCAGCCGCGCGAGATTGTCTCTGAGCCTTTCGAGACGTGACGCCTCGCGCTCGACCGCCGTGACATCTGCACCTGCAAGGGCGAGCTGAGCGGTCTTGCCGCCGGGCGCGGCGCAGAGATCAAGCACACGCTGGCCTCTTACATCGCCGAGCACATGCACGGGTAGCGTCGCGGCAATGTCCTGTACCCAAAACTGGCCTTCGGCAAATCCCGGCAGCGCATCGACGCGGACGGACTCATCGAAGCGCCAGGAATTTCCGAACAGATGCGCCGCACCTTCGACAGTCGTATTTCGTGAAACGATATCGAGCGGGGCCTGTTTCAGATGCGCTTCGGCAATGGCATACGCGACATCTTCGCCATAAGCGTCCGACCAACGCGACCACAGCCAGTCCGGCGTATTGAGGCGCGGCGCGTCCTGTTGTGCGACGACATCCTTTCCCTCGCGCGAAATCTTCCGAAGCACAGCATTGATCAGCGGCTTGAAATGAACCGCCTTGTGGTCGGCCTGTGCCAGACGGTTCGCCCCATCGACCACGGCGTGCGGCGCAACGTCGAGAAATAGAAGTTCGCACGCACCCGCCAGCAGGATATCGTAGGTCGGGCCGGAACGATGCGGCGACGGCATCTTATCGACGAACGCGCGTAGCACGGCATCGAGCTGACCGAAGCGGCGCAACGTTTCACTGGCAATAGCGCGCGCAAAGCCCGCATCCCGCGGCTCCAGATCGATACAGGCGGCAAGGGCCGGATCCAACGGGCGTCGTTTGCGCAAGACTTCGGTGAGGATGTCCTGTGCTGCTTGCCGCGCCTTTAACCCCTGAACCTCGCTCACCCCCAGGGACCGCGTTTTGGAGTCTCTGCCACGCCTGCCATGGCGCGCAACCGCGCGACCCGTTCTGCCGTCAAGGGATGGCTCGAAAACAACATGGAAAGCCCGCCCGCATGCAGTGGATTGATGATGAACATATGCGCAGTGGCGGGATGCTCTTCCGCCTCGACATTGTCGACATGCTGCGCAGCATGTTCGATTTCTTCCAGCGCCGAGGCGAGCCAGAGCGGGCGGCCGGAAATTTCGGCCCCCGCCTTGTCGGCATCGAACTCGCGCGAACGGCTGACCGCCATCTGCACCAGCATTGCGGCCAGCGGCGCCAACAGCATCACGAGCAGCATACCGGCAATACCTAGGGGATTGTTACGGCGGTCGCCACCCAGAAAGAATGCGAAATTGGCCAGCATAGAAACTGCGCCCGCGACGGTCGCCACGATAGTCATGGTCAGCGTATCGCGATGCTGCACGTGGCCGAGCTCGTGCGCGAGCACGCCGACGAGTTCTTCATGGTTGATGCGGGAAAGCAGGCCGCTGGTCACGCAGACCGCCGCATGTTCGGGATCGCGGCCGGTGGCGAACGCGTTCGGCTGCTCGCTCTCGACAATATAAACCTTCGGCATCGGCAGGCCCGCCTGCCCGCTAAGCTGCCGAACCAATCGCACGAGTTCCGGCGCAGTTTGCTCATCGACCGGACGCGCGCCATACATAGACAATAACGCCTTGTCCGAATTCCAATAGGCCCAAAGGTTGGTCGCGGCCGCGAACAGAAACGCGATCAGCATTCCCGGCACACCGCCAATGAGAAAGCCCACGACCAGAAGCAGCCCGGTCAGAAGCGCCATCAGGATGCCCGTACGAACCAAATTCAT
>JBBCHP010000015.1:0-54954 GCA_037201525.1 Rhizomicrobium sp. | reverse complement strand
GGCGCCACTGCACCTGCTGCAGGCGTGCCAGAAGCATCGCTCGATCTGCGCCGCATCTTCTGCCCCAGCCCGAAGAACCGCGGGTCCGGACCAGCGCGTGCCGGTGATGGTGCGGGCGATGTCGGAAAGGCTCTTGTAGCCGCGCCCCGCGTAGTCGAAGCCGCCCCGGTGACCGTCACCCGGTGGACAACGCCTTTCCACTCGCGGGTCAACACCACACCCGGCGATGGACCGCGCCGGATCTGCGGCTCGTAATCGCCATCGCGCTCGAGTGCGGTGGCGACACTATTGAGCGTACGCCGCGTCTCTGCGTCGAGACCACCGAACGCCGACTCCTGAATCTTCCAGGCCAGCGTCCGGCGCAGAAAATGGCTGGATCGCGTCGATGGGGGATCCTTGCCGAGCTTCAGCTTCCACTCCCAGCGAAGCTCGCGAGCAGTCATTGGCTCCAGCCGGGCAAGTGCCGCATGCCCCGTTGCGTGAGATGGCTCACCGGCAGCATGACGCTGCCGGCCGGCCGGGGTAATGTTCGCCATGACACCCGCCTCAACCAGCGATGCGATAGAGGCGGGTGCCGGCAGTTTTCTCAGTCGTGAGGGCCAGACCGAGCTTCTTCTTGATCGCACCCGAGAGCGCACCGCGCACAGAATGCGCTTGCCAACCCGTGGCCTTGCAAAGATCGCCGATGGACGCGCCATTGGGGCGCCGCAACAAAGTAATGATCGAGCCGAGTTTGCTGTCAGGTGAGGGCGACGGTTTGGCAGCCGCTACGACGCCCGTGATGCGGAGATGGTTCTTGGTTTTGCGTTTAGCGCAAAGGCGAGATTTTTGATGGCCCTTCGCGATGGTCTTTGTCTTCGTTGCTGGCGAAGAAGTGATTGATTTGCGCATGAGATGCTCCGTTCGGTAGTGGCGGCAAGAGCGCCGCCGGCACGGATGCACGCTCCAGCGCGCAGCGAAGTCGAGCGGATAGTGAGCAATCTTGTTGCGAAGATCGGTGCCCAACAGCCATGCGATGATCGGGTCGATGATATTGGACTAAACGTTCGCGGGGGGCGGTTTCTTTCTTCGCAGGTTTATGACCGATCCGCACTGGCGCGCTGAAAGTTCGAATCCCACCTTGTCCGCCATTCATTGTTGAAAAGACTTAGCTTTTCCCACCGAGATGGATGCGACCCCCCGGGATGACTCCCGGCTGAGAATCCTTCCCGCTTGCTGTTAAGTGAGTCTATTAGCATCCCGGATAATACTGCTTCCAAATTGCATCGATCACTGCATCGGGATCACCGTTTGGCGCGGATGCGACTGCAGACGGCGTCAATAAATGCCCGTCCCGCGATGCATGAGCGACAAAATGGACGAATCCAACATATCCGCCAAAGCTGTTCTTGGCATTGATTTCGCCGCAGACAACCAATCCATTTTGATTCTCGAAAGCGTGCCAGTTTTGAAACTCAACGCTGTTAGGGTCTTTCATTTGGCTCGCGACAGATTGCGCCACGGACTTCTGCGCTACTTCTGGCAGCGGGACTTCGGGTCCAACTTTATCGACGCCTGCGCATCCGACGAGCAACAGCGCGGAGAGTGCAAACCATTTGTTAGAAAGCTGCATTTTTCACCCCCCTGGTGATCGGGAGTTAGGAAGCCTCGGTTAGGAGAGCCGCACACGGCTTTAGGCTTTCGCCCTGAACATGCCCGTATGCCTCCCCGACCCTATGGTCGAGGAGTGCTGTTGCGGTCGCACAAGTACCGCTAAGCGTCGTGAAGTTATGGAATTCGTCGAGATATACGAAGAACGGTCCTACGCTCGCTGGGTGCCAGTTCTGCACGGCTGAATGCCGCTAGCCCGAGCGTTGAGACGACAAGGCTGCCCAGCAGCAAGGCGCTGTCTTCGCCAAGTCGCCCCTTTGAGACGTTGACGAGAAGGATCATGCCGTCGTCCATGAGAGACCGGAAATGCAGGTCGATTTCCGGCTCCACGAGGATGCGATAGAGCGTGGGATCGGATAGGCGACCAGCGTCTGCGGGATTTTCAAGACAACGAAAAGACCATCCCGACGATCCTCACGACTTCGCAGAAGCTCTCCACAGGGGCGGATGCGCGGAACATCCGAAATATCGTGCTCATGCGGCCTGTCAATTCAATGATTGAGTTCAAACAGATCATCGGACGCGGTACGCGCCTAGCCGGCTTAGCTCAGCTGGTAGAGCACCTGATTTGTAATCTGAAATGCGCCGTGTCGCTGCGTATTCTGGTGTGCCAATCCGAAAATCGCCGGTAATCTTACGCTGACACTGTGTGCTCGTATCGCTCAATACCGCCCTGTGCTACTCCGTCCGGTGGCAATGCGGGTGGCAGTGCTTAGTAAAGGGATCAACGGTGGCCAAAAGTGTTCTTCTTCGCGCTGCGGCTGCTCTGGCAATGCTAACGAGTGGCACGTTCGCAACCCCAAATGACCGGCTCTGGAAGCAGACCGCTAATCTCAGGGGTGAAAGTGTGATTTCCGCCAATGAAGCCGCCGCAGCCGATGATTTCGATGTTCCCCAAGGGAATACTTGGTACATCTATAGAGTTGACGTGACCGGTCGATACGCTCATGGCTCGGGTCCTTCTCCGTCCCAAACTGTTACCTTTTACACTGACAGAAAGAACAAACCGGGCCGGGTCTATCAAGGGCCTTTTGCTCTAAACTGCACCGATGACAATGGTTCATTTCAATGCGTCCTGCCGAAGCGAGTCAAACTATCCTCGGGCACGTGGTGGTTTTCGTTCGTGGCCGACTGCTTCGAAACATGTAGCCAATGGGGTTGGTCGGTGAACTCCGATGTCCGAGGTAACGAGGCGGAGTACAAAAATATAGAATGGTCTGGGCATTGTACTTCATTCCAACCAATTCACCGTTGCTTCGGAGGCCCCCCCGTCGATCTTGCTTTCAAACTGTTTGGAAGATCTGGGATGTCAGAATGACCCGCTGCTTGTTTGACTTGCAGCATCGACGGCTCTTTCGGTGCTTCGGGTTTTGGTCTTGCGCGCGTCGTGTTGCACCCTATGCTTGCGAAGATCGTCCAATCGGTATTTGACAGATTCGTCATCTGCTCGCGTGCCCGCACGACGGCATTTAACGGCGTGACCCACCTTTTCGCGACGAATGATCGGCGCGGATGGTCGCGAGTTTGCGGTCATTTAGCAGGGGCCTTAGCTGACGAGGTAAGGCTTGCGCCGACTTACGTTGGGCAGACCGAACGCGGCCCGCGCAATCCGACGCTCGATGTCGTCGAAAGGTCAGAGAAGGTATTAGGCATGAAGCCGTTGGACTTGCTTCAATAGAAGCCGAGCTATTGCCCCGCCTTGAATAGACTCCCGGCAATATCGCCTAACTCACTCTCCAGTCCGCCACCGTGATTCAGAATTTGCTGAATCGTGTCAACGGAAACTCCGTGTTGTGCGGCAGTCGCTTCGAGAGCAGCGGCAGGATTGCCTTCACTGCTCGTGAGATTGGCTTGAACCGTGTTGGTGATCTCTCTCACCTGATCCGGCGTTATTCCAACTTTGCCAGCGATGGAATCCAGATTGCCTTCAATGTTGTCGAACAGGCCCATGCTTGGCTCCGAGAGTGAGGTGAACGTCAATCATAGAATCGAGAGCATTACGGCGAGCACTGCCTGGGCTGCTTAAACCCAGCCACGCTCGATGCGAAAACTAGTGACACGCCTTGCCGTAGGCCGCGCGATTGCCAGCCGCGACAGCCGCTTGCTCCGTCATGTAGCTGCCCGCCTTTGTCTTTCCGTAATAGCGGTCATTTGGACAGTGATAGACCTTCGACGCAGTATTGACCCAGACCTGACCATTGCCGCCGCCGGGCGCAGGCGTAGTTGCCGGGGCAGACGTATGGGTTATGGGCGTGGGCGCGGCATGCGCAGCGGGTGCGGGAGCCGGTGTAGCGGCAGGCGCGGGCGTAGCCGGTGCAGCGGTAGCCGCTGGCGCTGTAGCGGATGCCGCCCCATACCAAGTCTGCACGCCCTTATGGCCTCGACACGCGCCGCTCTTGGTCGCACCGGACCAATAGCTTCCGTCCTTGCAAAGCCCGGTCGATCCTGCGGGAGCACCGGCAGGGACCTGAGCCAATGCGGCCCCGGCGAACAGGAATACGGCACTAACGGCGATCAAAACGGTTTTCATGGCAGATTCTCCCCAAACCAAAATGTGCCGTGAGGTTATTGCGGTTCGATTTTGGAGTCTATGCTCGCCGCGCGAGGGTTTGAGGCGTCGTCTATGAACACGGCAATAGGGATCACGCTCCTGTTCTTTTGCTTTGCGGTTTCAAGCGCGTCGTTTCCGATGTTGTGGGCGGAGGGGCAGCAGCGCGCGTTTGGATGCCTTGGTCTTGTTGTCGCCGCATGGTGCGCGGTCGCGGGCGCGTGGATGTTTGGTTTTTTACGATAGCAGTCTAGCCACCTGTGCGACATCAATTACTTCAATAGGTCAGCCGAGTTGAATCGCGAAATCGTTTCCGTCATATCAGTTTGATGCGATCTTCGAAGCGGTACAAAAGTAAGCAGACGCGACGCATTTGAGAGCACGAGCGCAAAACGAAGTCCCCGCGCTTGCCGAAGACCTCCTATGCTTGCGGGGCAGTCGCTTCTCACTCCTACAACGAGTCGCCCGATGCGGTGAGACAGGGGCCGCGACGATTTAACGGTTCGATATCAACAAGTAGGGATTGCCTTCGGGGAAGTCGATGCTGCGCCACTTCGCAGAAATTCAAACTGAACCCACTACGGCGTTGCGAATCGCGAACCTGTCACTCGCGCGGGTGCCCCATCTAGTTAAAACCGCCGCGACGCAGTATTCTCAAATTCCGCAGCACACCAAGTCAAGTAGACGGTCTTGTACATACAGATCAACCACGCGACAGAAAGCGAGCAACATATTCTATTGGATATGCTCGTTCCACATTTACGAGTCGGGTCTTCTCTTCGTGAGGTCCACTTCAAAATTATTTCCACACCTAAATGGTTTGGTATTGAGTTTCGCAGCTCTCCAGGATCGCAAAGGCTGTTTTCGACTTGGCCAGGAACCGAGTCGGACGAGTTTGGCGCCAAATTTATATTAGGGTCAGATAAAGGCCTTTCACGCGCATTGGCGGGAGTCTGTAGTCAAGATATTCAATTTCTCGCAGCGCTATTCCGAGCCCTTCAAGAAAGTCTCGAAGAAACACTTAGAGGGGCTGAAATAACCAATGCGGGACGCGAACAACTGACTCAAGGCGCTGGGATGTTTCTCGACCGGCACGAACTATGCGATTTCATTTCAAAAAATGACAAGACTGGCGCAGTCAGCGAGAGCCGCGCGGAAATAGCAGAGGCCATTGTCGCGTTGCAAACCGATGCACTGCGCAAGATGGCACAAAAAAATGCAGGAACGCAGCAAAAGTTCTTCCCTGAGAGTCTGTCAGAATTCTTTACGTTTCTGTACTCGGACAGGTTGATCTTAGTTTCTTCTGCGAGCCGCGATCTTCCCGCCAACTCCAACCCCGTTGTTATTTCTGTCGTCCGAAACGAGATGGCTACCATCAGCGAATACTTTGAGCACTATCGCGGAGCGGGAATTTGTCGGTTTGTAATTGTTGATAATGGTTCGACGGACGGCACTCTCGGTTTCCTCTCGTCTCAACCGGACGCTGATGTGTATTCACAAGTTGAGCAATTTAGCACCATTCGCAAACAGGCGTGGATAAATCAGATCATGCTCCGCTATGGCTATGCGAGGTGGTACCTGATCGCGGATGCAGACGAGCATGTCATTTTCGACGGCATTGAAAGACATGGTTTTAGCGATATGGTCACGCGCTTGGATTCACAACACTGCAGGGCAGCTCGAGGCGCGCTGGTCGATATGTACAGCGAGCATCCTTTAGACCTAACCTCGGGTCCATGCGCCGGCTTGCGCCATGAGCACCGCTTCTTTGACCGCGGCCCTTATGTGGAGCAGCGACGGCCAGAAATGATGTCGCGGCGTGGCGGTGTGCGTCGTCGCGTGTTTTCGGATTTAAATCCCGACTTCGATCCTGAGTTGACAAAATATCCATTGGTGAAGCTGGAACCTGGAGAGTTTGTAGTCAGTCCACATTACGTTTGGCCACCGACTCCAAATTTGGCCGATCCTTGCATCTTTGGAATACTGCACTTTAAGTTTACTAAATCTCTTTCCAAAAAAGTAACTGACGCTATGGCGCGCGGACAGTACTGGAACCGGAGCGCTGAATACGCAATCTATGAAGCAGCATTAGCTCGAGATTCCGAGCTTGTCTTAAAGGCTGAGGAATCCTCTGAGTATGTGGATTCTGGAACATTGAGTTCTCTTGGTCTCGTTCAAAAAATTGCGTGGTAAACCTCGAGCTAGTCAATTAAATCGACGCGCTGGATTCTATGTCGAACAAGTAGCGGCAACATTTCTCGATATGCCACTAACATTGCATTGTGCATTGCCTCGCGATGATCGGTGACTGACTGCTGTTGCATGTCGAGGTCGGACCATGCATCAATTGTTGAATGAGGACTTCTTCAAGTCGTAATCGATATTGTGTAAAACTTGACGGGTTTTAAAATGCCTTCGCGCGTCTTGTTGATCTTCGGGACAAGGCCTGAGGGTATCAAGATGATGCCCGTTGCGCGTGCCCTCCGCGCCAGCCAAAAGCTCAACCAAACAATATGCGTTACCGGGCAGCATCGGCAGATGCTGGACCAAGTATTCATCGCATTTGGCGAGAAGCCCGATCTCGACTTCGATATCATGGCTCCAAATCAGACCCTTGGCGATATAACCACGGCGGTCCTCAACCGAACCGCTCAAGTATTAGCCGATCACAAGCCTGACTTAGTGCTGGTCCATGGTGACACGACGACTGCAATGGCAGCGGCCATGGCGGCGTTCTACGCTGGGGCTCCGCTTGGCCACGTCGAAGCAGGCCTGCGGAGCTTTGATTTGCAACGACCGTGGCCAGAGGAGTTCAATCGGGTGATGATCGATTCTCTTGCGGCGTTGATGTTTGCTCCAACTCAGGGTGCGGCCGCCAATCTCTGCCGGGAATACAATCAAAAAGGCAGAGTATTGGTAACGGGGAACACGGGCATCGACGCGCTGTTGTACATCGCAGCGAGGATTCGATGCGAAGCTAAACTCCGGGCGGAGATGGCAGCGCGTTACTCTTTCCTGGACGCCAACCGTAAGCTCATTCTAGTAACGGGTCATCGGCGAGAAAGCTTCGGAGAGGGATTTCAGCGCATCTGCGACGGATTGGCGTCAATAGCGGAGCGGTTGGACGTAGAGTTGATTTATCCCGTGCACTTGAACCCTCAGGTGCAAGGCACCGTTCAGCAGCGATTGGGGTCTCATCCAAACATACATCTTATCCCGCCGGTGGATTTCTTGGACATGGTGTATTTGATGCTAAGGGCAGCCATCCTAATTACCGACAGCGGTGGCGTTCAAGAAGAAGGTCCCGCTCTTGGTAAGCCTGTTCTCCTCTTGCGTGAGGTCACCGAACGCCCAGAGGCGGTCGCTCTCGGTGCTGTCAAGCTGGTTGGCACAGATTCTGCCCTGATGCGCATGGAAGTCGACTTGTTGTTGGATGACGGTGAAGAATATGCGCGGCGTGCCGTTCCGGTATTTCCCTATGGCGACGGCAACGCAGCACACCGAATTGTCGCTGCAATAGAGGAGTTTTGTGGCTGATGGGTAAGGTTTGCGTTGTCGGGTTGGGTTACATCGGACTGCCCACTGCAGCGATGCTGGCGAGCTGCGGCCACGAAGTTATTGGCTGCGATGTTGATGAGAGCGTCGTGCGCGGTATCAATGAAGGACATCCCCACTTCAACGAACCTGATCTGCAAATGCTACTCAGCGCAGCGGTGCAGACGGGGCGCCTGAAAGCCCAGCAAAGCCCCGTTGATGCGGACTATTATATTCTCGCTGTGCCAACACCTTTTTGCGATGGCAAGAAGCCCGATCTTTCTTATGTCAATGACGCGACAGATTCAGTCGCGCCGCTCCTTCGTAATGGATCTACTGTCATATTGGAAAGCACCTCTCCTGTCGGTACGACTGAGCGACTGGCGGAGCGCCTAGCTGCAGCACGCCCCGATCTTAGCTTTCCGCGCTACAAACAGGCGGACGTCGAGGTCGACATTCACATCGCGCATTGTCCCGAGCGGATACTCCCAGGACAAATGGTGCGCGAACTTGTGTCGAACGACAGGATCATTGGCGGTCTCACGGAGGCATGTGCCCAGTCGGCGCTCACACTCTACGAAAGCTTCGTGAAAGCGGAGGCTTTTATGACCGACAGCCGGACGGCGGAATTGGTGAAACTGATTGAGAACAGCTACCGCGATGTCAACATCGCGTTCGCTAATGAGCTTTCCGTCATTTGTGACGAACTCGGTGTCGATGTCTGGCAGGCGATCGCACTGGCCAACAAGCACCCGCGCGTGAACATACTTAAGCCCGGCGCGGGTTGTAGGAGGACATTGCATCGCCATCGACCCCTGGTTCGTTGTCGATGCAGCTCCCAAAACCGCGCGTCTGATCCGCACGGCGCGGGAAGTGAATGACGCCAAACCGCACTGGGTCGTGCAACAGATCGTCAGGCATGCAGAGCGGTTTCGCGATCCCCGTCGTCGCTTGCTATGGCATTGCCTACAAGCCGAATGTCGACGACGTGCGAGAAAGTCCAAGCGTCGAGATCGTCGAACGTCTCGCCGAGCGCGGCGATCTGAAAGTCCTCGTCGTGGAGCCGAATGTTTCCGAGCTACCGAGAGCGCTACGGGAGCATTTGAATGTGCATCTGGTGACCGCCGACGAAGCGCAGCGCGCCGCCGACATTGTGGCGCTTCTGGTCAGTCATAAGCAGTTCCAGCGGATGGACAGGAGGAGGCTTCTCGGGAAAGTCATCGTCGACGCCATCGGACTCATGAACTGAGTTCGGTCAGGACAGTGTTGTCTCGTGCTGCCGCGGCACTTTGGCCGCCCATCCCGAGCTGTCGCGCGACGCGATGAAACCGACATTATCGATCTGCTTGGTTTCCCCCCGCGCCTTCAGGCAAACCCCGGAACGCGACGCAAATCCCGTGAAGAAATACGAGCCGTATTTGAACTTCACGAAGTCGTCGTCGAAAGAGGTCGAGTCGTAGTCAAACTCGTCGCGGAACCGCTTTATCCCGGCGCGCAGATACTGCTTCACTGTCGCATCAGGATACTCGAATGTCTTAGCATGATCGTATATCTGCTTGATCCCAGCCTTAAGCTTCTTCTTCGAAAAGCGCCGGAACACATCCTCCTCGTCGATGTATAGGCGATCGGTGAATCCGTAATAACTGAAAATCGCGTTGAAGTAGTTTATCGGCCGATAAAAAGATAGACGCGCGTTTGGGATATAGATGGAACCAGCAGTCTGGATCGAGCAGGGTCAGGCCGAAGATCTTCCGGTGCCCTTCCGAAAGGGCAAATCTCGGAGAAAGGCCATTCGGTACCTTGAAATAGATCGAGCCTTTGTCGCTTAAGAGATAGTCCAGGTTCGCCACCAGGCTCGTCGTGTCGTAGATGTGCTCCAAAACGTCGTTAAGCAGGATCAGGTCGAACGAGCGCGGCCCAAACTCGCGGCGCATGTCGATGCTTGAGGCGTCCATGATCTTGGTGTCTATATCGGCGACGCCAGCGATGTTGGTTTGAGCGTATTTGATGAATTTCGCGCTCACGTCCACCGCTTTCACCGACGCCCCGGCTTGCGCCATGGCGATCGACAATCCGCCATAGGCGCAGCCGACGTCCAGCACTCGAAGCTGCCTCAAGTCTATGTTGATCGCACGCTTCAAGAAACCGACAAGCGCCTCGCCTCGGGAATTCGAGCTTATCGGGAAACTTTGCGGCTTTTGCGCCAAGAGTTTTTCTGGCGTGGATTTTATGTCGGTTGCGTAGAGTTTTACGAAATCCATATACGACATTTGTCTTGGCCCTCGTCGCCTCATCGGGTGGGCGATTTGATAAATGAGGTTCGAGCCTTATCATCAAGGATCAACTAAGATTTGACAACGAGGATTTGGTTCGGCGCAAGACAATCTTAGTTTGCGTGCTTTCCTGTGCTGTTATATCCCCGGAAAGACATATCCAAGAGGCGGGCGCGGGATTCAGACTCCCGCGACGGATCGTTAGGCGAATTGAAACTATGGAAATGATGCAGCCGGAAGTGCGGGGGCCTCTCTCGTCGAGCGCTGTTCCTGTGCCTTCTGAGACGACGATATTTCTAGATTGTACGGGCGCAATCCATCTTGCCAAATCGGCGAGCAATGAAAATGGACAGTTTTCTTTTGAATTTGATCCGCCATTCAGGCCTTCCCTTTTCCAATTTGGAAACACCGGCGATTTCGACAAACCGCAACTTGTAGCCGCCTTGGACCTCGCCGACGCGCACCTTGTAAGCATCGAACTGCTGCATGCCAAAGCGAAAGTGACCGGCAGCTCTCTGGTCTTCTTGATGCTGTTGTGCGACCCAAGCGGTCGGGTGATAGAGCGGCAGCGACTTCCTTTTTGGCCTCTACCTAGGCAAACGGAATTCCCTATTCCGTCCGGCACAGCGACTGCATCTTTCGTCGTGCGATTGGGCGGAAGCGGGACCTTCGAAGAACTGAAGTTGCGCGCGACGGTGTTTAGGGATCGAGACGCGAAAATCGCAAGTCAATTGAGTTTCACCTTTGTGCTTCGCATTCCTCCGCCAGAGAAACCCGGTCGTTGGTTAGAAGTCGTGCCGGCAAGCCTTCGACTAGCGATCGCCAAAGACTTTATTGAGGCCCAACAATTGGCGATCGGCAGGTTAAAGCGCCAAATCGGATCAGTTCGTGACAGCAGAGATATGCGACCATCGCTCGAAGAAGCTTTGGAGAACGCGTTAAGTTCGTTCCAAAAAAATGGCCTGGCCTCGGCTATCGGGCAGGCGATTTTCGACGCCACGGAGGCGACTGCCCAAAGTAGGTTGTTGGAAGATTTTGCCGCGCGCATTGAAGAGATCGACCGTGGTTCCGCTTTAAGAGCGTATTGGTTCGCATACGGAACCCGACCAGACCGTGCAAAAGCACAAAAACTCGCGCTTAAGATGTTCAAGAGCGGCAATATCAGCAGCGCCGCGAGCCTGTTTAAGAGCGGACCGCAGGACAGCTCTTCAGTATTAGGTCCGGAGCTTCAGCTTTGCGCAAGACTTTTCGAGAAGTTGCCTGCTATCCCAGTTCGCGCGGTACCGGAAAAGCTGCTGGACGGCGGTCTGGCCTATGTTGCCGCCTCCGCAGCGCCCTACATGATATCGGGATATACGGTCCGCACGCATGAGTTATTGACTGCTCTGCGCCACGGTGGGCTTGACGTCCGTTGCTCGGTTCGTCCCGGCTTTCCTTGGGATCGTAGCTCCACTGCTTCGATCGAGGATACCGTTCCCGAGGAGCAGTGGGTTGGAAAGGTGCCGTACTACTACTCGAGACTGGAACTCGATGGACAATATGATCATGTTATAGAAAGAACCGCTGCCGAATTGGAGTGCAGATTCCGCCAATGGCGCCCTAGAATTGTCCAAGCGGCTTCAAACCACCGCAATGCCTTCCCGGCACTGATTGCCGCGAGACGCATTGGAGCGGACTTTATCTACGAAGTTCGCGGATTGTGGGAATTGTCGGCAGCCACGACCAACCCAGGTTGGGAGAAAACGGAACGCTTTGCGCTGGAACGTAAATTGGAATTGACGATCGCGTCCGCTGCGGATCGTGTGCTGACCATAACCAGGGGCGTCGCCAACGAATTGATCGGTGCCGGCGTCGATCCCAATAAGATCGAGTTGCTTCCCAATGCCGTGGACACCGATCTGTTCCAGCCGTTTCCCAAGGACGCCGAGTTGTCCGCAGAATTTGAACTGGCCGCCTTCGATTTGTGTGTGGTCTACGCGGGCGCACTGGTTTTGTACGAAGGACTGGACGACCTAATTCGTGCAATCGCTGTTCTTCGTGACAAAGGCATTCGGGTACGCTTCATCGTTGTCGGCGACGGTGCATTCCGGCCGAGCTTGCAAGCATTGACAACGTCTTTGAAACTCGATGATCGGATTGCATTCATCGGCCGAGTGCCGCCGGCGAGCGTGCCGCGCTATTGGTCGTTGGCTGACGCGGTCGTCCTCCCTCGAAAGCCGTTCAAAGTTTGCCAAGTGGTATCGCCGCTAAAGCCATTCGAGGCCATGGCGATGAGCAAGGTCGTCGTGCTTAGCGACCTGCCGGTTATGCGCGAAATCGTACAAGATGGCACAACCGGACTGCTCTGCCGCTCCGAAGACCCGATCCACATAGCTGAAATCCTGGAGCGTCTTATAGGTGCTCCCGAGTTGCGCACCCGCCTAGGCGAAGAAGCTCGCAATTGGATATGCAAGGAGCGCACTTGGGCGGCCAATTCGCGCCGTCTCCAGGAAATCCATCAAAAATTGCTGGACTCGAGTTCCGCCACGTGACCGGCGATTTCTCCTTGGGCGTGACGGCAGAGCAGATCCGTGCGTTCTTTCGCGACCGGCCCAAGGTGCCGTTCGATATTCTGGAGACGTCGGCGCGGGACTTTGCTCCCGGGCTGCGTGGCATCGCGGAATCCACGCTTGCTACGGGCTATACCAGCCCCGACGGCTTCAATATTCCCAGCATTATTCCGCCGCTCGATTGGAGCGCCCACAATCGGTCTTTTTCCTTTCACTTGCACGCTTGGGACGGCATTTCCGATACCCTGATCGCCTATAGTTTGTGGGGCGAGCGGCGGTTCATGGACGCATCGCTCGCGCACATTCGCGGCTGGATTGATCTCTTCCAAGTGCCGATCCTAGAGCGCCACAGCGTCGAAGAACTCGACGCGCTAGTCACTCCACACATGCCGATGGAATGGTACGACATGGCTGTCGGACGCCGTGTCTACCGCATTGCTTACGCGATCGACTTTCTCGCCCGCGAGCCGGACACAAGCAATGCCGAGCTGGAACTCTTTTGGCACTCGTTGCGCTTCCATCTGGCTCTCCTCGGTCGTGAACACTTCTTTCGCAAGCACTCGAACCACGGCCTCTATCAGGCACTCGGCCATTTGGCAGCTGCACGAAGGCTGATCGGGCTTCCCGGAATGGCAGCCGAGCTCGAGATCGCGATGCAGCGCCTTATCGTCATGCTGGACGCGCATTTTTCGCCGGATGGCACGCATAAAGAGCACTCTCCCGGCTATCACTACATGCTGTTGGGGACGATTATGAATGCACACCGCAACGGTCTTCTGGAAGGTAACGAGACCGAGGAGCGCGTCAAAAACATACAGCAGGTGCTGGCGTGGATGACAAAGCCGGACCTTTCCCTCGCGACCTTCGGCGACACAGATCCGCGCAATCTAGAACGTGGAGAAGGCCTTGCAGCGCTCTTCGACAATTCTGTTCTCCGGTACATTATCTCCGGGGGCACGATCGGCATCCCACCGGAGATCGGCGTGAAGGCGCTAATGCAGGGTGGCTACGCATTTGCACGCCTGCTTGCGCCTGATGCAGCCGGACCGGAGCCGTGGCGGGCGTCCTATCTTGCACAGATTGCAGGCTTCCATTCGCGTGTTCACAAGCATGCCGACCATCTGTCGTTCGTGTGGTACGACAAGGAGCAGGATATCTTAATCGATTCTGGCCGCTACGCTTATGCGGGGCGCACCGAAGCCGGTTCGGCTCTGTTCCAAGATGGTTTCTGGTACGCCGATCCAAAACGGATCTATGTGGAGACTACGCGCGCCCACAACTGCGTCGAAGTCGACGGAAAAAACCATCCGCGCAAAGGCGTAAAGCCTTACGGTTCCGCGCTGCGCTACGCCGGAGAACAGAACAACCTCGCTGTCACCGATTGCCAAGTCACTTATTTCCGCACTATCACGCATTGGCGTGGGCTGATCTTCGCTCCTAGCGAATTTCTGATCGTGCTCGATCATTTGCATGATCGGCTCGATGTCGAGCACGACTATCGCCAATGGTTCCAGATCGCGCCGCAATGGCGTGTCACGAAAAGTTCAAATGGTGTGCTTGCACGCTCAACACAAGCGAGCGAACAGCAAAACCTGCACATCACTTCAACGATGCCGGAGGTCGCGCTCGATGACGTCGCACGCGGGCAAAAACAGCCGGAGCTACAGGGCTGGATGTCCGATGCGCCCTACAGCCTGACGCCATGCACGAGCATCAGCTTCCGACGCCGCGGACGCACCGCGTCCTTCGCCACATTGTTTAGCTTCGGCGCCGCGCCGATACTCCACAATGTTGCTACGAGATTTAACACGACTATGACAGCAGGGGGCCTTCGTTGGCGCGCCAATGGCCGCTCCACGCATTTGAAATTCGAGCGCAGGAAAGGCGCCACGCTGCGGGTCACACGGCTCACGACAGCTTGAGCGCGTGCGTAAAATCTGGGGTTGGTCGAAGGATTCTCGAAATGTATTTTTTCGTCGGCACGATGCGCTGCGCGCTAAACCTTCATGTCAGAGTCGACCGTAGCGAGACATTTGCCCCTTAGCGCTGGCTTGGCTGACTTGGCGCAATGGCGCGCCAACAAGGAACCTGATCCGCGACGACGCCTCAGCATGTAATTTGAAATGATTGCCTGAGCGACCGAAACACCCAGCAACATGAGCTCACCATGGAATAATCGGAAAGGACAGGTACAAAGCGCTGCTAACATCAAAACGCGCGGGGCTCACAATTGTGTCTGACCCGACTCGCTAGATAATCATGTCGCTAAGGGAGGTTTGCTTCCGTAGCCCGAAAGCGCACAAGACATGGGAGTCGGAGCGATGCCGCTTCTCTTTTTAGGGCCGAAAGTGAACTATGACTGTTAGGATATAAGATGTCGAACCGTTCGTCACAAACGTGGTTACGCGCGCTGAAGATGACCTCTCCAATTTTGCAGAATCCGTCGGTTACTCTTCCGGTGGTTTTCCATCAGCTGGCGTCTCAGTTCGGTGGCGCTCCAGCAATCCTTTCCGATGCGGCAACGATATCTTTCCTCTCCCTGAAAGAGAGGATGGAGTTTTATGCCAATTGGGCTCTCTCACAGGAGATCGGCTCGGGTGATGTCGTCTGTCTTTTCGCGCCGACGAGCACTGAATATCTCGCGATATGGCTTGGAATAACGCGGGTAGGAGGAGTTGTAGCGCTCATAAATACTAACTTGCGAGGTGCGCCCCTAGAGCATTCAATCGGCGTGGTTTCGCCTCTGCATATCATTGTGGGTAGAGGGTTGTTCGCTGCATTCGAAACTGCGCGAGATCAACTTTCACCAGAAATCTGCTGCTGGACACATGGAGAAGAGATAGCGGGTGTTCCATGCATTGACCAGGTCAGTGGGACCTCGATTGCACAGCGTATCGTAGAATCCGGACCAACACCGACGATCCACGACACCGCTCTCTACATTTTCACATCGGGCACGACCGGGTTACCCAAGGCTGTGCCTATAAGTCATTTCCGCTTGATGCAGTGGAGCTATTGGTTTGCGGGCCTATTGGACATTCGCCCAAACGATAGGATGTACAATTGCCTTCCGATGTATCACAGCGCCGGTGGCGTGGTGGCGATTTGCGCAGCATTAGTTCGAGGGGGATCAGTCGTACTGCCAGAACGTTTTTCAGCAAGCGAATTCTGGGAGGATATCGTTCGATGGGATTGTACGCTGTTTCAATATATCGGTGAAATGTGCCGCTATCTTTTGAAAAGCCCATCAGGCTTCCACGAACCCGATCATCGAATTCGACTATGCTGCGGAAACGGACTGAGCGGCGATGTCTGGACAGCATTTCAGTCTCGCTTCAGGATACCACAAATTCTGGAGTTCTATGCCTCTACGGAAGGCAATGTGTCTTTGTACAATTGCGATGGCAGACCAGGTGCCATCGGTCGCGTTCCGGCCTATCTCGCGCACCGCTTCTCGATTGAACTCGTAAAGTGTGACTTTTTAACCGGAGAGCCGACGCGTGGAGATGACGGTCTTTGTGTGCCATGTGTTCCCGACGAAACTGGTCATGCCATTGGTCGAATTTCAAACCGCGCCTCCGGGCCAAAGTGGACCTTGAAATCTACGCTGACCGGATCGCTTCGGAGCGGAAGATATTGCGGAATGTGTTCAATGCTGGTGACGCTTGGTACATGACCGGTGACCTCCTGCGTAAAGACGAAAACGGATACTACTACTTTGTCGACCGTGTTGGCGACACTTTTCGATGGAAGGGAGAAAATGTGTCCGCTGCCGAGGTGGAAGGCGTCATCAATGCGTTCTGCGGTGTAAAAGAAGCCTTGGTTTATGGCGTGAAAGTGCCTCACGCAGAAGGGCGCGCTGGCATGGTAGCCGTGCTGCCCGATGAGATGTTCAATCTAGAATCGATTGGGAAGGCGATCGCAGAAAGCCTTCCTCGTTACGCGCGGCCTGTCTTTTTGAGGCTAGTCTCAACTGTCAACAGAACCGAGACATTCAAACCTCAAAAGCAGCAGTTGAAGCGCGAGGGCTACGATCCAGACCGCATGGCCGACAAATTATACTACTATAGTGAGTTCAAGAGGGCATTTACGCCGCTCGATACTAACGTTTACGAGCTGATACAAAAAAGCGAAATTCAGCTCTAATGCGGCTACTTTAAGCAGTGCTGCCAGCGTCAATCGTCAATACGGTACCAGTTATGTTGCGCGCGGTCTCGCTGAGGAGAAAGTCAACCGCACCAGCTACGTCTCTTGGCTCCGCCAGCCGCCGCAGAGGCGTACGCCGAACAATCTGATCTTGTTGATCGGAACCAAGACCCGACGTCATTTCGGTACTTATAAAACCAGGTGCTATCGCATTGACGGTAATATCAAGTGATCCTACTTCGCGTGCGAGTGCGCGTGTGAAGCCAGTAATTGACGCCTTGGTGGCGCTGTAGACGGACAGTCCGCTAAACCCCGTGAAGCCGACTATCGAAGCAATATTGATGATGCGCCCACCGCCGTGATTCATCATCGCGCGCACAACATATTTTGTCAGAATGATTGGAGACAGAGTATTCAACTGTATTGTTTTCTCAATCGTCGAATTCCGCGTTGCAGAAAGGATGCCGCTCGTGCCGATCGCAGCATTGTTGACAAGGCCGTAGATCGGGCCGAACTCCTTTCTAATCGACTTGACAAAGCTTGAAGTGCCGCGAATGTCATTTAGATCAAAGGCCCGGAAGTGAATGCTCCCCGTGTTGGTTTCAGAAGCCGTTCTCCTAGCTTCAGAAAGCGGGCCACTCTCCCCTCGTGCCACCGCGATGACACTATAGTTATCACTTAGCTTACGGACAATTTCGAGCCCTATTCCTCTGCTTCCACCTGTGACAATCACATTTCGCATGTCAGCGACCTAACTTACCAGACGGATTGATTTCGAGGGACGGCACAAACCGGATAGCCGCGGGAACTTTGTGGCGTGGAAGACGATCCGAGCAGACCTTCATGATTTCTGCTTTCAGAAGGTCGAGGCCATGTGAGGCGTCTTCCTCTCGCATGTCTGCAACTACATCGGCTATGACAACCGCTCCGGTGATCGGGTTTTTCCGACCTTTAACACGGCACATTCGGACGCGCGGATGAATATTTATGATCGCTTCGACTTCTTCTGGATGTACCTTAAGGCCGCCGACGTTAATGACACCATCCCGGCGTCCGATGAAGTAGTACCGACCATCCTGCAATTCCACCAAATCACTCGTATCGACATAGCCGTCTGCATCGCATATCGATCTTGGAGTATCCGCGATATAGCGAAGCGCTACGCGTCGTGATTTTACTCGGAGCGTTCCGTCCAGAACTCTAATTTCCACCGGGTCACTTCGACGTTCGACGAAATCTTCGGGAAATCCCGCCCGGCCATCCGTTACCTCGAACGCCAGCCCGGCTTCGGTGGAAGCAAAGGCGTGCGCAATATCAGCCTGCGGAAAAGCGCAACGCAGATTGTCCAAAATGGCTTGGTCAGCAATTTCTCCAGAAAGACGGACATATCGCGGCAAGAATCCGTTCGAACTTCGGCACATCAATACACGCCGCCAATGGGATGGTGTGCCCGAAATATGTGTTACGCCATGTTTATTCGCGCGGTCGAGAAACGCAGCAGTTGTTTCTTTGTCGTTCGATAGCACCATGGATCCGTTGCCGAGCATTGCTCTCAGGAATATCTGTAGGCCCCCATACCGGCGAATGTCGTAGAGTGTGCTCCAGAGCGCATGCCCACCCAGCTGCTGCGGCCCGCGATGGCGTCTGTGAGAGTTGACAAGGTGTGTACTACGATCTTCGGTAATCCTGTTGTGCCTGAGGTGAGCAAGAGCCATTCGGTTTGTTCGCTGCCTTCGGGGCGATGCTTGATCGGCGTGAAACTATCGGGTGTGAGTACGACGGATTCAATGCCAAGAGCGCTAATATCCGCCGACGCTTGATCGCAAATTATTAAATCGACAGATGCAGCCGTAACGACCCATTGCAGATGAGGACCGGGCAAGTCCGAAGGACATAAGACGAGCTTTCGCGCGATACCGTCTAGTTCGATCAACGCTAACGCGGCGGTCAATTGGCTTTCGGTCCGCACGAGGATCGATCGACCTTGGGCGGACGATAGTGAGGTACAAATTGCTGAATTCGAGGTGAGCCTATCTAGGCAGATTGAGCGATCAAGGCTCCAAATCCATTTTTGCGATAGGTCCGCCGAAGCACTTATAAAGTGCCACAAGGAACTTTTCTCAGCGGCTTGAAATTGCTGCGGCATCTTCATAAAATTTGACGAAGTCACCCACAGTCACCGGAAATTCGTTTTCCACTTCGGTGTCAAAGGGGTCAAAACCGACCAAGTCTTCCAACCGTGCAACAATGATAGCCATGCACAAAGAATCCAGCCCGGTTTCCAAGAGCGGAAGATCGTCTGACAGCGGCCCTAGCTGTTTCTGCTGTTCCTTGGCAACACTTTGAAAAATCGCCAGGATGGCAGATCGCATTTTTGGGGACTTTGTATCCATAATTGTCGGCTCAAGTTGATTGCGGGGATGTGAGTTCTGGTTCTGCTGCTCGCGTGATGGACGCCAATTGTTTGCGAAGGTGAACTGCCAGCCGCGCCACTCGAGGTTCACGAATCATTGTAACGTGGGTGCCGTCAACATCAACAAAATCAATTCTTGCTGCGATATTTTTCCATGTCGCTTCGACTTGACCTGGGTGGAAAAACGCCTGCGACCGTGCCGAATATACCAAGACCTTTCCAGTGTATGGTTTCGGCTCATAACTCTCTATCACGTCGAACAATGACCTGACAAAGGCCGCCTGCTGGGGGGGCCACCTGGAGGTATCCAGAAATTGATCCACGCCTGAACTAGGCTGGGCATCATGCTCTAGCGAGAAAATTGACCGGACGCCTGACTTCACCTTTTGCGTAATACGACTTGCTGCACGCTGCGCATTCCAACCTTCCGTGACCTTGTCAGCGACCCAATAGGGAAAATTTTGAGCCAATTTCCAGTAGTAAAGCGGGTGCCGGGCGCTCACGCTGGCTCCCGCCTTATACAAAAAGCCATCGAGCGCCACCAAAAGTGGGATCGGCCGGCCGCGTTCCTGAAAGATCTGCGCCATTTCTAGTGCGATGAACGAGCCAGCTGACCACCCGCCGAGAACGAAGGGGCCGTCAGGCTGAAACGCAGATAGCGTCTCGACATAATACTCTGCAATCGAACGAACAGATTTCACGAAGCCCGGATTCATTCTTTCTTTTGGTATTTGGATTCCAAAAAAGGGACGGGCTGGGCCGAGTTCAAGCGCCAGCGACTTAAATGACATGGCATCGCCGCTAATTGAATGGACACAGTAAAAAGGCCAGCCGTTTCCTTGCCCACCAAGAGGCACAATGGCGCTGGCTCTCTTTGCCGTTAGTCTCCAGAGTGGCGATTCAGGCGCCATTCTCGTCAACCCCGTCGTGCATCTTAAAAGATCTCGCGGATAATCTGCCCCGGCGCAAATATAACAGTTGGCACTACAAAATATCGAGATAGGACATAGTCCAAACGAGTAAAGAGAAATGCTTTTTCGGCCGAGAGGTCGGCTTCCAACTGCTTCTCCACAAAGTACAGCCTTTGGCACCTATATGAGGGATGGACAAAAAAAGTGAATAAAATTGCTTAATTGGGCTCTGTGCTGAAGCGCCGTGTTGGTTCTCGGCTCGGCTCACTTTGCCCAAAATGTATGTTCCACCCTCCAAATTTATTAGGAAATTGCTGCCTATTTGAAATTTATCGTGTGCCTAGGTTACCAATATAGGAACCGCGACCTTAAGCGGAACGCAGCAGTGCAGATTTACTGCTTTTTGGACCGGTGTGTAGTTTGTGCAACGCAAATTGGTGATATTGCCCCTTAGGAAATCAAGCGCAGCACGACTTTTGCAGGCATAGCAAAATATCAAAACCCGAGTGGCAGTGGCGCTTGGCTAATATTTTCGTACAAGGTGGTGGCGTGAAACCAGTACAAAATAATTCCCTGCTCTTGGGTCTGGAGGCATTGTCGGCCATGGATCTGCTACGCGAGAATCAGTCGGATGATCCAGACTATAAGAGGCATTGGAAATTGCACGAGAGTGCAAGGGTGGCCAGAAAATTGAAATTTGAGAAAGTTATTGATTCCATTTGCGAGCTGCCATGGGAAGGCATCAGTGCGGAAGAGATTCTGAACGTCGCGCTGGTCTACTATTATTTTTCCATCCAGTTCCGAGAAAGCTTGGAGATTGCCTGTCGTATGTTTCCAGACGATCAGGATTTGAATCTTCTTTATAGAGAAGAATGCAACACCAGCAATCTCTCGCCTTGGGAGAATGTCGCCGAAGAAGGCGAAGCTATGAACCACGACGAATTCATGAGGCGGTTGCTTCTTCTGCAGCCGGTGGCCAATGCGAGTGCGCTAGAGAAAGCCGGCGCGCGTTATTTGGCACAGATAAGTCAAGCCGATGATCGCACACGAGCGAAAAGCATTGCGAGTTACGAAGACGGCGGACTCGCGAGGACCTTTGGTGCGATGCTGCGGGCGAGAACATGGAATGGCGTCGGTCAATTGGCGTTCAAGCACTTCTTGGAAAGGCACATCGAGTTCGACACTCCTGAAGAGGGCGGGCACGGCGCTCTGAGCCGCCATCTCATGGTGGATGACTCTATATTGCCTCTGTGGACTGCCTTTGAGGAGATGCTTCGATGCGCTGTGCCGGATTTCGTGCGCGCCAATGTTCACAAGGGATAATCATCGACGTCTTGGCATAGTCTGTATTCCATTCTGCAGGTCCAGAAATGCGAAATGAGACGATCGCTGTTCATGGCGGGTATGTCACTGATCCGACCACGAGAGCCGTGTCTACGCCGATCTATCAAACCGTTGCATATGAATTCGATAGCGCTGAACATGGAGCGTCCCTGTTCAACCTAGAGGTTGAAGGCCACCGTTACACACGCATCAGCAATCCGACCGTTGAGGTTCTGGAAAGACGTATTGCGATGCTTGAGGGTGGCGCTCAAGCGCTCTGTGTAGCGTCGGGACAGGCTGCTCTTTACTATGCAGTATTAAACATAACGCAATCCGGCACGAACATTGTTTCTGTGCCCCAGCTCTACGGAACTACGCACACTTTATTTTCGCACCTCTTATCTGGTCATGGGATTGAGGTTCGATTTGCCGCAAGCGATGAGGCAGCTGATGTCGCTAAACTAATTGACCACAATACACGCGCCGTCTTCTGCGAAAGCGTGGGGAATCCTGCAGGAAACATCTGCGATATCAAAGCGCTGGCAGACGTGGCCCATGGACACGACATTCCGCTTATTGTCGACAACACAGTTGCGACTCCGATTTTGCTCAGACCCATCGAATTTGGCGCCGATATCGTTGTTCATTCGCTCACCAAATTCATGGGCGGGCACGGGAATACGATAGGTGGCGCAATTGTCGATAGCGGTCGGTTCTCGTGGGGTCGGTTCCCAGACCGATTTCCTATGTTCAACCGGCCCGATGCGTCATATCACGGGCTTGTCTACACAAAGCATTTCGGCTCGGTTGCCTATATTGCTCGGTGCCGCAGCGCGTATCTGCGAATTACGGGAGCAGTTCTGTCGCCACTTAGCGCGTTCTTGCTGCTGCAAGGGCTCGAAACGGTTGCGTTGAGGGTCGAACGTCACGCAAAAAATGGACGTCAGGTTGCCGAGTTTCTGCGTGACGACAAGCGCGTTGCGCGGGTGAATTATGCGGGGTTTCCCGGGAATGCCTACTACGATCTGGCCCAGAAATATCTTCGTGGGAGCGCCTGTTCGCTGATGACATTCGCCGTACAAAATGGCCAAGAAGGCGCGTTCAAGTTTTACAACGCGCTTAATCTTGTCAAACGATTGGTGAACCTAGGGGATACCCGGTCGCTTGCGTGCCATCCTGCATCGACGACGCACCGGCAAATGTCGGCCGAAAATCAAAGAAAAGCAGGTGTCGGACCGGAAACTATTCGATTGAGCGTCGGCATCGAACATATCGACGATATCATCGGCGATATCGACCAAGCCCTCGATCGGACTTAGCCGCGCTGGAGACAATGGTCCTGACTTCGCAACCCACAAAACTCTCATGCGCATCGCGGACTAAAGCGCCTAACACAACCCGTCGCGCGTCATACGAGATCGGGCTCGTCAACAACATGTCCGGCACCGCTTTGCACACGACAACGAAGCAATTCTGGAGCTTGCTCGAGGAAGCGGGGGAAGACGCGAACATTCATTTACGGATATATTCTCCGTTCGCCGATCCGCGCATCTTGAGTAGGGAGCGCGCTCTTTTCAAGAACTATGAACATATCGAAAATCTCTGGACCAGTAAGCTCGACGGGATGATTGTCTCTGGCACCGAACCGAAAGCGGCCCGCTTAGTCGACGAGCCCTCCTGGCCATTTCTTACACAGTTGGTTGATTGGTCGGAAGATAATGTGCTTTCGACCGTGTGGTCTTGCATGGCCACACAAGCGGCAGTCTTTCATTTGGATGGTGTGGAGCGGCAGGCACGGGCAACGAAGCTTTCGGGGGTCTTCGGTTGCGAAGTATCTGCGGATAATCAGATGCTGGATGGATATCCACGTCGGTGGAGTGTTGCACATTCTCGATACAACGATCTGCCGGAAACTGTCTTAGCTGCGCATGGATACGAGATATTAGCGCGATCGCCCGTGGCCGGTGCCGATACGTTCATGAAGCATCGAAAGATACCGCATTTCTTTCTGCAGGGGCATATGGAATACGATGGCGATGCGCTGGCCCGCGAATATAGAAGGGACGTTAGGCGCTTTCTGGTCGCGGAGACGGACCGGTTTCCAGAAACTCCGGTTGCCTATTTCGCCGCGGACGTGGAGCATGCCTTGGTCGATTTCCGCGAGAAGGCTTTGCGAACCCGAGATTTGAAACTGCTTGCGGAGTTTCCTGTCCGCATACCGGCAACATGCAAGAGGGCGTCATGGCGCTCTGTAGCCGTTCAGTTCTACCGCAATTGGCTTGCCCATCTGGCAAATTGTAAGGCAACAAATGCCGAAACGATTTCCGGTGATACGCGCGCGTTGCGGCACGCGGCTCCGGAGCGACCTCTCTGAAAGGGTGCCAAAATTTGAGAAGAGGGACCATGAGCGACAGCGAAACTGCTCTTTTCCCTTCGTGGCCTGATCGTGAGAAATGGGAAGATTGGCTAACGAGAGCAATCGCGGGCGCGCGTGCGCGTATTTCCGCTGGTCCCGTTACTCCTAGCTTCGATATCGAAGTGTTTCGCGATGAACTCTCAGCATATGATTTTGCTGTGGCCCGGCCAATGGAGCAATTGCTGTCCTGGACGATCGCCCAGATGGAGCACGGAATCGTTCACCTCACCCATCCTCGCTATTTTGGTTTGTTTAATCCCCTGCCAACATTTCCCGCCGAATGTGCCGATCGAATCGCGGCAGCTTTTAATCCGCAGTTGGCTACTTGGACCACCTCGCCGGCAGCCGTCGAGATCGAAGCGCACGTCATCGGTGCCGTTGGACGGCGTGCCGGCTTCGAAATGCACACGTCGGGGTGCTTCACCACCGGAGGGGCCGAGGCAAATTTCACTGCACTTCTTTGCGCATTGACCCGCATCTGCCCTAACTACTCGATGACCGGTGCGCGCGCCTTCTCCGGCCGGCCCGTGGTCTATGTATCTAGGGAATGCCATCTGGCTTGGCTTAAGATCGCTCACCAGGCTGGAATTGGCCGCTCGGCCGTAAGCTTTATACGTACCGACGGCGCAGGTCGTCTTGATCCTGCAGCCCTAGAAGACGCCATTGCGGCGGATAGGGCGAGAGGATGTGTGCCGATCATGGTTGTGGCCACAGCTGGAACAACCAATGCAGGTATGATCGACCCGCTCCATGCATGCGCAAGAATTGCGGAGAAGGAAAAATTGTGGTTCCATGTCGATGCCGCGTGGGGCGGCGCTCTTATGGCGTCCGATAAGGGGCGGGCGCATCTGGCGGGGATGGAGCTGGCTGACTCCATTACCATTGATGCCCACAAATGGTTCGCGACCACGATGGGCTGCGGTATGTTTATCACGCCACGCGCATCGGTTCTGTCGTCTACATTCCACGTTTCCGCGGAGTTCATGCCTTCCAATCTTGAAGGGATAGATCCGTACACAGCGTCGATTCAGTGGTCGCGACGTTTCGTCGGCCTACGGCTATTTTTGTCATTGGCGGCCGCCGGTTGGATTGGGTTTGGAAGTCATATAGAGCACGCGACTGATTTGGCGAATTCCCTGAAGATGCGCCTGTCGGCAATAGGCTGGTCGGTCGCAAACAATTCCGATCTCGCTGTTGTGTGTGCAGAGCCGCCAGCAGGTTCGCCTTCGCCCAGAGCGATCGTCGAAAAGCTTCTAGAAGGCGGCCGGGCTTGGGTATCCACGACCAAATTCGAGGGCAGGGATGTAATTCGAGCTTGCATAACCCACGGAACTACGTCGCTCGAAGATGTAGAAGAACTCACCAGCATACTTCAGCAAGCATCTACTATCTAGAAGAGCGATATCTGTCCTACGCGTCGACGAACCGTGTTGCATGTTGCACCATCGATAGGAAAACAATTCGCCCTTCACCCGTTCTTCTCGTCTTACTGACTGTCTTTCTAACTTCAGCAAACATGAATGCCGGAAGACATACCACAGTGAAATTCATTGGCTGTAGCGTTAGCCTTCGAAGCATCTAGCCATTTTAATCGTGAATCCGAGCGTGCTTTGTCGCCGGATACGAAGCGTTCGATTCCGCGCGCGGTATTCTGAAGCGCATCGAAGCACAGCGCACGCAGCCTTGCGTCGCCTGCTAATGCGCTCCAGTCGGCGGTGAAGTTCAGATGCACGCGCCGTGAATAAGCGACATGCTCAGCCTGATCTTCTGCGACGCTTTGCATTTCGGAGAGCGAAACAGAAGCGAGAGACGGCGGAAGAGAATCCCCGGTACGCTCCGCAGGAACCCCGCCCGGATCGGTATCGGTGTAAAGCGTTATTCCGCCCCAACCGCAACCCGCAGCACCGTGGCCCCGGAATCGAACTTCAATATCCGTCCGCCCATCGCGCCATGGTCCGCATAGAGCACATAGATTTCCGGATCGCCTGCAAAGCGAATGATGAACTTGTCCGCATAGTGGTCGAGCGTGAAAGTGGTGCGTCCCGCGGAATATGTTCCCGGATCGATGTCGCCGATATGCTCCTGGCTCAGCCGTGCGCTCATTTCGTCCTGCGCCCTCGCCGCGCCGCAGAACAGAAAGCACAACAAAAGAGCGGTCCCAACTCTGGGCATCGCGCACATCGATCTCGTGGCCCCGCTTGCCTGCGCCCCCGGCAGACATCGTCGCACGAAGGTGCTTAACGAATGGGGCGATTTTAAGCCCGCCGCGCCCGGTTAAATATTGTCGAAATTGCCGCTGCGTCCTTTTCCAGATGTATACCGGGCAGCGCCTGTTAGGGTTTCGCCCGAGGCCAGGGTCTGCCGGCCATGTGCGAATTCGTTTGCCAGGGCACCCGCCAGACCGCGGCCATATTGTTCGTATACGGATATCCTATCTTCACGCAGGCAGGGTCTGTGGCATCCGCGCGATTTTGGCGGCGAGATTCTCCGCTTCCACACGGCTCTCGCCTTTTGGGACGACGCGGTTCGCGAGCCCAAACGACAATGCCTCCGCAGCGCCGACTGGGCGACCGGTCAGGATCATATCGAGCGCATGCGACTGGCCGATCAGGCGCGGCAACCGCACGGTGCCGCCGTCGATCAGCGGCACGCCCCAGCGCCGGCAGAAAACGCCGAAGATTGCATCTTCTTCCATCACGCGAATATCGCACCAGCAGGCGAGTTCGAGTCCGCCGGCGACCGCATATCCCGCAACCGCTGCGATCACTGGCTTGGAAAGCATCAAGCGCGTTGGTCCCATCGGCGCGCCGCCATCGAGCGGTTCGCTGCTCGGATCCTGCAGCCGGTTTCCGCGGTTGGCCGCAACACCTTTCAGATCGGCGCCGGAACAGAACGTGCCGCCTGCACCCCAAAGCACTGCGACTTTCGCGCTCTCATCCCGCTCAAACGCGATGAAAAGCCTGGGCGAGCGCGTCCGCTGTTGGCCTATCGACAGCGTTGCGCACATCGGGACGATCAAGGACAACGGTCGTTACCGCAGCTTTGCGTTCGATACGCACTGTGTTTGCGTCGTTCATGGCCGCCTCGCGAACGTTTCGGAGCCTTCTACCGGGCGTTCGCGTCTGCCTGATGCAGGCCTACGATGTTCTCGTCGGGATCGCGGATATAGGCCTGCCAACCGACGCCGGGGATCGCCATCTTGGGCAGCGCGATCTGTGCGCCCGCCGCGGTCGCTTTCGCAACCGCCTCATCAACAGATTTCACGCCGAGCGAGCACACGAACGCGTTTACCGGCGCACCAACAGATGCGCCAGCGCCCATGCGCTTGACGAAGCCTCCATTGATGCCCGGCCCGTCATTGTCGCCGGTATTGATGAGATAATAGTCGAACTGTGGCATGTGCGTGATCTGCCAGCCGAACACGTCGGCGTAGAATTTCGACAACTTCGCCGGATCGGTCGCGTGAATTTCAAAATGTACGGGACGGTTCATCGTTCTCTCCCTCAGGATGTTCCCACCTGCTCGAACGCCATGATCGTTTCGCTGCCGGCCTGGATGCGTTCGAACAGCATCGGGCATTCGGGGATCATGCGCTCCATCCAGTATTTCGCGGCGACGACCTTCTGCTTGTAGAAGTCGGCGTTCGGTGGATTGGCGGCGAGTTTCGCGGTTGCGACCTTCGCCATGCGCGCATGCATCCAGCCCACGACCACAATGCCCATCATCCGCAGATAATCGACCGCGCCTGCGCCGGCATTGTTCGGATTGGCGAGACCGTTCTGTGCCAGCCACATCGTTGCCTGTTGCAGCGTGTCGAGCCCGCGCTTCACCGGCTTCACGAATGGCGCCATCGCGGCGTCAGCTTCGTTCTCACCGACCCAGCCTGAAAGCAACCCGAACAGAGCGAGCGGCGCCGCGCCACCTTTGCGACCGAGCTTGCGGCCAACAAGATCCATCGCCTGCACGCCGTTCGCGCCTTCATAGGTCTGGTTGATACGGCCGTCGCGCACGAACTGCTCCACGCCATTGTCGCGTATATAGCCGTGACCGCCATAGCACTGCATCGCGAGGTTCGCGGCCTCAAAGCCCATATCGGTGAAGAACGCCTTGATCACCGGCGTCATCAGATCGGCGAGGAAGCCGGCGGTGGCGGCTTCGGGCTTTGCGGTTTCGGCAATCGCCATGTTTAGCGTGGTCCACATCGCGACCGCGCGTGCACCATCCACAAACGACTTGCAGTGCAAAAGCATGCGCCGCACGTCCGGATGCACGAATTCGAGATCGGCCGACTTGTCGGGCTCTTTCGGACCGGTCAGCGCGTGACCGACGCGGCGCTCATGCGCATACGCCATGCCGTTCTGATAGGCGACCTCGCCGATGGAAATGCCCTGCACGCCGACGCCGAGGCGCGCAGCGTTCATCATGCCGAACATGCCGGCCATGCCTGCGCTCGCAGAGCGTTTCTCACCAGGTTTGGGCGGTGTCGGCTTGGGGCCGAGACGCCACGCCTTCGCGTCGTCGAAATTGAGCACGCAGGTCGCCTGCGCCTTGATGCCCATCTTTTTCTCGATGCCGCCAGTGGAGACGTTGTTACGCGTGCCCGCCTTACCGTCCTCGCCAACGAGAACTTTGGGCACCATGAAGAAATTGACGGTTGAGAGGTCGTCGTGAATCTGCCCGTTCTCATCGGGGATTTTCGCGATCACCATGTGGACGATGTTGTCGGTCAGGTCCTGATCGCCGCCGGAAATGAAAATCTTGGTGCCGGTGAGTTTGTAAGTGCCATCGGGCTGTTCCACCGCACGCGTTTTCATCAGGCGCAGGTCCGTGCCGCAGCCAGGCTCGGTCAGGCACATCGTGCCCGCCCATTCGCCGCTGATCATCTTAGGCAGCACGAACTGCTTCATCCAGTCCGCGCCCGTCGCGCCCAGCGCGCTCGCCGCAGCACCCGTGAGGCCCGGATACATCGCGAAAGACTGATTCGCCGATTGCGCCATCTCTGCAACCGCCAGCGTGATGAGCGTCGGCAGTCCTGAGCCACCGAATTTCACGGGCGCCGACAGCGCACCCCAACCCGCCTCGCAATAGGCTTTGTAGGCTTCTTTGAATCCTTTTGGTGTGCGCACCACACCGTTTTCGAAATGCGCGCCTTCCTCGTCGCCCGATTGGTTGATCGGCTGGAGAACTTCCTCACAGAACTTACCGGCGTTGGTGAGGATGTCGTCCAGAAGATCGGGCGTCAGATCGCCGAAATCGGGCAGGTCGCGATGCTGGTCGATCTCCAGCAACTCGTTGAGAACGAATTTGTACTCGTCGATCGGCGCGCGATAGATGGGCATGGAAGCTCCGGCAAAGCAGTGGCGAGCGCGGAGTTTAGGGCAGCGTTTGGCCTGTATCCACCCCGCCAATCATCGCCCAGCCGCGCACGACCGGGCGATGGCCGCAAAGTGAAAATCAGAACAAATCCCGTAACGCCACTTTTACGTCGCTCTTACCCTTGACGGCGAGCGTCACCACTGTGCCCGGTGCCTCGTCGCGAAGGCGCATGCGCATGGCGGGAAGGGTAATCCCTGTCGCGGGTTTGCCATCGACCGCGGTGATGATGTCGTCCTTGACCAGGCCTGCATCTGAGGCCGGCGTGTTCGCCGTCACATCGACGATCTTGAAGCCTTCACTATCCTTGTTGAACCACATGCCGGCGCGATCGAAGGTGTCGAGATCGGCAACCGCACCGGCGACCGGCTTCAGATACATGGTCGTGTGCTCGTAGTCGAAGGTCGCGACAAAACGCTTGAGCACGCCGCCGCCGATATTGCCGGCGAGTTGTTCGACCGCGTCCGACCCGGCGGTGCTCGTCGAGAGTGCCGTCAACGGCCCCTTCACTTCGACGCTGCCGATTTTCAGCATGCCGCCGTGCTGGACGAAGGATTTCGTCGGGCCGCCGACGCCCCAGCCGGTCGTCGCTTCGGCGCTTGTCACAGAAGCATCGTGCAGTTTGTTCTTGGTGACGAAGGGCGAGTTCAGGGTGAGGGATGAGCGCGCTCCGGTATCGATGATGAAACGTCCTGGCAGGCCGTTATAGCTGCCATCGGCTTCGATCACATTGCCGTCGAAGCTGATCGCTACGGGCGTGCCGGCATTCGTGGGGTCGAAGTTCTTGGGATCGATAAGCGTGATTGTCTTGGCGCCATAGTCGATGCGGGTCACGAAGCGGCGAAACACTTCGAAACCGACCATGCCGGGCATGTCCATTCCTTCGACGTTCGACATCGAGTCGAGCGGCGCTGACATGAAGATCTGATCGCTCACCGACGCGTCGCCGAGGTCCAGACGCGCGACCTTGGTAATGCCCGCCTGCATCGAGCCCGAACCGCTGCCGCGCGCCTCCAGGTCGCCTTCGACCTTCAGGCCGAGCTGTTTGGCGAGGGTGGGAGATACGACGTTGACGCCGCCGGTGTCGAAGATGAAGACGTAGGGGCCTTTGCCGTTGACCTTCACATCAGCATAGATGTGGTTGTTCACAAGCTGAAACGGAAATGTCGTCTCCTTGGCGCCTGCTGCGATTGAGAAATCGGTCAGCGTCACGTGCGGCGTCGCATAGAACGTGTCGGGCTGGCGCTCGAGAAACATGGCAGTGCTAAGCGTCTGGGTCTCGACCAACTTGGAGTCGCTGCGGCCTTGCACCTGTTTGCCCGGCAGCATCACGCCATCGACGTTGCGATAGTCCGTGTAGGTCGTGTTGACGACCACGGCCTCCTGCTTCTCCGCAATGCGGAAGAGAAGATGCGTCTTCGAATCGAACCAGGCATCGAAATCGCCGCCGTCCTTTGGCGTAATCGTGACGACATCATAGGTTGCGCCGCCTTCGGATTTCTGCGGGTCCGTCGTGACAGTGGCGTCCCCGAAATCCGGCCGCCACCACATGTTCGCATCGCGATAGCCTTCATTGACCAGCAGGAACCTGCTGGCGCCGTTCTGTGGCGTGACCGTGCCGGAAGTGTCCTTGGCCCAGCCGTTTGTGCCGTCGAAGCCATCTGCCTGTGTGGCCGGACCGACGGCGGCGCTATCGACGAATTTGCCGTCACGCAGATCGCTGACCGACCACACCTTGCCGGTCATGCCCATGCCGGAATAGTCGTACTCGGCCTTAAGGGTAGCTTTGCTGTTCCACGCAGCTCCGCCAGCGGCGGCCTTGTTGGCGGCGAGGATGTCGGCGGCGGTTGAAGCGGCATAGGCAGGTGCCGCGAAGGTCGCGGCGGCGGCAATAATTGCTAGAGTATGGCGCATGAAATCTCCCGTGATTGCTCGCCTCAGGTGGTAGGACTTCTCTACAGCCGCAATATGCGTTGGGCGCATGGCTGCATTGCAGCAGTGCTCGCCGTAGCGATTCTTATAGCAAACCCAGCAACCGCTGCGCCGCGCCGGATTGTCTCCACGTTCCTGTGTACCGACGAATATATGTGGCGCCTGGTGCCGCATACCGAAATCGCCGCGCTCTCGTTCGAGGCTGCGGACCGTCGCCCCGTTGTCTCCACTATCGCCGACGCGGTGGCACGCGAAGGCATCCCTACGATCCGCCCTTCGGCAGAGACGGTGCTGAACTTTAGGCCTGATCTGGTCGTCATGTATGCGGGGACGATGCCGCAACTTCATGCGCAGCTCGCGCGTACCCATGTGCCAGTGCTGGATGTGCCATGGGCGAACTCGCTCGCCGATGTGCGCAGCGTGACGACGATGCTGGGCGAAAAGCTGGGCGCGCGGGATCGCGTGAAAGAACTGCTCGCGAACATGGATCGCGAGATCGCCGCCGCGAAAGCGCGCGCGCCCCATCCGCCGGTGAAGACTTTAATCTATGAGCCCAATGGCTATTCCAGCACTGATGGCATGACGGATGAGATCATGGCGCTCGCGGGATTGAAGAACGTTACCTCCGATTTGCGACCCACACGGCTCTCGACCCTGCCTGTGGAGGTCGTGATCGCGCGTGCGCCCGAGCTTGTGATCCTCAGCGGCGATCCGCAAGAACAGAATGGCCGCGCTTACCTTGTGCAGCATCACCCGGCTCTGCGCGCGCTCGACGGACGTAGCGTGACGGCGTGGGCGAGGCTCACGCCACTGCTCTGTCCCGGCCCCTGGTCGCTCGATGCAGCGGAAACGTTCGCCACGCTGGGTGCGAAAGCACGCGCGCTTGCGCATCCGAAAGCACGGTCCTAAGACAGCTGAACGCGACGGCGAAGGGAACCGGGTCGAACGCCCGGGCTGCCCCCGCAACTGTAAGCGGCCATCCTTGGGCGAAGCCGAAGGACAAGTCTCTGCTCAAATGCCACTGGGCAACCGGGAAGGCGGGCAGGGCGACAGAGCCGCGAGCCAGGAAACCTCCCGCGCGTGTCGTCCAGTCTCGTGCCGGGGTGGCGCGGGGAAGCGGGAATCCGCTGAAAGGCGACGGGCCTTTTACGTGGAGTCCGGTGTGGACGAAGCAATGGCGACGGCATTGAAGCAGGATCGCGGCAGTGTGCGCGCGTTGCTCATGCTCGCGTTGTTGACGGTCGCATTCGCGGCGTTGTCGTTCCTTGTTGGGCCCGCGAACATCAATGCAGCCGCGTTATGGCATGGGTTTTTGAGTGGCGATGGATTGCCCGGCGTGATCGCGCGCGAAATCCGTGTGCCGCGCACCGGGCTGGCGCTCATCGTTGGCGCAGCGCTCGGCGCGAGCGGTGCTGCGTTGCAGGGATTGTTCCGCAATCCGCTGGCTTCGCCCGATGTGACCGGCGTGACGTCCTGCGCGGGATTGGGCGCGGTGATCGCACTCTATTTCGGATTCGCCACAGTGATGCCTGTACTGCTTCCGGCTTTTGCCATTCTTGGTGCGCTCGCCTCTGCGGCGCTTCTTTACACCTTATCGCGTGCTGGGGCCGGTGTGATGGCGCTGGTGCTCGCGGGCGTGGCGATTTCAAGTCTCGCCGTCGCGCTCACCGCGCTGGCTCTATCCTTTGCGCACAACCCCTATGCCATGAGCGAGATGGTGTTGTGGATGATGGGATCGCTTAAAGACCACACGCTCAGCGATCTGGCCTTCGTCGCGCCCCTCGTTCTGATCGGCATTGTGCTCTTGATGACAGCCGCGCGCGGCCTCGATGCGCTCACGCTCGGCGAGGAAGCGGCGCGCAGTCTCGGCATCGATGTCGCCGGCGTGCGCGGGCGCGTGGTGATTGGCGTGGCGTTTGCGACCGGTGCGGCGACCGCGGCAGCAGGCGCCGTGAGCTTCGTTGGTCTGGTCGTGCCGCATCTGCTGCGTCCGTTTTTCGGCTTTCGGCCCTCGCGTCTGATCCTGCCGTCCGCCCTCGGCGGTGCGTTGCTGGTGACTGCGTCGGATGTGCTGGTGCGCAGCATCGATCCGGGGGAACAGCTTCGCTTAGGCGTCGTCACAGCACTTCTGGGTGCGCCGTTTTTTTTCTGGCTGATCCTGAAGCTCAGGAGAGAGGCATGAGTGCTGCGCTCTCCTTCGACACCGTAAGCGTGACTTATGGCGGCCGCGCAGCGCTTCAGGATGTGTCCGTGAGTTTCGCGCGCGGCAAAGTCACAGGCATCATTGGCCCCAATGGTGCAGGAAAGACCACGCTTCTGCGTGCCGCGCTTCATCTTCTGCCCCTGAGTAGTGGAAAAGTTCATGTCGAAGATCTCGCTCTTAACAACTGGTCGCGCGAGGCGCTTGCGCGGACGATTGCCTACCTCCCGCAGGGTGGCGAAGCCCATTGGCCGCTGCCGGCGCACGATCTTGTGATGCTCGGCCGTCTGCCGCATCGCGGTCGCTTTACGTCGCCGTCCGAAGCGGATGCGCTCGCCGTTTGCGATGCGTTGGCGCGCGCTGATGTTTCCAGTTTTGCAGATCGCCGTGTCGATGAGCTTTCGGCCGGCGAACGTGCGCGCGTGCTCTTCGCCCGTGCTCTCGCAACGGGGGCAAATATCCTTCTCGCCGACGAGCCGGCGGCGTATCTCGATCCCGCGCATCAGTTGTGCCTGATGGCGTTGCTACGCGAGGAAGCCGCGCGTGGGACGGCGGTCGCCGTCACACTGCACGATCTCGCACTTGCCTCGCGCTATTGCGACGAGATCCTCGTCCTGCATAAGGGTCGTGTCGCGGCGAATGGGCCACCCGATGCAGCGCTGTGCGATGTCACGCTGGCCAGTGTTTTCGGGATTGCAGCGCAAAGGACACCGGACCCCGCGGGTGGACGTGCCGCGCTCATGCCCTGGAACCTGATCTAGCGATTGCTCGTTTCGATGTTGGCGTCTCTAATGCGCCATCCAGGAGACGCGTATGCCCAAGAAGCACCACCCCGACGACGAAGACGACGACAAGCATTACAGGCATGCGCTGCGCGATCTGCAGATCGAGTTGGTGAAACTTCAGCGCAAGCTGATTGCCGAGAATACGCGCGTCCTCATCATCCTCGAAGGCCGCGACGGCGCCGGCAAGGACGGCACGATCAAGCGCGTGACCGAGCATATGAGTCCACGCGAGACCCGCGTGCACGCGCCCGGCACGCCGTCGAGCCGCGAGCAGACCGAATGGTATTTCCAGCGCTTTGCGCGCTATTTCCCCGCGGGTGGGGAGTTCGTTGTGTTCAACCGCTCCTGGTACAACCGCGCGGGCGTCGAGCGCGTGATGGGATTCTGCACGGAAGAGCAGGTCGCGGAATTCTACGAAGCGGTCGTGCCTTTCGAACGCCTGCTCGTGCGCGACGGACTGGAGCTGCGCAAATATTATCTCGACATCTCCAAGGGAGAGCAGAAGGAGCGTCTGGCGGCACGCAAGGACGACCCACTGAAACAGTGGAAGATCTCTCCCGTCGATCAGGCCGCGCTCAGGAACTGGAAAGCCTACAGCGCCGCGCGCGATGAGATGTTCGAGCGCACTAGTCATGAGGACGGGCCTTGGCGGATCGCCCGCACTGACACGAAGAAGATCGCGCGCCTCGAATTGCTGCGCGATCTGCTCGATAGTTTCGACTACAAGGGCAAGGACAAAAAGCTGCTCAAGCCCGACCGTAAGATCGTGTTCGAATGGTCGCAGGACCGGATGAAGGACATCGCCGGCTAGTGCGGCTTTGAATCGTCTGGCTGTTTGGGTTGCGTGGACGATTGCTTTTGCGCGGCTTCGTTTCCGGCGTTCGCGGGACTGATCGCCTGCTTGTTGCCGGCCTTGGTGTCTTCCTTTGCTTCGGTCGCGGTGGTGCGGTTCTTGTTCGCGTCCACGGCGCCGGTGACGGCGGCCGAATTGCTTTGGGCAAGCGCAACCGTCGTGGCGAGGACCAGAAGCGTGGTGGTTGAAAGGAGCTGTTTCATCGAAGTCTCCTCTGATGAACGGAAAACGCGCGAACGAAACTTTCGCTGCGTCAGCGGCCGCGTTTCGCGCCGGCCACAGCCTGCGCAAGCGTGCGGGATTCCAACACTTCCGCTGTTGCATCGCGCGCGGCGAGCAGAACCTTGCGGATCGCGCAGGTCGCCTCATCCTTGCAATCGGAGCAGCGGTGATAGGCCGTCGTGCTGACACACGGGCTCAGCGCAAGCGGTCCGTCGGTCTCGCGGATGATGTCGGCGAAGGTGATGTCTTTCGGCGGCCGGCCCAGCAGATACCCACCCGCGCGCCCGCGCAGGCTCTGCACGATGCCGCGCTTTTTGAGGCCAAGCAGGATTTGCTCGAGGAATTTGCGCGGCACCCCCGCTTCTTCGGCGATATCGGCAATCATCATCGGCTCGCGCCCGCCCTTGTCGGCGAGCACGATCAGCGCATGGAGCGCGTAACGAGCCTTTTGCGACAGCATCCGAACACCCGTAACCCGAGTGCCCATATTGGGTTTCTCTCGACTCCGGTCAAGGATTGACTGACCTCTTATAATCGTACATTGTACGATTATGCCGAAGGTTCTTTCTGGGGGAGATGTCGATGCCATGCGCGCCAAAATCGGTAGCGCGGCGTCGCGGCTGTATGCGAAAGGCGGCCCGGCCGCGATCACCATGCGCGATCTGGCGGAGGCAACGGGTCGAAGCCCGATGGGTCTCTATCGCTACTTCGGCGACCGGGACGAGATCATCGCGTGGCTGCGCACCGATGCATTCAATCGTTTCTCCGACGCGCTGGAGGAAGCCTTTGCATCGGGCAGCGATGCATTCGCGCGCGCCCGTGCCGTGGGTCAGGCCTATCTCGATTTCGCGCTCAAACATCCCGATGCCTACCGGTTGATGTTCGACATGAGTCAGCCCGATGACGCGCGTTATCCCGATCTGATCGCGGCAGCGGCGCGCGCGAACAAGACCGTCACGCGCCATGTCATCGCTCTGGCCGAAGCGGGCGTCGTGCAGGGCGATCACGAGACCGTCGGCCGCGCGCTTTGGGCCGCGGCGCATGGCGTTGTCGTGCTCTATCTCGCAGGGCGCCTTCCGACGGAACAAAACGTCCGCGATTTCTATCGCGACACCATGCGCATCGCCTTTCGCGGCGCGCGCGCACCGCCCAAAAAATCCGCCAACCAGTAATAGAGGATACCCCATGCCGCTTCCCACAGTTCTCCAGAACAGCCTGCGTTTGCCTGTGATCGGCTCGCCGCTGTTCATCGTGTCGGGGCCGGAGCTTGTTATTGCACAGTGCAAGGCCGGTGTTGTCGGCTCCTTCCCGGCGCTGAACGCTAGGCCGGAGCCTGTGCTGGAAGAATGGATAATCCGTATAAAGACGGAACTGGCGCAATGGGAAAAGGAGACTGGCAAGAAAGCCGCGCCATTCGCCGTCAACCAGATCTGCCATTCCTCGAACGACCGCCTTCCACACGACATCGAGGTCTGCAAACGCCAGGAAGTGCCGATCATTATCACCTCGCTGCGTGCGCCGAAGGAGGTCGTCGAGGCCACGCATTCCTATGGCGGCGTGGTGTTCCACGACATCATCAACATCCGTCACGCAAAGAAGGCGGTGGATGAGGGCGTAGATGGGCTCATTCCGGTATGTGCAGGCGCTGGTGGTCACGCCGGCATGATGAGCCCGTTCGCGCTGGTTGCGGAGCTGCGCACATTCTGGAACGGACCGATTGCGCTTTCGGGCTCCATCGCCAACGGACGTTCGATCCTGGCGGCACAGGCGCTCGGCGCCGATCTCGCCTATATGGGCACGCGCTTCATCGCCACGAAAGAGGCGAACGCACCGGAAGCCTACAAAGCAGCGCTCGTCGAAGCGGCCAGTGGCGGCGACATCGTCTACACCAACCTGTTCACGGGCGTGCATGGCAACTACTTGAAGTCGTCCATCGCGGCCGCCGGCCTCGACCCCGACGATCTTCCGGTCTCCGACAAGACGAAGATGAATTTCGCCTCCGGCGGCAACATGAAACAGAAAGCGTGGCGCGATATCTGGGGCGCGGGGCAAGGCGTGGGTCAGATCGCCGACGCACCGACCGTGGAAGAACTCGTCTCGCGGCTGGAAGAGGAATACCACGCGGCGAAACAGGCGCTCGCCGCGTGATGTCTTTCGCCTAAGCGCGGCGTGCGGGGAGGAAGCGGCTATTGCGCAGCAGACCGGCCGCAATCAGCGACACAAGAACGCCGACGGGAAAGATTTCGGTAAAGGTCATCGGCCAGCGATAGAGCGGGTTTGCGTATTCGACTTTGAACGCGTTCATCTGGGCGACGAACTTGGCGAGTTCGGCGCCGCTGACGCCTGCTGCCTTTTTTTGCGCGATCAGCGCGGTGGTATAGGAACCGGCGAAGTCCATGCCGGTGATGGCGCATGCCGTATCCCACGCCGCGACATAGAAGATGCCGGCAACGAAGCTGATGCCGATGCCGAGCACGAGGGCCTTCCAGAACCCGATCACCCCGCCAAGGTCGATGTCGCGGTAGCGCTTGACCGCCACGAAGATCGCACTCAGCCCGGCGAGCATGATCGTGTATCCGATCACCATGCCGTTGCCGCCGTGGTCGCCCAGCGTGATGACGACGGCGGACAGTGCGATGCCGACGATCAGTCCGGCGATGGTGCCGTAGATCAGGATATTGCGGATCATAGGGTGCCTCTTCGAAGTTCAGATTGCCGGTCCATCAACTGCGCCGCAACGCCTGGAGCAATCGCCCGAAAGGATAACTGGGACGAAATCACCCGGAAAATCGGCCTTAAGGCATGATTCCGAGCTGACGGGCCTTGTGGATGGCGTCGGTGCGGCGCTTGGCGTCGAGTTTCTCGTACAGCCGCGCGACGTGAGTCTTAACCGTATTGGGCGAGACGTTGAGGTTGGCTGCGATCTCCTTGTTGGAGTGACCGGCGGCCAACTCCTTCAGGATGTCCATTTCGCGCGGGCTGATGCCGAGCGAAGCCTGTGCTTTCGGATTGCCATCGAACGGCGCGGGCGCGGGGCCAGCGAACACCCGCACCCCAACGAAGATGCCCAGCCCCAGGAACGCGGCTGCAATCAGAAAGATATAGATGTCGCCTGGATAGGCGCGCGCCATCCGCTGATAGTCCAGCCATTGAAGCGCGAACGCGCCCGCGGCCAGCAACGCGCCGTAAATCGCAATCGACCTCCACATTCTTGACGTCAAATCCATAGCAGTGGCGTGTACGGTTCGCCCATCGTGGCGCAAACATCCATGGAAATCGAGCGTCCCGGCCGGCGTGGCGATCCTCCCGAGGGGCAACATTTTCTGCGTTTCAACAAGAATGTTCGGCGCGTAGCGTGGCGCTTGAAAAATAGGACGCGCACAGGCAGCTTGGCTCTACGCGACCCCGTAGCTCAGCAGGATAGAGCGGCGGTTTCCTAAACCGTAGGCCGGTGGTTCGAGTCCTCCCGGGGTCGCCAATCGCGGTCAAAAGCATGAACCGCAGAAAGCGGAAAGTCTTCTGATCTCCGGGCCGCGTCAGCCGTTTCGGCTAACGCGGGCTCCGGACCCCGGATTTCTATCAAGTCCGGCTTCACCACGATCTCCCCTATCAGCGCTCGCAGGAGTCGCTTCTGGACCTCCTTCGGGGCGGTCTCCAGCCGGTTCCGGAGGCGTCGAGCGGCGACCTCGGCGTCCATCTCGGAGATCGGACGGACACTATCTGCCATTTGCTTCTCCTCGACCTCGATCAGGCGCTGAACGTGGTCGCGCTGCTCGATGGTGGTCTGGAGTTTCTCCCGGAACAGGTCGCTGTCCCCGACCATGCCCTCGGCGACCGCACCCAGCAGGTTGTTCGCCGCAGCCTTGAGCTTGGTCAGGTTGTGCCGGAGGCGTTCGAGCGTTTTGGTGCTGCTCTCGCGCCCCTCCTGACGCCGGACGCAGACCTTCGCGATCACATCTTGGACCCGTGCTACGGTGATCTGGGAGTCGATGACGGCCCGGATCACGAGACCGTCCAGATACTCCTCTTTGATCGTGTTCCGCGCTCCATTGCAGGTGCCCTTCTGGAGACGGTTGGAGCAGCCGTAGTAGCGATACACGGTGCCGTTCTTCCCGGTTCCGACCATGATCTTCATGCTACCCCGGCAGAGCCCACATTTCGCGATCCCGGACAGGAGGACTTGGCTCGACGTGATACGCGGGGGTGTGCGTTCCGGCGTATTCTCTTGCAGCATGACTTGGACACGCTGGAAGTCCTCCGGAGTCACGAGTTGGGGAACGGGAATCCCGATCCACTCGTCGCGAGGCCGCACGACCTGCTCCTTGGAATCGGTCTTGTTGTAGTAGTAGAGACCGGTATAGCCGTCATTCTTGAGGACGGTTTCAATATGGCTCGTGTAGAAGGGTTTGCCCTTGTAGGTATAGCCATGCTCGTTCAGGTAATTGACGATCTTCTTGATCCCGAGATGTCCGGAAGTCCCATCGCCCTCCAGATAGAGCTTGAAGATCAACTGGACGAGTGACCCATTCACGGGATGGACTTTTAGCTTGCGCTTCTTGCGAGTCCCAATGATCTCGATGATGTCGATTTCATAGCCGAATGGAGCATGTGCCGATGTCCACCAGCCATCTTTTGCGCTCGCGATCATCGTGCGCTTTACATGCTTCGAGATTTCCTTCGAGTTGAGTTCGTCCACGATCCCCATGATACGTCGGGTGAGATCGGCCATCGCGCCTTCGCCGAAATCTTGAGTAATCGAGATCACCTGCACGCCGTTCTTCACGAGTCTGCGCCGGATGTATTCCAGCGTTACATCATCACGATAGAAGCGCGACAGACTGTGAACGATGATCGCATCGAAGGGCGGTGGTTTCTCCAGACCCTCTGAGATCATCGCTTGATATTGAGATCGGTGATCGTCGTTCGTCGCGGTCCCGGCCTCGACGAACGTCTTATAGACTTCGTAATTTCGCTCCGCACAGAACGCTTCGCATTGCGCGATCTGATCTGGAATCGAGAGGTCTTTGATCATCTGCTTGGAAGTCGAGACGCGCGCGTAGATCACGACGCGCCGGATCACAGCGGGTCCCGCGACCCGCTTGTATTTGAGTTTAGCCATGTTGCCTCCTTTCGTTAGGGTTACTGCATAGAGTCAGTCGTCACGCATCGGCGGTCCCCGGATTTCGCCGGGGTTCGGATCGGGACGCTCGTTGTCGTTGGCCGCGACGGCGGTGAAGTCGGCGAAGCTCCCGATCAGGAGATCGACCACTTCGACTTCCGTGCGACTGATCGGGATGTGCGGCGAGAGGTTCACGACGACGCGACGTTGTGGTCGGTTGTCGTTCGCTGGCGGTCCCGGTCGCCGCCGCTCATGCGTGGGGATTGCGCGTTGGGCAAGCGTCATCGCGCGGTCTCCGACATGCGGTGGATCGAGACGCCGCTTCCCGGTGCATCGGAATACTCACCGACGCATTGCCATCCCCGCGCTTCACCATAGGCTTTGATCGCGGCGAGTTGCTCCCGGATGGGAGTCAAATCGGCTTGCGGGTGCGATGCCAAGCGAGCGTAGCTCGCAAACTTCATTGAAACTTGGTTCATCCCAGCATCATCTTTTCCGGCGCGATGTCGGACGAGCGGGAGATCGGGTGTTTCAGGAAGCGGTCGTAGAGCCGGTTGACGCGCTGCGCGAACTGTTCGCTCGCTAAGAACATCTCGTCGGCGACCGAACGGACCTTGATTCCGTTGCTCGCGATGAACCGGACAATGTGATCTGCCGACCAGCGGTCCTCCGAGAGTCTGGAGAAGTCGGAAACCACGATGAAATGGAATCCCGGTAGCTTCTCGCATGCCGCGTTCACGAGCGCCGATTTTGCCGGTTGCCAATCTCGACCGCCCGCAATGTCCACATAGACGCGGGTCTGGCTGAATCGCCATTGCTGAACCTTGGCGTATGCCCGGATCGTAGCGAGTTGCTCTTGAGCGGCTACCCTCGGGATCGCCTACGTCCGGGCTCACCCGGACGTAGGCGGCATAAGGGAGCTTCGGCGCGTATTTCATCGTTGACCTCCTCGCTGGCGCAGGCGTGAGAGTTGGCGGCGCTTCTCGCGGGCGATCCGTCCGAGCCGGTGCCGGGCGCTGTCGAAGTCCTCGTGGACCTCGATCACCGTGCGTCCGTTAACCCAACGGACGATGCGCCAGCGCCCATCGGGGTCCGGGCCACCATCGGTCTTGTGGCGTGTAAGCAGTGTCATCTTGCCTCCTTTCGTTCCGGGGGTGGGTTCATGCCGGGGCATGACCCACCCATGTCGCGAGAAGGAAGGCCGAGTTAAGCCATTGAAAGATATAGATCGGTAGTTGAAAGTTTCGTAGAGTTAACGATGAATCACAAGGGTTTAGCTGTTTGTGACTCGGGTAAAACCTGTCAGGATTCTGGATAGGCCGTTCGCGGGGACCTGTGAAAGGCCGCATTTACGAAAAGCGTGAATTTGTTGGTTTATAGAAGATCGCGCAAGTCACGTTAACCTACGGAACGGATTGGTGAATCTGAGATTTCAGCACAGCGTAGAAGCGTTAACGGACCCTCAAATCCGAGCGCCCGAGTCACAAATCGCGCTACCAGATCGCGAGCCATTTTCAGAATTTCAATTGGAAATTGAAATTGCGTGTCACAGGGGCCTTCCCGTCCTCATAGCCGGTCGTCCTGATGGCGCGTGATTTTGACCCTCTCGAACTGACTGCGGCCCAGCTTCGGGCAGCGCGGGGGCTCCTGAATTGGAGCGCGCAGGACCTCGCGGACGCCGCCGATGTGAGCCCCGTTACTGTCAGGAGGGCGGAATTGTGTGAGGGGCGGACGAATATGAAGTCCGAGAGCGCGGAGAAGGTCGTGAAGGCACTACGGAAGGCCGGGATCGTGCTTCTGGGAGCCGATCCGGGTGGCGGAATGGGGTTGGGGGTTAGGCTCCGGAGATAGTCCGGGCTAGTTGGAGATGCAGGTTTATCGAGAGCCTGTTTGTGCGTCATCGGAAGCAGCAAGCTGAATAAGGATTTGCCTAGATGCCGAGGGTTCTGCTTCAACTCGTATCCGACGATAACGGGAAAATCTTTCTCACCGTCGCTACGCCGATTAGCGTCCACTCAGATGCTAATCCGCCTCATTCCATCGGGATCAGGACCACGCTCAAGGGGCTGAGTGATGCCGAATTGGAAGGCTGGCTCGTAGTCGAGCGCAAAGACGCTTACAAATTGGCCGATCAGATTTCAGAAAAGCTCCAAGAGGGGACCGCGAGTGGGGCTACAGAAATGATCCGCACATTCAATTTTGCAGGTGTATTGAACGGCGGAGTCGAAAAGCAGTCGGGGCGAATGGTGCTACTATTCTCCGACAGACATGGTCACAAGACGCGCCTTTTATTGCCGCGGCCTGAGTCAGGAGGCGCTGGCATACGAGGTTGAACTCGCCGTCACCTATGTCGGACAGATCGAACGCGGACTCCGGAACCCGACGCTGGATGTCATCGAACGACTTGCAAAGGTGCTTGGAGTGAAGCCGCTAGACCTACTTCAATGAGCCAATGGTGTTGGGCGCGCCATCGTTGTGAAAACGGTGTTGTGTTGGTTTCATCTCAACAGTGGCTCGGATTCAGCCGGGATCGGTCTGGCGGTTGAATTGGATCGCTGACATGACACCACAGCTTGCGCAACGGCTGTATGAGACGCCGACATCACCGTCGCTTTGGACACTTATGAGCCACATATCGTCGCTTCCGCAAGACGGGCAAAGCAGGAGTTCTTCATCTACCATTAGACCCTCCTGACACGGGCCGAAATCGTCATAACCCGGCTCGCGATCACTCGGTTACACTGGGTCGCGAACGCTGCGAACGTCTCCATCACGGAGTCACCAGTGGTTGGTTCGGTTCTCCAGTTCGAGACAAGAATCTCCCTCCGATCAAAACGCATCGCGACCCACGCACCGCAATTTATGCAACCGAAATAGGACGCGCCCGCGTGATTTCCGCCATCAAGATTCACGAGCCACGCATCGTCGGAGCCGCAGAACTGGCATTGAGGGAGTTCTTCGTCGGTCAATCGTGCCTTCCTTAGTTTCCCGGATAGCCCTGATTCACGTAGCTCCGAAACGTGTAGCTCGGATTCGCATCGAACGAGATCATCATGTCGCGCGATGCCTCGAACACGCATCCCGGTTCGAGCATCGTGATCTCCACGCCGTCGCGCTCGACGATCACAAGGTGATAGCCGGTGTTGTTCACAAAGATGTCGCCCGCGCGCATCCCGAGCGCGCGTTGAGTTCGATTCATGCCGCGACTTGTTCCTTTTGGTTCGCGGGCGAGGTCCATGCGTGGAAGAACGCCGACGCACATGCTCTCTGATATTCCATCACCGCCGCGCGCCGGACCCGCTCATATGCGTTTCGAGCCTTGGCCGAGTCCCCGTGACAGAGCTTCTCCCGCGCGGGACCCTCGGCGGCTTGGTATTTCTCCCATGCGATCTTCTTGAGGAAGTCGTATCGCGATCTCGCTCGTGCACGGCGGCTCACGAGAGACCCTGTGACCAAACCGAAGTCGAACCTCCGCGTGAGGCTGAGGCAGAAGTCCAGAGTCAGGGGATTCTGATCGCCACCACGCTCGATCCAGAGCGCGATCTGCTCGGGACGCCCGCCCACTGCTTTGAGCAGATCGGATGTGATCTCTCTCATGCCGCGACCTCGACTTCCTGCGCTTGGTTCTCCTCCGAGGCCCATGCGTGGAAGAACGCGGATGCACGAGCGCGCTGGTATTCCGTCCACGAAGCTCTCCGCACCTGCTTGTATTCGTCCCACACTTCGGAGGAAGTATCCTGCCGGTGCATGCCCCATGGAATCTGGATTTTCCAGTTCATGGTTTCATCCATCCGGGCTCGCCAGCATTTCGGAATGTTGGCGCAAGTGCCACGAGATATCTAGCGGTCGCGGTCCTAGATTTAGACCATGAGCGACACATTCCTAATCTCTGGCCTTACCGCTAAGCGTTCCGCCGTTGCCGGTCGCGTTGTCGATCTGCGCGTTCTGTTGGCGCAAGCGCCACAGACCGGCGCTTTAGCTATATTCTTCGCTTTTCTATTGGCTATAGGGCTGTTTGCCGGTCAGGCGCGTACTCAAAACTTTTTCGGGCAGACGGGCTGCACCTTCATAAGCCCCTCTAGTTTTTCCGGGCTTAGCGCTCCCAACGCTGCATCTTCCTCTTCCACCTTTCGAGTCGCCTTAGTCAGCGGCAATCCGATGAACGGAGCCGGTTTCTTGCCGACGAAAATTATTGGCGGCTTGAATTGGCTCGGCATGGGTCCTGTGTATTCGCAGAAGGAATACCCGGCCTTTCTGAAAGCCTCTCTCAGAAATTTGGAATCTGGTTCCCAGACTGTCACCCCGATCTGTTCTAAAGGTGATGGGAACAACAAGAAGTATCCTGATAATTCTTTATCTATCCACTTTGTTTGCCAGCCGGTCGAAACGCCCGCATCCTTCAACGTATCATCGATCTCAAAAGCAAAGTGCGCGGCCTCTTCGTCCATTAGCGATGCAATCCACACAATACCGGGGCTTTTTGCGTGCGCTGCTAACGCCTCCACAATGACCTTTTGTTGTGCTGGGTATACGTGGCGAGGTGCAACTTCTTTATGCAACACTAAATTTTTATGTCTTAGCTCTTCTGCACTCTCGTTGGCGCGTGCAGCATCACGCTTCGCCTCTGCTATCTTAAGTTCAGCATCATTGCGCGCCGATCTTATTTTTTCATCCGCGCCTGCAATTTCTCCAGAAACAACAGCCTTATATCGTTCTAGGGCCGCAGTTGCGTCTGCGGCCTCCTGTTTCTGTAGTTGGAATGCGATGTATGTTGCGCCGCCGCCTAGAACGCCTAAGAACGCTCCAGAGACCAAAAAAATCACAATCAAATTATTCCAAGTGTCGAGACTAAGCCCCCACCACATGCGTCTTCCGATCATCGGCTGGGTTGTAATTTCTGCTTGCGCCATATGCTGCGCGATTCTTCTCACTATCGGTTTATTGGCCCTGAGAAATGTAGTGAGAAATATCAGCCGAGGCGAATAAAATCAGCGCTTACCAAGCCTCTAAACATCCTCCAATTGTATGCCAGAAGCTTCGAGGGCGCATAGAGACGCCAGCAAGAATGAGGCTGAAAAAGTCCCCCGCTGGAGCTTTGCGGTTATGGACGCCTCTGTCTCGTCTTTAAACCCGTGTTTCTTAAGCCGTTTTGCCAGTTCAACGTAGCCTACCTCGGCCTTTTTCAATTTGGCCTTGAGATAAACCCTTACCTTTTCGGCCCATTCGGCCTCTGACTTCGCACTCGCCATAATTTATTGCCTTTCGTATTCGACAGCTATCATTTTTGACGGTTTCCGCTTGACACGTCAATCCCCGTCATATCTGATAGCTATCAGAAACGACGGGTTACAGACTTATGGCTATCCATTTCTTGCAAAGCAAAGCAGCCCGCAGCCTCTCGCTGGCACAGGTCTTCCGCATGACGGATGGAGAAGCCGAGACCATGTTCCGCTCAATCCGCTGGCATGAGACTCAGGGCGCGCCGGTTTGCCCCTCTTGCGGTGGCCTTGATGCCTACAGCGCTCGCCGTCCTAGCGGACTTCTCCGCTTCCGCTGCAAGCAATGCCGCAAAGACTTTAGCCTCACGTCCGGCACATTGTTTGCGGCTCACAAGGCTCCGCTCCGCGCCTATCTCGCCGCCGTCGCGGTCTTCTGCAACGAAGTCAAAGGCAAGAACGCGCTGGCTCTGTCCCGCGATCTCGGCATGTCGCACAAGGCTTGCTGGGTGATGTTGCACAAACTGCGCGAGGCAATGGCCCTTGAATTTCGCGGGCGTTCAATCGGCGGCGAGGGAAAAGTCGCAGAAATTGACGGCGCGTATTTCGGAGGGCACGTTCGGCCTGCCAATCTCAAAGAGCATCGCGTTGACCGCCGTAAGGCCATGAACCAAAGCGGAAAGCGTCAATCGGTTATCATCGTTCGCGAGCGCAACGGCAATTCGGTTGCGGCGGTGTTCAAGAGCGAGAGCGCCGCGTCGGCATGGATCAAGAGCCGCGTTCAACCGGGCACAATCGTAAATGCCGATGAAGCGTCAGGCTGGAATGACCTCGCGTCGAAACAGAGCGCAATACTTCGCTCTATTGGCGCAAGTGCCACAGACCCGCGCAATCTGCGGAAAACCGTTTTTCGGCCTCTCAGCGCGGGATTCCGCAATACTTCAGCAGCTCGTCTAGGAGAAAACCGATCGCGCGATGATCTCGCGCATGATTTCCGAGCTGCCGGCATAAATGCGTGAAATACGCGCGTCGGTATAACGCCAGCAGACTTCGTACTCCTGCATGTATCCGGCGCCGCCATGAAGCTGCACGCATTCGTCCGTGACGCGCCCTTCAAGTTCGCTTGTCAGCAGCTTCGCCATGGCTGCGGTCTCCGAGTTGAGCTTCTTGTCGTTGTGAAGCGCAACGCAGTGATCGACGAACACCTGCGCGACTTCGAGTTCGGTCTTCAGACTGGCCATCTTGAAGCGTGTGTTCTGAAACTGCGACAGAGGCTGGCCGAACGCTTTGCGCTGCATCACGAAATCCCGCGTGACATTGAAGGCGCATTGCGCGTTGGCGAGATATTGCGTCGCGCCGATCAGCCGTTCCTCCGCAAGGCTGAACATCAGATTGTGAAAGCCCCGCGCGGAGGTCGCCAAGAACGTTCTCATAGGGGATTTTGACATCCCGGAAGAAGAGTTCGGCCGTGTCCTGCGCGGGCAACCCCATCTTGTCGAGGTTGCGGCCACGCTCGAAACCTTCCATTCCGCGTTCGACCAGAAACAATCCGATCTGGCGATTATTGTCCGGATTCGTTTTCGCGGCGACGATCACAAGATCGGCGTTTATGCCGTTGGAGATATAGGTCTTGGCGCCGTTCAGCACCCAGTGATCGCCACGATCCACGGCGCGGGACTTCATGCCGGCAAGGTCCGATCCTGCATCAGGCTCCGTCATCGCCACGGCGAGGATGCATTCTCCCGAAACACATTTTGGAAGAAAGCGGGCCTTCTGCTCCGCCGTTCCGAAGTTCTTTATGTAAGGCGCGACCAGCCGGCTGTGCAGCGTGTGATAGAAGCCCGGCTCGCCATAGGCCGCATCTTCTTCCATGATAATCTGCTGGAAGCGGAAATCGTCAATGCCCAAGCCGCCATATCGCTCGTCCGCCCAGAGAAGTAGGTAACTGTTCTCACCCATCTTGCGGAACATCTTGCGCGGCACGATTCCGGCGTCGCGCCATGTCTTGCGATGGGGCAGAACTTCCTTTTGCAGGAACTGCCGATAGGCACCGCGGAAAATTTCCTGCTCTTCGGTGAAATTTCTCATGATGCTTTTGTCCGGAGTAGCTCAAGGGGGCGCGGAAAATGACCCTAGAACTCTAATATGACCCGGCCGATACGAAATCTCTAAGCAAAATCAGAGGGCTTCTGCCGCTTCAACGCTAGCGCGCAAATTGGTTCCACAAGAATTTCGTACATATTCGGACGCACAATTCTGCGCTGACGCACCATCGCATCGGAACCTTGTTGTGTGAAGACCGTTTTCCGTTTGGAATTTCAACACAAAGGAACTGGCCATGGATAAAGATCGGATTGAAGGCGCCGCGACGCAGGCCAAAGGTGCTGTGAAGGAAGCCGTCGGCAAGGTGACAGGTGACGCGAAACTGAAATCGGAAGGTGCTGCCGATAAGGCTGCCGGAAAAATTCAGAACGCAGTCGGCGGCGCCAAGGACGCCGTCCGCGACGCAGTTCGCGACTGATAGCGACGACGTTTTTCCGAACAAGGGCCTGCGAGAAAATCGCGGGCCCTGTTCTTTTTTGCATAGGATGCGCTTGTTCGGCCATGCGTTTGCCTACGTCTCTATGTAGGCCGGGTTGTCATGCGAGTAGACCGGACGACCGCATCTTTTCGAGGGAGTGAGGCCGTCCGGCAATCGTGCAATGAAGGTTGTCATTACGCCGACGCGCAAAGATTGCGTGTCCATAGGGGCTCGCGCAATGGGACTATTTCCCGATTTCTCTCGGACTACCATGACGCTTCGAGATTTCGCGGCAGATAGGAAATACCGTCGAACTTGATGTGACGATACCAACGAGCCTTCTGGGAACGATATTTCCGCGGCCGCATTAACAAGATGTCGATCACGTCCCCCGTATCGACAAAGCGGTGGCCCCTGACCCAGCCCCTTCGACAATGGGCCGCCGGCTATTTTCGCTCCGTAGTGCGGAAAAATTAACTTTCGCCCGCCTCCTTGAATTCTCTCGATTTCCTCCTAGGTCGGAAGTTGTTTGGAGAGTTCTTGCGGCCGAACAATTAGACCCGTTTGATGCGATGTTCGCTGCAGTTATTGCCTGCAATGTTGCATAAGCAGGGAGGGGTACCCTCCTAAAACATGCGGTTCAAATGGGCGGGCGGTGGGTGTTCGAGATTTTTGTTGAGAACGCGATTTCAAGTCTCAAGCACTTGGGGTTTTTGCAGGCCAACGTCTAGGGGTTGAACACGCCCGCGAAGGCATTGTCGCGCGGTTGGCAAATGTGGTTCGATGCGCCGCCTCATGAAACGAAGCTCCAGTGCGGCACAGAAACATTGCCCAGGACGTGAAAGACTCATGATTGCTTATGGCATGAACAAACAACGGGTGATCGGGTGACGAATTTGCGCATCGGCGCGGCGGCGGCCGTCCTACTCTTCGCTTTTTTTATTCCGGCACAGGCCGGCGTTCGCGATGAGGTCCTCAAAGCCATGGATCAATGCGCAGGGGTTGCGGACAAGGAACAACGGCTCGCCTGTTTCGATCAACTAGCGCCGCAGGTTAAGGCTGCGCTCGAGGAAATCCCGCGCGCCGAAAATCGCCCGCCGACGGTGGAAGAGCAGAAATCCTGGTTCGGCTTCGATTTCGGGAGCCTGTTCGGCAATGCGTCGCCCAATCAGCAGACGACGCCGCAACAATTCGGCGCCGAAAATCTCCCTCCGCCGCCTCCAAAAGAAGGTGAGCCGCCTCCGCCAGGCCCGATCGACAGCATTACCGCGAACGTGTCCGACTACGCGATGAATCCCTTTGGTAAGTTCGTCGTGTTTCTCGAAGGTGGGGAAGTTTGGAAGCAGCTAGAAGGCGATGCGGGACACGCGACGTTCAGGGCCAGCGGTAACACCGTGTTGATCTCTCGCGGCGCGCTCGGAAGTTACAACATGCAAATCAACGGCTCGAACAAGGCGTTCAAAGTCAAACGCGTCAAGTAAAGGCGGATCGTGCCGGTTCGCGTTATCGGTTGACCCAACTTTGCCAGCGCGGCGCGATCTCGGCTCCATGGAGAAGCCACCAATTGTCGTCAATCGCAAAGGCCGTCCGCCAATGGCCCGGAGCAGTTGGTGAGAAAGGTTGCATCGCTATTTTCAATTCCGGATTTTCGTTGCCGAGTCTTGCCGCGGAAAGACGGGCAGGACCGTAAGGCACCCAACGCGCAACGCTCGACACGCTCGACGTCGAGGTGGCAAAGCGCACAAAATCCGTCGCCATTTCACGCTTGGGATCACCTCTGGGAATTCCGAAGACATCGAGTTCGTAAAGCTGGCGATCCCAGATCACGCCCAATGCGCGGTGATGTAGCGCTGCCTCATAAACATCGCCGTTGAGGACGGTTGCAAACGCAGCGCGACCATCGCTCAGCATGGCCACGGGCTCGCTGGAATGCGTCCACCACACGATCGAAGAACGAATGGAATCGAGTTTCTTTAGGGCGCGGTCCACGCCCTGATCGGTTGAAAGAACGGAATAGACATCTTTTGGCGCGACGCCGTCGGCCAGCAACGCAAGTTCGAGGTTGAATTTGGCGCTTGTGCTTTTCATCGCGCGTGGACCGGGAAACCTTGTCGTATCGAAAAAGTCCGAGAGCGAAATAGCTTTGGCGCTTCCGAAGCGTGCCGGCGCGTAGGCAATGACCTGACTGTAGACGACGCTTCCCACCCAACACGGGCCTATGGCATTCGCGACGAAATCAGATGCCGCCGAGTTTCCATCTTCGCCGGGAGGCAAGCTCGCGCCATCGACGTGTTCCAAAAGTCCTTCGTGGCAAGCCGCGATTGCGTCCGGAAGCTCAAGGTCTATGATGTCCCAACCATACTGTTTGCTTTCGACGGTCCTTCGTAATTCTTTGAGGCCGCCATCATATTGGGCGATATGCACATCAACGCCCGTCTTCTGCTCATACGGGATAAAGAGCGCGCTCGCCTGCGCGCGCCCGTAGGCGCCCGACCAGGTGACGGCCGTCAAAACCGGGCGCTGCCGCAGGAAAGCAAAATAGACAAACGCCGCAATCGCGAGAATGACAAGCGCCGCAATTGTGACCCAAATATTTCTCTTCATGCCTGCCTCAATGAAGTCCCAGCATGTTCTTTACCGCATCGCCCAGGCTTTTGTGTTTTTTCTTGGGAGCATTTGGGTCGTTCAGTTGCGACGGGGTAAGCAAACCCTTGAAGGGAGCTTTGCCCGATTTGAGATTGTCCAACACGCTATTCACAATGCCGCCAATGTCAGCGGTGGCGTGAACGTGGTTCCATGGACCTTTGATGCGAAATGGTACGCTGACCGAGAACTTTGTTTTAGCGACAATTGTTGTCGCCTTTGGTTTAATTCGGATATCGATGGCACGATTTCCCAGATCGACGGTGCCTACGCCGTTTGCGCTCAGAACCGGTCGGCGAGTTTGAAGTCTTCGGCTGCAAGAACGCCGTTGGTCAGCGTGAACATTCCGCTCATGGTAGAATAAGCAGTGAATGCCTGTGTATCGACCGCTCTTCCTATCATCGATTGGACCGTACGCCGACGGCGCCGAAATCGATGCCGCGCAAGCGTCCATTCCGAAATGCGATGGAGCCAGAACCGTTGCTGCTTCGCATCAGCGTGTCATGTCCGTGCCGCTGGCTCGAACGTCGAGCTTCATCGAACCAGCGCCTTCAATCTGTTTCACCCCAAGTGTCGCGTCGAAGAATTCGCGCAGCGCGACACTCCTTAGTTCCAAAACACTGTGAAAACCGGGTAACGCCCCGCTGTCGTCCACATCGATAGCGAAGCTTCCCGTCCCGCCATACAGCGCGATGGGATCGAGCCGGGCATTCAAATGTGCCCCCCGAAGACTAAACACGATCAGGCTTTTGCCAAGCGACAATTTTCGGATCTTGAGCGCGTTGGCAGCCACGACCAGGTTACCGTCGAATTTCTTCAGAGCGTCCAGAGAGATTGGTTTCTCGCTCCAGCTTTGTCGCGATGCGAGGGACGTTCCGTTTTGCCGCGTTGATGCTCGATATAAGGACTAAGATCCAAACGATCGGCTGACACACTGCCCTTGAAGAAGGGGACGTCGCCGTGGAGATCGACGGACAAATCCCCGGTAACTTTGGCACCATCGAGGGCGAGGTGCATGTCGCGCAATTCAACGACACGATCCGCGCTTGTGACATAGCTTTTTATTGAAAAGGAGCCGAACCCCTTTGTGTCGGGAGGACGCGCGCCAAGCCATAAGGCCGTTTGGCGGGCCGAAGGTGTGTCGAGTTCGATGTTACCGTTCAGATCGCCGCTCTTTGCAATAATTCCCGCGAAATGCGCGTGCAACAGATCGGAGGAAATCGCGATTTCGGCTTTGGCATCGAGTCCGGAGAAGAACCGCGCAGGCGTTGTTGCCCGCGCCTGAAACGCAATCCGCCGTCCTGACAAGCTCGCTGTGCCGTTGATGACCGGCGTGCCGTCGAGGGATGTGCCGCCTATCCTCGCATTTACCTCTTCAAGCTTCTTACTCTTGCTAGAGCGAAAGTCTGTATATCGCAAAGAGCCGTGTGCGATCGTCACGGTCGAAATTTGCGTGGAAAGCGAATGCTCGCTTGCGGCTTGCTCGCTTTGATGCATTGCGTCACGCGCAAAAACCCAATTGCCGTCGCCACTCCGATCGACTTCGAGGCTGACAACAGGCCTGTCGAAAGCAACGCGCGTTATCTCGATCCGGCGAGAGAAAAGTGACCAAAGACGGACATCGAAACAAACGTCATCTGCTGCGAGCAGAGAGGGTGCGATCCCGCCGGCAACGTTAGCCAGATCGATCTTGTCCGCACAAATCGCGAAAGACGGAAAGAGCGAAAAATGCAGCGACCCTCGAACAGAAAATTTCGGCCGGTCGTGCGTGAAACACTCTTTTCTATTTGGTCTTTATATATACCCGCAGGCAGCACCAGCGCCGTGGCCGCAACGAACGCCATAAGGCCGGTCAGACCTAAAAACCCATATAACACCGCACGTTTCATGCCCAGATCATAGAATGTCCTGGGCCATGCAGCGCAACGATCTTGAACCCTTGCTTTTACTGGACTTGGACCCTAGTTTCCCGCTTCTTTTCGCATGTGCAGTTGTAGCTCAGTTGGTTAGAGCGCCGGATTGTGGATCCGGAGGTCGGTGGTTCGACCCCACCCAACTGTACCACTCGATTTCCCACTTCCGCGGACCCTCTATTCACTCGCCATAACCTGCCGCGTTCTGCGGCGATTTAGAGAGTGCGTGTTCTCTCGCGGGTATTCTTCGGCGTCGATATCAGGGAAGTTTGCAAAGTTTTCCGCCGGTCTCCGCCGCCGGGCGAGAGACCTCCAGAGCGCGCGCAGAGTGAGGGTCGGCAGTTCGTGCTGGGCAATTTTGGAGACGAACTTTGACCTGTTTTTCGCAATAACAGGGAAAAATACAGGGAATATTCGCGTTCTGAGGCTTTTTGGCATGACTCAAATTGTCATTTGATGCATATTCGGCGGCCTTTTATCGCCATTTTGCTTTTTTTGGATGCTGCAAATTAACAGGGAATATTTGCGTGCATAACAGGGAAAATAAATCCAGGAACAGGGAATAAATTCGAAATAACAGGGAAAATAGCGCGCGAACTGGCCCTGTTCTTTTTTAGCTCACAAACCGCAGTTTTGCGATCCATTGAACGGCTTGCCCGAGGCTCGGTTCCTCCATCGAAACAGTACGGCGGCAATTGCTACGCGATCATCTGCGATCACCTCCGACTTCATCATCTTGCGCCTAATATGATCTCATTCGCCAACTGGCGCACCAGCGTTTCCTGCGCAAACCAGTCTGCGGGGATATGGGCGTTGAGCAGGTGAGTGAGCCGCAGTCCCGGGGGCTGTTCGCCGCGCACGATAGCGCGGGTGATGGCGGGGCTGAGAAACGCGAGATTGAGGGTCAGACCGGCATGGCCGCGATCGAGGCCGAAGCGTGTCGCGAGTTCCTCGATTGAGCGTACCTCGCCGCGCTCTAACAAGGCGCGCCAGCGATATGCACGCGCGATGGCTTTGAGCAGGGTGGTGTCCGGTTGGCGCTCATCGTGGTTGTCGCCGATCGAGGGCAACTGGGCTGCGGCGCCGCCGCGGAAGCGGGCGCGGACCGGCAACGTCGCGGTGAGCGTGTCGCCGTCATCGGCGATGATCTCGCCGGCGCACAGAGATCGGCGGCGGATGGCGAGAACCTCCTTGTCGCGCAGCGCATGCGCGGTTTGGTCTTGAGTTCGCCAGAGGCTGAGACTGTTCGCGCGGTCGAGCCGAACCACGATGCTCTTCGACAGCACCTCGATCCGGCGGACGAGCGATTTGAGTCTGGCAGGATCCAAGCAGCCCGGCAGACCCAGCCGTTCCAGCGTTCGCGTGATGAACGCTTCGAACGGCGGTGCCGGGATACGATGGATCGCAGCCGTAGAGCGCTCGCCCTTCAGGGCAGGCCTGCTCACATAGTAGCGGTAGCGCAGATTGGTGTTCTTGACGGAGTAGGCTGGTAGCATCGCAGCCTCGGTCTCGTCGAACACCAGGCCGGCGAGCAAGGCATCCTGGGCGGCGCGGGCTCTGCCTGTCAGAGGCGGTGCAAGTTCGGCCAGGCGGTCCTGCACGGCGTCGAAGAGCGGGCGCGGTACGATGGGTTTGTGCTCACCTCTATATGTGGCGCCCTTGTGCGTGACCTCGCCAAGATAAGTCCGGTTGTTGAGGATCAGGTACAGGGTACTGCGGCAGAAAGGCCGGCCGCCGTATACCCTGCCGCTCGTCAAGCGCCGTTGCTTGGATACGATGCCAAGCTTTTGCAGGTCTTCGCACAAGAGCCGAACGCAACCGAGATCGAGATAGCGCTGGAATATCATACGGACGGTCTCGGCCTCGACGTCGTTGACGGCCAGTTTGCGGCTGACGACGTCATAGCCGAGCGGGGGATTGCCGCCCATCCATAGGCCCTTCTTCTTGGAAGCGGCGAACTTGTCGCGAATGCGCTCCCCGGTGACCTCGCGCTCGAACTGGGCAAAGGATAAAAGAACATTGAGCGTCAACCTGCCCATGGAGGTCGTTGTGTTGAACGACTGGGTGACCGAGACAAACGTGACGCCTTTGCGATCGAAGACCTCGACCAGCCGGGTGAAGTCCATCAGCGAGCGGCTCAACCGGTCGATCTTGTACACCACCACCACATCGACAGAGCCATCTTCGATGCTCTTGAGCAGTCGCTTAAGCGCTGGGCGTTCCAGTGTTCCGCCGGAGAACCCGCCATCGTCGTACTTGTCCTTGAGCGCCTGCCAGCCCTCGGCCTTCTGGCTCAGCACATAGGCCCCGCAGGCCTCGCGCTGGGCATCGAGGCTGTTGAAGTCTTGCTCCAGACCTTCCTCGGTCGATTTACGCGTGTAGATCGCGCAGCGCAGGGGACGTTTGGTGCTCAT
>JBBCHP010000014.1:0-80928 GCA_037201525.1 Rhizomicrobium sp. | reverse complement strand
TCCAAAATCCTTTGTCCTTCCGGGAACAGGTCTTCTTCCGATCTGTAGGTGAAAAACTTGCCGTCTTTCGACGCGCGACTTGCACGGGAAAACGTAAATCCTGATGCGCGTGAATCGCTTGGGATGCAATCCACGTCGAAGATGTGCGTGAACGCATAGCTCCTCTTGTCCATCAGATAGATACCCGGATGACGCAAGCATTTTTCTCCGCCTTGCCGCGTCGCTCGCTGTGAGAAGAAAACGAGGTGGTCGCCGATATCGATGATGTTGCGGAAGTGCCATTGCCCGCGACCGACAAGATGTGGCGCGAGTGTCGGACCGATCTTGCTGCGAAACACGCATGCACCCGGCGGATTGGCGTGGCTGAACGCGTCGTCGGTCGCCCAGATCAAATCGTCGCTGAGCCACACGAGGTCCGTGAGCCGAAACGCGTCGCGCTCATAGACCGTGCCATTGATTTCAAGCATGCGCGGCAACATGGCCGTCACCTCGCTCCAACTGTCGCCGTCATCTTTAGAAACCCAGATGTGCGACTCATGCGGCGCATCGCCCGAGGTGAGCCACCACTCGCCGGGATTTCCCGGCCGCGGCTGCAGGAAATGGAAATGGCGGATGTTCGCCGGCGGCTGTTCGAAAACGACCTGCCAACTTCTTCCGCGGTCACGGCTGCGAAAGACGCGGGCTGACGATGTGCGCTTGCCGTTCACCGGTTCGTTGCGCGGATATTCGGCATACATCAGCGTGCCACCTGCCTGCCCCACGGCCCGGCATCCGTGCCAGCGCTGACTGATTGCAGAATGTTCGGCTAAGACTTTCCCGCTCTCGTTGATAACGAAAAGATCGACTGGAGCCTTGTTCGGTCCATGCGCATTGCCGGTGGAGCCTTGCAGCAGAAATTCCGAATTGCCGATCCATTTGGCGTGAACGAAGCGGTGTTTATCGCGGCCTTCAACGCGCACGCGTTTCCACGATTGCCCCAAATCCTTCGAGATGGCGAAGCCGGCTTTGCATGTCGCGATCACGATTTCCGTTGGACGGCCATCCTCGCCGGTTAGGTGCTCATCGAAAGAGTAGACAGGGCGCACCGGGAGCGAGGGAATATTCACCCGCATTGTAATGCGCTTTATACCAAAACCTTCTGGAAGATCTGCGGAGTATTCGCGGTGTTCGCCGCGGGCCGTCACGCCCCGCGCAAAACGCAAGGGCGCGGCTTAAAAAAACGCATGCCGGATTTCAACATCGCGGCACCCTTACCTTTCTGCGTGTGCCAGTCAATTCATTGGCGAACACGCGCAGATGTCGTACTAAGCGATTATGCAAAACGCGTCGAAATTCAGCTATTGCGTCGTCTCTGACGACCCTTCGTTCGCTTTCGCAATCGCCACCGCATTACGGCTGGAAGCCTTGCGCTTGCGCTTCGCGCGCCATGAAACGCTGTCGCTCAGAAGCACGTCGCGCGGCAAGGCTAACATCCTGATCTACACGTTTGACAACAATGCCATGAACGATCCGGGCTTTGCGGACAAATGCGTCACCAAAATCAGGCACGACACGGCCTCCGTGAAAATCCTCATTCAACTGCAGGGCCTCGCGAATGCGGACGTTGACCGAAAAAACCAGACGATCGAGTCCATTGCACGGCGTTGCGGTGCATATGTTGTGACCACAGCCGAACTCATGCGTTCCGGCGTCAACAGGCGGCTGACGAAATCTGGGAAGCCGAACCTGATTGGCTATCTTGCGATTGCACACGTCGCATTGCGCGCCGTCCAGACACATGTTTTTCGCAACACCCTTCGTGCTCCGAACAAAGTTGAAGGCGAACGCCGTCCGCCCAACGCTGAAACGGCGCTAGCCGAGCTCACATGGGACGAGCCATTCCTTCCCGACAGTCTTGAAGGCAATCACAGCCGCGAAACAATCGAGGATTTTCTCGACGGTTGGGTGATCTTCCCGTCGTTCCGCGGCTGGGGCCGCTTCAAGCTCGACGATCCCATCGATTGGGGCATGGAGGGTGCGAATTGGAGCTGGCAGTCCTATTTCACGGGCCTCGAATTCATTCGACCGGCCCTGACGTTTTGGTATGCCCATGCCAACGGACGAATTTCAGATAATGATGGCGCTGCGGCTTTGCTGAAGAGCCGCGGTCTCGACGCCAATGTTCTGCTAAGCCGCGCAAGTTCGGTGATCGCAAGCTTCGTACGCGCCAACCCGCCGACAAAGCCCGCGAACCAGCGTGCTTATTACCAAGGCACGATCTGCCGGCGCGTTAAGGCCCTGCTCACGTTCCTAGTCTGCTGTGGAAAGGCAACCCGTCTCGGCATCTCTATCGATCGGGAAGAATTCGCACTCGCCTTGCAGAGCCTTTCGGAGTCCCTCGAAATTCTGAAAAGCGACGAGGTTTATCCGAAGGCCGGAAATCACGGCGTGCGCCAGGATGCGCTGTTTATCGTCGCTGGGTTGCTGATGCCGAACGACGCTTATGCGCAATCGCTTCTGAACCTCGGTATTGACAGGCTAAAGCGCTTTCAACTCGGCAGGATGCTTTCGTCAGATGGCGTGTGGCAGGAAAACTCCTACGGCTATCACTGCCTGATCATGAACGTGTGCCAGATGCTGGCTAGCGATCTGCGTCGCGCCGGTCTGCAGGATGCCGAAGTGCTTCACGACGCTTTGCGCCGGATGCTCCCGCATGCCGAGGCGCTTATACGGCCCGATGGATTCGGGCCGCTGATCGGCGACACCATGCCCAGACGCTATTTCACGATCGTCGCCAACGCCCATGAAGAACTCAAGGCCGCAGGCGACACAACTCGCCGTGAGATCAATTTAAAGTCGTTCGTGCGCGAAAGTGAAACCGGCTACTTTCCCGATGGGGGCTATTTCGTCAGCCACAGCCGCCGTGAGCTGAGCGCACCCGGCTCCACGATGATTTTCTTTGCTACGCTCAGCAGCAAGCCGAAGCATAAACAATCTGACGATCTGTCGGTGATGTTCGCCCATGGGGCGGCCGATCTGCTGATCGATGGCGGCACATATAACAAAGAGATGTCCGGATACGATCCGCAACAGCGCGCGCTACGATCCGGCCTCGCACAACACGTTTCGCGTGGACGGCACAGGTTACCCGCTGCGCATGAAGAAAGGCGCCAAGAGTGCGGGCCTCATGGGACAATGGTCCGGTGATGGCTGGGCGGCGGCGCGCGGCTTCAACGAGGCGTACGAAAACGCGCGCATTGAGCGCACCGCGATCCATCTGAAGAACAACAACGCCGTGATCGTCTTCGATGCGCTGTTGGGTACTGGGCGTGGACCCAGCCGCTTCGACCAGTACTGGCATATCGCACCGGACTTCCATCCTTCGGCGGATCGCGCAATTGGATATTCCGTGTCGCCGCAAAAGGGAAAGTTTTCTCGTCGCGTTCGACTCAGAGGCTGCCGACTGCGTGGCCGGATTCGGCGGCCCGAACGATCCCATTGCCTGGACGATGCAGTTCGACGACGACCGCATTGTGCCCACGCCTTATCTGCAGCGCACGAAAACGGCCAAGACAGGCCGTATGGCGTCTCTGTTTCAATGGACGGAGAACGGGGGGGATGCGGAAGTCGATTTTCGCGCCATGCGGGATGGAGGCGTCGAAATCCGCGCCCATGGCAGCGGCTTCAATTGCCAATTCCGCCTCGGTTCCGGCAGGTGTCGAGCGATTGCCGGGTTGAGGTCAAATTTAACATAATTGGATACCCACAAAAAATTCAGCATTTCTCTACAGGTCACTCTTGCATATTATGAAGTTCGTGCTAGATGTAACTCCGTAATAGTAGGGAGGCGGGAGTAGCGCGTCGTGCCACCAGAATCCGATTACACGCGCAAATTCCGTAAGGAACTCATGGCCGGGCTTTCATCGCTCGTCCTGCTGGCGGTGCTCGCCCGCGCCGGACGGGAAATGTACGGATACGAAATCGCCAAGGCCGTGAAGGCCGAGGGCGAAGGCGGGCTGATCTTCAAGCAGGGCGCAATTTACCCTGTTCTGCGGTCGCTCCACGCGACGGGTCTTCTCCAGAGCCGGGTCGAGGCATCTGCGTTCGGCCCTCCCCGCCGCTACTACAACATCACCGACGATGGACGCCGCGCGCTCTCCGAATGGCAATTCGCCTGGCGGGATATGCGTGAATTCGTCGATGACGCTCTGAAAGCCGGTGCCACCGGAGGATCGGGCAATGAATCCAGACCATCCGCCTGAAACCGTCCGCGCCTATCTGGCCGAACTGAGGCGTGCATTCAAAGGCGCGCCCGCGGGACTAATCTCCGATGCGCTCGCCGACACCGAAGATCATCTAAACAACGAGATTGCAAACAATCCAAACGTGCCCGAGTCCGAAATCCTGGCAACGGTGATCAACACCTACGGCACGCCACAAGAAATCGCAGAGGAGTATAGAGATATGGAAGCCACGATTGGCGGACCTTTTCCCAAATCCGAAGGCGCCCCAGAACGTCGTTACGGATTTTTCAATGTCGTGTCCGATCCGCGCACGTATGGCGCGTTGCTTTACATGCTGTTGTCGCTGGTCACAGGCATCTTCTATTTCACATGGACCGTGACCGGCATGGCTCTGACGCTTGGCTTCGCGATCCTTATCATCGGCATTCCGTTCGCATTGCTGTTCATCGGCTCGATCCGCGTGCTCAGCCACATTGAAGGCCGTATCGTGGAAGGACTGCTCGGCGTGCGCATGCCGCGCCGTCTGCCTCCCGCCACGCCCGCCGACGAAACGCTCTTTGCGCGCATACGAGACGGACTTACCGATATCCGTACCTGGTCGTCGATGTTTTACTTTCTGTTGAAGCTGCCGCTCGGTGTTCTGTACTTTGTGATCGCGATCGTCGGACTTGCAGCGTCGCTTGGCATGACTGCGAGTTGCTTCTATGCGTTGATCACGAATGACGCGAGTCACATTCAGATCGACGATGTGCCATGGCTCGAACACCTGCTGCACACGGCGCCCGGCCTGATTGTGTTTGCGTTCATCGGCGTGTTGCTCTTCTTCGTGGTGCTGCATATCGCCCGTGGCATAGGCTGGCTCCACGGCCGCATCGCCGAAGCGCTTCTCGTCCGCCTGTAATTCCTACGCACACCGAATTGCGCCGCGAGTCCTTCGATTCGCGGCGCGATTTTTTGTCCGGAACCCAGCGGAACCGGGAATTTGCACAGCAATTCCGGCTGTTTTCATCGCATCATTAATGTGACGGTAAGGGTTGACGTGCCTAATAGTCTTTGCGCTATAAGGGGTTACTGCCGGTTCGCCGGATGCATGACTATGGGCCGGAGCCAAGAAGCGGCTCCGAAAAAACTCAGGAGCCGATGTGCAGCGACGCAGCCAGTTTACCTTGACGACTGCTTTGAACGATTGGCGCGCAACCGCACGCGCTGCCGCAGTGTCGCTTTCGTCGACAGACGGCCGTTGGGCCCTTCTTACCACCACCCTCACGGGTGCGATTGCCGGTTCGATTGCAATGATGGCCGTCGGCACGATGCCGCCTATGCACGCGCACGGCTTCGGCACCGGTCATCAGGCGAGTCTTTTACCCTATCAATTGTTCCAGAAACTCGCATCGACGACGAGCGATGCGTCCGTGAGCCCGTTTGGAGCATCGATCTCGCAGAAGCCGGTACAACATCCGCCTGCGCAACTCGATGCCAACCTTGCTGATGAAGAAGCCGATACCGGCAGCGCGACGCCCGGCGTTGAAACCCGCACCATCACCATGGATCGCGGCGATACGCTTCCCGGCGCCCTCGAAGAAGCGGGTATTTCTATTTCCGATGCCAATGCGGCGGTTGTTGCACTCGCAAGAATTTATGACCTGCATAAGCTGCGCGCCGGCACGTCTTTCGACCTGACCTATTCAACGCCTTCACAATCAGCGGCGTCTGCCGATGAACCGTCTGCCGCGCCGTTTGGTGCGAGCGATGAGGACGATTCGAGCGCCGGCGGCATGGTCGGTCCAGCCACGACAACGCTGGTCAATCATCTGATCTCCGTCTCGTTTTCTCCGACCGTCGAGCACGACGTCACGATCACGCGCGATGCGAACGACCTGTTCGTCGCCAATGATGTTCAGAAGACGCTTGCACAGCATGTCCACCGCGCGGGTGCGACGATCGAAGGCAGCCTTTATCTGAGCGCCATGAAGGCCGGCATCCCGGCCGATGTCGTGGTCGAGATGATCCACATGTTCTCGTACGAGGTCGACTTCCAGCGCGACATCAAGCCGGGCGATTCGTTTGAAGTCTTCTACGACTACTACTACACACCGGAAGGTCAGCCGGCGCGCGAAGGCAACATCTCCTACGCCACGATGCATCTCGCCAACCGCACGGTGACGCTCTATCGCTATCAACCGGATCCGGATTCGCCGCCCGACTATTTCGACGCGCATGGCCAGAGCGCCAAATCGATGCTGATGAAGACGCCGGTCGATGGTGCGCGCATCTCGTCCGGCTTCGGCATGCGTTTCCACCCGGTGCTCGGCTATAGCCGCATGCACAAGGGCATCGACTTTGCCGTTCCGGTGGGAACGCCGGTGATGGCGGCTGGCTCCGGCATCGTGCAAATCGCCGGACATCTGGGCGGTTACGGGAACTACCTGCGCATCAACCATCAGAACGGCTACGGCACAGCCTACGGTCACTTGTCGCGCCTGGCACCGGGCATCCATGCCGGAAGCCATGTGCGTCAAGGACAGGTCGTCGCCTATAGCGGCAACACCGGAATGTCGACCGGCCCTCACCTGCACTACGAAATTCTCGTCGGCGGTAACCAAGTCAATCCGTTGGCAGTGAAGATCGCGTCCGGAGTGCGGCTCGCGGGTGGTGCACTGCGCGCATTCCTTGGCGAGCGCATCCATATCGATGCGCTTCTGGCGTCCATGAAGCTCGAAACGAAGGTCGCCGACATCTCGACCGACCTTCGCGAAGCCAAGGCGAAATAATCCCTAGTTGTCGTGATGGTCCACGGTGGTATCACCGTTTGGTGCGACCGTTGTTGTGCTATTCGGCGGCGGATTAACGACCACCGTCTTCTCCGTCGTCGACCCGCAGGCCGCGAGAAACAACGGCGCGAGCAACAGCGCTACTTTCAAACGCATGAAAAATCTCCTCACAGCAAGTTCCCGAAGGAAACTCGCTGTGAGGATGTTTGTTCCACTTAGTGGATCGAGTGGCTCGGTGCCTGCTCGATATCCATATCGTCCGACGATGCCGCAAACTCCTGACCGTCGATGGTCAGACCGCTTTTACCGGCGCCAACCTTGATCTTCGCGCCGTCGGCGATCTTGCCTTCGAGCAGAAGCTGGGCGAGCGGATCCTGCAACCGGCGCTGGATCACGCGCTTCAGCGGACGCGCGCCATAGACGGGGTCGTAACCGGCGTTGGCGAGCCATTCGCGTGCCTTGGCATCGAGCGTGATCTCGATCTTGCGGTCGGCGAGAAGCTTGTCGAGCCGCGAAATCTGGATATCGACGATCTTGTCCATGTTTCCGCGCGTGAGACGGTGGAACAGGATGATCTCGTCCAGGCGGTTTAGAAACTCCGGCCGGAAGTGCCCGCGCACTGCCTGCATCACCTGTGCGCGTGCCTGTGGCGTCTCTTCTCCGGTCAGGAACTCGGTGCCGAGGTTCGAGGTCAGGATGATGACCGTGTTCTTGAAGTCTGCGGTACGTCCCTGCCCGTCGGTCAGCCGCCCGTCATCGAGAACCTGCAGCAGAACGTTGAACACGTCGCTGTGCGCCTTCTCGACTTCGTCAAACAGGATCACCTGATAGGGCCTGCGCCGCACGGCTTCGGTCAGCACGCCGCCTTCTTCATAGCCGACATAACCCGGCGGCGCGCCGATCAGGCGTGACACCGAATGTTTCTCCATGAACTCGCTCATGTCGATGCGCACCATGGCGGTGTCGTCGTCGAACAGGAACGCCGCCAGCGCCTTGGTCAACTCTGTCTTGCCGACACCCGTGGGGCCGAGGAACAGGAACGAGCCGATGGGCCTGTTCGGATCCTGCAACCCCGCACGCGAACGGCGCACGGCATTGGAGATCGCGCGCACGGCTTCGTTCTGGCCGACGACGCGATTTTCCAGCGACGATTCCATATGGAGTAGCTTCTCGCGCTCGCCTTCGAGCATCTTGTCAACGGGGATGCCGGTCCAGCGCGACACGACCTGCGCGATGTTTTCCGGCGTCACCGCCTCGTTCACCAGCGCAGCCTTGTTCTTGTCGTCGATCTCCGTGATCTGTTTTTCGAGACCGGGGATGACGCCATAGGTCAGCTCTCCCGCCTTGGCGAAATCGCCGCGGCGCTGGGCGATCTCGACTTCCGCACGGGCACGGTCGAGTTGCTCCTTCAAGCTCTGCACACTCTGAACGGATTTCTTTTCGTCCTGCCACTTCGCGGTCAACGTCGCCGATTGCTCTTCAATTTCGGCGAGATCGTGTTCCAGCGTGGCGAGACGGTCCTGCGAAGCTTTGTCGCTTTCCTTTTTCAGCGCCTCGCGTTCGATCTTGAGCTGCATGATGCGGCGGTCGAGTTCGTCCAGCTTTTCTGGCTTGGAATCGATCTGCATGCGCAAGCGAGATCCCGCCTCGTCCATCAAGTCGATGGCTTTGTCGGGCAGGAAGCGATCTGTGATGTAACGGTTAGAAAGCGTTGCCGCCGCCACGATCGCGGCATCGGTGATGCGCACGCCGTGATGGACTTCGTACTTCTCCTTCAGCCCGCGCAGAATGGAGATCGTATCTTCCACTGTCGGCTCGCTAACGAAAACCGGCTGGAAGCGCCGCGCGAGAGCCGCATCCTTCTCGATATACTTGCGGTACTCGTTTAGCGTTGTTGCGCCACACAGTGCAACTCGCCGCGTGCCAGTGCGGGCTTCAGAAGGTTGGAGGCATCCATGGAACCTTCGGCAGCACCGGCCCCGACAAGCGTATGCAACTCGTCGATAAAGAGGATGATCTTCCCGCTTGCGCTCGTGACTTCCGTAAGAACAGCCTTCAACCGCTCCTCGAATTCGCCGCGGAATTTGGCACCTGCGATCAGCGCGCCCATGTCGAGCGCCATCAGCCGCTTGTCGCGCAGGGCTCTCAGGCACATCGCCATTGACGATGCGCAGCGCAAGACCTTCGGCGATGGCGGTTTTGCCAACGCCGGGCTCGCCGATGAGCACGGGATTATTCTTCGTGCGCCGCGACAGCACCTGGATGGTGCGGCGGATTTCCTCGTCACGGCCAATGACCGGGTCGAGCTTGCCGTTACGCGCTGTCTCTGTCAGATCGCGCGCATATTTCTTGAGTGCATCATATTGGTTCTCGGCGGTCGCGCTGTCGGCGTTACGGCCCTGACGCAGATCGGCGATTGCCTTGTTGAGATTTTGCGGCGTGACACCGGCATCTTTCAGAATACGCGCGCTGTCGCCGCTCGACATTGCGAGCGCGAGCAGCAGGTATTCCGCGGTGACGAAACTGTCCCCGGCCTTCTTCGCGATCTGCTCGGGCGTTGTCGAACAGGCGTGCGGCTTCGGGTGACAGATACACCTGCCCCTGCCCGCCCTGAACCTGTGGCAATTTCGCGAGCGCGCGCTCGACACCCTCACGCACCTGTTCGGGCCTTCCGCCAGCGGCTGCGATCAGCCGTGCGGTCAAACCTTCCTCATCGTCGAAGAGAACCTTGAGCAGATGCTCCGGTGTGAATTGTTGGTGATTGGAGCGAAGCGCCAGCCCCTGGGCCGATTGCATGAATCCGCGCGCACGCTCGGTGAATTTCTCGACGTCCATTATGTTCCTCTCAGCCCTCGCCAGACCCCCATATAGGACCGTCTGACCGAGTCTCATTGATCCAGGGACAAGGCCCAACGACGGCGCCCGTTCCCGAGGAACTTATGTGTGGTCGCTCTCCCGACGCCGCAAGGGTAGCCGGCTAAAAAAGCCAAGCCTGCCAGCAGGAACAGGCTATTCCGCGACCTCTTCTTCGGGCGCTGACGTACCGTCGGCCAGCGAGAATGACGGGCCGACCGGCTGTGGCGCGCCGGGAACATAGGGCTGATCGCCTGAGCCATTCGGCTGGCGGTATTGGCCGTTACCGTTCTGAACACCCTGCTGTTGCAGCTGGGGATTGTTCTGAGCATTCAGAGCCTGTTGTGCCTGAATCGCGGCCAAAATGCGGAATAGTGCTCGGCATGCTGGAGATAGCTTTCCGCCATCACCCGGTCGCCCTGCGTGTTCGCATCGCGCGCAAGCTGGAGATACTTCTCGTAAACGTGAGAAGCGTACCGCGGACTTTGATCTCCGGCCGTTGGAGTCGTAAGTGCGGTTCGGGTTCAGATACCCGCCATTATTGTTGCTGCTACTGCTGCTGTTGCCGCCATTGCTGTGGCCGCCATGGGAAGGAGGCTGCGGCCACCTCTGCGTGAGCGTTTCACTTAAAAGCCCCTCATCATTGTCTATACCTCTTTGGTCGAACGCTTGAACCGAGGCTCACAAGCGCCGCTGATCGTGCGGTAGCGCCGTAAGCGGTAATGGTTGTCGTTCGTCTTGCGCAAGAAGCGGGCGCGAACCGACGCGCCTGTACCGCCAACCCGGCCTATATGACCGCTGCGGGTTCTTGCATCCCACGAAGCAGGAAACTAGCGACTCCTTGGTGTAGTTCAACCCTTTTCTGAAGATTTCCGGGTTCCATTTCCTATCCAACGACCACGCAACGGCCAATTCCCGACAAATCGGTCAGGATTTCCCTTGTTTGGAGCCCTTTGGCCGCCAAAACGGCCGAAACATCCTTATCCTGCCCTTGCCCGATCTCCAGAAAAGCCAGCCCCGAGGGGCTGAGGAGACGTCCGATCAGGAGCGCCAGGGACCGGTAGGCATCCAGACCGTCCAGCCCGCCATCCAGCGCCGAAACCGGCTCGAATTTGCGAATCTCAGGCGCCAGTGTGTGAATGCTCTCGGACGCTATATAGGGAGGATTGGACAGAATTACATCGGCCAGACCTGTGGGAAATTTGGTCCAATCCCCAAATTCCAACCGGCAGCGGCCGGTCAGGCTGTGTTTCACGACATTTCGTTCGGCCCATTTCAGGGCGTCTTCCGACGCATCGACACCAATCCCCCGCGCATTTGGATATTCGCTGAGCGCCGCAATCAGAAGGCACCCGGTACCGGTGCCGAGATCGAGAATCTCGAGCGGCGCAGATTTGTCCGGGAACCGGTTAAGAACCGCTTCAATCAGCGTTTCGGTTTCGGGCCTCGGGATCAACGCGCCGGGCCCGACTTCGAAATCCAGACTCCAGAATTCTTTGTGCCCTGTAATGTAAGCGAGCGGGCTCGCGCAGGATCCGGCGCGCAAGCATTGCGTTGAAGTCCGCTAACGCATCGGACGGCACATCGATTGAGCCAACCAGCGCATCGGGGGCGGACTTTCATCGCATGCGCCAGCAACAGTCGCGCATCGAGACGCGGGCTATCGATTCCGGCGATGGACAGACGCAGAGCCGCATCGTTCAACACAGCCCGCAGATCGCTCACGCCTCTCCGGCTTCCAGTTCGGCAAGACGCTCGGCCTGATCATGCGCAACAAGCGCATCGACGATATCACCGAGATCGTCGCCAGCGATGACGCGATCGAGCTTGTAGAGTGTCAGGTTGATGCGATGATCGGTCACGCGGCCTTGCGGGAAGTTATAAGTGCGGATGCGCTCGCTGCGGTCGCCCGATCCGACCATGCTTTTGCGCGCGCCGGCGCGAGCAGAATCCACGCGTTCGCGCTCGATTTCGTAGAGCTTGGCTTTCAGCAGCTTCATCGCATGCGCCTTGTTTTTGTGCTGCGATTTCTCGGTCTGTTGTGCGACCGCGATCCCGGTCGGAAGATGCGTGATGCGCACGGCGCTCTCTGTTTTGTTGACGTGCTGACCGCCGGCCCCCTGCGCGCGATAGACATCGATGCGCAGATCCTTGTCGTTGATCTCGATGTCCACGTCTTCGGCTTCCGACAACACAGCCACAGTCGCGGCAGAGGTGTGGATGCGTCCGCTCGCCTCTGTTACGGGAACGCGCTGGGACGCGATGTACGCCGCTTTCGAATTTGAGCTTGGCGAAGACGCCGGTGCCGTTCACCTCCAGCGTGGCGTCCTTGATGCCGCCGAGATCGCTTCAGAGCGGTCCATGACCTCTGTCTTCCAACCCCTGAAGCTGACAATAGCGCTGATACATTTCGAGCAGATCGGCGGCAAACAGCGCCGCCTCATCGCCGCCCGTGCCTGCGCGGATTTCCACAATGGCCGAAGATGAATCCGCTGCGTCTTTCGGCAAGAGTTTGATCTGAGGTCGTGCTCCTGCTCGGCAAAGCGAGCCTTCAACTCGGCACGCTCCTCTTCTGCCATCGCGCGCATGTCGGAATCGTTCGACGGATCGTTGATGAGCGCCTCGGCGTCTTTCAGCTGCTTTGCTGTTTCCTGATAGGCCTGCGCCGCGGCGATCACTGGCGCCAGCTCCGCATGCTCCTTGGAGAGTTTTACAAAGCCGTTCCCCGCAGTGCCGGAAGACAGCTCGGCTTCCACCGCGTGAAAGCGGTCAACCAAGCGTCCGATGGTGTGGGCGGGAATCATGACGCGATCCTACCGCCCCTTACGGGGAGGTGAAAAAGGTGTGGGTGCATCGCTACTGCGCGGGTTCGAGGACTTTGCCGCGTTCGGCTTCGATTTCGGCGGCTTTTTTCTCGCAAAGCTCGACGACGTGTTCGATGAGCTTCTCATTCCCCAGCTTGTAGGCCGGCTTCCCGTTCAGATAGATCATGCCTGCGCCCTTGCCGGCGCCGCCGCCGGTAAAGGCCAGATCGGTCTCGCGCGCCTCGCCCGGGCCGTTCACCACGCACCCGATGATCGACAACGACATTGGTGTCGCGATGTGTTTCAGGCGCTCCTCGAGGATGCCTACCGTCTCGATGACGTTGAAACCTTGCCGCGCGCAGGACGGACACGACACGATGTTCACGCCGCGATGGCGCAGGTTGAGCGACTTGAGAATGTCGAAACCGACTCGCACCTCTTCCACCGGATCGGCAGACAGCGACACGCGGATCGTGTCGCCGATACCGCTCCACAAAAGCATGCCCATGCCGATGGAAGACTTCACTGTGCCGGAGATCATGCCGCCGGCTTCCGTGATACCGACATGCAGCGGGCAATCGATCGCTTCGGCCAAGGCTTGATAGGCGGCCACAGCGAGGAATGGATCGGACGCCTTCACCGAGATTTTGTATTCGTGAAAGTCGTTGTCATCGAGAATGCGCGCGTGATTGAGCGCACTTTCGACCATCGCTTCCGGGCAAGGCTCGCCATATTTTTCCAGAAGATCGGGTTCGAGCGATCCGGCATTGACGCCGATACGCATCGAGCAGCCATGATCCTTCGCCGCCTGCACGACTTCCTTTACGCGTTGCGCGCTTCCGATATTGCCTGGGTTGATGCGCAGGCAGGCCGCGCCACCGACAGCGGCCTCGATCGCACGCTTGTAGTGGAAATGGATATCCGCCACGACCGGAATGGACGAAGCGCGCGTGATCGCTTTCATCGCCTTTGTCGCGTCCTCATCAGGGCACGACACGCGCACGATGTCGGCGCCGGCTTCTTCGATCCTGCGGATTTGATCGATGGTCGCGCGCGCATCGCCGGTGATCGTGTTCGTCATCGTCTGCACGGTGATCGGCGCGTCGCCGCCGACAGGCACCTTGCCGACCATGATCTGGCGGGACTTGCGGCGGTGAATATCGCGATAGCCTCTGACGCTCATGGCTGGTGTCCGGGATGATCGTTGTAACGATCGGAGACCGCTTGCGGATCCAGCGACATGGTCTCGCCGATCTGCCCTTCTTTTCCCGCTGTGCCATGGCGACCCCGTCGAGTTCGATCTGCACTGCGCCAGCATTCGCCGTCGTCAAAATCAGCCCGATATGGTTTGGCACCATGTAGGAATCTCCCGCATTGAGCGTTCGATTGAGATAAGTGGTTCCATCCGGCCCCTGAACGAGCATACGCGCCGCTTCTTTCATCCGAAGAACTACCCGCGCGCCGTGATTTTGCTGGCCATAGGCTGTCCCCCGCCGGAAGTGACGTCTGGTCCTGTGGCGTCACCGCCGCCGTCGAGCCCGTAGTCGTTTGTGCGGGCGCCACTGCAACAGATGCAGGCGCCGAAACAGTCTGAGGCCTTGGCTTTGCGGGCGCAGGCTTCGGTGCATATTGCGCGGGCGGTGAAACGACCGGCGGCGTCAGCAACCTGTCTGCGGCAGGCGCGAGCAGATGATAGGCGCCGTAGGCCAATAGAATTAAAACCACTCCAACGACAATCTTCCAGCCATAAGGCATACCGGCGATAATCATCTTCGTCAATGACCGTTATGCTGGGTGTCGTATCGTCCATGCGGCCCGCGATCTGCGCCTTGAACCGCGCGACGCTGGCAGCGACATCGAGCCCCAGATACTCTGCGTAGGTCCTTACAAATCCGACAGCATATGTCCTGCCGGGAAGCTTCTCGATCTGATCTTCTTCCAAAGCCTCCAGATGATCTTTCCGGATCTTCAACACGTTTGAAACGGTCGCAAGATCTTCGCCGCGACGCTGACGCGCTGCGCGCAATTCCTGCCCCACTGTTACCAGGGAGGCGTCTGAATCTGCGGGGATTTCGCGCGTAAGGGGGCGGCGTGTCTTCTGGACGCCGCTCTCTTCAACAGCCAAATGAGTAGCTTTCGTCATTGCCCACAGGCATACAGGAGAGGCCCGACCCTATCCAGCGGAACATCATCCACCGCAGAAAAAAGAAGCGTCCGCGGTGCCGCGTTTCCATGAAAAAAGATACAAACGCTATATTCAGCGTCCGCCTGCTGCGGGAGGAGCTGGCGTGGTCATCTGTGTCTCCTTCGCCCCCGCGTTCTCTTTGATCTGGAGCGCTGCCTTGTCCTGATCGTTCCATTCTTTCCGCGTCATGCAGATACGATGGGAACCCAGGCGCGTGCCCGTGGGAGTCCCGGAAGCCTTACAAATTCTTTCGTTGGGATCCTCAACAGGCGCAGTGGTCACCGGTGCAGTTGCTGCGGCAGCAGACGGAGACGTACTGTCACTACTCGAGGGAGGAGCATCCGCCAACACTGGCGAAAAGGTTAAAAATGCAGGTACCGCGATGCACGCAAACAGACTCAATTTGTACATATCAACTCCCATAGAGAACTTTCAGGTGCCTCAACACCCAACTCGGCTTTCATTTAGCCCCTTATTAATGAGGCGCAACAGTCGTGGTCTGCGTCGAACTGTGCGGCGCCGTCAATCTGACGCGCAGCAGCTCTTTTTCTTCGTCGTTCCACTGCTGGCGAGTCATGCAGATGCGCTGGGCGCCCAAACGGGTTCCTGTGGGCGAGCCTGATATCTTGCAAATTCTTTCGTTCGGATCTCCGTCCGAAGTGATCGGGCCAGGCGGAAAAGAGGTATTCGCCGCGGATGGGGTCGTCATCGCATGTGTCGTAGTCGAGCTAACATCATTCGGATCGGCCGGATCGGCAAAACCCGGCGACGCACCAAGAAGGACTGGCGCAACAACGGCAACCGTCAAAAACAAACTACGCAATGAAACCTCTATCGGACAACTGCACGTTATATTGGAGTATTTATGTCAGTTTTTCAAGCCATTAGCAGCATGAAACTCTCACTCGGCGCGCGTCACTTGATCACAATTCCGCGTTCAGCCGCAAAAGCGGCGAGCCTCGTGCGCAGACTACCGTCCGTACGCCCGCAGAGCTTATCCACAAATTGAGAAACTTCCCGCAGATCGAGGCTCTGAATCATCATTTTCACGGGACCGATATTGGCCGGCTGCATGGAAAGCGTCCGCAGGCCCAGCCCGATCAGCGCCATGGCGTCCAGCGGCCGACCTGCCATTTCGCCGCAGAGGGACAGGTCGCCGGCGGACTCGCTGGCGCTCTGCACGATCAGACGCATCAAGGTCAACGTCGGCGGGTTCAACGGGTCGTAGCGCCTCGATACGCGCGGGTTGGTGCGATCGACCGCAAAAACAAACTGCAACAGATCGTTGGAACCGATGGAGACGAAATCGGCGCTGCGCATGATCTGGGGCAGCATGAAGGCCAGCGCCGGGACTTCGAGCATGGCGCCGACACGCACCTGACGCGGTTGTGGCAAACCCAACAAGCGCGCGCGTTCGGTCTCCCGATCGATCAAGGCGCGGGCCGCATTAAACTCGGCCACATCGCTGATCAGCGGCAGCAACACATTGAGCACACGGCCCGTTGTGGACTGCATCAAGGCGCGCATCTGGTAGCGCAACAGTGCCGGACGATCGAGCGCGATACGAATTGCGCGCCAGCCAAGTGCGGGGTTCTCCTCCCGCTCCCATCGCGCATAGGGCAGAACTTTGTCACCGCCGAGATCGAGCGTGCGAAAGATCACCGGCTTGTCGCCCGCTGCATCGACAATCTGCTTGTAGAACGCGACCTGATCCGCGAGACGCGGCATCGTCTCTCCGATCATGAACTGGAGTTCCGTGCGGAACAGACCAATTCCGTCAGCACCGGATTCTTTCAGATGATCCATGTCGAGCAGCAATCCGGCATTCATCATCAGCTTGATATGCACGCCATCTTTCGTAACGGCTGGCAGATCGCGAATAGCCGCGAAATGTGCGACGCGGTTCGCGCGCAACGTCCGTTTCACCTCAAACGTCTTGATGACGCTGGGCATGGGACGCAGGTGAACCTCCCCGCTCTCGCCATCGACCGCAATTAGATCCCCGGCACGCGCCGCGTCGCCGACGCCATTGACCGAGCCAACGAGCGCCAGTCCCATCGAACGCGCGACGATGGCGACATGCGATGTTGCCGCGGCATCTTCGAGGATGAGGCCCGCGAGCTTGTCGCGGCCATAGTCGAGCAACTCGGCCGGCCCCATGATCCGCGCAATAAGCACAGCATTGTCCGGCAGATCAGCAGTGGGATCGCGGTCGCCGTCACCGCTCAGATGGCGCAGCAGGCGGCGCGCCAAATCGTCGAGGTCATGCGCACGCTCGCGCAGGACAGGGTCGTTGAAATCGCTGCACGCGCAGCCTCATATCGTCCTGTACGCGCTCCACGCCGGCTTCGGCGGTCAACCCCGTACGCACGGCATCGCGCATGCGCTGCCGCCAACCTTGATCGTAAGCGAAGAGGCGATAGGCTTCGATAACTTCGCGACTCTCGCCGGTGAGATCGAGTTCGCTGGAATCCAGCATCAAATCGACGGATTCGCGCAGCTTAGCGATCGCATCGTCAAGACGCTTCAGTTCTTCTTGCGGATTGTCGGCGATCATGCGCTCGACCTTCACGCGCGGTTCGTGCAGGACCACATGTCCCACCGCTACAAGCTCCGACAACCCTTCGCCTTTGAAAGTCAGCGGCCTGTCGACACGAAGTTCAGGTTCGTCAAGCTCGGAAACATCGAACAGGCTGCCCTGTGCGACGACCTCTGCCAACACCATGGCAACGGTCTGCAGCGCTTCGACTTCTTCTTCGGCGTAGAGAACGGCGGCACGATTTTGTACCGTGAGCACGCCGAACACCTGACCGCCGCGCACAATGGGCACGCCGAGAAAGGACTTATAAGGATCTTCGCCAGTTTCCGGACGATAGGAGAAATGCGGATCGGACGGTGCGTCGCTGAGGTTGACGGCCTCGGCAGTTGCGGCAACCAGGCCCACAAGGCCTTCGCCTTCCTTCATGCGTGTGCTGTGAACAGCGGCGCGATTGAGCCCTTCCGTCGCAAACAGTTCGAGTGCTTTGCCCGCACGGCGTAGATAAATCGAGCATACTTCGGCCACCATATTGGTTGCGATCAGCGACACGAGCTTGTCGAAGCGCGTTTGCGCGCTGACCTGTTCCGCCATGATTTCGCGAAGGCGGCGAAGAAGTATGCGCGGCCCGCCAGCAACCATCAGACGGACTCCGCCCTCATGCTGTTTCCAACTCATAGGCCGAGTGCAACGCGCGCACGGCGAGCTCGACATATTCTTCGGAGATAAGAACGCTGACTTTGATTTCAGACGTCGAAATCACCTGGATGTTGATGCCTTTGTCATACAGAGTTTGGAACATGGTTTGCGCAACACCGGGATGCGCGCGCATGCCAATGCCGACGATAGACACCTTCGCGACGTTGGAGTCAGACGTGATATCGCGATAGCCGATGGTCGGGCCCGCCTTTTCGATGACCGCGAGTACGGGCGCCAGATCTCCGCGCGAAACCGTGAACGTGAGATCCGTTTTTTCGGCCGTCCTCTGACACGTTCTGCACGATCATGTCGATGTTCACGCCCGCATTCGCGAGCGGCCCGAAGATCGCGGCCGCGATACCCGGACGGTCAGGAATTTTGTGCAGGGTGATCTTCGCCTCGTCGCGCGAATAGGCGATACCGGTGACTGGTTTCTTTTCCACAATATCTTCCTCATCGCAGACAAGCGTGCTTCCGGCATCAGGCTCGAACGTCGAGAGCACCCGGACAGGCACGCGGTGAAGCATGGCGATTTCGACGGACCGTGTCTGGAGAACCTTGGCCCCCAACGACGCCAGTTCGAGCATTTCTTCGTAGGAGATTTTTTCCATGCGCCGTGCCTTTGGCACGATGCGCGGATCGGTCGTGTAGACGCCGTCGACATCGGTGTAGATGTCGCAACGGTCGGCCTTGAGCGCCGCAGCCACAGCAACGGCGCTTGTATCGCCACCGCCCCGGCCGATGGTCGTGACCCGGTTGTCGGGCGCGACCCCCCTGGAAGCCCGCGATGACCGCGGTCTCGCCGCTCGCCAGACGTTTATTCAGTTCGGCAGAGTCGATCCCTTCGATACGGGCGGCGCTGTGGACGGCAGATGTTCGTACCGGAATCTGCCAGCCCATCCAGGATCGCGCACTGACACCGATCGCCTGTAGCGCAATAGCCATAAGCCCTGCCGAAACCTGCTCCCCGGACGCGACGACAACATCGTGCTCGCGCGCATCATGCATCGGCGAAAGTTCGCGCGTCCATCCAACCAGCTTGTTGGTTTCGCCCCGCCATGGCCGAGACGGTCACAGCAACCTGGTTGCCGCGGTCCACTTCCTGCTTCACCAGCGTGGCGACGTGGCGGATCCGGTCGATATTGGCGACCGACGTTCCGCCGAATTTCATGACGATCTTTGACATACGTTTGCGCACTCAGCCTGTTGAGGCCATACATAGACGGCACATGGCCCCTGCTCAACGCCGAAACGCGCCCATGACCGAATCCTCATCGATAGACGCCGCCGAAGTCGCGAAGTTCTCCGCTATTGCCGATGAATGGTGGGACCCGACGGGCAAATTCGCGCCGCTGCACAAATTCAACCCGGTTCGTCTCGGCTTTATCCGCGATATCGCTGCCGGGCATTTCGGGCGCGATCCGAAGTCGCTGATTCCATTTGGCGGCCTGTCACTGCTCGACATTGGCTGTGGCGGCGGGCTGCTTTCGGAGCCTATGGCGCGCCTCGGCTTCAATGTTCTTGGCGCGGACGCCTCCGAGCGTAACGTTAAAACGGCCGCCCTCCATGCTGCGGCGAGCGGCGTGACGGTAGCCTACCGCACCACGACAGCAGAAACGTTAGCCGAAGAAAGTCTCGCGTTCGACGTTGTCCTTAACATGGAAGTGGTCGAGCACGTCGGCGATCTGTCTTCCTACCTCACCTCCTGCGCCAAACTCGTCAGACCGGCGGGTTGATGTTCGTGGCCACGCTCAACAAGACGCTGAAATCCCTCGCGCTGGCAAAGGTCGGAGCGGAATATGTTCTTGGCTGGCTGCCCCGCGGTACGCATAACTGGAACAGGTTTATCGAGCCCGCTAAACTATGCCGAATGCTGGGTGAGAACGGGTCTTACGATAAAGAAGGAACAGGGTGTCGTATTCGATCCCTTGTCCCTGGAACTGGAAACTCTCGTCCGACACGGACGTGAATTACATGCTCGTGGCGACGCGATAATTGCTTCAACCCAGGACTGCATCAGTTCGCAGCCTCGTCGAGATCCGGCGGCAAGGGCGCAACGTCGATCCCCTCTTCAACAAGCTCCACGGCCTCTTTGACGGTCGCGTCCCCATAGATCGGACGCTCTTCGATTTCGCCATAGTGAATTTTGCGGGCTTCTTCAGCGAAGTTACGGCCGACGTTTTCAGCATTTTCCAGAACATGCTTGCGCAAGCCGGTCATGAACTGCCGCATATTGCGAATTTCGTCGGATGCCGAGACGTTCGATTTTTTTGCGCCCGAAACCGAAGGCGCCATGATCGCTTTTTCGACTTTCTTCGAATTGCAGATCGGGCAGACGAGTTTGCCGGATGCCGCCTGCGCGTCGAAGACGGCACTGTCTTTGAACCAGCCTTCGAACTCGTGGCTGTTCTTGCAACGCAGATTGTAAACGATCATGGCCCCTCGAACGCGCGGTCGTGCCGCAGATTGGGCACGCGCCCCTCTCGCGGCCCTCTACCAGAGCCGGATCGATATCCGCAACAACCACACAGGGATCGGTTCCGGCTTCTGCGAGGATTTCGCCCCACGGAGCTACAACCAGAGAATGACCATAAGTCTGGCGTCCGTTTGCATGGGTGCCGCCCTGTGCCGGAGCGATCACGAACGCACCGTTCTCGATGGCACGCGCACGCAGCAAGACGTGCCAATGTGCCTTGCCCGTCGTCTCGGTGAACGCAGACGGCACCGTCAGCAGAAAGGCGCCTTTCTGCACGAGCGCGCGATAGAGTTGCGGGAAACGCAGATCGTAGCAAACCGTCAGGCCGACTTTCCCCCCAAGGCAGATCGGCAAGCACGGCACGCGAGCCACCAGCGACCGTATTGGATTCGCGATAGGTCTCACCTGACGGGAGATCGACATCGAACAAATGGATCTTGTCATAGCGCGCTACGATACGCCCATTGGGATCAATCAGAAACGAGCGGTTCGCCGTTTTGGTATCGCTGACCTTGATCGCTAGCGATCCGATCAGCAGCCAGACGCCTAGTTCTTTCGCGAGCGCGGTGAATGCGGGGCAGCGCGGGGTCGCGATCTTCGGAAAAACTTTTTTCGAGCTTAGCGCCGCCATCCGGCGCCATCAGCGTCGTGTTCTCCGGCGTAGCGATAAATTGTGCGCCCTTTGTCTTCGCCTCGCGGATCAGGTCCGACGTGACACGAATGTTCTCCGCGACATCATCTGACGATCGAAGCTGAACGCAGGCCGCGCGAAAGGCGCTACTCATCCGGCAAGCAGAGGATCGAGTTCACCGGCGCTCTCCAATGCATACAGATCGTCGCAGCCGCCGACGTGTTTATCCCCGATAAAGATCTGAGGAACGGTGCGCCGACCATGCGCCTTGCTCTCCATTTCGGAGCGCGCGTCGCAATCCATGAAAACATCGATCTCCTCGATGTGCGCGCCCTTCTTCTTCAGAAGAGACTTGGCACGGACACAATACGGACAGATCGGGGTGGTGTAGATACGAACCTTGGACATACGCGACACTCGAAAGAATCAAAAGCCACAGCCAATGTGTGACGCTTATATAACGCCCGCTACTGGGCGGACAACGCGCGCTAACGCCAAAACGTGCACTTTTGCAGCTCCCGCGCGCTTCAGGACATGGGCACAGGCATCGACGGTTGCGCCGGTCGTCAGCACATCGTCAATCAAAAGTATGGCGCGATTGCGGATTGCCGGTCTGTAAGCCTCCGGAACCTGAAAAGCCCCCCGCATGTTCCGGTGACGGGCTTTCGCGGACGGCATTGCACCCTGGCTTGGCGTGGCGCGGACACGGCGAAGAGTCGTAGGTTCGACAGTCTTTCCCGCGATTTTGCCGAGCCTGCGGGCAAGTTCGGCCGCCTGATTATAGCGGCGGCTCCAAAGTCTGCCGGAATGCAACGGCACCGGTACAATCACGTCAGAATTGTCCAGAAGTGCGCGCCCGGCACGGTCCAGCCAGCGCGCAAAGCCCGGCACGAGGTCGAGGCGATCGCCGTGCTTGAATGCGAGAATGGGACCGCGGCTCTTTTCGGTCGTAGCGCAAAACGGCGCAAGCGCGATCGAATGACGGCGGATCGGCCAAGCAGGCGGCGCAGAGCGTGTCACATCCGGGATCGAGGTCGAACGGCAATCCGCAACACGCGCAGGCTGGCCCATCCAGAAATTCGATGCCTTTCCAGCAAGAGGCACAAAGGCTACCGGGCTCGGCGACCTGTGTGCGGCATCCAATGCAAAGCGGCGGATAAAGAAGATCGAGAGCTTTTCGCCCTGCTCTACGCCAGCCGCTTTTCAAGAGTGCCCCCATAGACGCTAATGTAGCGTGATGAACGCCGGACCGCCTATCCTTTTTGATCGTCACGCCGTGTCGCTTCATCGCCAACGCGCCTTAGGCATGACCGGTACTGCTTTTCTATTGGAAGAAGCTTCTGGTGGACTGGCGGAACGTCTTGCAGCCGTGAACCGGTCATTTGAGCTGGGATTGGATATAGAAGGTCGCGCAAAACTCGGCGCCGGAGCGAAAAGCTGGACAAATGCGGCGCTCGAAAAACACGACGCATTGAAGGTTGCGCCGGAGAGTTTCGATCTAGCGATCAGTGCTTTGGCGTTGCACGTGGTAAACGACCTCCCCGGCGTGCTGGCGCAAATCCGGCGCGCTTTGAAGCCGGATGGTTTATTTCTCGCGGCGCTGTTCGGCGGTGATACATTATTTGAACTGCGCGATGCACTCGCGACTGCGGAAGTCGAAACAAGGGGTGGCCTCAGCCCGCGCGTCGCGCCGTTTGCCGATGTGCGCGATCTTGGTGGCTTGCTGCAGCGCGCAGGATTTGCGCTGCCAGTCGCCGATGTGGAACGGACGACAGCCCTCTATCGCGATTTCGCCGATCTCGTGCGCGACCTGCGTTTGCACGGTGAGACCAACGCACTCACCGACAGAAGCCGCAAACCACTTTCACGCGCGACACTCGCGGCCGCCATCGCGTATTATCGGGCCAATCACGCCGAAGCGGACGGCCGTCTGCGCGCGACGTTCGATATTATCTATCTGACAGGTTGGGTGCCGCACGAAAGCCAGCAAAGGCCACTCAAGCCTGGCAGCGCGCAGACCCGTTTGGCCGAGGCACTTGGAACATCCGAATACAAAGCCAGACTAGATTAGCCGCCAAACTTGATCGACTGGAAGAAGGCGGTCAACGTCGCGCCGATCGTTTGCATCGAGGCTAGAATGCCGATGGGTTATGATGGTGGTGATCAAAGCATATTCAATCGCAGTGGCTCCGCCAGTATCTTTTGCAAAACGCTTTATAGAATATCCCGCAGCATCGGAATAAGCGGCAAATCTGCGGGAGGCATAGGATACAAAACCATGTCCTTTGGCCGCACCCATTTCAGCGCGGTGTGCTCCAATGGCTGTGGCGTGCCTTCCCACCGGCGGCACACATAAAGTGGCATCAGAAGATGGAAGTCCAGGTAGGCGTGAGACGCGAAGGTGAACGGCGCCAGGCAGTCCTCTTTTACCGCTATGCCGAGTTCCTCGCGCAACTCGCGGATCAAAGTTCCTTCCGGAACCTCCCCGGCTTCCACTTTCCCCCCTGGGAACTCCCATAGCCCACCCATGTTTTTGCCCGGTGCTCGCTGCGCGATCAGCACGCGCGCGTCCGGGTCGATAAGCGCACATGCCACGACCAAGATTATGCGCGGTTCCATGAACGCGTCTCCATATTTGCCGGTCTAGCCCTAAGACGCCGTTAAAAAGTTAGGAACGATACGATCCATTGATATCGATGTAGCCGTGGGTCAGGTCGCAAGTCCAAACGCGGGCGTTTCCCTTGCCCAGTCCTATATCGACGGCAATTTCGACGTCGCGGCCGGATACGGCCTTTGTTGCCGCGGCCTCATTATACTTAACGGCGCGCTCGCCCTTCTCCGCGACCACCTGATTGCCGAAGCTGATTTTCAACTTGTCACGATCTGCCGCTTCGCCGCTTTTGCCGACCGCCATGACCACGCGGCCCCAGTTCGCGTCTGCGCCTGCAATCGCCGTCTTCACGAGCGGCGAGTTCGCGATCGACAAGGCAATCCGTTTTGCGGCGGCGTCGGAATCGGCGCCCGCTACATCGACACGGATGAGCTTCTGCGCACCCTCACCGTCGCGCACAACCTGAAGCGCGAGATCGAGCAGAACGTCGTCGAGTCTACGGCGAAATTCGGCGAGCCGCCTGTCGCTCGCTTTGGCGATAGCCACATGTTTGCCGCCCTTCCCCCGTTGCGAAGAGCAAAAGTGTATCGCTTGTCGATGTGTCGCTATCGACGGTAATGGCGTTGAAAGATTTTTCCACGCCGCTCGAGAGTAGTTCCTGCAGCACCGCTGCCGGCAGCGTGGCGTCGGTAAAGATAAAGGATAGCATCGTTGCCATATCCGGCGCAATCATGCCCGAGCCTTTGGCGATGCCGTTGATCGTCACCTTATGGCCATCGATCGTCGCAGAGGCGGTCGTCATCTTTAGGAACGTGTCCGTGGTCATGATCGCTTCCGCCGCTTCTCGCCAGGCGCTGCGGAACCGGCGTCGACGAGATCGCCCAATACGCGTGTGATCTTGCTGGCAGGCAGCGGTTCGCCGATCACGCCCGTGGACGCGAGGAAAATGTCCTGACCACGGCACCCGATCGCTGCAGCAGCCGAATCTGCGACTTGCTGGCAGCTTCATATCCACTCTTGCCGGTAAAGGCGTTTGCATTGCCGCTATTGACGACCAACCCGCGCGCGGTTCCCGGCTTTAGCTGCGCCTTACACCAATCTACGGGCGCAGAGGCCGTCTTCGATTTGGTGAATACACCCGCGACCTGTGTGCCTGGTGCCATGACAGCGACTAGAACGTCGGTTCTGTCCTTATAATGGATACCTGCAGCCCCGGTGGCCAGACGGACTCCCGCCAAAGGCGGCAACTTCGCATAGGACTTTGGTGCTAGCGGAGAGACGGGGTGGGCCGCTTTTGCCGCAACCTTCGTGGCCTTGGTAGGTTTTCTAGCCATGGGAACCCTCCGGATGGCGGCGGATGTGGCCGGAATCCGTCGAATTGACAAGGGGGAGTCCGGTTCTTATCTCTCCCGCGCGGCTGCCATGCAGGTTCTGCCCGCAGGCTGGCCATTTCAGGCCCAATTCGAGGATTTCATGCTGGGTTTCAGCGCGATTGCACAACGATTTTTTGGCTCGTCCAACGACCGGAAAGTCCGCCCTTTGATGAACCGCGTTGCGGAGATCAACGCGCTGGAGGATCGCTTCAAGGCGATGTCCGACGACCAGCTCAAGGCCATGACACCCGCATTTAAAGCGCGGCTGACGGAAGGCGAGACGCTGGAAGATATCCTTCCGGAGGCCTTTGCGGTCGTTCGCGAGGCTGCCAAGCGGACGCTCGGCCAGCGTCATTTCGACATGCAGCTCGTCGGCGGCATGGTTCTGCACTACGGCAACATCGCCGAGATGAAGACCGGCGAGGGCAAGACGCTCGTCGCCACCCTGCCCGTCTACCTCAACGCGCTCGCCGGCGAAGGCGTGCATGTCGTGACCGTGAATGACTATCTCGCCAGCCGCGACGCGGAATGGATGGGACAAGTCTACCGTTTCCTGGGACTCACCGTGGGATGCATCGTGCATGGCCTCAGTGACGAGGAGCGGCGCACGAATTACGCCTGCGACGTGACCTACGGCACGAATAACGAATTCGGCTTCGATTACCTGCGCGACAACATGAAGTATTCGATCGCGACGATGACGCAGCGCGGCCATTCCTTCGCGATAGTCGACGAAGTGGATTCGATCCTCGTCGACGAGGCGCGCACACCACTGATCATCTCCGGCCCGACCGAGGATCGCACAGAGCTTTACCGCAGGGTCGATGCGCTCATTCCCCAACTCATTCCGCCGAAGAAATCCGGCAAGGATGCCACGCCGGAAGAGAAAGGCGACTACGAACTCGACGAAAAGCAACGCCAGGTGACGCTGACGGAAGCCGGCAACGAACACATGGTTCAGTTGCTGCGCGAAGCCGGGCTTCTGGAAAGCGGCGATCTTTATGACATCGAGAACATCAGCACCGTCCATCACGTAAATCAGGCGCTGAAGGCTCATAAGCTGTTCCAGAAGGACAAGGACTACATCGTCAAGAACCGCAAGGTCATCATCATCGACGAGTTCACCGGCCGCATGATGGAAGGCCGCCGCTATTCTGAAGGCCTGCATCAGGCACTGGAAGCGAAGGAGCAGGTTGATGTCGAGCCGGAGAACACGTGACGCTCGCCTCGATCACATTCCAGAATTATTCCGTCTCTACGACAAGCTTGCAGGCATGACCGGCACAGCCATGACCGAAGCTGCGGAGTTTATGGACATCTACAAGCTGGATGTCCTCGAAGTGCCCACCAATGTTCCGGTGCTGCGCATCGATTCAGACGACGAAGTGTATCGCACCTATGACGAAAAGAACGAGGCGATCATAAAGCTGATCGAGGATTGCCAGAAGCGCGGCCAGCCGGTGCTGGTCGGAACGACATCGATTGAAAAGTCGGAGCAGCTTTCCGCGCTTCTCAAAAAGCGCAAGGTCGAGCATAGCGTACTGAACGCCCGTTATCACGAACAGGAAGCCATGATCGTGGCGCAGGCCGGACATTCCGGCGCGGTCACGATTGCGACGAACATGGCAGGCCGCGGCACCGACATTCAGTTGGGCGGTAACCTCGATATGCGCATCCGCAATGAACTCGGCGGAAGTTTTGGACGAAGTGGAACGCGCACGCCGCACGGAAGAAATCCGCGCGGAAAATCGCTGCCGACAAGCAAAAAGCGCTCGCGGCCGGCGGTTTGTACGTTGTTGGCACGAGCGCACGAAAGCCGCCGTATCGATAATCAGCTACGCGGCCGTTCGGGACGCCAGGGCGATCCCGCGCGTCAAAATTCTTCCTGAGCCTTCAGGACGATCTCATGCGGATTTTCGGCTCGGAGCGTATGGACGGAATCCTCACGCGTCTCGGCCTCGAGCCGGGCGAAGCGATTACGCATCCGTGGGTGAACAAAGCGCTGGAAAAGGCACAGCAGAAAGTCGAAGCGCGCAACTTCGAGCAGCGCAAGCACATCCTCAAATACGACAACGTCCTCAACGATCAGCGCAAGGTTGTCTTCGAACAGCGCAAGGAGATCATGTCGGCGGACGATGTGAGCGACCAGATCGCGCAGATGCGCGAAGAGGTGGTCGAGGAACTCGTTGCCCGTCACATCCCGAGAAGGCTTACGCTGAGCAATGGGACGCCGCCGGCCTGCACCAGGAGGTAGAGAAGACATTCGGACTAGATCTGCCGATCGTCGATTGGACCAAGGAAGAAGGCATCGCCGATGAAGGAGTGCGCGAACGCATTCAGAAAGCGGTCGAAACACGCGCCGCGGAGCGTGCCGCGAATTTCGGCCCCGAGGTCATGCGCTACGCCGAGAAAGCGATCCTGCTGCAAACGCTGGATCACGATTGGCGCGAGGCACATTGTCAATCTCGACCATCTCCGGCAGTATGTCGGCCTGCGCGGTATCGGCCAACGCGATCCGTTGATCGAATACAGAGCGAAGCGTTCGAACTGTTCGAGGCTCTGCTCAGCAAGCTGCGCTTCGATGTCGTGACGCAGCTCATGCATATCCAGATCAGTGTACAGCCGCCGCCCGATCTGTCGCAGCAGCCGCTCCCGCAGATGCGTGCCTCACATATCGACCCGCTTACCGGCGAAGATGAGATGCAGGCCGGATTCGATCTGAATGCGGCCTATGGCGCCGACCTGCCTGTCGACCCGAACAATCCGCAAACATGGGGCAAGGTGCAGCGCAATGCGCAGTGTCCGTGCGGATCTGGCCGCAAGTTCAAGCACTGCCACGGCGCACTGGTTTAATCTCAGGCCATTGCGAACAATTACTTTTTTGTTAGACTTTCTCTGCTGTTAAGACCGTGGACGCGGGAGACCACGCGTCTTCAGGGGCAAACATTCAGAGAGGATTTCAGATGCGTATTTCGAGCTCGCTCAAGCTCACAGCGGTGCTTGGCATGGCGCTCGCGATTGCCGAGCCAGCGTTGGCTGAATCGATCAAGGACAAGACGGATCGCAAGGAAGCGGACATCCCGACCTGCGGGCGCAATCTCGGCACGATCGCGGTGCGCGAACCCGATCACAATTGGTGGAGCGAGCTAAACCTCAGCTCTCCGGAAGCCTTGCTCAAGGTTTTCGTTCGCAAGTCCGGCTGTTTCACGCTGGTCGATCGCGGCAAAGGCTTCGAAATGGCGCAGCAGGAACGCGCGCTCGCAGCCGGCGGATCGCTGCAGCAGGGGTCGAATGTCGGCGCCGGTCAAGTGAAAGCCGCCGATTACATTCTCGTTCCCGATATAGCGTCGAAAAACGCCAATGCCGGAGGCATGAACATCGGTGGATTGCTGGGCGGGGTTGTCGGCCACGGCGCCGGCGCAATACTGGGCGGCCTCAACCTGCACAGTTCGACTGCAGACGTTGTCCTTTCGATCGTCAATGTCCGCACAAGCGAAGATGGACCGATCGAACAGGGCCATGGTTCGAAACCGATCTGGGCTTCGGTGTCGGCGGCGGCTGGGGAAGCTGGGGCGGGTTCGGCGGCGCAGGCGTGACGAGCTATACCAATACCGATATCGGCCCAGGTCGTCACCCTCGCCTATATCGAAGCCTATACCAAGCTCGTGAACGACATGGGCGGCATGCCGGGTGCCGGTGGTGCGTCCGCTGCAGCGCCCGCGCAAGCGGTGAACATGACGCGCGCTGGCCGTATGTACACAACAGCCTCGCCCAATAGCAAAGTGGTGCGCAGTCTCAGCGCGGGCATGATGCTTTATCCGACGGGCAACAAAGACGGCGCGATGTGGGAAGTGAAAGACGAACTCGGCAATCAGGGCTGGGTGTCGTCGATGTCCTTCGAACTATCGAAGTAATATTCCGTTGCGAATGCGTGAAAGAGGGCCATCGGCCCTCTTTTCGTTTTCGGTGGCGCGAAGCAACATGACCCAGACCGGGAGAGCGCAATGACAGACATAAAGCCGTTCAGGATCGACATACCGCAAGCAACGCTCGACGCCATCCGCACCAAGGTGAAAGCCTATGAGTGGCACGAGATGCCGCGCGGCGCGGGGATCGAGAACTCTTGGGGCCTATGGCGCCAATCTCGATTACATGAGATCGCTCTGCGCCTATTGGGCAAACGGTTACGACTGGCGCAAATGGGAAGCAGAACTCAATCGCTTTCCGCAGTTTAAGGCGCGCGTCGAGGATATCGATATCCATTTCTATCGCGTCGATGGCAACGGACCGCCGCTGATCCTAAGCCACGGCTGGCCGGGATCGGTGTTTGAGTTTCTGCATACCATCGACAGCCTTGCGAAGGACTTCACGGTCGTCGTGCCGTCCCTGCCCGGCTATGGATTTTCCGGTAAGCCTGCGCGGCCCATCAGTCCGCGCACGGTCGCGCGGCTATTCGACATGCTGATGACCGATGTTCTGAAGCTGCCGAACTACATTGCCCAAGGCGGCGATTGGGGGAGCGTGATTTCGGGCTGGATGGCGTATGAAGGCAAAGGCTGCCGCGCGGCGCATCTCAACATGTTCGGGTGGCGCTCGTCGGGCGTGCATCCCGAAACCAAGGAAGAGATAGAATACGCACAACGCGCCATGCAGCTATTCGAGATGGAAGGCGCATATTTCCGCGAACAGACGACGAAGCCGCAGACTCTATCTTACGCGATGATGGATTCTCCGGTGGGCGCATGCGCGTGGGATCGTGGAGAAATTCCACGGCTGGTCCGACATTCGCAATGGCTTCGAGAACGTCTACACAAAGGACCAACTGCTGACCAATGTGATGATCTATCTCGTCACGCGCACCTTCAACACCGCAACGTGGATGTATCGTGGGGCTTGTCGAAGATCAGACCGGCGCGCCTGTGCCGCAGAAGGCGCGCATCGAAAAGCCGGTCGGCATCGCGGCGTTTCCCATCGATCTCATCCCGTTTCCGCCGCGCTCGCTGGTCGAGCGGCATATGAATGTGGCGCATTGGACGGACTTTGCCGAAGGCGGCCACTTCGCGGCGCTGGAGCGTGGCGACGATCTTGTCGCCGACATCAAAAAATTCGCGTCAACGCTCAGTTAAACGAGATTTCGGCCCATCGCCAAAAACTTCTCGCGGCGCTGACGGCGCAAATCTTCGCCGGACACTGAAGAAAGTTCGGCGAGCGCTTTCGCGATCTGCTCGCCGGCGTTCATGATCGCGTCCTGCGGAGCGCGATGGCGCCACCGACAGGTTCCGGCACGATGCCATCGATAATCTTCAGATCGAGCAGATCCTGCGCCGTGATCTTGAGCGCGACCGCCGCGTCCTGCGCCTTGTCGGCGTTGCGCCACAGGATCGACGCGCAGCCCTCTGGTGAGATCACCGAATAGATCGCATGTTCGAGCATGTAGACACGGTTCGCCGCGGCAATCGCTATGGCGCCGCCCGACATGCCGTCACCGATGATCGTGCAGATGAACGGCACGCGCAGTTCGAGTCCCGCCTGTGTCGAGCGCGCGATGGCCTCGGACTGGCCGCGCTCCTCCGCCGACACGCCGGGATAGGCGCCGGAGGTATCGACCAGCGACAGCACCGGCAACCCGAAACGATCCGCCATGTCGAACAGGCGTTGCGCCTTGCGATAGCCTTCCGGCATCGCCATGCCGAAATTGTGCTTGAGACGCGATTTGGTGTCGTTGCCCTTCTCCTGCCCCACCACCGCAACGGCACGCCCCGCGAAAACGGCCGAGCCCGGCGATCACCGCAGCGTCCTCGCCATAGAGCCGGTCGCCGGCAAGCGGCGTGAAACTCATCGATCAGATGGCTCACATAATCGGAGAAGTGCGGCCGGTTCTGATGCCGCGCGACCTGAACCTTCTGCCAGGGCGTGAGCTTGGCATAGGTGTCGCGCACGAGCGCGTCGGCCTTGGACTGCAACCGCGCGACCTCGCCGTCGATCTGCATCGTCGGGTCGGCTCGGCGAGCTGGCGCAGCTCGACGATCTTTCCCTCAAGCTCGGCAATCGGTTTTTCGAAATCGAGATAAGCGTGCATCGCGTCCTGAAGAATGGCCTCGGTCCTAGAACCCGAAAGGGCCGGGAAAGTGGCCAACATGGCCGAACCTGTCAAACGAGGAAGGCAGAGATTGGTTCAAGAACCTTTGCCAAACCCTTCATATCCTTCCTTGAAATCCGATTCACCGCCGAAGAGCAATATAATTGTTCGCCAGAAAGCAGCACCCCTACCCCTGACAGTGCCTGATTCAAGGTTGGGGTGCGGACCGGCGAAAACCGCAACGGCTTGAGACTTAATATCGCATTCTCAACAATTTTTGTCTCGCGTGTCCCTTCAAATTCGTCATGGCCGCCCTTGGCCGTTAGCGACAGCGTAGCGGCGCCATCCAGAGTCGTAGCGCTCGCAGACGCTCGCTCACTGGGTGGCCGGGTCAAGCGCGGCCATGACGATTGTGGAAACTGACGCCCATTTGAACCGCATGTTTCAGAGCCCCTCCCCCCTGCGCTGCCGCTTGCTGCTTGCCCGGCGCAGCGCAGCGCAGCGAAGACGGGATAGAACCGGAAGAGTTTTCATTCGAAATCGCAATTCAAATACCCGATACGGCATCCAAGTATTTGAGACGAAACCGAAAACGCTTTGCAGCCATCACGCTACTGTCGTGCGTCCCTATTCGAACCTCATTTTCTGAAGGGATGCCCCTCCATCTGCTTATACAACAAAGCACAAGATGTTGCGGTTGCGGCGGTGGGTGAGCAGTTGTTTTTCATTTCGGCGGCCTCCCCCCGCCCCCTCTCCCCTAATGTCCTTCTTTATTCGAACCACGACTTTTCGGAAGGAGCACCCCTTCACGCTTATCTAACAACGCTGCGTCAACTCCCTCGTTCAGCCAAACCGGCCCAGTGAAATGGTGATTGTGGTACGCCGGATCAAGAGACGTGCGACATCTTCTCGCGAAGCGCGAGGCGACGGGTTAGGATCGTGCCGTGGGGTGGCGGGATTATTTCGATGACTTCGATTTTCAAACACGCAGCATTGTTCGTGGGCGCATTGCTCGCCGCCTGTCCCGCCCAAGCGGCATTGTCGATATCGACCGGCAAGACCTCGAACGTGACGTGTTCGGATGGAACATGTCAGGCGACGGCGCAGAACGCGGTGCTGAATGTCGGATCGCTAACGAAGATGCTCAAGCAGAGCGATGTCATCGTGGAGAGCGGAAGCAGTGCGCAGGATATCGAACTCGATGCCGCGCTGGTTTCAAAGGCGGGAAACAACCTGACCTTCGATGCTTATAGCTCGCTCACCTTCAACAAGCGGTTCACCGTTCCGGGAAAGGGCGGGCTGATCATCAACACGAACGAAGGCAAGCAGGGCGGCGACTACCGCTTCGCAGAAGGCGCTTATGTCAAATTTGAGGGCAAAAGCGATCATCTGGTCATCAACGGCAACACGTTCTATCTGGTCAAGAAATTCGAGGACCTTAAGAATAAGCGTGTGGCATTTTTCGCGCTTTCCAACGACCTCGATCTCAGTGGGCACATCTACAAGAAAACGCCCTTCGACCATCCAGGAGAAAACCTTGGAAGGGCTCGGCCACACGATTTCCAATTTCACCCTGACGGCCACCGGGTCAGGGGGCACCGTGGCGATGTATAGGATCGCAAGTGGAGGTATCGCGGACTACGAGATTCGCGATCTCGCGCTCACATCTGTCAACATCACGGGTGGAAGCAATCAAATTATTGCCGGTCTCGTCGGTCAAGTTACTGGCGGGTACTATCGAGAACGTCTCCGTCACCGGCAAAATCTCCGGCGGCAGTGGATCGACCATCGGGGGGATCGTCGGGACAGACGATACCGGCGTGATTCAGAACGCCTATTCTGCTGCCACAGTGATGGGAGGGGATGGTGCAAAGAATGTCGGCGGCGTGATTGGGTATTTTGCGGGCGAGTGTGGACCTGAGTGTTTGGGCCAACTCACCAGCAGCTTTTCCGTGGGGCCCGTGTCGGGCGGCGCTGGTGCCTCCGTCGGCGGCGTGATCGGCGAGAACTCCGGCGCCCAGATACTCAACTCATATGCATTGGGGCCCTGTCAGCGGCGGCAGCAATTCTTTCGTCGGCGGCGTGGCGGGCACACAATCTGTCTTCTCGGGAAATAACACACAGCCCTCGATGTCTTCGTCCTATTCGGCAGGAGCGGTTGCGGGCGGCTCTGGCGCGACGCTCGGCGGCGTGATCGGACGCGATGTCTCGAACGCCACTAATGCGTCGTCCTATTGGGACCTCGACACCAGCGGCATCAGCAATCCCGCACAAGGCGCAGGAAACATCGCCAACGATCCGGGCCTCACCGGCCCTCAGCGATGCGCAACTCCAATCCGCCCTGCCCTCGGGCTTCGACCCAAACATCTGGGCGCAGAGCCAAAGCATCAACAACGGCTATCCCTACCTCATCGCAAACCCGCCGCCGCAATAGCGGTTGAATGTACATCGTCCGCAGCGCGGCCAAGTTGGCGTAGCGAGAGGTTGCAAGATCGAAAACCGCGTTTTACGCCTTGTCTGTGCCGCGCAAGCGGACACAATGCCGTTGGTTCGCAAAGGAAATTTGCATGAGCGCCGCGCCGGTCGACGATCGCCAGGAAAAGTTCTCGGGCACGCAGGACGTTCGTGAGGCGCATCGCTTCGATGTGGCGAAGCTCGAGGCCTATCTGGCCGAGCGCATCGATGGGTTTCAGACGCCGCTGGAAGTGCGCCAGTTCAAGGGCGGACAATCGAATCCCACCTATCAACTCGTCACGCCGAACCGGAAATATGTTCTGCGCCGCAAACCGCCGGGAAAACTGCTCGCCTCCGCCCATGCCGTAGACCGCGAATTTCGCGCAATCTCGGCGCTCCATCCCACCGGCTTTCCCGTGCCGAAGCCCTATCTGCTGTGCGAGGATGAATCGATCATCGGCACCATCTTCTATGTGATGGAATGCGTCGAAGGCCGCATCTATTGGGGCCCGATGCTGCCCGACCAGACACCGAAGCAACGCGGCGAAATCTATAATGCGATGAACGAGACTCTCGCGCGTCTGCACAATCTCGATTACGAGAAAATCGGCCTCACAGATTTCGGCAAGCCCGGCAATTATGTCGGCCGCCAGATCTCGCGCTGGACCAAGCAATATCAGCTGTCGGAAACCGAAACGGTCGATGAGATGAACAAGCTCATCGAATGGCTGCCGGCGCATCTTCCCGCCGGCGAGCGCAATTCGGTCGTTCACGGCGACTACCGCCTGGACAACATGATCCTTCATCCTACAGAGCCGAAAGTCATAGCTGTGCTGGATTGGGAATTATGCACCATCGGCGATCCGATGGCCGATTTCACCTATCACCTGATGCAATGGGTGATGCCACAGGGCACGACCACGGGCGGCGGGACCGGAAGCCTGCTCGGTGCCGATCTCGCCGCGCTCGGCATCCCCAGCATGGAGAAATACACCGAAGCCTATTGCCGCCGGACCAATCGGCCTGAAGTCCCGAATATGGACTACTACGCGGCTTACAATTTCTTCCGCCTCGCGGGAATTCTGCAAGGCATTGTCGGCCGCGTGCGCGACGGCACGGCATCCAACGCCAATGCGGCGCAAAACGCAGCCGCTGTTCGTCCGCTGCGGAACGGGCCTGGTATTTTGCCAAGCGGGCCGGCGCGGGCGGTTAAGCATTTTTTTTAACGCACCATTAGGTACGGTATTCACGCAAGCCTTGTTTAAGACGATCAAACTAGCTTTATGCCCTGCCGGGGATCGTCTCGGTTCGGATGGGGCGCATGACCGGCGAACGCGGGGAGCGATATTGACGTAACGCAAGCGCAATGGGAGCGCGAACGCGCCCATTTCGATCTTGCCGAACGCGCCGCCCGCTTTGGCTATTGGCGCCTCGATCTCACAAGCAACGTCACATACTGGTCGCCCGGCCTGTATCGCCTGCTCGACATCGAACCGCGGACCAGGCGCCAGATGGCGCATGGCTGCTCGAACAGATACGGCCGGAAGACAAGGAGAATGTTCAAAGCGCGATCGGCGAAGCGATCCGCACGCGATCGCCATTCGCCTATCGCACCTTTGCGCGCGCGCCCGGCGTTTCCGCCCAGATCATCGACACGCAGGGCGAAGGTCGCAATCGGCGAAGACGGGCACATCAATGCCATCATCGGCGTCTGCTACGATGTGACGGATTCCGTGAGGGCCGAGGAAGCGCGCGAAAAAGCGCAACAGATGTATCGCCTGATGACGGAAGAAGCGTCGGACATCATTCTGCTCTACGACCTCGATCGCAGGATCCTCTTCGCATCGGGTGCGTTGGAGCGCGTGCTTGGCCGCACGGTCGAGGAGATCGAGGACGGCGGCTTCGTGAACATCGTGCATCCGGACGATATCGCGGAAGCCGCGCGCATTCGCGAACGTCCCGGACCGCAAGAAAGCGTCACCGCAACGTTCCGCATGCAACATGCCGGCGGTCAATACATCTGGATCGAAACGACGACCCGCGCGATCTACGACACCAAGACCGGCGCGTACCAGAACCTCATCAGCGTTTCGCGCGACGTGACGGCGCGCAAGAAGCAGGAAATGGAAACAGAAGCTGCGCGCGAGCGCGCCGAGGCCGCAACCAGGCAAAATCGCGCTTCCTCGCCAATATGAGTCACGAGCTGCGTACGCCGCTGAACGCCGTGATCGGCTTCACCGACCTGATGCGCCAGGGCATGTTCGGCGCGCTCGGCAATGAAACGCTACAGCGAATACATGACGCTGATCTACGATTCCGGCCAGCTTCTGCTCGACCTGATTTCCGACATGCTGGACATGGCGAAGATCGAAGCTGGCAAACTCGAACTCAATCTTGAGCGCGTAGATCTAACAGGCACGATCACGGATTGCTTGCGCCTGCTCACGGACCGCGCCGATCGGGGCGAAGTCGAGCTTGTCGCGCCCTCGCCGGCAATGCCCATCCTGCTCCTGGCTGACCGCCGTGCCGTCAAGCAGGTGATGCTCAATCTGATAACAAATGCGATCAGTTCACGCCCCCAAAAGGACGGGTGTTCGTCGGGGCGCATCTGGACGGCGGGCGCGCGGTGCTCAGCGTGCGCGACACCGGCATCGGCATTCCGGCGAAAGACCTTCCGCGGCTCGGGCGGCCGTTCGAGCAGGTTATCGGCGATCCGATGCTCGCCAAATCGGGGACGGGTCTCGGCCTTTCGCTTGTGCGCGCGCTGGTCGAGAAGCACGGCGGCAGCTTCCGCATCGAGAGCGAGGAAGGCACCGGCACCGAAGTGACAGTGGACTTCCCCCTCGCCCAAACCAAACGCGAAGCGGCTTAGGTAGCCCCTTAGGGCGTAAGTTCGAAGACTGAACCATTAAAATTCACACCGCCGCCTTGCGTGACGCCGAACACATCGCCGGACGCATCGAGTGCTACGCCAGTGACCGGATTTTGGCCATCGGTGCAGGCGTTTTCCGCGCAAAAGCTATACATTACCAAAAGACTGTCGTCGTGAAACTTAAATACGGTGCCCCCCGTCGTGCTATTTGCGCCACCTTGGCGAGCAACGCCGACAAAATCCCCGTTCTGATCCAGCACGCCGCCTTGCGGCAGCGAACCGTCCGCGCAATGCTTCATTGAGCAAAAGCTATAGAGCACTTTTTCAGAAGATTTTTCACCCTTCGGAGTGATCTGGAATATCGTGCCGCTACCGCGCCGCCCTCCTTCTTGAGTGCTCCCGATCAGATGGCCCGAAGCATCGATGCTCAAAGGACCGCGTGGAAACATTCCGTCTCGGCAATCGGATTTTTTACAGAAGTGGTAGAGCGTCGTCGTCTTATAACCGACGCACTCGGCGAGATTTCGAAAACCGTGCCCGAGAACTGGATGTCGCTACCGCCGTCACGCGTCGTACCAAACAAATTTCCGGCCTCATCCATCACCAGCGATGATTCCGGTTGCTTGCCGTCGCCGCATTGTTCGTCGAGACAGAAATCGTGAAGGACTGTGTATGTCGGTGTTTTCCCTTCGAATGCTAGTTCAAACGCAACGCCCCCGCTATTGGCGCCACCGTATAGAGTCACGCCAAACAGAGGAGAATCGCCATCATAAAGCTGGCCTAAATGAGCGCCTTGGTATGTCAATCCCGCAATTGGCTCCGAGCCACTCGAACAGGGGTAACAGAAGGAGTAGAGAGCGGTTAGCTTCCATTTCGTCTTCTTCGCGTTGGGCTTAAGTCCTGTAGATTGTCCCTCCGCCATTGGCTCCGCCGCTTATGGTGGTGCCGTAAAGACTTCCATCCACACCCAAAATTAGCGTTCCAAACGGGTTACCACCGTCGCTGCAGTCGGTCGTGCAGAACACGTGCAGCACGACAAAATTATATTTGTCGCCGTGCTTCATCAGTGGCATATGCAAGCCCTTCTCCGATAGAACCACCCGTTGCGTCGGTCACGCCGTAAAGATTGCCGGTGGCATCGCTTATAAGTCCAGACGATGGTTGCAGACCATCCAGACACCCGTTTACCGAACAAAACGAATAAAGCGTCTTGAGAGTGCTGGCACTCGCAGGCAAGATCATACAAGCAACAACGAATGCTAAAAGCGCGGCGACCTGCCGGAACAAAAAACTGAGTTTCATTTTGATTTCCCCCAAAGCGATAAGCGCTATATCATACTATCTTAGAGAGAATATGACGCAAGAATAAAGGCGCGGTACTACCGCGCCTTTATTGCATGGCAGTTTCGCGAACAGCTTACTCCGCTGCGGCGCGCACTGGGCGTTCGGCGTGCTTGCCGTATTCGAGGCGCGCGATGGTGCGGCAATGCACTTCGTCCGGGCCGTCGGCGAGACGCAGCGTGCGTTGACCCGCATACATCCGCGCAAGACCGGGATCGGTGGTGACGCCCGCGCCGCCCCAGGCCTGGATCGCATCGTCGATGATCTTTAGCGCCATGCGCGGTGCGGCGACCTTGATCTCTGCAATCTCCAGACGCGCGACCTTGTTGCCGACCTTGTCCATCATGTCGGCAGCCTTGAGCGTCAGCAACCGGCACATGTCGATGTTGATGCGTGCCTCGGCCACGCGCTGCTCCCACACCGAATGTTCGGCGATGCGCTTGCCGAACGCGACGCGCGCTTGGAGGCGCTTCACCATCGATTCCAGCGCGCGTTCCGCTGCGCCAATGCTGCGCATGCAGTGATGGATGCGGCCTGGTCCGAGGCGGCCCTGTGCGATCTCGAAACCGCGGCCCTCGCCCAGAACCATGTTTTCGGCCGGCACCTTCACGTCTTTCAGTTCGACTTCGCCGTGGCCGTGTGGCGCGTCGTCATAGCCGAACACCGGCAACATGCGTTTGATATGGACACCCGGCGCATCGCGCTCGACCAGAATTTGCGATTGCTGCGAATGGCGGTCACCGTCGGTCGTGTTCTTGCCCATAACGATCATGATCTTGCAGCGCGGATCGCCGACGCCCGAAGACCACCATTTCGTGCCGTTGATCACATAGTGATCGCCCTTGCGCACGATGCTGGTCGCGATGTTCGTCGCATCAGACGAGGCGACCGCAGGCTCCGTCATCAGGAACGCGGAACGGATTTCGCCCGCGAGCAGTGGCTTCAGCCATTTGTCCTGTTGATAGGGCGAACCGTAACGCTCCAGCACTTCCATATTGCCGGTGTCGGGCGCCGAGCAGTTGAACACCTCAGATGCGAAACCGACACGGCCCATCAATTCGGCAAGCGGCGCATATTCGAGATTGCTCAAACCGGCGCCGTGCTCGCTTTCGTTCAAGAAGAAATTCCACAGCCCCTGTTTCTTGGCCTTGGCCTTCAGTTCCTCGACAACGGGAACGACGATCCACGGGTCGCCTTTCTTCCGTGCCTCGTCCAATCTGTGCGTGATAGGTGGCTTCGGCGGGTAGATATGTGCGTCCACGAAGTCGCCGACGCGCTTCATCCATTCCTTCTGCTTCGGTGAATAATCGAAATCCATGTGTTCCTCCCGCGGGTCTTGCCCGTCGATTGCGTTCGATAGCGGTAGTGGGATTGTAGACCTGCTCCGCGCCGCCGACCAAGCCCGCACGGACGGGGAAACGACGCGGAATTGACAGGGCGCGGGCGGGCGGGCAAGCAGCGCCATGCTCCTCTGGGCCGGAATCGCGTTCCTTGCCGCAAGTCTTGCCTGCTTCGGCATCGACCGGCGGGCATCGCATTTCATCTATAACAACATCAGCGCGCGCCAATGGCACTTTCTGGATTTCGATCACCCATCTGGCGAAGGCATCGCACTGGCTGATCGCCGCGATCTTTGTACTGATCGGCACGCATTGGGCGATGGCGCGTTGGGGTGCGTCGGATTATCTCGTGCTTGCCTCGCAATGCGCGGTGGCGTTCATCGCCAGCCTCGCGATCGGAAGTTTGATCCTGCACACGATCAAACTGTTCTTCGGGCGCAGGCGTCCACGCGACGATTTCGAGATGGGGCTTTTACGCTTCATGCCGTTCAGCTTCGACCTGCAGTACAACTCGTTTCCCTCCGGCCATGCGCTGACAATCACGTGCGTCGCCGTGATCGCATCCGCGATATGGCCGATGCTGGCGCCGCTCTGGTTCGCGATTGCGTTGGCGCTGGCGCTGGTCCGCGCGCTGCTAACCGCGCATTATCTGAGCGACGTGTTTTTCGGGATCGGCGTCGGGTTGCTTTCGGCGCGCGAGGTCGTCATTCATTGGTTCCCGGCGCTCACGCAATCCTGGTTCTGAGGACCGATGCTCGATCTTCTGTATTCTCCGAATGCCTGGATTTCGCTTGCGACGCTGATGGTGCTCGAAGTCGTTCTCGGCATCGACAACATCATTTTCCTTTCGCTCGCGGCCAACAAGCTCGATGCGCCGCGCCGCCCGACCGCGCGGCGCATCGGTCTTAGCCTCGCGCTGATCCTGCGGATCATCTTCCTCTCCAGCATTGCGTGGATCATCTCGCTGTCGAAACCTATAGTGACGGTATGGGGCATCGATTTTTCGTGGAAGGACATCGTGTTCTTCGCCGGCGGCCTGTTCCTGTTGGTTACATCGGTCAGCATTTCAGCCTGCAATACGGTCGCTGGTGCCGGTAAAGACGTGTCGGGCGCCGGAAAAGCGGTAACAAACACGGCAGACGACGCGAAGAAAAATTAGACTGGCCACCAGCTTTCCGGCTGAACAACCGTCAGCGTACGGCTCTTTCAAGCGTTATAAGTGGTTGTGCAGTCGTCCAAAGCCGACGCCCGTTTACGTGTTAAATTACTGGCTCTTAGGGGACGTCGGTTGGCGCATAGGGAAGTATTTGTGGCGAGGGGGTGGGATTCGAACCCACGAGACCCTTGCGAGCCTGCCGGTTTTCAAGACCGGTTCTTTCAACCGCTCAGACACCCCTCCGCGCAACGGGATCAAATACTTAGCGCGGTGACTTAATGCAAGGCTGCATCGCCTGCCACCGAATTGCCGCCGGACGATTCTCAAACGTTTCTAATCCGTACCCAATGAGAACGCGGATTCTATCGCGTCGGTGGCACGGGCGTTCGAGTTCGAGAACAAGTGCCCGTAAACGCTCAACGTGATCGTCGGGGTGATATGCCCGAGACGCCTACGGGCAGCGGTGCGGATGGAAATGGCACCAGCGATCACCTGGAGGGCCGACAACACAGCCGCTCGCCGTGAATGCTAAGACCAATATGACAGCGATATTCAGTGCTCTGCGCATGGCGTTCCCAATCCTATGGCCCTCGACTGTGCTCTAACGCTGTCAAGCTTGTTTGCCGTCGCGCGTTGTTCGATCCCGCACAATCTCGAAGCTGAGCGTGAGGCGGCAAATGTACGCTTGCGCGCCGAGCGGCGCGTTGGAGAGATTCTGAAAGAATGGCTCGTGCTGCGCCAACCGAATCGACCCGCTGGACATGTTAAAGCCATAAGCGCGGCGATAGTGGCGGAGGCGCCGCGCCGGTTAAGGTCAGACACCCGCACAAAAAAAATGCACCGGTGTCATTCGGTGGGCTTCCACGGAATCCCTGCTATAGAAGGTGAATTGCCGAAATGGGGGGCGCAGAATGAATTCAGGACCGTTCGGGCGATTTAGAACCGTGAAGCTTTTCATCCCTGGTGTGATTGCAGCAGTTGCTCTCATAGCTCTCATCTCGTCCGCTGAAGCTGGCGCTGGACCACTGACACCTGCTTGGCACGATCAGTATGGCGGCCCCAAAATGGATTTTGCGGCGGGTGGTGCAACCGCAAACGGCTTAACTTTCACGGTCGGAGGAGCGGACGGTGATAGTTCCATGCGTCGGCAACGCCTATTACACACACGACCTGAACTGCAATTTTTCTGTCCATGCCAATGCCCTCCAAAGTGGAGCGGTGGCATGGACTTACAAGACACCAGGCCTCGCATATAAAGCTGCATCTGGAGACGACAAGATCTTCGCTGTTGGGTCCGGAGCTGAGAAGTCCGGCGTGAGCGATTTCCGCGTGGTTGCGCTCGATCAAAAAACGGGAAGCGTCATCTGGAACAGCAAATACGTTCCGGCAGGGAGCCTTGGTGGCGTGGCTCTCAACGTGGCAGTGCAGGGCAATGTGGTAGTTGCGGTCGGCGACGTGTTTACCGGTGCATCACAAAAATCCTACACGCTTGTACGCGCCTATGATGCCGACACGGGGAAAGTTGTTTGAGAGACAAGGGGCGCGGACGATTTTCTGGGCCTATTCTTCGGGGTAGCGATTGCAGGCGGTAAAGTCGTGGCTGCGGGTGGCGTGGACCACAACTTCCTTGTTGATGCATACGATCTTGCAACTGGCAAATTCCTTTGGTCCGATGAGGAGGACAGTGGGTTCGAAGACAATGCGTGGGATGAAGCCAAAGCCGTTGTTATTCGTGGCAGTAGCGCTTTCGTAACGGGAGAGCTGGCCGCGGGCACGGATGGAGACAGCAGAAACGACTATACTCGGGCTTATGACCTGGATACGGGGACAGTTTTGTGGACCAGCCAGATCGACACTGGCGGGTTCGATTTTCTGGATGCTATCGCCATCCGACAGCCGTCATCTAATAGTGGGTGGAACCGGCGGGGCCTCGTGTCTGTTCTTCAGTCTCAGCCCATGCTCGTTCTCGGTGTTTTCCCTCGATCCCGCGACGGGAAACGTGCTCTGGCAGGATAATCTGGACACGCAAGGCATCGGTCAGGTGATGTCCATAGCGCTCTCAGGAAAATACATCTACGCGGCGGGCCAAGGCGGAGCGCAATGCCCTATTACCTGCGAAGCAATACTTCGCGTTTATAAAGCCGATACAGGCAAGGTCGTATCTACGCGCTACATCGAATATCACGATCGCGATACCGGGAACGCGTTTCTGTCTCTAGGGGACGGCTATTTGGTCATGGCAGGCAGTACGCAAACCAAAAATGGGAACTACGACGATTTCATCAACGCATACCTGTTACCCAACAAAGATTTGGGCGACTGAATTCCGATCTGCCAAACATCACCAACGCGCCGCACTCAATATGTTGATTGATTGCCATCGGACAGGTTAGCGGTACTGAGCCCGAGGGCGCGGTTGCAAGACGCTCTGTACTGGCACCCTTAGTTGGTTTTCAGAAACCCGTGATAGTTCTCATCCGGCGTGACGTACCAGCCTGTGATGAGCCCGCTGTCGTTGATGTTATTGGGGTAGGTACCGGCTGCGCTTGGACGTCGAGGGCCCGGAACTTGCCGCTCGGGCTCCTGGTGAACCCGTGCGCGATCGAACTGTCGTCGACGTAATAGCCGGCGATGGCTCCCTTCTTGTTGATGCTGTTCGCCACGGTCGATGTGGCACCCGGAGCATCAAAGGTGGCGACCGTTCCGTCGGTCGCGCGGACAAAAGCGTGGAAGACATAACTTGCATCGGCGAAATAGCCCGCGATCGTGCCTGACGCATTGATGGATTGCGGGAATGTGCCACCAGGAGCACCCGGCGAATCGAAGCTTGTGATCGTGCCGTCGGCTGCGCGCACGAAGCCATGCACAAGACCGTCTTCATCGGTCCAGTGACCGGCTATCGCGGTTTCGGAATTGATGCTCATCGCATTGGTGCCGTAGGTATCGCCGCTCACGTCGAAGGTTTTGATCTTGCCTTTACCGCTGCGCACAAAACCGTGCGGTATCGAATAGAGGTCGTAAAAGGAACCTGCGATCACGCCTTTGCCGGTAATCGCGATCGGGAATGTGCCGCTGTCGTCGCCCGGCGCGTGGAATTCCGTCATTGTGCCGTCGGGCGTCCGGACAAAGCCAGGGTGGTTGCCCGCATCCACCGTCCAATATCCCGTGCTGATACCCTGACTATTGATGCCATAGGCAGCGGTGGTTTTTGAATCCGGGTGATCGAATTCAGTGATCTCACCGTCAGGCGACCGAATGAAGCCCTTGTCTCCTGGGGCGGTCGAGTCATACCAAAAGCCGGCGATGCTGCCGTCGTTATTTGCCTGCCACGGATAGGTGCCAATAGAGTCTGCGGGGTCGAAGGTGATGATCTGCGACTTGGCGATTGCGATCGATAGATACCCCGGCGCAAACACAGCCGCGCCCCCAGCAAAGGGCGAGCAATCTCACGACATGAGGAGTTCTTTTCCGGACCATGGCGGCCTCCCAAATATTTCGTAGGATATCGCTCACAAGATATAACTGCCAGCCTATGGAGACGAGTGCCGCGTAACCATCTGCATTGAGACGCGATGCCCCTTCGACTACCGTCAACGCCCTTGAACGCCTGATTCGACGGACCAATGCGCACGTCACAAAGGATTTGCGCCGTTATGCTGTTGGCCGCGTTGACGGCTGCCTGTGCGACGGAAAAAAACAACTTTTGTGCCGGAGCGGCCTCCGGCGCAGAGTCCGGGCGTCTACAAGGTCGGAAAACCCTATCAGATCGACAGCACCTGGTATTATCCCAAGGAACAGCCGGATTACGACGAGACAGGCCATCGCCTCCTGGTATGGGCCCAGTTTCTATGGCCGGGCCACCGCGAACGGCGAAGTCTACAATGCCGGCGATATCACCGCGGCACACCGCACGCTTCCGATGCCTGTCAACGTGCGTGTTACAAATCTCGACAACGGCAAGTCGGTCATCGTGCGGGTCAACGATCGTGGACCTTATGCGAAGGGACGTATTATCGACGTGTCGGAACAGGCGGCAAAGCTTCTGGGCTTTTACAACCAGGGGCACGGCGCGGGTGCGCGTGACCTATGTTGCACGCGCAACCCAACCCGACGGTGAGCCGCTGCAGGCCAACGATACGCCACCGGAGATCGCATCTGCCGTGCCAGCCGCCCCTACGCCTGATGTCGCCATCGACAAGCTTCCTGCAGTACCGGATGCGCCCGGTAGCGCCGCTGCGACGTGTCGCTTCGTTGCCTAGACCGGTTCTTGATCCAGTTCCGACTGAAGCCGGACCGCCGACGGGACAGGTGACGGAGGTTCCGGTCCCGCGACGACTCATCTGTATGTTCAGGTCGGCGCTTTCAGTTCCTACGAGAACGCGATGCGCCTGCGCGATCAGCTGGGCGGAGATCTTCGGGTTTCCACGACCAAGAAAAGCGGCCAAACGCTTTATCGCGTGCGCACTGCGCCGATGAATACGACGGCTGATGCGGATATTGCATTGGCCCATTTGAGCGAACTTGGTAGTAACGACGCACACATTGTCGTCGACCAGTAGTCGGGCCCCAGCGGAGTGAGTTTATGCAGCGTTCGGTTTAGCCGTCTTGGTCCTGTTGTTGAGCGCTGCACTGCAGCCCGCTGCCGCCGCCATCTCCACCAGTGCCGAGCATGCGCTGATCATGGATGGCGATACGGGACAGGTTCTCTGGGCCAAAGACGCTTTCGTGCTCATGCGCCGCCGGCATCGATGAGCAAGCTTATGACGATCGAGCTCGTGTTCAAGGAGCTGAAAGACGGCCGCATAAAACTGACAGACAGTTCCCTGTTTCGGAAGCCGCGTGGAGAACGGGCGGATCGAAGGGGTTCACGCGCGTCGGCGATAGTCTGGCCGTTGAAGATCTGATTCAGCGCATCATCGTCGTTTCCGGCAACGATGCCTGCGTCGTCGTCGCGGAAGCGCTCGGCGGCACTACGGATAACTTCGTTGCGATGATGAACGCGCGTGCGAGGCAACTCGGCCTCAATCAATCGCATTTCGTGAATCCTGACGGACTTCCCGATCCTCCCGGGCAGGCGATGTCGGCGCTCGATCTCGCAAAACTCGCGCGCCATCTGATCTACGATTACCCGCAATATTACCATTATTTCAGCGTCAAGAGTTACACGACGATGGATCAGGGCAAGCAGATTACGCAGCCCAATCGCGATCTGACACTCGACAAAGTCCAGGGCGCGGATGGTCTAAAGACCGGGCACATCGACGCCTCTGGCTACGGCATTACGGCTTCGGCGAAGCGCGACGACCGTCGTATCATCCTTGTGCTCAACGGGTTGCGTTATCCTGAGTACAACAACGACTACTTTCCGAACATCAAGCGTAGCGAAGAAGCTGGGCGTATCATCGATCTCGCGTTCCGTGAGTTCCGTCAGTATCGCCTGTTCAAACCGGGCGATACGGTTGGGCAGGCTGAGGTGTGGGGCGGCACGGACACGGACCGTTCCCATGACCGTGAAAACTCCGCTGGCGCTGACATTGCAAGTCGACTCGCGTGCGGGCATGAAGGTCGTCGTTGCTTATGACGGCCCGATCAAGCGCCGGTCGCAGCAGGCCAGAAGATCGGAACGCTCAGGATAACCGCGCCGGACTTTCCCGACCTCGCTGTGCCGCTCTATGCTGTGCATGACGTGCCGCGCGTAGGAATTTTCGGCCGCATGATGCTCGGCATACAGGCGTTGTTTTCGGGCAAGAAGTGAGCGGACGTTTCATCACACTTGAAGGCGGCGAGGGCACCGGCAAGTCCACGCAGATGAAGCGGCTGGTCAAAACGCTTGAAGCGCACGACGCGTCTTGTGTCGCGACGCGCGAGCCCGGCGGCTCGCCGGGCGCGGAAGAGATTCGCAAGCTGCTGGTGACAGGCGAGCCGGGACGCTGGGATGCGCTCACGGAAATGCTCCTGTTGTTTGCGGCGCGTGCCGATCATGTCGCGCGCACGATCCAGCCCGCGCTTGACGCGGGGAAGTATGTGATCTGTGATCGCTTCACGGATTCCACCTATGCCTATCAGGGCGTCGGACGCGCACGCCGCGCGAAACTATCCGGCGGATCGAATCCGTTGTACTGGACGACTTCAAGCCCGACCTCACGCTCATTCTCGATCTTCCGGTCGAAACGGGCTTACTGCGCGCACTGGCGCGCGGCAGCGATGAATCGCGGTATGAGAAATTCGACATAGCGTTTCATGAAAAGCTCCGTCAGGCATTTCTGGACATCGCGCGGCGCGCATCGGATCGGTGTATTGTCATTGACGCCGCCGGCAGCGAGGACGATGTGGCGCAGGCTATCTGGGATGCGGTTGCGCATCGATTTTCCCTTTAGTGTCACGGCCCGCGACTGCGGGCCGCCCAGGTGAAGGCGGCAGATTGCGAGCAGCAAAGCGCATTTTGACTGTAGTGGCGTCATCGTGCAGAACCCATCTGGGTGGCCCGCAGTCGCGGGCATGACAATTTTGTTTTGGTCATTTGGTATGGCAAAGCGTTCGAAGCCCGTTGAAACTATCGAGACTGACCGGCTCGAAGGCTTCGCGCATCCGCGCGAAACGCATCGGCTCATTGGGCAAGACGAGGCGCTTGCCCGCGCCGCGCGGGCTATCCGCGGCGGGCGTCCTCCGCAGGCCTGGCTGATCACCGGACCGCCGGGCATCGGCAAGGCGACGTTCGCGTATCGCGTCGCACGTTATCTGCTCGCGTTCGGTGCGACCGCGGACGGCCCGGCCGATCTCTCCGTGCCGGAAAACAACGCTGCATCGATCCAGGTCGCATCCGCATCGCATCCCGGAATGCTCGTGCTCAAGCGTGGGCTCAATGACGCAGGAAAGCTGATGACCGTCCTGTCGGTCGAAGAAATTCGCAAGCTTGCGCGTTCTTCGGTATGACGTCCGGCGCCGGCGGTTGGCGTGTGGCGATCATCGACACAGCCGATGACATGAACGATGCCGCGGCGAATGCCCTGCTCAAATTGCTCGAGGAACCGCCGTCGCGCGCGATGCTTCTGCTGATGCCAATGTGCCGGGACGCCTCCTGCCGACGATCCGCTCGCGTTGCCAGCGGATCAGCTTACGTCCGCTCGAAAACAGCGCGGTGGAAGCCGAACTGAAGCGCTCGTGCCAGAACTTGATGCGAAGGAGCGTGCCGCCATTGCACGGTTGAGCGGCGGGTCCATCGGGCTGGCGTTGCAGCTTGCAGGTGGAGACGGCATCAGTCTCGCCGCTGAAGCCGACAATTTGCTCGAACACGCCGCGATGCCGGATTTTGCGGCACTCCTGACGTTGCAGACAAGCTGAATCGCATGACAGATGGGCTCGACAATTTCGGCGCGTTCCTGTCGCAGGCGTTGATGGATCGTATTCGCGCGCGCGCCACGAAGAACCCGGCAAGGCTCGACCGCTGGATCGAGGCGTGGGAGAAACTGGAGCGCAATTTCGCGCGTACCTCCGGGCTGCATCTCGATCCGCGCCAGACTTTGCTCTCATCGGCGCGGACACTTAGTGATACTGCGCAGCGCGCGGGAATTCTCTGATGCTCGTGGATTCTCATTGCCATCTCGATTTCGATACGTTTCAGCCTGAGCTTGATGCAGTCGTGCAGCGCGCGCGCGACGCAGGTGTGAAAACCTGCGTCAGCATCGGCACCAAACTCGACAAATTTCCGGGCGTCCGCGCGGTGGCGGAACGCTTTTCCGATGTGTGGTGCAGCGTCGGGGTGCATCCGCACGAAGCGGAAGGCGAGCTACTCGACAATGCCGCCATCCTTATCGATCACGCAAAGCATCCGAAGGTCGTCGGCATCGGCGAGACCGGGCTCGACTATTACTACGAGCATCGCCGCGCGATCAGCAGATCGTCAATTTCCGGCATCACATCGACGCCGCGCGGCAAACAGATTTACCGCTCATCGTGCATACGCGCGATGCCGATGACGATACGATCTCTGTCTTGAACGAGGAAATGGCGCGCGCGCCGTTCACCGGCCTCCTGCATTGCTTTACGGGCACGCCGCGACTGCGCGATGCGGCACTCGACATCGGCTTTTCGATTTCTGTCTCCGGTATCGCGACGTTCAAAAATTCCAGCGAGTTGCGCGACACGCTCAAGGCTGTGCCGACAGATCGGCTTCTTGTTGAGACCGATGCGCCGTATCTCGCGCCCATGCCCCATCGCGGCAAGCGCAACGAACCCGTCTTTCGTTGTGCATACCGCGGCGATGCTGGCGGGTCTCAAAGGCATGACGCCGGAAGACCTCGCCGCGACAACAACCGACAATTTTTTTCGGCTCTTCACCAAGGTCCAGCGTCCCCAGTGAGCGACGTTCTCGAGGCAACCGTTCTTGGCTGCGGATCGTCGGGCGGCGTGCCGCGCCTTGGCGGTCCGGACAATGCCGGCGACTGGGGGCGCCTGCGATCCGCACAATCCGAAAAACCGCCGCACGCGATGCTCCCTGCTCGTCAAGCGAAAATCGAGCGCGAGGGAAACCAATGTGCTGGTCGATACGTCGCCGGACATGCGCCAACAACTGCTGGACGCGCGCTGCGCATCGCTTGACGCTGTTCTGATCACGCACGATCATGCCGATCAGGTAAATGGCCTGGACGATCTGCGCATGGTCGCGATCCAGATGCACAGGCGTGTCGATGTCTACACCGATGCGGCGGCGATGAGCGGCTTGATGGCGCGGTTTGGCTATTGCTTCCTGCAGCCCGAAGGCAGCTCTTATCCGCCGGTCTGCAACGCGCACGAAATCTGCGAACCGTTCGAGCCGTTCGCGATCGATGGAGCAGGGGGCACATTGCCCGTTCTCGCATTCGGACAAGCGCACGGCCATATCCGTTCGCTCGGCTTTCGAATCGGGTCGCTGGCCTATTCCAGCGATGTGAACGGTCTCGATGAGGCGGCGTTCGCCGCGCTTGACGGCGTGGAATGCTGGATCGTCGATACGCTGCGCTACACGAAACACCCGAGCCACGCGCACCTCGACAGGCGCTGGGCTGGATCGCGCGCGTGAAACCGCGCCGCGCGATCCTTACCAATCTGCATGTCGATCTCGATTATGAGACGTTGAAGCGGGAGCTTCCGCCCGGCGTCGAACCTGCGTATGACGGCATGCGCGTCGAACTGCGGCTCTGAGGGTACAGCATTGCTGTACGGAATTTCGCGAATTCTTCTGCATTTTGGATATAGCTCCGCCGTTCTTGAGGAAGCTCTCGAAATTCGAGTGCGGCCATAGCGAATTGCGCGCAGGTTCGCGCCTCGCTGTCTTTCCTTCGCAATGATGGGGATGTGGCAGAAATGGCGTTTGGAGCGTTGCGCTTCAAGTGTGCATTGGAAATTATTTTCCCCGCGGAATTGCTGAGCTCGCGCGTTTGGCACGTTGCATAAGCCGCGAAAAATAATTTTCAGATCGCTTTTCCATGCGGATAAGCGGAATGCGCAGACCCTGTGGCGTGTCCGACTTAAAGTGTTCGATGGGCTCGTATCCGCAGGCGCGATAGAGCGGCTCACCCGCCAAGGTCGCCGCAAGCTCGACACGGGAAAACCTGTTGGCCTTCGCTGCCTCTTCGCACGGTGCCAGGATCATCCGTCCGATACCGCGCCGCGCAAAGTCAGGGTTGGTGTACATCGCGCGCACGCGGGCCGCGTCGTTATCCGGATCGAGCAAAGCCGCGTTGCGCCCCTTGGAGTGATCGCCACCGAACAAGGTTGCGCGCCGGCTCCAACCCCCGCTACCGGCAATGCGCTTGTCGCTTTCGATGATGAAGTATGTCTCATCATCGATCAGTTGCGTGTCCAGCCCCATGATCGAGGCCGACGCCACGATCTCGTCCGGTGTCAGAAACCCGCGTTGCAAGTCGCGGATTGCGGACGCCATCAGCGATTTCAGGGCGGGGATGTCGTCGTGCCGGGCGAGGCGATGGGAAAAAGCAAGAGGCATGGGAGATGATTTCACGCTGGGACGAACGGGGAGGCGAAAGGTATATTTCGCCTTACCGATTCAGCCAATCACGATTGTGGCGGAGAGTATTTCATGACCAAGAAAAAAGATCCGGGGCACGCAGTGACATCGTACGCCGCGATTTTCTGCAGGGCGCCGCGATCACGGTGACGATGGGATCGCTCTCGCCCGAACTTGCGGCGGCGGCGGAGGCGGAGAAAGCGGCCCAGGACGCGCCAACCTATTATCCGCCGACGCGCCTCGGCATGCGCGGCAGTCATCCTGGCGCATTCGAGGCGGCGCATGAGGTTCGCGACGGTGATTTCTGGAACAACGCGACCGCACTGGTCGACACGCATGAGAGCTACGATCTCGTCGTGGTCGGCGGCGGCATCAGCGGATTGTCGGCGGCCTATTTCTATCGCCAGAAACACCCGCAGGCGAAAATTCTCATCATCGAAAATCACGACGATTTCGGCGGCCACGCCAAGCGCAACGAATTCAACGTTGGCGGCCGGGTGCTCCTGGCCAACGGCGGCACGCAGGACATGGACAGTCCCTATCCCTACAGCACGCAGGCAAGGGGTTTGATGAAAGCGCTCGGGATCGATCCGGTGAAGCTGCACAAGGAGTGCGCCGATCCCGCGATCTACAAGGGCTCACGACCGCCGTGTTCTTCGACAAGAAGACCTTCGGCGCCGACAAAATCGTGCGCGTCAATACCGGCGACGGCGACCGCGGCGAACCGCCACCCGATGCCTGGATCAAATTCGCGCATGACGCGCCGGTCAGCGCAGCGGTGAAGCAAAGCATCATCAAGATCGAGACCGGAAAGGAGAATTATTTTCCCGGTCTTACCAGCGACCAGATCAAGGAGAAGCTGGTCCGCCTTCCGTATAAGGACTATCTGCTCAAAATCGTGAAAGCCGATCCCGGCATCGTGCCGCTTTTACCAGCATCGCACCGACGACGAGTGGGCGCTTGGGTTCGAGGCGCTCTCCGCGCTCGATGCGTGGGGATACGGCTTTCCCCGGGTTCGCGGGCCTCCCCCTCAAGCCCGGCGGCAAATATCAGAAGATGATGGGCTTCACGTCGGCCGGTTATTCCACGACCGGCGGCTCCGACTTCTTTCACTTTCCGGACGGCAACGCGTCGATCGCGCGTGCCTTGGTGCGGGCTTGATCCCCGGCGCAATCCCCGGAAAAGACATTCACGATCTGATCAGCGCGAAATGCGACTATGCAAAGCTCGACCGGCCGGACAACGCCGTGCGCATTCGGCTGAACAATCTGGCGGTGCGCGCGCGCAATGTGGGGAAGGGCGTCGAGATCGCCTATTCAGCCAGTACCGGCGGCGGCAAGGTCTACAAAGTCTCGGCCAAAGATTGCGTGATGGCCGGATGGAATATGCTTATCCCGTATATCGTGCCCGATCTACCGGATGTGCAGAAAGCCGCCCTGCACGCGCTCGTCAAATCGCCATTGGTCTATTGCAACGTCGCGCTCAAGAACTGGAAAGCGTTCCACGCCACCGGTGTCACGCGCGTGATGGTGCCGAGCGGATACTTCTCGGTCTTCAATCTCAGCCAGCCTGTGAACATGGGCGCTTATAAAATGCCACGCACGCCGGACGAGCCCATGGTGATCCGCATGCTGCGTACACCGGGCGCGGTTGGTATGTCGGAAGACGACCAGGCGCGGATGGGCCGCATGGAATTGCTGCAGACGCCGTTCGAGACGTCGAGAAAAACGTGCGCGAGGAGCTGGGCAGGGTGCTTGGCCCGCACGGTTTTGACGCCCAGACCGACATCGCCGGCATCATGGTCAACCGCTGGCCGCATGGCTATGCGCCGGAATACAACGCGCTGTGGCACAAGGACTACGATGCCGAGACTGGGCCGAATATCGCCGCACGCAAGCGTTTCGGCCGCATCACGATCGCGAATTCCGACAGCGGCATGGGTGCGTATACCGATGTCGCCATCGATCAAGCCTGGCGTGCCGTGAACGAGCTTCCGGCATAAAAAAACGCGGCGACGGAGGGAATCCGTGCCGCGCTTTCTCAATGCGATTTATCGCCTAGCGGTAGCGCCAGCCGCGGTGATACCAATAGCGGTGGCCCCAATAGCGGCGGCCATCCCACCAGCCGCGGCCGTGGTAATACACGCCCAGGCGCGGGCCGACGACGACAGCCGGGCCGTGGCAAGCGCGGGGATGATGCCAGCACCAGCTGCGGGCATGGGGATGCCCGCCAATATTGATACCGACGGCGACCCCGGCATCGGCAGGTGCCGCGGTGAGGGCAAGACCGGCCAACATGGCGGCACCCATTGCGAGCTTTGCGATTACTTTCATAATTTCAGATCCTCCTCGTGTAACGGCCCGAACATTCGAATCGGAGCCGGATGATAAGATGATTCTATGGTTGGCGATCTGAACCAGATCGGACCGATCCGTTCATGTCTGGTTCATCGAAGTGGATTCGGCAAATGGTTTAGCATGAATTTTGGAAACGCGACGCGACAGCCGGTCACCCGCCCTGTTTTTGCTCTAGAGTCCATTCGCCGGGCGTGGGAATCACCGATGTCTCGTTCACGTATCGTGTTGTGTCTGTCATGCGCGTTGGTCTTGAGCGCTTGCGGAAAAAGCGACACTAGCGACGATCAATATGACACCGACGCCGCTTTATTGGCGGGTAAAGACAAGGGCTTAACAAACGTCTGCGCGAGAATTTGAGGCTGGAGAACGGTGTCGTGATCGTCGATGGCCCGATCGTTTCCGGCGCCGCCGCGATGTCGCGAACCTCGCCGTGGTCGGCGTCGTGCGGCGACGGACTTTCCATCAATATCGGAAAGGGCGAAATTGATCTGATCGCGAACTCCGTGCAGATCGACGACGCAAAATGCGCCTATCTGACCAAGCAATTGGGTATACAGGTGCAGGCCATCGTCGACGGGCGGAGCTAGTCCGGCTTGTAACTTGACCTCTTTCCTGCCCATTCGTAGAGAACCGATGACGTGCCGTCACCAATAGGACGGAAAAGCCGCCAGATGGGTTTCGAACCTGATATCGTCCGGCGATCACATGGAGAGATTTATGTCTGAAGAAGAAACAGAAGACCACCGCGGTGCCATGCGCGAACACAAAGCCGAGCTCGAGAAAGCCAGGATCGCGGCTCAGGACCGCCGCTCCGATGCAGCGCGTCAAACCCAGAACGATCTCGAGAAAGCCAGGATAGTGGCTCAGGATCGCCGCTCCGACGCGACACTTGAAAGCAAAACCGGCATAGCGCTCTCTCTGCCGCTGCTTCTGTCAGTGGGGAGGGTGCTTCAGCGAAACAAGTCATCGATCTGGCGCAGGAACTGCTTGCCTGGATAGAGAAAGAATAAGGGCGGCGCGCTAAATCTCAACGACACGCACGCTAAGAGGATCCGCAAATATTTTTGCTTGAAGGACAGTTTCACTCTTGAGAAATCCTTGATTGTGGCCGGTCCTGGAGCAAGCATTACTTCCCATAATATATATTATACGATAAATCTCATTGGGGGGCGAACCTTGCCGCTCAAACCCCTCTTGACCTGTCCCCAAGGTCCGGCCTCAGAAGCCTTCTCCGTTGACGAAGAGACTTCTGCCGTGACGCCCAAGGACGCAAACTTAAGCCCAGCCGAGACGGCCAAGCTGCTTGGCCTCTCGATCAAGGCGCTGCGTCTTTATGAAGATCGCGGTCTGGTCACGCCGATGCGCACTCAAGCGGACTGGCGGGTCTACGGCCCTGCCCAGATCGCGCGGCCGCATCAGATCGTGGCGCTCAAGCGCCTCGGCCTGCCGTTCAATCCAGAAATCTTCGCATTCGTACAGAAAGCGGCGACGAAGCTCTAAGGAACAAAACGAGTCTTGCTCCGAAGTTCCTTCCTCGCAAAACACGGAAGGAATCGGTGCTATGAGTCGGATGTGACTCGGAAATCAGACATCGACGCCCCTGCTCGACATCATGCGCCGCCTGCGCGATCCCGATGGCGGCTGTCCGTGGGACATCGAGCAGAATTTCGAGACCATCGCGCCCTATACGATCGAGGAAGCCTATGAGGTTGCGGGTGCAATCGAGGACAGGGACTGGTCCGGGCTGAAGGAAGAACTCGGCGATCTCCTGCTCCAGGTCGTCTATCACGCGCGCATGGCGGAGGAGCGTCAACTCTTTGATTTTTCGGATGTTGTCGCCGCAATCTCGGGCAAGATGATCGCCCGTCATCCGCATGTTTTCGGCGATGCGAAAGTCGAGAACGCCGCCGCGCAGACCGTCGCCTGGGAGGAGATGCAAGCGCCGCGAGCGTGCCACCAAACCCGCCGCCGGGCTGCTGGACGATGTCACCCGCGCCCTGCCCGCGCTGCTACGTGCGGAGAAACTTCAAAAGCGGATGGCAAGCGTCGGTTTCGATTGGGATTCTCCGGAACGCGTTCTCGATAAGATCACAGAAGAAGCGGGTGAGATCGTCGAGGCCCGTGCGGCTGGTGCCAGCCATGCCGAGATCGAAGGCGAGATCGGCGACCTGCTCTTCGTCGTCGCCAATCTGGCTCGGCACCTGAAAGTCGATCCCGAGGCCGCGCTTCGCGTGACCAATGCCAAAGTCGTGAATCGTTTCAAATGGATAGAAGCCGCTCTTGAGAAAAAGGGCCGGACCACCGCCGACGCGACGCTCGAAGAAATGGAAGCGCTCTGGCAGGGACGCCAAGACCCGCACCTAATTCGGGTGCTTTCGCGGACAGGTCTCCTGCGTGCGATCGCAGGCACCCGCGTCCACCGATTGCGCGGGCAGCCAGCTTTCGGTCAATCCGTATCCGATGGCGGGACTGCCGGGCTGCAACGCGAAATTCGCGCCCTTCGGCTGCTTCTTCTCGCTGCCCGTCGAACGGGTCCCGACATCGGTCCAGAGCGGATCGGTCGCGCAACGATTGGCCGTGCAGGAATAGGTATCGGAATTGAACATCGGGTTCTCGCCCGTCGGCGGGGTCCTGACCGAACGCCGCCCAGCAGGAATTGTTGCCGCCCTGAAGCTCGGTGACATTGTTGCTGAACACGTCGGCAGATTTGCCGGCAATGCCGCCGCCGATCATGGCGCTGTTGAACTGGGCATAAGGTACCGCACCGAAGGCGCAGCCGCCTGCACCGGGTGCCGCAGGAATCGCGACGACGAGATTGTTGATGATGGTGTCGGCATAGCTCTGGTTGGTGTCGATGCCGCCCGCGCCGCACCGACGTTATAGGGGTCGAGATAGTTGTTGTAGACGGTGTTGTTCGCAGCCGTGACGTTCGACGAAAAGAAGATGTGAACCCCACCGCCGCCATTGTTGTAGGACACGTTGAAGGCGACCAGCGTGGGCTTCGTATATTCCACGGTGTTTCCGTTCCCTGTGCTGAAGGAATCCATGATGATCCCATTGCCGTCCGTGTCGCTGCCCTGACAGGTATTGTAGTTGGTGTAAGTCTCGTTCCAGGCGACGACATTGTGGAACGGAAAGTCCGGTCCCTGAAGGCCGATCAGGTTCAGCGCGGCATTGTTGCGGGCGTTGGTGTCGTCGGCCGTGGGCTTGTAATGCTTGACCGGCTTCAGCACGACATAGGAGATGCCGGAGCCGTAGATCTGCCGTCGCAGAAGATTCCGTTGTCATGGATCGTGTTGTGCGAGGCGATGTAGTATTCGCCGTCAGCCTGATCGATGCCGCCCTCGCCATATCCGCTGATGATGTTGTTGAGCATCATCCAGTGATGGCAAGTCGCCGATGTGGGCAACGTTGCCCGCCCAGCAGCTGATCGCCACGGAATACTGATAGGGCTGCGGCGAGACGATCGTGAATCCGTCGAAGATGAGATAGGCGGGATGCACGGCGCCCTCGTCCGTGCCGGTTGCGTCGAACGCACCGGTCGTCCAGCCGGCTGCGGCGATCGTGCAGGCATCGAGTTCCGTGCAGCGATAGACCACGTATCCTTTCGATGACGCATGCGCGCCGCCCGTCGTGAGCGCAACGCCGCCGGTATAGGTGCCCGGCGCGACGTTGATGCATGTCCCCGCTGCTGCGCCGCCGCTGGGGAGAGCGTCATTGGCGTGTTGCAGCGTCAGCCATGGCGATGCGGGACTGGCGCCATCATTGGAGTCGCTGCCGTTGGTCGCGACGTAATCGTTGGTGACGCATTTATAATAGGGATGCGCAAAGAGTGCCGCGCTCGGACCCGGTGCGTTCGACGAAGAGCGCGGCTGTTCCGCACCTCGAGCCGATGCTGCGGCGGTCGCGAAAAGCAAACCTGCAAATAACACCTGCAGAAGCCTTCTCCACATCGTGTGTCTCTATTCTTGAGCGGCTTGCGGACCATAACACGAGTCCCGTGCACAGTGTCCGTGAGTCGCCATTGCCGGGCGCCGTCGATATCCGCAGCAACTTTCGTTGTCATTCCCGGCGAGGCGCGGGCGCGAGAAAGCGCCGAGGGAAGGGAACCCAACTTTCGGGCAATTGTTAAGGCGAGAAGGGAGTTGGTTTCCTTTCCCTCACGCTGCCCGCTTTGCGCGCGGCGCTCGCCGGGAATGACAATGGAAGCGGAAGCAATGCGCTCCTTTTTCTTCCTCAGCGCCTTGCGCGACCAGGCCATCATCTCGATGCGGCGCGTGAGATTGCGCAGGCGGCGCAGCAGCGTGTTTGTCTCCTTGCGCCGTGTAATACGCCGCGCAGAGAACCGCCCGTGCTTCAGCCGGTTGGTATTGCTGCTTCAGCCGGTTGGTATTGCCTTTCGGCGCTCCTCTCGGCCTTCCTGTTCGCTTGCCCAATTGAACCTCATCTTTTCGAGGGGTACGCCCCTCCACATCGTTTTCCTTATCGGTGCCGCAGGCTCAGACCCACAACATCTTGAGAGTTGATTTCCAGGCGATGTTATCTTTGACAAACCCAAGGCTATAGGTCGCCTGAGCCCTCGCACGCATTGATCCAGTGCCCGACCGGCCCACTCTCGTTGCTGTCGAAGACGCGCGTCCTGATGGGCCGGGTATCATCCCCTGAATCAAAGACGGCGTAGTATTGCCAGAAGCGGCGCGGCCCTTTGTGTACATCCTGCGGCCAGTAATATCCGCAAACTGTAAATCCGGATTGTGGAGTGTTTTCCGCGACAAAGACCCGCTGGAACGCCAGATTTCGATGATCGGAGACGAGCTTCAGGACTGCGGCTTGCGCCGCCGCCTTAGCAGGGGCGTAACAGTCAATCCGACTACAGGTCGCGAGCGACGCAAGGCCACACAGAACTGCGCCCGTGCGGCCTAACATGGTGCTACTTCCGCCCCTTCGGCTTCGCCCTAGCGATCTTGCCCAGCTTCTTGAGAAACTTGTCCATGTCCTCGTCCGCGCCTAGGCGCTTGGCGACAGACTCAAAGTCGTCCGCAGGCGGAACTTTTTCTTTCGAGGTCCGCTTCGCCGTGATTCTTTTGTTACGAATAGCAGCCATATTTCAAGGTCTTAAGGAACCTTCATAGACAGATAACGATTGTATCCCATATAATGCTTATGCGCGAGTGACGCGGTGAATCTCGCGGCCGTGCTCCGGCGAAAGCTGGAGATAATGTGGAGTGTTTGCGAGCCTCCACCTCGCGCACGACAAGGGCGGTCCCGATTTGGGGCCGCCCTTTTCAATTGAAGCCAGCGCCTATGCGAAGTAGCCCATGGCGACGGATTTTGCTGCAAACGTTCTTCGGATCGCGCTTATGAAAACTCTTCACGCGAATGGCGTCGCGCGCTTTGTTGATCTCCACTGGCAACCAGAAATACGCGCGAGACAATTCTGGGATGCGCATGAAGAATACCAGATTGTCTTTTCGATCCTGCATCACGGACCCATGTTCGATCACCCACGGAATCCACCGTATGCAGTCGAAGCCCAGAGGATGCTTGTCGTGGTTTCGAACGTGCCGATGAAGAACGTGTGGACACAACGACACGCGCCTGATGGGCCAATCAACGGCTTGCCGAATCGAATCCGGAATCAGGCCGATCTGGGTGGGATCGATCAGGATGCCTTCGAACAGGCGGTAGATGTCGAAGTCTACATTGAGGCCGGTCGGCATTTCGGCATATGCCTGACCGGCATGGAACTCAGGATCGTGCAACATCGCGAATCAATCGCCTCACCATTTCCTCTGGCGGCGCTGAAACGCATGGCAGTGACTGTTGATCAGAACTCTATTGAACTATGAACTCGGTTCTGGTACCCAACATCTGCTTCGTGAGCCTGTCTGCGTTCAGTGCGACAGAATTTTTTAACGCCGGGGTTAATCGCCCCGGCGTCTTTTTTAGCAGCCCTTGCCATCGATTGCCAGACCGGTGCAGCCGTTTGTGACGATGATTCGCATCTTGTTCTGGTTTTTCCTCAGATAAATCAGTAATCGGACTAATCAAGCCAGCGGTATGTCAAGCGCTTGCCTGCTGCGCCCTTCAGTGCCCGGTCCATACGCGCGACATCGTTCACGCCATTTGCAACGCGGTGGTTATAACGAAAATCAAATTCGGCCAGATAGCGATGAAGGTGCTTTTCATCGCAGTGCTGATAGACGGCCTTCATACCTTTCTTGAACAGACTGAAATAGCCCTCGCACGTATTCGTATAGGCGTCGCCGCGAACGTATTCTTCCTTGCTGTGATCGACCGTCTTGTGATCGGCGAACGCGCCAAAGGCGTATTTGTAGTACGCGGCTTGGTCCGTCATGATCCGCGCCTCGCGTGACACATTCTTTTCAATGATACGAAGGAGTGTGTCTTGGCGAAGATTCTGAATAACGCTGCTCTTGGCTTGGCCCGTCTCGCGGTCGATCAGCGTCAAGACTTTCATCTTGGGCTGGCCATGCAGGGACGGATCGCCCTTGCGGCGACGGCGGGACAGGAACGTCTCGTCACTTTCGACGGCACCACCACCAAGGCCGAACGGATTGAGCGTGCCTTCCGCCATCGCTTCACGCAAACGATGCGCGAGAAACCACGCCGTCTTGAGCGTGCAACCGAGCGTGCGGTGAAGCTGGTTCGCGGAAACGCCCTTCTTGCTGCTGCACATCAGGAACGCGGCCTGAAACCACAGATGAAGCTCTAGGCGGCTTTCCTCGAATACCGTGCCCTTGCGAACCGTGAACTGGCCACGGCAGGCGTAGCACTTCAGAGGCCGTGTACGGGCTTGCCGTTCGGGTTCTTTTTGGAAGGCTTGGAAGTCTGGACAGCAAGGCGACGGGCTTTGCCGGTCACGCCACAGTGCGGGCAATGGTCCGGCTCGCCGCCGGGCCACATGATGCCCTCCAACGCCGTGAAGGCCGCTGCTTCATTGTGGAAATAAGCTTCTTTGAGAACGCTTGCCATGACCGCCAGCCCTTGAATTTGTACACACTAAGATATACACTATAACGGCGTTGTCAATGGGAGTGTGTACAAAATGGCAGTCGATTTCCGAACGGCAACAGACGATCTAAACCATCAGGAAGTGGCCGAAGCTCTTGGGTGCTCGCTGGCATCAGTCAGGCAAGCCCGACTCCCAGAGACATCTAAGGCCCGCAGGACGCCCCCTCCGGACTGGGAGCGGCCTATAGCCAAGCTGGCGAAGCAGAAGGCGGATCATTTCAAGCGGCTGGCGGAGAGGCTATCGCCGTGAAGATCGTAAAGACGAAGCCAAAAACGAGGACGAAGTGAACAAGGGGCTAGCCCGGGAGATCGCGCGCGACCTTCTTATCGGGTTGCTCGTCGTTGGCGCGTTGGTTGCGCTAGGCGGCGTGTGGATATCGTACCAGTGTTCTTGTTGCGGCAGTTGCCCTTAGGCCATCGAGCCGTAGCCCTGGGTTTGTCAAAGATAACATCGCCGATTTCCATTCTGGCGGCCCCCCTCCCGCCTCCCCCTATCTCACCGGTTCGCACCGGAGAAAACTGAGGGCGCAATCGTTCATGCAGTCCAAGACGGACAGAAGGAACAAAGTGGGAACGATAGAGTGTGGTTTCAAGAGCCGGGTACGAAAAAATTTGACGTCAGCCTTTAACTGCGCGGCTCAATCAAAATCTCGCCTGAGCCTTGCCTTCAAACCCAAGATGATGAGTTTCGTTTTCCTGGAGATGCTAGATTCGACAACAGGTTTGCCGCCTCAGGACAGGTAGCGGGAAACGAGCGAATAAATGACGGCAAGCAGCAAGATACCGGAAATGAAAGCTACCAGCCCAATGCTCACCCAGAACATCGACGGGTTTTTATCTTTCCGAAAGGTCCATCCGCCTTTGATACGAATCTCACCCAACCAAGCGACCGCGCGAGATAGACCAAAAAATAGATCGGCGTAGCGATCATGATAAATAATCGGAACCAGTTAAAGGCGCTCATCACCCTACCTTAAGGGCGAAGTTATCTTTAACAATCCAAGGCTAAGAATGAGATGATCTGAAATGCCACCAAGCGGCTAAGCCGATAATCACTGGGATGATGGAGCCAAGAACCACCGCCCCTAGAGCCAGCAACTCAATGGGCGCGAGCCATGGTTCGGGTGGCGGCGACTGAAAAAATACAATAAATGCCATAAGTGAGATAGAAGACCATCGTGCAGCCTATCCCGACCCAGATTGTTGCCCAAAGCACAGCTCTGGTACTCATTTGCCCCGATCCTTTGGTTTCGATTCCAATATACTTTTGCGGCGATGTTATCTTTGACAAACCCAAGGCTATTTATGGTGCATGACGTGAAGGATGTGGCCATCTGTGGCCGATAGCTTCACTTCTGCGGTTCCACCGACACAAATCCCCGCACAGTGCAGCGTGCCAGATACGATCCAAACGTCGCCCTGCCGCTTGGCAGTGAAAGGCTCCTCATATTGAACCGTCTTCTGGCCGTAGATCGGTATCAACACGGCGCGCGCTATCGTAACGGCTGTTTGAGAATCAGGCACAAACCCGTTAGGCGGTCTGTTGCCCACATCTTGCGCAAACGCTGGCACGGCCAGCAAAAGCGTGGCAGCCAATAAGGGCTTCATGGCAAGAGTTTTTCCGCGAGCTTAGAGAGCCGGTCGGCCTTTTGCTTCGCCAGCCATGCGACCTTCCGCTCCCAGCCCTCCGGCGGGTTCCTGTGAGCCTTAGCAGTATCGTCCAACCGCGCTTGTCGGACGGTCGCTTCTGAGACGCCAAGGGTCTCTGCGATCTCCCCTCTGGTCATACCAGCCATGAGTTCTTCGGTTGCCTTCTTGAAGTCCATTTGTATGCCACTCCGTCGACAACAAAAATATTGGCACTGTTACAGTTTGACCTGTGAGGCTGCTTTTTCGAGCGTGACCTTTGGGTGGGGTACGGCAGTATGAGTCAACCAGTGATGTCGCTTTAGCTTCGCTCAGTTCGCTGAAACTGTTTGGCGACTTAGATGTCAGATAACCGAACACCCATGCTCGATAGATCAATTCATCAGCGCCTTGTGCTTCTCGCGCCCCTAACCAATCGGTACAACTCGGCTTTCCGTATTTCCAATTGTCCGGCACGATTCCTTGGCCGCTTGCTGAGATGGGTAGCGCTTGTAGTAGCGCCACCAGGAGAAGTATCTGCTTCATTTGGCCCTCTGGGCACGCTTCGATTTGTGATACACTACCCCATGCCCAAAGGTCCCCGCTGGCGGGCTTGCGCCGCCGCCAGCAATTCCAGAAACCGGAAGCCCGTCTCGCGTCCGCGCTGCTGACGCCGCTCGACGATGGCCGCGCGCGTCTTCTGCCAGACGATCGCGACCGCGTGGTGAAAGAAGTCGTCTGCCACGTCGTACGCGACCTCTTTGCGGAAAACGAGAATGCCCACGCCGTCGAGCGTGTTGATCAGCGTGAAGACGGCGGTCCAACGCTCGCCGAGCTGCGTCTTCAATTCCTGCCACGATAGCCCGTCCTGCAAATCGTTCAGCGCGCTCAGGCCCTCCATGAGGTCGCGCGAATACAGCATCTCGATGAGCTGAAGCGAGACTTGCGTGGTCCGCGCCTTCGCGGCGACACGAATTTGCCACGCGCCGAAAACGACGCCGCCGACCACGGCACAAGTCGTTGCGATATTGAGCGCGAGCGCGATGTCCATGCGCTCTATCCTATACCCAACGCAGCCACGCAGCGCCTGCGATCGGGCTGCGGCGGGTCCAAACAAAATGCTTCTCCCTCTCCTTCGCGAAGCGGGTGAGAAGGAAGATCGTTGTGGATAACCTTGCTCACATCAGATTCCGCTAAGAAGCCCTTATCCGACCGAGACTTTTGGCCCGAAGCGTGATGCGAACCGTTCGGCGTCCTGTGGATTGGCTGTGAGCAACAATTCGACGCCCTTGCCGGTGTCGCGGCGCTCGCGGACCTGGGCGTGGCGATAGACCCAGGCGAGCCCCTCGCCGTCCTCATGGCCGAGCGTCAGGCGAAGTTCGATGTTCTCGGATGTGAGCGCCGCCTCGAAGCGCGCAAGCAGACACGGGATGCCATCGCCCGTAATGGCCGAAACCGCGACCGGCGCGTCGTCACGGGCGATGCTGCGCGCTTGAAGTCCTGCACGAATATCGTCGTCCAACAGATCGATTTTGTTCAGGATTTCAATGAACAGACGCTCGCCATCCGTCTCGACGCCGAGGTCAGACAGCACCTTCAGAACGTCCGCCTTCTGCGCCTCGGTCTCGTCATGGCTGGCGTCGCGGACATGGGCGATGATGTCGGCCTCCAGCACCTCTTCCAGCGTCGCGCGGAAGGCGGCGACGAGTTCTATGGGCAGATCGGCGATGAAGCCCACCGTATCGGAGAGAATTGCCTTCGCGCCGCCCGGCAGCTTCAACCCGCGCATCGTCGGGTCGAGGGTCGCGAACAGCAAATCCTTCGCCAGCACCTCGGACGAAGTCAGCCTGTTGAACAGCGTCGACTTGCCGGCGTTGGTATAGCCGACCAGCGCGATCACCGGCACCGGCAGGCGCTTGCGCGCGCGGCGTTGCAGGCCACGCGTCCGCTTCACGCCTTCCAGTTCGCTCTTGATCTTGACGATGCGCTCACCGATCAGGCGGCGGTCGGTTTCGATCTGCGTTTCACCCGGACCGCCCAGGAAGCCGAAGCCGCCGCGTTGGCGCTCCAAGTGAGTCCACGACCGCACAAGCCGCGAGCGCTGATAGGTCAGATGGGCAAGCTCGACCTGCAGCAAGCCCTCCTTGGTGCGCGCGCGTTCGCCGAAGATTTCAAGAATGAGCGCGGTGCGGTCGAGCACCTTCGTGTTCCACGCCTTCTCCAGATTGCGTTGCTGGATCGGCGAGAGCTGTGCGTTGACGACGACGACCGTGGGTTCGAGCCCACGCACCTCCGCCGCGATCTCATCGACCTTGCCGCTGCCGATCAGCGTCGCGGGCACGGGCCGCGCAAGCGGCGCGACATGACTTGCGATAACACGCAAGCCGATCGCGGCAGTAAGACCGACGGCTTCGGCAAGACGCGCGTCCGCATCGCGGTCGAACGAAACCTTGCGCGCCTTCGGCTCCACATGGAGCACGATGGCGGTGCGGATGTCGGGATCGCGCGTGGTCGAACTCAAGCGGTCGCTTCGAGCGCGACTTCCGCGTCCATCAGCTGGATCGGTCCCATCGGCATGACGGTCGAGATCGCGTGCTTGTAGACGAGCTGGGCTTGCCCGTCCCTCCGCAGGAGTACGCAAAAATTGTCGAACCAAGTGATGTTCCCTTGAAGCTTTACGCCGTTGACGAGGAAGATCGTCACCGACCCTTTGCTTTTACGCACGGCGTTGAGAAAAGTGTCCTGCAGATTTTGTTGTTTTTCGCTCATGGGTTTGCCCATTTGGTGTTATTGCGCCTCGCGCCCCTGCGAAGCAGACTCAATCATACAGCCCAATGCTGCAGGAGCGAAAGGGTCGTCAAGATATTGCGGCGCGTTTCGCAGACAGCGCCGTGTAAAGTTCTGCAATACGGCGTGATAGGGGGCCGGCTTTTCCGTCGCCGATCCGGGTCCCGTCGACGGACGTGATCGGGGTCGCGGCATTGGCGGCCGAGGAGATGAAGGCTTCCTGTGCGGATTTGGCCTCTTCCGGCGTGAAAGCCCTTTCGACAATCGGCATCTGCGCTTCCGCGGCGGCTTCCATAATCACGCGGCGCGTAACGCCGGGCAGGATCGCGTTGCTGAGCTGACGCGTGACGATATGACCGTTCTTGTCCACGATCCAGGCGTTGGTCGAAGCCCCTTCGGTCACGAAACCGTCGCGGTCCACCAGCCACGCCTCGTAGGCGCCGGCCTTGCGGGCCTCGGTTTTGGCGAGAAGGTTGGCGAGGAGCTGCGTCGTCTTGATGTCGCAACGTCCCCAGCGGAGATCGGGCTGCGTGATAACAGCGACGCCACCGGATGCGCGTTTCTCTGCGCCGGCGAAATCGTAAGGCCGCGCTGTCAGGATCAATGTCGGCCGCGGCACGGACACCGGGATCGGGTGATCGCGCTTCACCGCGCCGCGTGAAACCTGAAGGTAGAGTAGCCCATCGTGGATGCGATTGCGCCGAACGAGTTCGCGCAACACCAGCTTCAACGCTCCGCGCGCCATCGGCATCGCCATATGGATCTCGCCGACGGAGCGTTCTAAGCGGTCGAGATGACCTTCCTCGTCGCGCAAGCGCCCGTCACGAACCGCGAACACTTCATAGATGGAGTCGCCCAGCTGCAGCCCGCGATCTTCGATATGGACCGCCGCATCGGCATGCGGAACGTATCGCCCATTTACATAGGCGAAACGGCCCGATGGCTGACGCGTGTTCCAGTGATCGGGCTTCACGCGTTGAACATCTGCTCGCGTCCGTTGCCGCCGACGCCGAGCGATTTCAGCTTGCGATGCAGTGCGCTGCGCTCCATGCCGATGAAGGCCGCGGTGCGCGAGATGTTACCGCCGAAGCGGTTGATCTGCGCGACAAGATAGTCGCGCTCGAAAATCTCGCGCGCTTCGCGGAGCGGCATCGAGATCACCAGATCGCCGCGTCCCTGCCCGCCCCATGGCGCACTGGCGCCGAGATCGGACGGCAGCAGATCGGCGCTGATCGCCTGTTCCGCATCGTCGCTCGCGAGGATCAGCAGTCGCTCCACGATGTTGCGCAGCTGACGGATGTTGCCCGGCCAGCTATGCGCCTGCAGCACCGCCATCGCGTCGTCGCCGATGTCGCGTATCGCCAGACCCGATGTCGCCGACAGCCGCTTCATGAAATGCGACACGAGCAGCGGAATGTCATCGCGCCGCTCGGACAGCGACGGCACGCGCACCGGCACGACATTGAGACGGTGATAGAGATCTTCGCGGAACTTGCCCTCGCCGATCTCTATGCGCAGATCGGCCGTGGTCGAGCTGATGACGCGCGCATCGACCTGCACGCGCTGCGTCCCGCCGATGCGGGTGAAGGTCTGATCGACAAGAACGCGCAGAATCTTGCCCTGTGTCTCCATCGGCATATCGGCGACTTCATCGAGATAGAGCGTGCCGTTATGCGCAAGCTCGAACAGACCGATCTTGCGCTGTCCATCGCCGCCCTCAATACCGAAGAGTTCGCTCTCGATGCGGGCCGGGTCCATTGTCGCGCAATTGATCGCAACGAAGGCATTGCCGGCGCGGCGTGAGCGCGCGTGGATGAGGCGCGCGACGACTTCCTTGCCGGAACCGGATGGCCCCGCGATCAACACCCGGCTTCCCGTCGGCGCAATCTTCTCGACAAGCTGGCGCAATTGCGAAACGACCGAGGCCTGTCCGACGAGTTCGGACTCGTCACCGGCCTTCAGGCGAAGTTCTGCCACCTCGCGCTTCAACCGCGCCGCTTCCAGCGCACGGCCCGCGACATGGATCAGGCGATCCGCCTTGAACGGCTTCTCGATGAAGTCGTACGCGCCCTTCTTGATCGACGCGACCGCGGTTTCGACCGTGCCGTGGCCGGAGATCATAACCACCGGAAGATCGGGCTGCTCGCGCTTCAGGACTTCTAGCACCTGAATGCCGTCGAGCTTGGAGCCCTGCAACCAGATGTCGAGGATCACGAGTTGCGGCCTGCGCGCACGAACGGCGGCAATCGCGGCATCGCCGTCGCCTGCGACACGCGTCTCATAGCCCTCGTCCTTGAGGATGCCCGCGATCAAATCGCGGATATCCTCCTCATCGTCGACAATCAGAATTTCAGCCGTTGTTTGCGGCGATCCGCTCTTGCTCATCCACTGACCCTTTCTCTCTGGCGATCTTCTGACGCAACGGGAATGTCAACGTCACTTCTGCCCCGTGTTGTTCGTCGCCCCTGTCCTGCAACAAAATTTCACCGCCGTGGTCTTCCATGATCTTGCGCACGATCGCGAGACCGAGGCCGGTGCCCTTCACGCGCGTTGTGACATAAGGCTCGGTCAGCCGGTGACGATGCTCCGGCGGAAGTCCGATCCCATTGTCGATCACGCGATACACAAACTTGTCGTTCTGCGCCCCGATCTCGACGGCGATGCGCCCCGGCGTGTCGTCGCCCTTTTCGATACGAGATGCGATGCCCTCACCCGCATTCTTGATGACGTTGGTCAGCGCCTGGCTGACCAGACGCCCGTCACCTTCGAACCACACCGGTTCTTTCGGCGTTTTCACGTCGTAGGCGATCTGCGGATTGCCAACGCGCTGCAGGAATACAGCCTGTTGCAAAAGCTCCTGCGCATTCTCCCGGCGCATCACCGGCGTCGGCATACGCGCAAAGGACGAGAACTCATCCACCATGCGGCCGATATCGCCGACCTGACGAATGATGGTGTCCGTGCATTGCGCGAAGACCTCGGGATCGGTGGAAATCTCCTTGCCGTATTTCCGTTTGAGCCGTTCCGCCGATAGCTGAATGGGCGTCAGCGGGTTCTTGATTTCGTGCGCGATGCGGCGCGCGACATCGGCCCACGCGGCGGTTCGCTGTGCCGAGACAAGATCGGTGATGTCGTCGAAGGTCACGACATAGCCGCTGTGCAGGCCGTGCTCACTCGCCACCTGCGCACTCAAAGAGCGTGGCGTTCCGGTCCGCTTGACCGTTACCTCGCCGCTCGCGCGGCCCACTGGTTCGGATATCGCCTTGCGGATCAGCGCAGCGAGTTCGGGAACGCTCTCCGAATAGTGGCGGCCTTCCAATTCTTCCGGTGCGGCATTGAGCAGACGCGCGGCCGCGCGATTGACGATGGTAATCTGGCCGTCGCTGTCGACGCCGATCACGCCAGCGCTGACGCCGGCGAGCACGGTCTCGGTAAACCTGCGGCGTTCGTCGATCTGCTGGTTGGCGGAGACAAGCGCGCCGCGCTGCGTCTCCAGCTGCCCGATCATGCGGTTGAACGTGTTGCCCAGCGTGCCGACTTCGTCGTCGTCGCGTTCGACTTCGGCGCGGGCTTTCAGATCGCCTTCGGACACACGCTCCGCCGCATAGACCAGACTGGAAATCGGCCTTGCCAGGCGCGTTGCAAACCACAGCCCCATGGAAATGGCGGCCATGAGAATATCCATCGTGATGACCGCATAAAGGATCGCGAAATCCTCGGTGATGTCCGATCTGTTCTTCTCCAGGCGCTTGTAGTCGCCATACGCGCTTTTGGTGCGGTTGTAGTAGCGGAACACTTTGGGATCGACCGCACGCACCGCAAGCAGATAGGCATCGTTGAGCTGCGGAAGACTGATGAGCGCATGCACGATGCCGGTCTCGGGATCTGCATCCACGACGATACGCCCCGCCTTGGCGTCTGCGATATCGGACGCGCTCGGCTTTAGCGCCGCGGTGTATTTCAGCTTGGCGCTGCTCGCCAATTCGTTGCCGTGACTGTCGACAAGGAACGAGGCGACGAGACCGCGGTCGTTCGTCATGATCGCAAGCTTCTCGATCATCAGCCCGACTTTGACGTGATTGCTTTCGTTGTAGAGCGTGCGGTCGTGCTCGATACCATCCGCCATTTCGCCGGCATCGATGGTGATGCCGCGGCCGGTCTCGATGGCGTATTGGCGCGCAACGCCGACGGCATTGTCGAGCGCCGAACGCACACCGGCCGAAAACCAGGACTCGACACCCAGCTTGAGCGTCGTGGCCGCGAATGTCGCGACGAAAATGGCCGGCACCACCGCCATGACCGAAAACATCACCACGAGGCGAAAGTGGAGGCGCGAACCGGCTATGCGTGAGCGGCGCTCTCCCCTAAGACGCAGCACTTGCCAGACGATCAGCGCGCCCAGCCCAACCGTCAGGGCGGCGAGCAGCCCTCCAATCAACCAGGTCGTGGCGATCGTGATCGATCCCGTCATGGCTTCGTGGATGGCAAAGCCTGAGAGTGCGGTCAGCAGCGCGACGCCGGCCACGATCCGCCACGGGCGGTCATAAATCGGGCGACGCCGACTGACCCACCTGGAGGCACCGAGACCATGCCACTTGTAGCCATTCAATCTCTTCTGATCGGGGGAGGACCGCTAACTGCTTAGCTGCCCTTCATAATCCGCCGCCAGTGTAGCGATGCCACAGACTGTTGCAAGTTTGCTGCGATGCCAAACTGCAACAGAGTTAAGATGGCCCTGCTCCAAAGTTGAAGTTAATCCGGCCGGATTCCGCGGATTACTTCCAGCCCGAGATCCCGGATTTTTTTGCGGAGCGTGTTCCGGTTCAAGCCGAGGAGATGGGCGGCTCTGATCTGATTTCCGCGGGTCGCGCCGAGACTAATCGAAATCAGGGGCCGCTCGATCTCAGTGAGAATGCGGTCATAGAGCCCCGGAGGCGGAAGCATATCGCCATGCTCTTTGAACAGTTTTATGAGATGGCGTTCGATTGCAGCGCTAAACGTCTGCTCGTCTTCTCTTTCGGTAAGCGCACTGAAACGAGGCTCGGAGAGTTCGCTCGCTATGGCGGATGCCGGGATTGTGTCGCCGGAACTAAGGACAACAAGGCGCCGGATCATGTTCTCCAGTTCACGCACATTGCCGGGCCAGCGATAGCGCTTCAGAAGCTCCAAACCGTCCAGTTCCACGCGCTTTGCCGGAAACTCTTCTCCCTCCGCCTTGTGCAGGAAATGCCGGACAAGATCGGGAATGTCCTCGTTGCGCTCCCGCAAAGGCGGCATGCGCAACGGCACGACATTGAGGCGATAGTAGAGGTCCTCGCGGAACAGGCCTTGCTGAATAAGCTGCCGCAGGTCGCGATTGGTTGCAGCGATGATGCGCACATCGGTTTTGATCGGAAGCCGCCCACCGACCGTCGTATACTCGCCCTGTTGCAGGACGCGCAGCAAACGTGTCTGGGTATCGAGCGGCATATCGCCGATCTCGTCGAGGAATAGCGTGCCACCTTCTGCCTGCTCGAAACTGCCGAAGCTCCGCGTGGTCGCGCCCGCAAAGGCCCCGCGCTCGTGGCCGAACAGCTCTACTTCGATGAGGTCCTTCGGGATCGCCGCCATGCTGACGGAGACAAACTCCCCTTTCCGGCGTTTGCCATAGTCGTGCAGCACGCGCGCGACCAACTCCTTGCCGGTGCCGCTTTCGCCCATGATCATGACCGTCAGGTCGGTCTGGGTGACACGCGCAATCGCGCGGTAAATCTCCTGCATGGCAGCCGAGCGGCCGATGATCGGAAGACTCGGCTCGACGTTTTCATTCGCCACCGCGGGCTTTTGTTTCGGGCTTGCCAAAGCGCGCTGCACGATAGCGGTCAGTTCTTTCAGGTCGAACGGCTTGGGCAGATAGTCGAAGGCACCGCGTTCGGTCGCCGTGATCGCGGTCAGGATCGTGTTCTGCGCGCTCATCACCACCACGGGCAGTTCAGGACGCAGGCGTTTGATGCGCGGCAACAGATCGAAACCGTTTTCGTCCGGCAGCACGACGTCCGTGATGACGAGACTGCCGTCGCCGGCCAATATCCAGCGCCACAGTCCTGCCGCCGTCCCCGTTGTGCGAACGTCATAGCCCGCGCGGCCAAGCGCCTGGTTAAGCACCGTGCGGATGGCGCTGTCGTCGTCCGCGACGAGAATCAAGCCCTTCGACATATCAGCCGCCCTCATTTTCGCCGGACGCTTTCGGCAACAGCACGCGGAACACGGTGCGGCCCGGCACGGAGTCGCATCCGATGACGCCGCCATGATCGCCAATGATCTTCGCCACGAGCGCCAAACCGAGACCGCGGCCATAGACTTTTGTCGTGACGAACGGATCGAAAATGTTGGGCCGGAGATCGGCCGGAATCCCCGTGCCATTGTCGCGCACCGTGACTTCCAGTGGCAGGCTCTGCCGTTGACCCGCGGCCGGTGCGCCGAAGCGGACACCCGGGCGATAGGCCGTCGTCAGCGTGATCTCACCGCCGCTTTCGGGAAGCGCGTCGGACGCATTGCGCACCAGATTGAGAAACACCTGTACGAGTTGATCAAAATCGCCGGGCAGAAGCGGCAACGAGGGATCGAACGTCTCCACGAACATCGCATCTTTTGCGAAGCTCGTGCTGGCGACGCTGCGCACGCGATAGAGCACCTCGTGGATGTTGACCGGTGTGCGCGCAAAGCCGCGCGTATCGCCGAAGGATTCCATCCGGTCGATCAGCGTGCGGATACGGTCCGTCTCGGCACAAATAAGATGCGTAAGGTTCTTCTCGCTCTCCGGCACGGAGTCTTCGAGAAGCTGCGCCGCGCCGCGAATACCCGCCAGCGGGTTCTTGATTTCGTGCGCCAGCACCGACGCCATGCCGTTCATCGAGCGCACGGCACCGCGATGGGCGAGCTGCCGCTCAATCCGCTGCGCCAGGCTGCGTTCCCGCAATGTGACGAGCACTGCATTCTCCGGTTCGGGAAGCGGCGTCACGATCACATCCGCCACACGCTCGCCGTGATGCGGCATGGACAGATCCATCATGCGCTCGCTGACGGAAGCACCCCGCTCGCGCGCCTGCGTCATCATGCCGAGCAACGGCGAACCGAACGGCACCAGAGCGTCGATGGTTTGCTTGACGAGCAGCGCCGCGCCGGTATCGAAGAACTGTTCGGCTGCCGGATTGGCGAACAAGACCTCCTGCTCCGCGCCGATCATCAGCACCGGCATCGGCAGGGCGCCTGCAATCAACGCAGTGGCGTCGGGCGGTAATCTATTATGTACGTTCACAACATGCCTATAATTTAAGCAGCTATAAGAATGGCTACATTCTATGCAATAGAAATTTGTGCAGTGCGTCAATCGCAGGATTTGCCAAGCAAGCCGCCCTTCCCTAGAGGTTCTGCCGACTTCCGGTTGGAGTGGGGATGCCACGCATTGCTGTCGTGATTGTTGCCGGCGGGCGCGGCGAACGCATCGGCGGCGCGATTCCGAAGCAATATGTCCCTCTTCTCGGCAAGCCGATGCTGCGCTGGACCATTGAATCGTTCGCGCACCATCACGCGGTCGATCTGGTTCAGATCGTGATCGGTGCCAATGACGAAGCCCCTTACACGGATGCCGTGCGTGGATTGAACGTCCTGCCGACGCTGGCCGGCGGTCCGACGCGCCAGCATTCGGTGATGCATGGATTGGAAGCGTTAGCCCACCACAAGCCGGACTTCGTATTGATCCACGACGCAGCGCGCCCGCTCACCTCGCCTGCGATCATCGATGGCGTCCTTGAGGCATTGTCCAAGGGCGCTGACGCTGCCGTGCCGTTAATCCCCGTTGCCGATACGCTGCGCCGCAACGACAATGGCAAATGGGTCAACGTCTCGCGCGACGGTCTGCTGCGCGCACAAACGCCACAAGGTTTCCGGTTCGAAAAAATCCTGAAAGCGCATCGCGATCACAAAACGCTCGCGCTCACCGATGACATGGCGCTGGCGGAACTCGCCGGCCTCGATATCGTTGTCGTTCCGGGCGAAGAAACCAATCTCAAAGTCACCACGCCGAAAGACCTGATCATGGCCGAACAGCTTCTGTCCGCGCGTCTGGGCGATAGCCGAACAGGTTTCGGTTATGATGCGCACCGCTTTGCGCCGGGCGATCATGTCTGGCTATGCGGCATCAAGATCGCGCACGATCGTGCGCTGGAAGGTCATTCCGATGCCGACGCGGGATTGCACGCGCTGACGGATGCCATTCTCGGCGCGATTGGCGCGGGCGACATTGGCCAGCACTTTCCGCCGACCGACGAACGCTGGCGCGGCGCGCCGTCGTGGAAATTTCTCGATCACGCGGCCAATCTCGTGCGCACTGCCGGTGGCGCGATCTCGCACTGCGATATCACGCTGATCTGCGAGCGCCCCAAAATCGGCCCTCATCGCGAAGCGATGCGTGAGAAGATCGCGGAAATCTTAAAACTCGATCTCTCGCGCGTGAGCGTGAAAGCAACGACAACCGAAGGCATGGGCTTCGAAGGCCGCCGCGAAGGTCTCGCGGCGCAGGCCGTGGCCACGGTGTGGATGCCGTGATGTGGACGATGGCGGCAACGGTGTTCGGGATCGGGCGCGCGCCTGTGCCGGGCACGGTCGCGAGCCTCGTCTCGCTACCGGTCGCATGGGTCGTGATGCTGTATGGCGGTCCGTTCGTGCTGCTGGCTTTGGGCGCAGCAGTCTTCATCTTCGGGCTCTGGGCGAGCGAGGCTTACGCCGTCGAAACCGGAAACAGCGACCCTTCCGAATGTGTGATCGACGAAGTGGCCGGGCAATTCATTGCCTGCGCGATGGCGCCGCTGTCGATTGCGGGCTTCGCTGCGGCGTTCGTGCTGTTTCGCCTGTTCGACATTTCCAAGCTCTGGCCCATCTCGGCGGCAGAGCGGCTGCATGGCGGCGTCGGTATCATGGCGGACGATCTTCTCGCGGGATTATTCGCCGGCGCCATTGTTGCCGTGTTCGCCGGCGTCGGCTTACTCTGACGCGATGTTTCCTCCCCCACTTCCTGCGCCTCGCTGAAGTCGTGCTCATGGAAGCGCGCGAACAGAAACTACGCATCGCAACAGCAGAGAGCTGCACAGGCGGATTGATCGGCGGTTTGCTGACGGAGATCGCAGGCTCGTCTGATGTGGTTGACCGCGGCTTCATCGTCTATTCCAACCGCGCCAAGCAGGACATGCTCGGCGTGCCCGGCGATCTGATTGCGGATATGGGCGCGGTGTCGGAAGCCGTCGCGCGCATGATGGCCGAAGGCGCGGTTGAGAACTCGAACGCACATGTCGCTGTGGCCGTAACCGGCATTGCCGGTCCCGGCGGCGGCACACCGATGAAGCCGGTCGGCCTCGTGCATATCGCCGCCGCGCGCGAGAACCGCTCGATCATCCACGAAGCCCACCGCTTCGGCGATATTGGCCGCAGCGAAGTGCGGATGAAAACGGTCGAGGCTGCGCTGGAACTGCTACGCAGACTTCTTGAAAGTTTCCGCGCGCGTTCCAGAAACGCGTCTGTGGTCCGAAGCATCACACGCCCGAACGCGGCGCCCGCGACCGCGTTCAGGAGCAGGTTGCGGAACTCGAACTGGATTGAGAAGTCCACCTTGCATCCCTCGCCTTCCGGCGTGAAGCGCCAGTGGTTTTCGAGCACGCGGAACGGACCTTCGGTTTGCACGACATCGATCGTTCGAGCGGCAGCATCGACAACAACCCGGCTGACATAGCTCTCTCGAAAGCTCTTGAATCCGACGGTCATTCGCGCGGTAAGAATTTCGCGTCCTTCAGACTGTTCGCGCGAGACGATCTGCAGCTCTTTCACCCACGGCAAAAATTTCGGGTACTTCTCGATATCGGCCACGATCTGAAACATCAGATCAGCCGTGTACGGAACAACGCGGGACTCGCTGTGCGTGGTCATGTCAGCGTCGCGATTGACGTGCGGCTTTCATCTGCGCGAAGTCGCTGTCGGCGTGATAGGACGAGCGCGTCAGCGGCGATGCGGACACCATCAGAAAGCCCTTCGCGCGCGCGACCTGTTCCAGCCCTTTGAACTCTTCGGGAGTCCAGAAGCGCGCCAGTGCCACGTGTTTCTTTGTGGGCTGGAGATATTGCCCGATGGTGAGGAAGTCGACCTGTGCGGCACGCAGATCGTCCATTACCTGCATGATCTCTTCACGGCTCTCGCCAAGGCCGACCATCAGGCCCGACTTGGTGAAACCGCCGGGCACCAACTCCTTCGCCCGTTCCAACAACCGCAACGATGCGAAATAGCGCGCGCCTGGCCGCACCGAGAGATAAAGCCGCGGCACGGTTTCCAGATTGTGGTTGAACACATCCGGCCGCGCGTCCATCACCACATCGAGTGCGCCATCCTTGCGCAGAAAATCCGGTGTCAGAACTTCGATGCTTGTACTGAGGCTGACAGCGCGAATGGCGCGGATGGTTTTTCGCGAAATGCGCCGCGCCGCCGTCGGGAAGATCGTCGCGATCCACCGACGTGATAACAACATGCTTGAGCCCCAGCTTCGCGACCGCGCGCGCGACGTTCTCCGGCTCCTCCGCGTCGAGTGCGCCGGGTAATCCGGTCTTTACGTTGCAGAAAGCGCAGGCGCGTGTGCAGGTGTCGCCCAGAATCATCATCGTGGCGTGACGATTGGTCCAGCACTCGCCGATGTTCGGACAGGCCGCCTCTTCGCAGACGGTATGAAGGTTGTGCTCGCGTACGATCTCTTTCGTTACCGCATATTCGCGGCTGACCGGCGCCTTGACGCGAATCCAGTCAGGTTTGCGCTGCACGGCGCTGTCCGGGCGGTGCGCCTTTTCCGGGTGCCGCGGCGGATTGAGACGGTCGATCACGATGGTCATGCGGCAGACATATACACTGCCCTCGCGAAAATCACCTGGTTCCATTACCCTGCGGATCAGCTATTCGAGAGCGGCAAAGCCGCCGATTCCCTGGGAGGCCTTGTTTGACCCTGTCCACCGTCGCCGCCGCCTCGGGCGAAGATGTCATTCCTTTCGATATTTCCAGCGCGACGACCTCGGTGTTCCGCGCCTTCGCGGCGGCGCGCAGCAAGTTCGGCGGCAAGCGCGTCTGCATTGCCGATGTCGACGACAGTCCGCGCACTTATGACGACATCATGCGCGGCGCGCTGGCCGTCGGACATGCGCTCAAGCCGGGCACCAAATCCGGCGAGTGCGTGGGCGTAATGATGCCGACGGGCGCCGGCGCAATCGTGGCATTCCTTGCGCTTTCCGCCTATGGCCGCATTCCCGCGATGCTCAACTTCACGTCGGGCGCATCCGCGATCAAATCGGCGATCAGGACCGCAAGGGTCAAGCGCGTGGTGACGGCGCACCGGTTCATCGACAACGCGGGGCTGGAACCGCTTGTCGAAGAACTCGCCAAGATCGTGGAGATCGTTTATCTGGAAGATGTCCGGGAAAAGATTTCAATCTTCGATAAAGCCGTTGCCGTAATCGGACAATTCTTCCCGGCTCTGGTGACGAAAAACCCTTCAGCGAAGGCCCCGGCGGTGATCCTGTTCACCTCCGGCACAGAGGGCGAGCCGAAAGGCGTCGCGCTCAGCCACGCCAATCTCCTCGCCAATGTTGAGCAAGTGCGTGTGCATCTCGAACTCTATTCATCGGATATCCTGCTCAATCCCCTGCCCGCGTTTCACTGTTTCGGCCTCACGGTCGGTTCGCTGATGCCGGTGATGCTCGGCCTCAAGGTCGTCTGCCATCCAACCCCGTTGCAGCCAAAAGAAATCGTGCAACGCATCAAGAAACACAAGGCCACGATCCTCGTCTCGACCGACACGTTCATCACGCAATATGCGCGCGTCGGTGAGCCCGGCGATCTCTCGTCGCTGCGGCTGACGGTGTGCGGCGCGGAACGCCTGCGCGATGAGACGCGCGCGTTGCTGCGGAAGAAGCACGGCATCGAATTGCTTGAAGGCTATGGCGTGACAGAGACCTCACCCGTGATCGCGGCGAACCGGCCCAGCGCGAACCGTCACGGGCACGGTTGGGCAGATGATGGCGGGGATGACGCTGCGGCTCGATCCCGTTGAAGGCATTCCGAATGCGGGCCGCCTTGTTGTGAAAGGTCCGAATGTGATGCTCGGCTATCTAAGGGTCCGATGCGCCGGGGAAAATCGATCCGCCGCCCGGCGGCTGGCATGACACCGGCGATGTCGTGTCTGTGGATGAAGACGGCTTCATCGCGATCAAGGGGCGCCTGAAAACGCTTTGCCAAAATCGGCGGCGAGTCCGTTTCGCTGGCGGTTGTGGAAAGCTGCGCCTCGGCGTTGTGGCCCGATTTCAGCCACGCCGCCGTGACCGTGCCCGACGGTCGCAAGGGGCGAGCAGATCGTGCTCGTGACCACCAATCCCGATGCGAACCGGCACGACATCGTCGGCTGGGCTCACAATCACGGCGTATCGGAACTGGCCATTCCGCGTCGCATCATCTGTGTGGACGACATCCCGGTTCTGGGAACTGGCAAGACGGACTTCGTCCAGGTGCAGAAGATGGTGGCGGGACGCTTCACCCGCCGGCTGATTTCTTCGTCTGCTCCGCTTATTAGTCGCTATATCCGGCAACGTTTCTTAACACGCCAGAATAGAAAAAAGTGTTTCTTTAGCGTGGCACATGTTACACAAAAGCGCTTCGGGGGGGATTCCATGAAAATCGGTTGGTTACTGGTCGCAGTTCGTGTTCGGCGGGATTTTGTCTGCATGCGCGCCCACATCAAAAGTCGCACAAAATACAAGCTTCGAATGGACGTCGCCCAACAAACGAGTCCTGATGGTTCGGCCCGACGTCCAACTCGGCGCTATGAGCGCTGGAGGGGACGTTCGAGCCGCGCGCGGACTGGACCGACCTCGCACAAAACTATATCGCGAAGGACGTCGCGGGCCTGCTGCAGAAGAAAGGCGCTGATCTCGTCATCGCGGACAAGGAAGTCACGCCGCAGGATGCGCAAGTCATCAAGCTTCACGGCGTTGTCGGTCAAGCCATTCTCACCCATCTCTATAACAGCGCAATGAAACTGCCGAGCAAAGGCGATGCACTGGATTGGTCGCTCGGTCCGGGCACGAACGGGTTGCGCAACGAATACGGTGCGGATTACGCGCTCTTCGTATTCGTTCGCGACAGCTACACCAGCACCGGACGCGCCATCATGATGCTCGGTGCCGCGATGTTTGGCGTGGGGCATTCAAGGCGGCACGCAGGTTGGTTTTGCGTCGCTTGTCGATCTTCGCACCGGCAACATTGTCTGGTTCAACCGCATCTTTAATTCGACTGGCGATCTGAGAACAGAAGCGCCGGCCGAAAAGACCGTCGAAGGTTTGCTTCAAGGCCTGCCGCTATGAACAAGCTCGCCCTCGCTTTTATGGCGTTGTGCGCCCTTGCAGTGCCGGCAAGAGCGACGCTGCCCGTTCTCCCTGACGCGGTCAGCACTCCAGACGCAAATAGCGGTGAGGCTGGACTTTGGATGGCGGCCAACGAGGCCGAGCAGAAGCTCAAGATATCGCCATTGATAATACATGACCCCCGCGCTGACGAACTATGTTCGCGATGTGGTCTGCCGGCTTCGCCAGAACAACTGCGCAGATATGCGTATCTATATTATCGACAACCCGACCTTCAACGCATCGTGCTGGCCCAACGGTATGGTGGTGGTTCACACCGGTCTTCTCGTGAGGACGGAAAACGAAGCTCAACTCGCCTTCGTTCTCGGTCACGAAATCACACACTATCTCATGCGCCACGTCTGGAACGGATTCGACAAGAGACGGGAGACCTCCGATATTATTGCGTTTTTCTCGCTTGGGGTCGCGGCTGCGGGCGTGGGCATCCATACAAACCTTTCCGGCGTGAGCAGTTTGGCGCAAAGCATCGCCGCTGGTGAGATGTTCGCGTATAATCGAAATCAAGAGCGGGAGGCCGATGCCGGTGGCTTCGAGATGGCCGTTCGCGCGGGATACGACCCCGATCAGGGTCATGTCCTCTGGTCCAACATATCGGATGAAAGCAATGCGCGCCCCGATCATCGGGAGCCTAACGTGTTTTTGGCCGATCATCCCACGGATGCCGAGCGTCTGCACGATATGACCTTGCTTGCGAACGAAGCGCGCGGAACGACGCAGGCGGCCGATCTTGGTACGGATCGATGGAAAACGGCACTAGCTCTCCACCGCGCCGAGTGGCTGGATGAAGAACTCGAACGCGGAAGCTTGTTCGAGTCGGTCTACCTGATCTCGCGGCTTTTGAAAGGCGATCCGCAATCGGGCGAGTTGCAATTCTATCTGGCCGAGGCTTACCGGCGACGAAACGGGACGGGAGATGTTCAAAACGCGATCTCCACCTATCGAACCGCGATCGCCGACGGCGGCAATCAGGCGAAAGCTTATCGCGGTCTTGGTATTGCGGCGCTGAAATCCGGCGATAACGATACCGCACGCAGCGCGCTCAATGATTATCTGAGGCTCGCGCCCGCGGCTGACGATAAGGCTATGATCCAATCCTATCTTGCGAGGATGCCATGAAGTCTTTGGCGAAGTTCGGCTGTGTGTTGCTTATGACGACGCTGGGCGGTTGCGCGATCCAGCCTATCGATCCCGGCAAACCGGCCACGGTGGGTCGCATCACTGTCGATCCGCAACTCTCTTGGGCCAGTATCAAGATGCCCGCGGGCCCGACATGGGACGATCGATGGGCTGGGCCTGAATGAACTGCACTTCTACACGGATATAGAAAATGGTCGCGCGTTGATGGCGCAATCCGACAGCGATCAGATGCCCAAATACGATTCTTCTATGCTGCCTGATGACGTGGCCGAGCTATTTGCTAGAACACTCGGCAGCGCTGGCTACGACCGGGTTAAAACATCAAGCCTCACGCCGCATTCATTTGGTGCAGAAACAGGTTTTGCGTTTGATTTGTCTTTTACGACCCCTGACGGTTTGGAAATGAAAGGCAAAGTGCTGGCCAGCCAGCCAGGCAAGAAGCTCGATGCGATCCTGTTTTTCGCGCCGAACGAATATTATTTCGACCATTATGCCGATTCCGTCGGAAAGCTCTTTGCCTCAGCCCGTCTTGATGGACACTAAACGTCTGTGTTCGCCCGCTCCGCCATCACGACCTCGTGTCGTGCGCAGATTTTCGGCCATAGCGAGGGGAGTTCGGGATCGCGAAGATCGAGTTCTTCGTCGAAAAAGCGCACGAGTTCGTTGGCGTTGTTGAGGACGCGGTCCTCATAGCCTTCCGGCGTGACGGTGCGCACAACACGGCCGCGCACGCCGACGACCCCCATTTTCGCGAAAGCGGAAGCAAAACAAGTTCAGCACGAAGTGCGAATCTGGCGCGTGCTGCAGTTCATAGCAACGCGCCGCAAGCTGGGACTCATCGGCCGGCGCAAGATTGAAATCGAAATTCGGCGCGCCGCCCCCAGGGGTGATTGCGCAGCCGCCACCATTTCTCGTCGATCCGCGACACCGAAAACGGCAGGCCGCCGGATATGAAATCGCCTTCTACGATATGAATGGGCTCAATCGGACCATCACCGAAACCGACATCGGCGAGGTAGAGCCCCTCGTCCATCTCGACTTTGAGCACAAGGTGATTGCCTTCCGTGCCTTCGCCGAACATCTCGCGCATGACCGCGCCGGTCGCGCGTGTGACTTTGAAGCCGAGTTCGCCGAGTGCCCAGCCGAGCAAGCCGTTCATCTCATAACACCAGCCGCCGCGATGGCGACACACGATCTTGTCGTAGATCGCAGGCCGTTCGATCGTGACCGGCCGGCCGAGCTGCACGTCGAGATTCTCATACGGAATCGCACGCAGATGCGCGGCATGCACGCGCTTGAGCGTTTCCAGTGTGGGCGGAACGGGGCCTGAAATTCCGATGCGGTCCAGATAGGCGTTTGCGTCCATCCCGACAGCTTGAGTCATCTATGGCCAACCCACCACGTGAAGGATTCCCGGATCGACAGATCGCGCCAAACGACCTGCTGCACTTCAAAGCCGTGCTTGCGCCATTCGGCATCGAACCATTTGCGGCCAACCGTGATTTGCTGCCGCTCGTAGTCCTCCGGATAGTATTCTGGCAGACCGCCAGCGCGATTGCGCGTGTGTGCGACATGCGGCGCGGTTGAGTCCGCCAGCAAACGCTTTTCATTGACGAAAATAAAAAACGCGGACGGATGTGCAAGCACGCGCGCGATATTGGCGACCGCAGTGTCCAGTTCAGGAACATAGTCGAGGACGATGCTTGCTTCGAACAGGTCGAAGCTTTCAGACTCAAAGCGCGAAAGGTCGCGGGACATCGCATTGAAGAGTGTTCTTCCCGTAATTTCCGAAAAGAGAGAACGTCTGAAACGAGCCACATAGCGGTCCGAGCAAATGTTGCTCTCCATGTCCTGGCGCTGCCGAGAGAGCGCGCGCGGTGCCGGAAATCCCCAATCGCTTCAGAAGCGGTTCGCCCACCGTATCGATCATACGCGCCAAGGCGCGGTGGCGTCCTGGGGAATTGCAGTGACGGCAATTCTTCCCTTCCAGTTCAAACTGCACATTGAGCCCCTCGGCGACGGCCCCGCGCAGCGCCGGATTGCATACATTGCAGCCGCCAGTCTCGTGGAGCGTTATTCTAGCCGGACCCGCCAT